>NZ_CP077769.1:3701666-4318611 GCF_020386615.1 Chitinophaga pendula
TTATAGATCTCGTATACTTCTCCGGTATAGTGCAGTGCCCGGCTCATCTCTGCTACCCGGGAAGTAAAGATATCGGGGGTACCTGGTTGTATATCCAAGATAGAAGTAAGCTGGTATACAGCAGACCATACATTATAGGCATTATACGCCCAGTCTTTCTGTCCGGCAGCTTCCAGCTGGTCCTGTTTGCGAACAAATTCTTCCCGTATCTTATCGACCTGCCCGATGGCTGCTTCTACTTTGCCTAGAAACTGCCTGACCTGTTCGGCACTGATACCACTACCTTCGAAGGGAAATACCGGGCTGTTGCCGATGCGGACAATCCTGCTGATGGAGTGATTATACTTCAGGTCCAATAAGCTTAACATCATCTCCAGTTCATCCCGGCTTAACAACCGGTAGTCTTCATATTTCAGCAGGCGGTATCCACCAGCCGTATCGGGCAGGAACAGCTCGTTGTTAACGCCATACAGTAAGTTGATGAAATCGCCGAATCCTCTGTCATTGGACCTTACCGCCGCATTCGAGAGGTAGATGGTTTTGATCATGTCGCGATAGGAGTAACGTTTCATGAGCATATCTGCCATATCACAGGCGGCGATCAGATAAGGGCGGTATGCGGTATCCATCCAGGGCAGGCGTTGTGTAAGCCAGTTGCTGCTGAGAACGTTGCGTGGCATCTGGGCAAAGTCTTTGGACAATGCATACTGCCATTGGGCGCCCATGTTCGGTATTTCATATATTTCATTGGCTTGCAGCAACCGTATGGTTGCAGGGAAGAATGTGCTGACCAGTTCATATCTGTTGGCATTTTTGGTGATGGTTTCGAAGAACCACATCACGGACTCCTGCTTCACGCGTTTGGCGATATAGATCGCCAGTGCATCAATCATTTCACTTTGGGTAGGTAATTTCCAGGTATTCGTTTGTAGCAGGTTGTCCTGATTGAGGCGGGCCTGTACTGCAGCCTGACTGTAAAGTTCCTTTTTAGCCTCGTCAAAGATCTCTTTGGGTATCCTGTAGTCAGGCGCCTCAATGATGGACTTCAGCGCACCTTGGAGGTCCATGATATTGACGTCGATGTATTTTATGGTCTTAATTTTGGTATTCGTCAACCTGGTTTCCCGTTGGTCTATCTCCAGATCCAACGCCTGTAGTTCTTTACTCTTGGAAGACAACCAGGTAGCGTCCAACTGATATTTGATATAGGTGGTGTCTTCCAGCGCCAGTTTATTGACGGTATCTTTAATGGGTGCTATCACCCTGGTCAAACTATCAACGGATCTTAACAAGGCCTGTTGCGTTGCTTGTTTGTTTTTGAGATCCTGTAATTGCAGTTGGTAACTTTTGAGTGTATCCAATAATGCCTTTTCCGCCGGTCTCCTGAAATCCAGCTCATGCCGGGTGAGGTATTCCTGGGTAAACAAGGTATCGTAAGACTTTACGCTGGACCTGATCAGTCGTTTCAATCCGTCATATAGTGACGGATATCTTGTGCGCAGGGTACGGCCCAATAATTCCACCAGTTCGTCCGATTCTCTGTCTTGCAGATTAGCGTACCAGATAAGGCTTCCCAATAGCTGGGATTGCTGGGTCAGTGAGATGGTCTCTGGTGCCCTTTTGAGTTTGTTAAATGCCCTGGCTACTTCGTAGGCATTGCGTAGCAACAAGGTATCTTTCAGAGGGGTGGCGTTTATGGTCATAGCAGGGCATATGGCCAGTATCCATAGTGACAGTAACCAGTAAAATTTTTTCATTTGACGGTATTGAGGTTAGGCATAAAGCTGAGGAACCTTTTTACATGACACAAGATAGCTATTTTCACCGCAGAACTACAAGCACTCCTGTTGCATCTACGTTAATTACAGCTATTTACGTATGTTTACAAGATGAATTACCGAAAATTTATACCCCTGTATGTATTAATCCTGATAATCACCTTGTTTTGTGCCTGTAAGGGTAAACGTTATCATCACACCCGGGATTGCGGTCCTTTTACCATTGTTTCGGATGCCCGTCCGGCGGGGTTTCTTGATACGGATTACCAGTTTACGATCTTATACAATGGCGATAAAATTCCTTTGGGAGACTTTATTCTCAACCCGGTACCTTTTGACACCCCTATCATTGTCAATACACATCCACCGGCGTTGCTGCTGTCGCTGGTCAAACATTACAACAACGAGCGGGAGCTGGTATTACTATCGGAAAAATCCGGCCATCCGCATTTTGTGACACTGCACAGGAATACGGATTATTACGGTATGCCCCGGGCTATCCAGGAAGTAGGCAGTACTTTGCTGCTGACCGGGAACAAATTGCTGGACAGAAGGACTCTGAAGGTGTATGACCTGCCTGCTCCTGATAGTGCTTCACCGTATATTCATGCTGATTTCTTCGGTTTGTCGCCAGATGGGCGCAGTGTCGTACGGGGCCTGGCAAAACTGTCTGATCTTAAGCTGATGGAGACAGAATTTGCGACCGGACGGACCGTTATACACCCTGTTGATACCAGCTATATGATCGTGCCGCTGACAGATGCTGGCAGTATTTATATTGATACCAAGCCATTACAAAAGTTTCTCCGGACCTATTTTGAATGGACGGTACAAGACGGCAGATCCCGGCTGAAAGCCATGGACACTATACTTCACCACTAAGCACCGTTAGGGTAATACGGGTGCGCGTTCTTTCCAGGGCTCCGTGGTGATCGCTCCCAGAAATGCGATGACGGCATCTCTTTCGGCGGTAGTTAGCTGCAAGGGTTGCAGGTGGGGAGACTTTACCGGGTATAGCAGATCTTTTTCCTGACCAGGTTTCCGCCGGGGTTGAGGCATACCGGCATTGTACATATTGAGGAGCCCTTCGATATTGTCGAAGATGCCATTATGGAACCAGGGGCGGGTACGCAGTACGTTTCGTAATCCTGGTGTTTTGAACTTCCCTACATCGGCGGGATCTTTTGTAATGTTATATCTTCCCAGGTCTTCGCGCTCGCGGCCGTAATAGGTCAATCCGACGTTATGAAATTCTCCATCTGTAAATAATGGACCATTGTGGCAATTGATACAGCGGGCCTTTGTGCGGAACAGGTGCAAGCCTAGTAGTTGCTGGTCGGTCAGTTTATTTTTTTTCCCACTGAGGAAATAATCAAAATCAGTCTTACGGCTGGTGATCGTCCGCTGGTAAGTAGCTAGTGCGCTCATGATGCGTGCGGTGGTAACCTTTTTGTCGCCGAAAGCGGCAGCAAACAGCAGGTGGTATCCTGGTATAGCCCTTAGTTCTGCCGGTAACTCGTTCAGGTCCTGGTGCATTTCGACCGGTGAACTGATCGGCGACATGGCCTGGTCTTCAAGGCTATTGGAGCGTCCATCCCAGAAAAGTTTTTTGAAGAACCAGACATTTTCCAGGGAAGGGGCATTACGTTTGTTAGCAGCGTGGTCATGCCCGACAGACACTTCTCTCCCATCAGCCCAGTTCAGGTCAGGCGCATGGCAACTGGAACAAGACAATTGATTGGATCCGGATAAACGAGGGTCAAAAAACAAGGTCTTTCCCAGCGCGATCATCGCTTTGAGGGAGTCTTTTTTTGCCTCTAACGGAGACGGGGGCAGTATACCCAGTTCAATCAGCTTCACGCCTGCGTCGAGATGAGGTGCAGGCCACATATCCGGTGATTGGGAATAGATGGCGCGCAAGGAATCTACCGGAATTTCCCGGTAAGTAGTATCCTGGTAGGTACGAAAAGAGATAATGAGCAAGCCGGTAGCGGCTAGTATAGTCAGTCGTATAGAGTTGGTCAGTCGCATAGTTAAAAATAAAGTCCGATAGACAATTTACCTGTGAACCGGTCGTTGCCAGGTATGGACAAAGGGATGCGTCCGGCAGGTAGGGCGCCATCTTTGACGCTTCTTTCGTAACCGGCGCTTAGTTTAAGCGCAGCTTGCAGATGTAGCAGGAGCGGCATGCTGTAAGCCGCAGAAAGATGGCATAGTAACCGGTCAGTGCCATTATATAAGTAATCATGGTAGATGACGTATGGCGCAAATATGTACTTATTACTTTCCTTTACGATAAACTGCTGTGATAATGTATGCTGGTATCCCATGTATCCATCTATACCCCATGATATCTGCTGTTTTAAGAATCTGTTAAGTCCCCATCCTGCGGTTAGTATCAGCTGGTCGTATCCTACTTTGTTGGTATAACTTCCATCCTGTCGTAATTCGTTCACCAATCTGCCGCTAAGGAATATATTACGCAGTACGTCTCCCCTATCCCGGGTATGTATCAGTTTCACCAAGTAGCTGCTGTAATCGTATAAATAGTTCTTTCCCTGCAAAGCAGTATTGAAGTCTCTTCCATATTGCATAAAAGCAGCAATATCAAGTGCCAATCTGCCTTTTCTGGTATCTTTCTGCCATCGCAGTTGAATATCTCTTGTATTCAGGGAATATTCGTTAAGATAAGACTTCCCGGTTGATATCTTTAGGAATTGGAAGATATCCTGTTGTTCGTTGATGAGTTTAACAGTTCCGCTGATCTCACCTATAGCGGATTTGCTATAGATATAAAATTCCGGGCCTGTACGGCGGAAGTCATTCTGGTATAATCGTCTCATCGGGCTTTGTTCCTGTTGCCCATATCCATTCATTTCCCAGTTGACATAATCGGGGAAAGCGACAGATTCGTAGTAGGCCTTATTTTTATAGCCTATCGCTACTTCCTCTCTACCATATCCCGCGCGGTATCCGGCACCGATGGTCACCGCGTTAAACGTCCAGCCGGTGGATATAATTCCATCAAACTGAAAATCCCGGATATAGCCTCTCGGATCATTAGTGCCATAGTGCTCTCCTATGCGGTAATCCAATCCTATAGACAGGGGTAAGTTATTACGCAGTAAATTTTTCTGTCCATAGGCTTTAAAAAGATATAGGATACGTTCGTATGCTACGGGCGCTATTGCACCATAATACACCGGTACGGAAGGGTTATTACGGCTTTGATGTGCCCATCGTGTACTGTCTTCGTAAGTTCTGCTATGGCTGAAGGCACCGAATAGTTTTATGCCCTTTAATTGCGTGGTACCTTCCGTACTGAAAGTAAGTGCCCTTATTTTAGTACTACCCTGAATAGGCGTCAATTTTCCCTTGTCATAATTGAAGTCAAGTATCACCTGGCTGTACCGGACAGGCATATGCGTACCGAGCCAAAAAGGGGATTGCCGGCCAAAGGTGTATTGTTGCCATTTTACAGAGTCTGCACGTAGTCTTACGCTGGGATTTCCATCTACCAATGTGGAGTCCTGTGCCTGTAATGGCAAGCAGGCACAGGATATCACACATAGATGTAAAATATGTTTCCACATGGGTTATTTGAATCCTTTTGGTGTGGCGATATCAACAACATCAAAATCCTCACTGGAGTTGTTAGTATCCTTCAGGATACGGCGGCCATTTTCTTCTCCTACTGTCTTCCTGATAATTGACTGGGATGTGTAGGCGCCTTTGGGTACGAAGGTGTATCCGGCATCTACAGCGGCAGCCAATTTTTTAGGTATTCTATCTGAGGGGATATGTGGTTGTACTTCTACCCCATCGATTACCAGTGATATCGGTACCTGGAAGAACAACTTAGGCTCTTTGGCGGGAGCGATGAGCGGCTCTGCGTATTGCGGTAATGTCATTGCATCAGCACCTTGTTTCATTTTGAATATTACGTAGGAGTCGCGACCAGGATTGTCTAATATCATGTCATTGGCAGCATACTGCAATACTCTCAGATTAGGTACGGAAGGGTTATCCAGATCCGTAGCGGCGGGCCTATCTCCTCTTTTCTTACGTTCTTCTACCAGGTAGGCTTCAAAGTCGGCTTTGCTTAGGTCTACTGTCAGCGCAGGATTTTTCACACTTACAGATTTTCCATCGCTGTCAACAAATGGTGTTTTATGATTCAAGGCTGTCTGTGCAATAACGATGCTTTCTCCGGGGCGCACCGGGTATTGTTTACCGGTACCGGGTATCATATAAAGATCACGCAGGTATACGTAGTCTGCATTTGCACTGATATTAGCAGGCATGCCAATCGATTTCGTCCAGTCCATCTGCCTGGTAACCGGCTGTTCGTGATATCCTTTGGAATCTGGTTCCTGGCGGCCCCAGCCCCGGCCAAAGTAAATGCTGTCTGCGTATTGTACTTCATTCGAATTATTATATATCTCGATGAACTGATCTCTGGTAATAGCTCCCTCCTGGCGGTGAGAACCGGCGTAATATACCTGTTTGATCACCCATGGGCCGATGACACCGGTTACTAATTGTAACGTGAGCATCGGGCTTTCACCGGATACAATCCGCCAGTTTTTACGGGAGGCATTGAAGACGATCGGTTTGGCGACATTGTCGCCTGTTGCTGCATTGTAAGTTACCGCATCTATGATTGCACTCACATCTACATCATAGCTACCCGCCGGTACTGCGGTGAAAAGTACTTTCCCGCTTGCATCCGCTTTCAGCTGTATATCGCTGCCGGTATTTGTATTTTTGAGCTTTACGACGGCTTCACTCAAAGGCAATTTATCATTTGCCACTGCGTAGGAAATCTGCAGGCTAACATTAGCAGGTTTAATATCGGGGGCATCATTTTTTTTACAGGCACCCAGCAGTGAAATACCGGATACAAGTATCAGTGTACCTTTTCTCATATAGTTGATTTATAGTTTTAATGAAATCTCTGCACCAAATGTTGGCGGATAATTAGGTGTAACGACGGTACCATTTTTCAGGTAGCGTGGTTGATAATTAAAGACATTAAATACGTTAAAAGAGAACTTCAGTTTTTTCCTCAGTTCCTTGCTAAGGCTTAGGTGAAAGTTTGGATGGATACGTTCCTGGTTCTGGCTGACATCCAATGATTCGTCGTATGTTTTCAGGTGTTTATAATCCGGATTTTGAGGATCATACTGTTTGATCTCTACATACTTCCCCCCCGCTGTATAGTAGGCGATGGGAACGGAAAGGTTCTTTTCCATGTAAGTTCTCCTGAAGAAATCGAACTCGGCGGTAAAACTCAGCATGAGACTGATCTTCGGGATATGTGTAACGGAGGTCAGTCGTCCGCTGCTATACCAGGAAGAACGTTTATCAGGCAAATAAACCCCCATGACTGCCGTTTCATCTCTCGTGTTAGGAATATTCTCCGCTTTTACATACCTCCATGCATCCACAAAGTACCGGGTATGGTATATGCCTCCGCTCAGATTAAAAGAGGTACTGATTGACCTAAAGACCGGTGATGACGCCATGAGGTCGATTCCCTGATTATCGGCAGACAATACATTTGAAAATACGTTTCTCGCTGAGGGTACCCGTTGCGTACCTACTTGTATATATTCAGGCTTTAATCCTGATCGGGGAACGGTATCATATACAGGTAATACCAATTGATTCCATTGCTGGATCGTCGATATACCATCTCTGTTAGATTTACTAAACATAGATAAAGAGACACGGTACTTCCCTGCCTCATACAGGGAAGTGAATTCAAATGTCTCACTACGTGATGCTTTCAGATTTTGGCCGGAAGGGTCGAAACGGTCTATGTAAAGCAGATAGAAGCTTTCTGCTACCTTTCCATTGTAACTGATCAGCAAGGGAATATCATTGAATACAGGTCCCGGAAACCGGTGTCCTAATCCCGGGGCTTTAGAAGCTCTGCCGTATGCAAATCCGATCCTCCATTTGTCTGTTACCTGGTAGCTGATATTCGTTCTGGGTGTCACGGAAACGAATCCGTTCTGGATATCCCATCTAACACCAGCGCGTACATTCATGTCGTGTTGTAATAGCCGGAAGCTAAACTGGTCTTCGATATAAAACCCCATATCTATCTGTGGTGCGATCAGGCTATAGTCATAGTAACGTTCTGACAGTTTTCCATCTAGCCTGACAGCAGTCTGTGCACGCGGCCTTGAGGGGTCGAATACCTGCCCTCTGCCTTTATTAGCTGAATAGTTCAGGTTACTACCTGCGGACAAGAAATGTCTAAGGTTGCCGGTTCCGAACTCCGTATTTGTGTTAATATTACCGGAAAGGGTAATCGGTTTACCTTCTATTAACGAGATAGCTGTATAGTTGCCAGGAGCGAATTTTCCTTCTGTGATACCCGGTTTAGTTTCATCTGTATAAACAGTTATTCCATTATTAGCATTTTCTTCCCAATAAGTCTGCTGAAATCCTGTGCTATAGCGTAAGTTTACAGAGATACTTTTTAAGAATCTGTTATTAAACGATATATTAGTGCGATTGCTAATACTGGCGTTCCAGTTGTCGAAGCTGGTTCTACGGCTGGCAGGATCGTCCGGGTCACTACGTATACCATCCACGTTCTTTCCATAGTCAAGAGACAGGGTATTGCGTACTTGGTCCCGTTGGCCAAATGACCGGCTCCACATCAGGTTTGCGTTCAACCGTTTGTAGGCTTTCAATTTGTCCCTGTTGTCCGCAAAAGATGTGGTATAGTTAGTACTGATATTAAACGATCCCCAATATTTATCAACATAAAAGCCTTTAGAAAGACTATAAGCGGTTGCATTATCCCTTAGTTGTGTTTTTACATACAAAGGAGATCTACCTGCCTGGCGATCGATAATTACTACGCCATCGGTCAGGTCACCATACTTTACAGACGGCACACCGGCAATTACCTCTACGCGCTCGATATTTTCTACTGGTATTTGTCGTAAATCTGTTCCTCCGAATGCGTAATCCCCTGAATAGCTTTGATCTCTCTTTCCATCTAACCCATAGCTACCAGCGGAATGGATCAATGCCTTTTCCAGGCCCGTGATGCCAGGATTGCGGCTTTGCATATTTGCATTATTACTGATAGGCACTCCATCCATTACAACAGCGATTCCAAAAGCGTTACTGAGTGCAAAGGGATCCCGAAAGCCTTTTTGTACATCTGCGAATGTCGACCTCAATTGAATATTTTGTACACTTTGTAATGAAGGCGGCGTAATTTTACGGTTAGGCAGTTGGTTCAGTAAATCGTTTACGCTTAGTGCGGATACCTGCTCAATGACATCTCTATCGATTACTACAGAGGAGTTTGAACTGCCATCATATTTTCGTTCTGCCGATACAGTGATCTCTTTTAATCCCAGGTTCAATTCTCTCATTTGGAGCTCCCATATTCTGCCAATGTATTCTGCGGTCTTGATTTTCTGCGTAAGCTTTTGTTTACCGATACAGGTAAATTCGATCGTCAATGTTTCTCCACTGACTGGCAATATAAATGTACCAGACTTATCTGTCATGGTCATCTGTCCTGTTTCTAACACTTTAATGCTGACCAGGAATAATGGTTGCTGTATTTGGTCGTTCACCCTCCCTTTTATCAGAGTAACTGGCTGTTGCGCATATAGGAGGTTAACGATCAGGATCAGAAAGGTAGCTAATGTACCTCTGAGCATCGTCACCGTTTGTTGATACACTCTAAATACTTTTTCGGCAAGGATCTGGTCCCCATATATCCTTGCGGGATAAATAAATACTGAGGGAAAGGCGCAAAGGTAGATGCTAGTATTATCAAATTGTTAATCAGATCGGGAATTTAAAAGACCACCTTTTTTGTAGCTTTTCCATATGCAGCAACCATATTTCATCGTATCGAATCAGTTAGAATCGGCGAATGGCCTCTATATATGATTATCGTTATTTTATATACTAAATAAATTCCGGATTCGATTAGGTTATAATTTGGTAACTATTGTCATAGATACAGTGTCTGCTTATGACATAATTGAAGCTGATTGTTCCTGTATAAAATTTCATCGCTGCTGATGGATATCTTAATGTTATTGCAGGGCACAATGGAGAACGATGGGCTACCCCCTCCTCAGAACTGGTGGATGACATACCAGCAGGCTGGGTTGAGAAGAACCATATATAATAACATATTATTAATATCAGATCATTTCTACATATCCGCTGCCGGTCTTCTACCTGAAGAAGCTTCTCCCAAAAGCCGTTCACCTGTTTAAATAATATCAAATATTTTCTCCCAAACGCTTATGTAGCATAGTTTTCCTACGGAAAAAATGTCGCATTGATATTTATTTAACATTCGCATAATACTGGAAAATTATCTTTGCCGCCGAAAAAAAAGCGAAAAAATGCGACCAAAGTCCTTATTCATCTGTCACATCATCCTATTACTATTCTGCTGTGCAGGAGGAGCGTTTGCTCAGACCACGCAAGCTTCCTTTAACGGGAAGGTATTAGACGTATCCAACGCTCCATTACCTGGTGCCAGCGTTGTAGTAAAAAACCAATCCACAGGATTTGCCGCATCCACTGTAACTAACACCAAAGGAGAATACGTATTTAAAGAACTACCATTAGGAGGCCCTTATTACATACAGGTGACCTTCATGGGCTTTACAGAGCAACGCAAATCTGGATTTACCCTCAACCAGGGCGATGTACTGTCTGTAAACTTTACTATGGGCACCAATGTAAAGGAGATCGCAGGTGTTACCATCACGGGTGTCGGTAATGCGAAAGGTAAGGTGGAGAACCTGGGCGCGGCTACTGCCGTTACCCCTAAGCTGATGAGCAGGATGCCTATCAACGGCCGTAACTTTGCCAACCTTACTGATCTGTCTCCTCTGAGCAGAGGCGGTAATATCTCTGGCCAGCTGGGTTCTTCCACTAATTTCACCATTGACGGTATGACTGCCAAGAATCCTACTTCGGCGGGTCCAACTACCAGCAGAAGTGGCGCACCCTACTCTATTTCTATTGAAGCAGTGCGTGAGTTTAAAGTAGTTACCAACCAATACGATGTTACCTATGGCCGTGCAGGCGGTGGTACGGTAAGTGCGGTGACCAAGTCTGGTACCAACACCCTGACCGGGTCTGTATTTGGTTATGGGCGTACCAACTGGCTGACTAGCCGTTATGATATCAGGGGTAACAGAAGAACCAATAATTACTCTACGTATCAGTATGGTTTCTCCCTGGGAGGTCCGATCATTAAAGATAAATTGCACTTCTTTGTGACCTGGGACCGCCAGCAGGATCAACGTTCGCTGGTTATTGCAGATGTTCAATCTGCTGCTGATGAAACCCGCTTCAACATTAACCGGCTGATGCTGGATTCTATTATTAAGATCGGCCGTGACAAATATGGCCTTTCTAAATCTCCACAGTACGGTTCGTTTAATAAAGGCCGCACATCAGACGCAGCATTCCTTCGTTTAGACTGGCAGATCAACAAGAATAACCTCCTGACGATCCGCGATAACATGACCAACGACGTGAATAAACTGGGTCTGATAGACAATACAGCCATCAACCTGCGCGAATCTGCAGGTAATGATTTCAACTTTGATAACAGTTTCCTGGTAACCTTGCGTTCTTCTCTGAACCCGAAACTGACCAACGAACTGAAAGTACAGCATTTGTACACCCGTCAGAGCAGCGAGGCCGGCGATCAGCTACCTAAGCAAAACATTCCCCGTGCGATCATCGAGAATATTCCGTCTGTATTACAAAGCGGCGCTACCCGTACTACCAACATTCAGTTCGGTGGTCACCGTTTTGCACAGGAATCTTTCCGTAACAATGTGTTCCAGATCGTAGATAATCTTTACTATAATACCAACAACATACGTTATACTTTTGGTATCGACTTCATGTATACTCACTCCCGTTCTATCTATGGCAGTGAGGTAAATGGCCGTTTCCACTACAATAACGTACAAGACTTTATCGACAATAAACCATATCGTTTCTATCGCGAGGTACCTTTAGTAAGCGACCCCAGTGTTAAATCGAGCATCTTTAACCTCGGATTCTATGGTCAGTTACAAACCAAAGTAGCGACTGGCATGGAGATCACAGCAGGTTTACGTGGAGACTACGCACACTATCCTTCTTCTCCTTTTAACCAGCTGGTATTTGATGAACTGGGGCTGCGCACTGACAACAAGCTGCGCTCCTTCATCATCCAGCCACGTTTTCAGCTGACCTGGGATGTGAACGAAAAACATCGTGATTATATCCGTCTGGGTGCCGGTGTATTTGCTTCCGACATTAACAACTACATGTTGATCAACAACCTGGTATTTGATGGTAAACACCTGGGAACTGTAGATGTGAGAACCCCGAACGTCCCCGCAGCCGACTTCCTGAGCTACCGTGCCAATCCTTCTACTACGCCTACCTTAGCTGCTTACCAGATCTCTACGATCAACACCAATGGTCCGGACGTAAAAATCCCGGTAGTATATAAGGCTAATATCTCTTATACCCGTTTCATAACTGAGCGACTGAGAGTAGGTATTACCGGTTATCTGACGCTGGGCAGAAACAACTACTTCTACATAGACAAAAACATGGCGAAAGAACCTTTCTTCACCCTGAAGGAGGAAGGTAACCGTGGTGTATATGTACCATTGGAGTCTATGCCTGCGAATGGTAATGGCGACTGGCAGAAAGGCCGTATCAGTAATAAGCTGGGACGTGTACTTGAGCTCAACAGCAATGGTAAAGTAAACCAGATGGCGGTGGTATTGGATGCATCTTATCAATACTACAAAGACGGTGAAATCTCTTTCAGCTATACCTGGAATGATGCCAAAGACAATGCATCCTTTAACGGTAACGTAGCTAACTCTGCGACCTTGTCACTGCCGGTAAAAGATGATCCGAGAGATCTGAGCAAAATGACTTATTCTGACAACCAGTTCAGACATAAGATCGTATTTTATGCCGTATCTCCTACCTGGAAAGGTTTTAGCTTTGGCATCCGTTATTCCGGTATCGGCGGTACCCGCTACAGCCTGTTATCGGGCGTGAACAGCAATGCAGACTTTGTGGCCGGGCAGAACGACCTAGCATTTGTATTTGATCCTAAAAACACGAACGTACCACAAAATATCCGCGACGGTATACAGGGCATACTGAATAACCCTGCAGCCAGCCAGAGCATTAAGGATTATATCCAGAAATACGCGGGTAGAATTGCTGAAAGAAATGGTGGTGTGAATGGTTTCTACGGTATTTTCGATTTCCGTGCTGCTAAACGCTTCTCTTTCGGCAAGACCAAAAAACATGGTCTGGAAATCTCTGCCGACCTGTTCAATGCTGCTAACTTCCTGAATAAGAAATGGGGTACTTACAAAAACCTGGGTACACAGGCCCTTTATGGTAACAAAGGCTTTGATGCTGCCAACGTACGCTTTAACTACAGTGTGAATACGGCTGGTGAAGTAATACCATCCGGCGATCCATTCCAATGGCAGATGGGCGTTAGATATAGCTTCTAAGCTGTAATCAGCAAGTAAATAAAAAAGGCGAGCCCGGAGATATCTCCAGGCTCGCTTTTTTTTATTTACTCCACGATCACCTTCGATCGTACGGGTTTGTCTTCTATCATGGACAAATCCTCCTTGTCTGGTACCGGTTCATCATCCATACGGACCATAGGTCCACCGGCAGACAATTCGCTGTTGGGCACCTTCGATTTAACGAGTGGCCATAGGAACTGCGCATACCATTCATCGCGTTCATAGTGTGAGATACCATATTCACTGGGATATTTACGGGTAATCCTTCCTGTTCCGAATATAATATCCCAGATAAAGAACATGTTACCGAAATTGCCTTTATAATAACCCACGCCATCGTCCGAAGTCACAGCATGGTGTGCGTGATGAGTGGCCGGCGTTGAGATAAAACGCTCCAATACCCAGGCCAGCGGATGTAACCATTTCTTTTGATACAGTGGTTTGTCCCATAATATACTGGAATGTGCTGCGGATACGATCAGGGACTTCAAGCCCGCTACAAATAATGCCGGATATCCCAGTCCCAGGTATACTAATGTTACCACCAGGTATACCTGTGAAAACAGCAACACATGTATCAGGTTATTCCGGAAATAAACGGCCACTCCCATATAAGGCGCGGAGTGATGTGTACGATGAAAGCGCCAAAGGAAAGGGACCTGGTGGTGTAAACGGTGGTTCCAGTATTGTGTGAGATCATCCGCCACAGCGATAATGATCACTCCCCAGAAAAAAGGGACCCAGGAAAAAGTATTTTGTAACCCTGGCAACAACACGGGCAATAATTGCAAGCTGAAATAGGCCAATATCGGCCGGAAAACAATCTTGGGTATTGCAAAACTCAGCAGGTCCAGTATAAATTCATTCCGGTCTGCCGGCCTGTTGTATAGACCCAACAGGAACTCGATAATACCTACCGCGAACAACAAGACCGGCAATCCCCAGGTATTCAGGTGCTGAAATACGATTTCCAACAGTTTTATCATAATTTTATTTTTGTTGGTTAACAGTAATCTGCTGCCCTCTTTTCTGTGCTTTCCATGGACGTTCTCCCCTTATATAGAAATACAGGAACATGAGGGCTATTGGTAGGGCATAGAGGAAGAGGGAAATAATACCATCCCGGATCAACTTTGCGGCGACCGATTTCTCTAATTTCATATACACATTTTTTGATGATTGATACAGGTAAATGGTGGTTCAGCCATACCGGCTTAATATCCATAGTCCTGCAAAAAAAATGAAGAAAGGTATCAGCACCAGTAATAATCCGATCACCAGTTTCTTCAGGAGTGTCAGCACATCTGTAAAAGACATATCACCAGTTTTGAATGAAGAAGTGATTATATACGGATAGTTTTCCATTTTCCGCTGCGGAAAATGATGACGCATCCTGCAGCCAGTACTATTTCAGAAAGTAGTATGGCACCGAAAATACCTTTTGACCCCATTTCCATTTTGACTCCCAGGAAGTATGCCAGGGGGAGCTGTACTATGTAAAACATTAATACATACATCAATGTAACAACGTATACCAGCCCGGCCGCATTTAGGGAACGTGAGATCACCATCGTATATCCAAAAAAAAAGAAGGCGACAGTCATGCAACGCAGGTAAAGTATTGCCTGCTCCTGTACAGCGGGATCGCTGGTAAATATTCCGGTTATTTCCGGGGTAAAGAGCATTAACATTAATGAGATAAAACCGAGGAAACACATATTGAACAGGCCTGTCTTCCAGACGGACTGTTCGGCACGGTCGGGTCGGCCTGCCCCCAGGTTCTGGCCGGTCAGTACACCTGCGGCGTTCGCAATTCCCCAAGCTGGTAATGTAGCACAAATAATGATCCTATCGGCAATGATATAGCCGGTCAGCGTTGCCTCGCCCAGCTTTGAGACGATCGTTATCATCAGTAGCCAGCTGGAAGCCGGTATCAGATATTGCAATGTACCTGCGGCACCAAGCTGAAGGAGCCGCTTCATGATGGATGGCACGATCATCAGTTGATTACGTCCGATCACCAATGCGTTACGTTTTCTGCTGAGGTACCAAAACTGATAACATACAGCTGTCATGTTACCAATTCCATTGCCAATTGCCGCACCGACTAACCCCATAGCAGGGATAGGTCCAAATCCGAATATAAAGATGCCCCCGGCTATCGTATTGATGAGAAATGCCAGCAAGAAAGCGCGCATTGCCATGGCGGCATCGCCTGAGCCCCTGAAGATACCGTTCATTAAGACACGTAAGGTTAAAAATATGATACAGCCGAAACGGATCTTTGAATAGAGGTCTCCCTCAGCGGCCAACTGTTCAGATGCTCCTATCCCCAAAAAAATCTGTTTATTAAAAAGGATGGCCAGTCCGCCAAACAATATTGCAGCAATGAGTCCGGTGTAGATAGATTGTACGGCCGTTAAGCCAGCGGCTCTTGGCTTTCGTTCACCGATCCTGCGGGCGATGAGTGAACTCGCTGCTATATTCAGGCCGACGGGGATAGAATAGATCACCAGTATTACGGTACCGATCATGCCTGCTATTGTGATCGCACTATCTCCCAGCCGGCTAACATACAAAAGATCCACCACGACAAACATCGACTCTATGAGGAGCTCTATCATAGCGGGGAGCGATAAGAGGAAAGCAGCCCGGGTGACGCTACTGGTAGTAAAATTTTTCTCTGTACCCAGCAGTGCGATCTTGAATAAGTTAAAGACGGAACGTGTTCTTACGAGCAGGGAATTCATAATACCTTATGTATCTTTTTAATGTCATAGATGAATGTTATCCGGATATTATCAGTAAGTAACTGATTCCAATGCTACGGCAGCATTACCGAAGTGCTGATACGCCACTTCTTTTTCCAGTTTATAAATTTCCCGGCCGCTGAGCGCATTAATGATCCAGGAATTGCGGTATGCACCCAAACTAAGATCTGGTGCAGTAAATCCATGTGTCTGGGTTTCTGCGTTTTGTATAAAGATTTCGTTGTGATTAACATCTATGGTGTAGTTCCGATGGGTATTAAACGAACCATCTTCATTACGATCGATACGATGCGCAATTCCACTTAAGCAGACCGGTTCGTTGTATCGATAACCTGTTGCCAACAACAGCGGACCGGCTTCATGTGTAAATTCCTGTTGCTGTTGTACGTGCATAAAATCCAGTGTATAACGCTCTGCTTCCATCGCAGCAGTGATAGCCCTCAGCTCACAGTTTGCGCGTAATAGCACATTCACACGCTCCCCTCCTACTGTCATTTCATACAACATATCATAGATCTGGTCGATCAGGCTGTAGTTGATTCCTTTTGAGAGCGATGCTTGTGTCTTGAGTATTTTGGCCCGCTGTTGCGGTGCCAGGTTATAGAAATATTCTACATAATTATGCGAGCTGATCTCCAATGTTAGTTTTGAATGTTCCATCGGAAAAAACCGGTCTGAACGGGTAAACCAGTTTAACCGGAACCCACTTTGGGTTTCCGGCAACAAGTCATAAAAAATTTCCGCTGCACTTTGGCCAGAGCCAACTATTGTCAACTCTCCTTTTCTCAATATTCCTTCTTTGTGGGTCAGGTATTCAGACGAATGGATCAGACCAGGCATATCGGCCTTATTTACAAAACCGGGGAGAGATGGCTGTGTTCCAGTTCCTAATACGATTTTTTCTGCGTAATAAGTTGTTGTTTCCCTGCTACGTTTATTCAGTACCGCTATCTCATATAGTCCATCGTTGTAATTAACAGCTGTTACTTCATGAGAAAAGCGGCAGCTGTTGAGTTGCCTGGCCACCCACTGACAATAGACGTTATACTCCCGGCGAAGCATATAGAAGTCATGCCGGATAAAAAACCGATACAACCGCCCTGTTTGTTTCAGGAAGTTAAGAAAACTGTATTCACTGGTAGGATCTGCCATCGTTACCAAGTCTGTGCCCATAAAGGGATCTTGCAAAGTCGTATTGTTCAGCATTAATCCTGCATGCCAATTGAACTCATCTGTCTTATCAAAGAATAATGCGGATATCTCTTTTACTGGTTGTAATAATGCGGCGAGCCCGAGGTTAAAAGGCCCTATACCTATCCCAATAATCGTATATACTTGTTTGGTATCCATTTTTTCGATTTATTCCGTTAAAACTTTATGCTATTTTTCACGTCTGCGATGCCGGGTTATAGTGTTCTTCCGGCTATCTCGACCAATTTATCTGCAACTGCTCGAATACGAAACTCCATACATCTGCTGCTTCTGAGATCATCTTGGATGTAGATTTACCCGGACCATGTCCGGCATCTTTATCTATCCTGATCAGAATTGGATGATCGCCTGTTTGTTTTTCCTGTAATGTAGCGGCATACTTGAATGAATGGGCCGGCACGACAGTATCGTCATGATCTGCCGTGAGTATTAGGGTAGCAGGGTACTGTGTACCATCTTTAATATTGTGCAGCGGTGAATATTTTATAAGATAAGCGAATTGATCTGCTTTGTCGCTGGTACCATATTCTTCCGCCCATGTGCTACCAATAGTGAACTTATGATATCGAAGCATGTCCATTGCACCCACTACGGGAACAGCCACGCGAAATAATTCCGGATGCTGGTTGATACAGGCGGCGACCATAATAGCACCGGTAGATACTCCCGTAATGGCTATCCTGGATGGATTACTATATCCTTCTTTGACCAGGAACTGTGTGGCGGCGATAAAATCATCAAATACATGCTGCTTATTTGCTTGCATGCCTCCTTTATGCCAGGCTTCTCCGTATTCGTTCCCTCCTCTTAAATTTGGTTGTGCATATATGCCCCCATGTTCCAGGAACATCATTCTTGCTACACTAAAAAAGGGAATGAGATTACGTTTGAATCCTCCATGTCCCTGCATGAACAAGGGATTATTGCCATCCAGGCGGATACCTTTTTTATGAACGATGAACATGGGTACCCGAGTGCCATCTTTGGAGGTCACGAATACCTGCCGGGTTTCATAGTCAACTGCCTTACCTTTAAATGCCGGTTTTCGATACAAGCGGGACTTACCGCTGGCAATATCTAAGCGGTAAACTGTGATCGGAGTGGTAAAATTGGTAAACAAATAGTAGATCTCTTTATCATATGGGCCGGCGCTGAAGTTGCTGGCCGCACCGATAGCCGGTAGTTTGATATCCCTGATAGCGCGGCCCTGGTAATCATACTGCCTTATCAAGGTCTGGGCATCTTTCAGATAGGCCGCCCAAAGACAGCCACCACCCATATCGACATTTTCCAGTGACTCCGGCTGTTCGGCGATGAATGATTCCCAGTGTTCTTCTCCCGGATATGCGGGATCTACCAGCACTATCTTATTATTAGGTGCATTCCGGTCTGTCTGTAACAGCAATTTGTCACCAATATTGCCTATGAGCATGTTATGATGGTCATATCCTTTCACAAGGGGCATGATCCTACTACCTGAGATGGAAAGGTCCTGATAGTGCAAAGCATTACCGGTGGAGGTGGTCAATTTAAATCCCAGGAATGAGCCTGGCAAGGTGGAGATAATGAGGAACCGTTCATCTGCGGTCACCAAAGCGCCTACACTTAATTGGGGGTTACTCCGGTCTTCGAACACGAGGCTATCCTGGCTTTGAGGCGTTCCTATGCGATGATAGTACAATTGATTGAGTGTATTCATAGCGGAGCCTACTGCGCTTTCCTGGGTAGCGGGATAGCGGCTATAGTAGAACCCCTCTCCTCTCCAGGCGGCGCGGGGAAATTTGACCCACTGCAGCTGATCGCTCAATACCTGTCGGGTATTAATATCCATCACATGAATCGTATTCCAGTCGGAACCTGCTGTCGCTACTGCATATGCGAGGTAGCGTCCATTTTTTGAAAAGCCCAGCATCGTAGCAGCGGCAGTTCCATTACCCGATAATTTATTAGGGTCGAGCAGGAGCATTTCCTTTCCGTTGATGCCTTTTTTCAAATACCAGACGGACTGATCCTGGATGCCATCGTTACGGGTAAAGAAATAATGATCTCCTACTCTTACCGGCTGGGTTTCTTTGGCATAGTTCCAGGTAGCTGACAGGTAATCCTTCATTTGCTGTCGGTAAGGCAAGCTGCTGAGGTAATCATTCGTCAGCGAACGTTGTGCCGATATCCAGCGGGATAGATTGCCGGAGGTATCATTTTCCATCCAGCGATAGGGGTCAGCGATCTCTATACCGAAGTAGTTGTCTGTGACATTTACCTTGTCTGTTTTCGGATAAGATAAAGCTGTTCTTTCCGGCAGCGCCAATTGTGCCTGTGCACCGCTTATTGCAGTGCACAGATAAACAGCTATTATTATGCTACTTACTATTCGCATGTACATTGTATTTATGCAGGGTATGCTGCCATGGGGTTTCTAATCTCGCCAATAGACGGAACGTCAAAAGGGTTAGCTCTATCTCTCAGTTTACGGCTATTCAGTATCTGCATTCTGTTCAATGCATCCGGGGCAATGACTGTTGTGAAGAAGTCGTATTGCGCGAATTTGTCCTTCAGGGCGGGATGTTGCTCCTGATAATTCTGTATTGCAGTTGCTACCAGCTGCCAGAACTGCTGTTCATCCAGTAAATTTTCTTCTACCAGGATGGCCGCTATAAAACGGAATATACCATCAAACAGCTGGGTGAATATCGGTTTTGTACGGAATGATACCGGCACATCGACCTGAATACGTTTTGCCAACTCAGGTAGTTGTACCGTCGTATCCATCAACGTTACTTCTTCACCAATATCTTTCATGATGGCACTTACCGGCACGTGGTTTTCCAGTACCAGTACGATATTCTCTCCATGTGGCATGAATACCATATCATATTGATAGAAGCAATGTAAGAGTGGTTGCAGATAGCAGTAGAGATATTCTTGTATCCATTTACCGGCGGGTAGACTTGAAGCGCGGATCAAGGCCGGTAGCAAGCCTTTGCCGTCCGTATCAATATGCAGTAATGCAGCCATCGTCATAAGGCGCTGGCCTTGCTGCAGGCGGGCGACCGGGCTTTCTCTCCAGAGGGAAGCCAGCATTTTTTTATACGGACTATCTATCTGTAATGCGGTTTCATAATATTGGTTGGTATAGCCTACTGCGGCGAATTCCCGCAATATGGTAAATCCATGTTTCTGCAGATAAGGGTCTTTTGTTACTACCTCGTATACCCACTGGTTGATAGCCGGTGTTGTACGCATGAAATAAGGAGAGAGTATCCGAACGTATCCCATGTTCAGGATGGCCAAGGCTGTTTTCACATAACACTTTTCGGCCTGGCTATGATTAAAGAACGTGCGGATAGACTGTTGCGGAAGGTATTTGTCTGTACTATACCCGAGGCATACCAACCGGTTGACGGCGATATCAGGCGCAAAGACGTTGAGCAGTTTATTGTACCATTGCCAGGGATGTACCGGAATGAAATAATATTCTTCCGGGTCCAGTCCTTTTCCGGTTAGTACTTCTTTAAAAGCATGCTGATCTTCGGTGCTGAGCTCTTGTTCCAGCAATTGTTGCCAGCTGAGTGTTTCTATGGTAGAAAATTCCGTACGGCTTTTATGTCCGGCGAGCCATAGCAATGAAAAAGGAACAGCGGCCTCAGGTGCATATTGCCGGTAGTCTGTCATGTCAAATCCTACCCGTCCATTGTTGGTGATGAATCGCGGATGTCCTGTCATGGACCGTTCGATTTCCTGATAGTCTGCAACGGCCAGCTGTTCGGCGGATTGGGTATTATGTGTATGTATGTAAGCGCTGCCATATAGCGTACCTGCTACTTCTTCCATGTAATCGGGCAAAGCATCGGCGGCGATCCCTATCTGGTCATTGAGATCTGTAATAAAACTGATCGCTTCGAGTGTGGCTAGCTGGCCATTTACTACTTTCCTGATAGAATCCGTTTCTACACACCAGTGATTCATGCGAAGTATGCGGGCGGTAAAGCGATAGGTGATGTTGCCATTACCAGCGGTCAGTGTATAGACGCCTTTATCGTCCTGCTGTGATTCGAGGGCTGGCTGTAGCACTCCTTCGTGAGCTAGTTCGGCAATTATTTTCCTGATGAACAAGCGGGTGATCTTTTGCCACGTAGCGGTATTAATATGCTGTATCGCCTGCGGTTCAAATATATTTCGGGTTGTTTCCATTTGTTTGTTGTTGTACAGTTCAAAAATGTATTACACCTCTTCTACTAATGTTGCTGCCGGTGTTTGTTGCGGTTTGTAGGCCGCCATTGGATTCTTCAATGTACCTGCGAACTGCTGGCTTTTGAAGGGGTTATACATCAGATCTACCATTTTCCGGTTATTACGTATTTGTAAGCGATTCAGGCAGGTCTTTGTGATCTCTGCTGCAAACAGGTCTATTCTGTCAAATTTGTCCTGTAATTGCGGATGGCTTTGCTGATAGTTCTTTATACATGTTGCGACCAATTGCCAAAACATTTCTTCCGGGAAGTCGGCATGTTCTACCAATATATGAGAGAGGAAGCGGAAGAAGCAATCGAAAGCCTGGGTGAATATGGAAAGTATGCGTAGTTCGGGGGCCACTTTCATGTATATCTGTTTCACGTTATCCGGCATTGGTATTTCCTCATTCAGTACAGCGATCTCTTCTCCTATATCTTTCATAATTGCGCCTGCGGGCATATGATTTTCGAGTATGAGGATCAGGTTTTCGCCATGTGGCATGAAGCGCATATCGTGATAGTAGTAGCAATGCAGGAGGGGGCTGAGGTAACAATCCAGGTAACGCTCTATCCATGCAGAGATTGTCAGGCCGGAAGCCTGTATCAAAGCAGGTAACAATGCATTCCCAAAGCTATCAACATGTAACAGCGCTGCCATTGTCATGAGGCGTTGTCCTGGGCGTAGTTTGCCTACCGGACTTTCGCGCCACAAAGCAGACAGCATCCCGTTGTAGGAGGAGTTGTCATCTTTGATAATAGCGGCGTAATGTGGATTGGTATATCCTACGGCGGCTACTTCCTGCAACAGTACGAAACCTTTTTCCCGGAGGTAGTCGTCTGCCTCTACTACGCCATTGACCCATTCGCTGATCGGAGGTGAGGTGACTACAAAGCTGGCATGCAGCCCTCTCATGAATCCCATGTTGAGTATAGACAAGGAGGTCTTCGTATAGCGTCGATGCGGGGAAGTCACATTGTAGAAAGTACGAATGGATTGCTGCGGAAGATATTTGTCCTTGCCATATCCCAGGTATACCAACTGGTTTTCAGCGATATCGGCGGCGAATATAATTGCCAGTTTATTAAACCACTGCCAGGGATGTACGGGTATAAAGAAGTAGTCATCGGGATGCAGACCTTTATCTGTTAATGTCTGTTTGAATGCAGCCAGTACTTCTGGCCCCAGTTCGTCGGTGATGAGTGTATTATAATCGAGGTCTGTCACGCCAGCGTAACCGGAGCGGCTGACATGAGCGGCTAACCAGATCAATGCAAATGCATCTGCTGCTTCGGGTGCATACTGCCGGTATTCGCCGGCATCGAATCCGATACGTCCGTTATTGGCAACGAAGCACGGATGTCCGGCCATCATTGCCTGTTCTATTACCTGGTAGTCGCTTACGGCCAGATCAGCCGCACTTATTTTGTTGTAGACATGCATATACGCGCTGCCACAGAGTGTACTATTGATCTCTTCCAGGTATACCGGGATCACGGTATCACTAAGGCCCATCGTTTCGCGGAATTCAATAATAAAGCTAAGCGATTCCAGGGGCGCACTTTCTTCTCCGACATATTTTGCAATAGAGTTTGTATCTATGTACCAATGATCCAAACTAAGTATTTTTGCACGGAAGTGATAGGTAACATCAGGCTGATCTGCCCGCAGGATGTAATACTCCCATCCGTCGGAAGTATATTGTAACTGGGGATGTATGATCAGTTCATGTGCAAATTCACACAGTATCTTACGGATATGTAACCGGTTCACCCTGCTCCATACTTCAGGATACAGGTGTGCGACAGATTGTGCCGGGGTAACGTTTATAGGAGGTTTCATTATTGGTAGTTTAAATACAAGATTTTGTTCCGGGTATATACGGCCGCGATGTCAGTTGCTGGCGTATGCATGATTACGTTGGATACAAATTATTCCATGATGTTTGATGATATCCAGGATCTCCTGTATATCCGTTACTGTTGTCAACGGGTTGAGTAAAGTGAACTTCAGGTAGAAGGCGTCGTGTACGCGGGTGCCGGCAACGATGGCCTTTCCCTCCTGGAACATTTCCTTTTTGATATATTGATTAAGTCTGTCCAGGATGAGCGTGCCTTGTACATTAGCCGGTGCGTACCGAAATACCAAGGCGCTTATATCGGAACGTGTGAGTAGTTCGAAGTCAGGATCGGCTGTTATCAGGTCGGCCGCCATGTCGGTCGTCTCTATGATGGTATCGGTATAGTCTCCCAGTTGTTGTTTACCCAGGAGGCGTAGTGTACACCAAAGTTTCAGGGCATCAAATCGACGTGTACTTTGTGTGATGGTCTTATTGATCTGATTGAGTCCTTCAAAGTCGTTTTCCTGGGGGTTCAGGTAATCTGCGTGATGGGTGATCAGTTCCAGATAGCGGCGATCTCTTACCAGGAGGGAGCTGCTACTGATTGGCTGAAAGAACGCCTTATGGTAATCGGTTGTCACTGAGTTAGCGAGGTGGATGCCATTCAGGCGATGTCTATATTTCTCTGTTAGCAACAATCCGCAGCCATAGGCAGCATCTACATGGAACCACAGGTTGAACCGGGTGGCTATTTCACCGATGGCAGTCAGGGGGTCTATATTTCCGAAGTCGGTAGTTCCTGCTGTGGCTACTACGGCGATGGGGATATTTCCCTGAGCGATCTCCAGTTGTATAGCCAGTTCCAGTTGTTGCGGATCGATACGGTATCCGTTGTCGGTTTTTACTTTTACCAGGGAGCGTTCACCCAATCCCATCAATGACACGGTATTCTGTATACTGAAGTGAGTCATTTCCGATACGAAGATGCGGAACCTGGCGGCTTCGGCGGGTAATCCGTCCTTGCGGATATTATGATGCAGGATTGTTTTAGCATAGTTATCTCTGGCCAGCAGCAGTCCCATCAGGTTACTTTGGGAACCTCCTGCAGTAAATACGCCATCAGCCTCTTCAGGGAATCCCAGTTCTTTACAGGTCCAGCTGATCAGTTGCTGTTCCATCAAGGTGCCGCCGGCGCTCTGGTCCCAGGTATCCTGGGATGAATTGATCGCGGCGATCAATACTTCTGCAGCGAGAGCGGGTATTACGACCGGGCAGTTCAGGTGGGCAATATATCGAGGGAGATGGAATGCTGTAGCATGATTCACATACAATGTTTCAACTTCCCGGAATAAGCTCTCGTAATCAGGGAGTGGTGTATCGAATTCTATTTCACTAAACAGGTTGCGCAGTTCCTCTGGCCTGATGCCACTGAAAGGGGTGCGGTTATTACTCAGAAAGGAGTTCACCAATTGCCGGGCTGTTTCAATGGCATCATTGTATTCATTGACGGCACCTTCATGGAAGATGTCTTTGAAACGGCTTGCCGGGCTTATTACAACGCTGTTATTTTCAGCAATGATCGGGTCGATGTACATATCTGATGTATTTGTATGCTGGTATATTAATAAGGTGTTCTTTTTAGTATTGATGGATGAGTTCTTTTGCTGCTATGCTATCTGTGTGTCCGGCGTATTGTTCGCGTGTACAGAAAGCGAGGTAGGCTGTTTTTTGTGGCAGCTGTATTTCCCGCTGGTATTCGAACCCGACGCGTTTGGTGAGTACGTGCATTTTATCATTCCGTACATCCGGTTCCACGACGATCCTAGTTACAGCTGTGTCTGTGAGCATATAATCTATGATGGTACGCAGTATATGATAGGTAAAGCGATGGATGGTTTTTTCTACGGGTGCTACCAGCAGGTGCAGGCCATAGTCACCATGCTGCACGTCATAGTATTTACCGATAGGATCTTTTACCGCCCAGTAGCTTTCCCAGAGGAAAGCGGGTTGATCGTTATAAAACCCCATATAGGCATGTGAGTGAGCCGCCTGTGTGATGGTGGTATATGCTGCCCTTACCTGTTCCGGGGAGGTATGTTGCATCTGCCAGTATTGGGCATAGGGGCGGTTCACCCAGTCGTGGACCCAGTCGATATCTTTTGACACTTCCAGGGGTCGAAATGCGAAGCGGCCCAGGCCAGGTATTTCCTGCTGGTATATATAGCCGTTTTTATCCAATGCTTTAGCGGCGGCATACTGATCTCTGGTACAGAATGCCAGATAGGCTTGTTTGTGTGGCAGGTCAATCACTTTTTGGTATTCGAATCCTGCGCGTTTGTTGAGTGCATGTATTTTGTCATTACGTACATCCGGTTCTACGACGAGTCTTTCTACTTTTGGGTTGGAAAGCATAAAATCGATGATGGTCGTAAAAATATTCCAGGTGAAGTTGGGAATCCGTTTATCTGGTGGCGCTACGAGTATATGGAAGCCATGATCTCCCGGGCGCACTTCGTAATAAGCGCCCAGGGGGTCATTCATTACCCAGTAACATTCCAGGAGGAA
Organism: Chitinophaga pendula; assembly: GCF_020386615.1. Taxonomy (NCBI): domain Bacteria; kingdom Pseudomonadati; phylum Bacteroidota; class Chitinophagia; order Chitinophagales; family Chitinophagaceae; genus Chitinophaga; species Chitinophaga pendula. Next base: position 3,727,645 of record NZ_CP077769.1, read on the forward strand.
AGCGGGTTCATTATTGTAGAAGCCCATGTATACTTTGGCATCTTTGGCCTGGGTGATGGTGGTATAAGCCGCTCTTACATCTTCCAGGGAGGTATCCTGCATCTGCCAATAGCGGGCATAATCGCGGTTGACCCAGTTATGAATAACCGGAATATCTTCGTCCATTAGCAGCGGGCGTAGGGTAAATGGCGCACTGCGAGTTTGTTCTTTTATAAATGTTGTTTCGCCCATCACTTACTTTTTATGAGTAGCAACTATTGTTGTTATTAGTAAAGGTTATAAGCGGCGTAATCAGCCTATCCAGCTAACTTTTGCTGCAGCTGCTGTTCTGCATTTCTGCGCCAGCTGCGGATGATTCGGGTAATGATATCTCCTGTATCCTGACATCCGGTGCCGGGGGAATACAATATGTTGTGTTGCTCATTCATGGTTTTATCACTTTGCGGCCGTATAGACGCTTCCATAATGTTCTTCCATTACCATATATGGATTGGCCGGGTGAGCGACGGACTGAATGTTTATCAGGCTTGTTTTGCTCATCATGCGCAGCATCAGTCTACGTTCGCATTTAACCATCTGGCCATTCTCTTCTCTGAATCCGGCCATAAAAGCGTTACGGCCGTGTGCGCATAAGTGGTTGTTAACAAAAACGAGATCACCGGAGTCGGGGATGAATTCGTTATAGATGAGCGGCTGTGCTTGTTCCCAGAAGCGTACGAGGTGTTGCATGGCTTCGGGAGACTGGCCGGCGTTGCTGTTATATATCTGTTCTGCCGCATCAAACCGGATAAACGGGGTGTTGGGATTACCATATAATACGGTGGTGGCGGTACCCTCTCCGGCAGCCTCCTGATCTTCGTAATTGGCATCTTTCGGGCATTTATAGATGGGGCGGAATAATGGCTGCATGACATCATTGGTGCCACCATGAGAACGGATAGAATATAACATAGAAGGCACCTGTTCTTCATTGCGCAGATACAAGAAGCTCAGGAAGTCAGCTGCGTTGAAAAGGAAGGCATCTTCCGTATGTACGAACAGGTCCGTCTTTGATCCGGATCCTGTTTGGGAGTAAGCCATTTTTTCATCGGGGATGATGGCATGCATCAGCCCACCACCTTTACGTTGTGCGTAAAATTCCACCGGTTTGGAAGGCACTGCGCCATGCATTAGTGCGGATATGAATCCGTATTCCTGTAGTTTTTCCATATCGGCTGTTTGCCAATTGGAGGGTGTAGGCCCGAGTGCATCGTGGTCTACGGCGACCAGGCCTTTGAATACGATGGCGCCATATTGTTGTGAGGAAAAATCTGATCCCAGTTGGCTGAGTAATCTGGCGATACGTTCCGGTAATATCTTAAAGGCATTAAGGTGTAGCATCGAAATAAATTCCGGGTTCTCATAGCTACGATACGCCAATTTCAATGCTTTTCCGATGGTGGTGAGCTGCACCTGTTCTTCTTTGGTAACGGTAACGATTTGCGGCGCCAAAGGAGGAGGAAGCAGCGTATTGGTGGTGCCTGTGTTCTTTTTTATAGTGGTGCTCATTTGGGCTGTGGGCGCTATCTGTGTTTTCATTGATAGTGATTTAGTATGATGAACGGTAGACTCCTGATCCACTATGGACCATTAAGATTCGGACTTGGGACAAATTGGCATATGATGTCCTTGTACAGCTGCGGATGCTATACGGAGCGGTGCTTTCCTGAGAGAAACGGGTCTTCTTTTCTCGGGAAAATGGTTTTTACTTTTTTGCTTTTGTTACATGCACGGGGTACGTTTTTTTCGTCTTTGATGCATGAGCGTCGTTCAACTTTCCCATTTGGGCGGATCAAAGGGGAAGGGGTTGTTTGAACAGGTGCAAAGCTATTGTAAAAGGTAAGGGTCGGATAATCGAATTGGGAAATTAATTTACGCAATAAGAAAAACATTTTTTCACACATGGTTCAATGCAATTTTATTTCAGCGAACTGCTATGAAAGCATCTAGTGTTATATTTATTGTCATCTTACTGTTGGCAGCCCTTATTAGTTAGTATCTTACGACAGCATTAATCCCATATAATCCTATAAATAGTTATCGACCATGTATTTTGTGCAACTTTTTATTCAGGCATGCTCTACCCTGCTTTTTATTTATTTCGGCATCAGTGTATGTTATTTATTCGTATTATCTGTAGCCGGTCGTTTAATCCCGCTCCGTTCCTATTCTCCTGTTGCGAACAAAAAGCGTATCCTGGTATTGATCCCTTCCTATAAGGAGGATCATATTATTGTATCCACTGCGCGGAAGGCAGCGGCGCATGATTATCCGGCAGACCATTTCCAGGTGGTGGTCATTGCGGATCAGTTGCAGGCGGCAACGGTTGATCAGTTGCGACAGATACCGGTGGCTGTCGTTGTTGTTTCTTTTGAGACCAGTATGAAATCGAGATCGCTGCATGCGGGGCTACATCAATTTGCGCAGCAGGGATTTGATATGGCGGTCGTACTGGATGCAGACAATGTGATGGGAGCCGGCAGCCTGGAATTGATCAACGGTGCGTTTCAGCAGGGGCATGCTGTTATTCAGTGTCATCGTACGGCTAAGAACAGGCAGACTGCCGTTGCTTTACTAGACGGCATCAGCGAGGAGATCAACAATCATATTTTTCGTACGGGACAGCGGGCATTGGGTTTGCCGGCAGCGCTGATAGGATCAGGCATTGCTTTCCGATATGCGCTACTGATGGAAATACTTGACACGCCCGGTATACTTTCTAACCCCGGAGAAGACCGGGAGATAGATATACAGTTGTTACGGCGCCGTATTGATGTCGCGTATATTACCGCTGCGCAGGTATATGATGAGAAGGTATCGAGCCAGACGGTGTTTGAAAAGCAGCGGGTGCGTTGGTTGGAGGCACAGGCTATGCATATACGACGGTTCTTCTCTCCTGAGTTGCGTGCGCTTCGTTTTACCCGGGTGTACCTGCATAAACTTTTCCAATGTTTATTATTACCCCGGTTGCTTTATATCTCCCTGTGCGGCGGTATATTGTTACTATTGCTGACGCAGGAGCTGGTGGATATCCGGTTATTATTTCCGGCTACTGTCCTCTGGCTTTCCCTGGTGGGCATATACTTCCTCACGCTGTTGCTGGCGGTTCCGGGGCGGTTTTACAACCAGCGGACGTTGCTGGCAATTTTTCATATTCCCGGGTTGGCGATCTCGATGTTACGAGCGATACTTAAAATGAGAGCAGGTAGACGGGAGTTTCTGCATACTTCCAAAACGTTTACAGAAAGTTAGTTTGACGACGTGTTTCATTCATTACGAAGGGCAGCTCATCAGATGATAAGCTGCCCTTTTTTAGAAAGCATGATCACGGCAAGGCGTTTAGCTAGAAGCCAAGTCCCAGCGCAAATCCGCGAATGGATCCAGGAAAATCGGCGATGGCAGTTACCGCGCCGGTGTTGAGGTTAACAGTATATATCTTTGAAAATGTGTTACCGCTATAGTCGCCGGTAGTGGCGTTAAATATACCATAAGCTTTGCCGGTGGTAGTACCGATATCAAATCCGTTGCCAGTGCCCAATGTGATTCCGAGTGGTCCGACCTCTACGAGTTTACCCTCTTCTTCCGGTACCTGCCGGTATAATTTGTCTTTTCCGACATCGTATAATACGGGTGGTTTGTTGTCGGTATGATTGGCGGCATAGGCTACTGCTGCGATCCTTATTTTATTGGAAAGGCGGATATCTGATTTCAGCAAGTTGCCGGTGGCCGGGTGCAGGCGCATATTCTGCCCATCGCTATTGATCACCCTGATCCTGTCTGTCGACGGATTGAAGTTGAAGCCAGCATCTGCTGTCTGGCTGATCTGTAGTCCCAGCACAGGAAGTACCCCTACTATTGTGGCGTTGGCGGTGGCGATATTAAGTGTATATAACCGGGCCTTGTTGCTTAAAGCGTACAGCTGTCCGGTGGAAGGCCGGAAGTCGATACCACAGATATTTTCATCATTCGCCAGACCACTGATCCTGATGGAGGTGATAACCGGGTGTTCGGGATTAAAGATCAGCAGGTTATTATCTTTATCTACAGCGTAGGCGACGGGGTTAGTGGGTATAGCGATGTCTTTCCATACAGGTATATGGGTGTCGGCGAGTGCTACTGCTTTTGCAGTATGCAGATCAATGCGATACAAGGCCATTTTATTATTGACGGTCAGTATGGCGGCGGCGTATTTTCCATCCGGTGATATGTCGAATCCGCTGACAGCGGTTGCTGCAATGGTCAGTGGACCGACCAGGAGCAGTTTACCGGTAGCGGTTTCATGCTGGTATAATTTACTCTCCCTGGTATCGATGTCATACAAGGTGGTTGTGGTGGTGCCGGCCCAATTGTCTGTATGGGCGATGGCTTTTACGGTTGTATTGCCGGTATTAACAGCGGGGTCTGTTGTTTCTATGTTACCTGTTTCAGGGTTTAGCCGGATGGTGTGTCCTTTATCTGTCAATATCCTTATTCTATCTGTTACCGGATTGAAGTCAAAACCAATAATATTACCCTCCACGTTAAAAGGCGTTTTACTGATCAGTACAGTGGTGCCATCCAGGTGGTTAATGGTATACAGGAGATTGGCATTACTGATAGCATATAGCTGTCCGGTAGCGGGGCGGAAATCCATTTCCAGCAATTGTTCATTATTACCAATTGTCTGGATAGAGATCTTGGTATCGACGTTACCATTTTCGTTGCATCGTACCAGTTTGTTATCGTTCGTCAGCCCATAGTAGGTGAAATACTCGGGCGCTGGCGGCGTTACTGTTTTATCGCGTTTACAAGACGGGCATACTACAGGTAATAACAACACACACAATATTAGCCATTGTAGCGGCATAGTTTTTTTCATAACAGAATTTTTGGAATCGAATTACTTTGTCAGCATTTAAACATTTTGGTGTTGCTATATAAGTCCTGCAATCTATTTGCACATACTATTATCAAAACAAGACTACAATGTGTACGTATTACATCTTCGGGTATGAGGTGTAGTGATATAAAGGCATCAGGGGAAGAGTAGTGTTTGTATGGCGACGGGAGGGTTTGGGAGTGTTGGGTGGATGTTGTTGTTTGCCGGTGTTGCGTTGATATGGTATACGGCACTTTCCTGGTGTCTGGAAGCGACGATGATCCTGGTTGGGCCGGCATGGGTATCGAATAATTGTTGTACGAGCAGGGGATCGTTGTTATCCTGTGAGAGGTGGGATAGCAGGAGGTGTGTCATGAATACGGGGCGGTATTTGAGGAAAACGTTCAGCGCCTGTGTGTTGGAGAGGTGTCCTTTGCCGCCACGTATCCTTTTTTTGAGGTAGTAGGGATAACGGCCTTTTTCCAGCATTTCTTCGTCGTAGTTAGCTTCCAGGAAGGCGGCATGGCATTGACTGAAGTGTTGGGTGAGGCGTTCGCAAGGCAGGCCGATATCGGTAAATATGCCGACCTGTGTGCGACCATCTGAGACGATGAAGCTATGGGGTTCGACGGCATCATGTAGTTTGATGAAAGCGGTGACCTGGAGGTTGCCGATGGTGACGGGCGTATCAGCAACGAAGGTGTGTATCAGTAGGGGCGGTAGTTCTATTCTTCCATGGGACATGGTATCCGGCGTGATATAGACCGGGAGTTGGTATTTCCTGGCGAGAACGGATATGCCGCGGATGTGATCGGTATGTTCGTGGGAGATGAAGACTGCTTTTACTTTATTCATGGACAGCCCGAGCCGGGTCATGCGTCGTTCCGTCTCCCGGCAGGAGATCCCTGCATCTATGAGTACGGCATGGTCATTATTACCTATATAGTAACAGTTTCCGTTGCTGCCAGAGTTAAGAGAAGCGATAAAAATTGACATATCCTACTGCAAAGAAACCAGTTTTTGTACAAATAACCCAAATGCATTTCGCAGTGGTGTTGATCCATAGTAAAATTTCTTATATTGATAGACTAATACATTTTAGCATACATGGCTACACGGGAATACGATGCGGTAATAGTTGGGTCGGGGCCTAACGGTCTGGCGGCCGGTATTACGCTGCAACGCGCAGGTTTGTCGGTATTACTGATCGAAGGGAAAGATACGTTAGGTGGTGGTATGCGTTCTGCGGCGCTTACATTACCTGGTTTTATACATGATGTCTGTTCTGCTGTACATCCGATGGCGATGGCATCTCCTTTTTTCCAGGGCTTGCCACCGGAGGGATACGGTGTCAATTTTTTACATCCACGGGTGTTGGCGGCACATCCTTTTGACGATGGCCGGGTGGCGTTGTTGTACCGTGATCTTGCTGCTACGGCGGCGGGGTTGGGTGAGGACGGTGCTTCGTACGAGCGATTATTCCGTCCGTTGATAGCGCGCTGGCCGGGTATTGCTGCGGATGTGCTTGGCCCTTTACGGCTGCCCCGGCAGCCTTTTGATATGGCGGGTTTTGGTATGAAGGCATTGCAGTCGGGCATTTCGCTGTCAAGGCATTTCCGGACCCGGGAGGCGCAGGGGCTTTGGGCAGGTATGGTGGCTCATTCCATGCAACCATTATCCAAGTTGACGACGGCCGCGATCGGGTTGGTACTGACTGTGGCCGGGCATCTGTATGGCTGGCCTATTCCGCGAGGTGGGACGCAGCAGATGGCGGATGGGCTGGCAGCATATTTCCGGTCATTGGGCGGTATTATTGAGACAGGAAGGTTTGTACGGTCATTACGGGAGTTGCCGGTTGCGGATGCTTTATTGTTTGATGTAACACCCCGGCAGTTGCTGGAGATCGCGGGGCCTGCTTTTTCTGCATTGTACCGGTGGCAGTTACGGAGGTACCGGTATGGGATGGGGGTTTTTAAGATAGACTGGGCGTTGGACGGTGCGGTCCCCTTCCGGGCGGCCGGTTGCCTGGAGGCGGGGACGGTGCATCTGGGCAATACGATCGCCGAGGTGGCACAAAATGAGCAGGCGGTATGGAATGGGAAACATCCGGAGCAGCCTTTTGTATTGTTATCGCAGCCCAGCGTTATTGATCCCAGCCGGGCGCCGGCCGGCAAACAGAGTGTGTGGGCTTACTGTCATGTTCCGAACGGTTCTACCCGGGATATGACTGCTGCGATCGAGCGGCAGGTGGAGCGATTTGCTCCTGGTTTCCGGGATCGGATACTGGCGCGGCATACGATGCATACCGGCGAGATGGAGTTGTACAATCCGAATTATATCGGCGGAGATATTAACGGGGGGACGATCGATATCCGGCAGTTGTTTGCGAGACCTGCCTTACGATGGTCGCCTTATCGTACATCGGCGAAGGGCATTTATATCTGTTCCTGTTCTACGCCACCGGGTGGGGGTGTTCATGGCCTGAGTGGTTATCACGCTGCCCGACGGGTCCTTCAGGATATTTTCAAACACCGTTTATAGTGTCTGTAACGGTCGCCCGGAAGATCGCTCTTCCGGGCGAGGTCTGTTAGTCCATCTTTCTTAATCGTTCACGGTTTGCAGCAAGCGCGCTATTTTAAGATAGAAAGGCCGTACATCGGTGCTGGTACCTATTCCGATCACATCGATATGGTCGTAACCATTGTACAGTCCCAGGTGATTCCATACGCCTTTCTGTAAGGGTTTAGCAGGATCATAGGTCCTGATCACGGCATTGTCCGGGCCTTCTTGTCCGTAAGTATTTGCGACGCCATCATTTGGCCACCATTTGGCATCAAAGATCACTTTTCCCGGCTCATTCCTTTCGAGGTTACCGATCCCCATCAATACGGGGACGGGGAAAGCCAGCGGTATGAATATGGGGAACATATCGAGGCGGGGATATTCCCATCCGGTGATGATGCCGGTGTTACTGGCCCTGGTGGATACGGAGAAATAGTATATATCCGGAGCGGTGATATCTGTTTTACTGATTTCCAGGGACGGATCTGGGGCGAGATCGTAGCCGGCGTAGTCGTTGGTATGCCAGATCTTGCTGTTGTATACCCTGTCGGAGTATGCCTGGAAGGATTCTCCCGGTGTTCTGGAGAGGCCCCATTGTTCGAGATGAAAGTCGTAAACATCGGAGACACCCGGTACGAGCCCGCCGAGGGCTGCGATGCTGGTCAGCATATCGCGTACGAATGGCGCAAAGCGGTCCATCAGTATATATGCGAGTGTAGCGCCCCTATGAGGGGTGCTGACGGTGGTAACGGAGCGGACCCATCCCGTTTTGCCTCCATCAAAGAGCGGCGCGTGGCCTGGTTGTGTTTTCTCCGTGATATCTCCTTTTTCCAGGAGGGCGACCAGCTTTCGAACGGTGGTGCCTCCCATGCTATGTCCGAGGAGATGTATGGGATGTTGGGCATCCCACTGCGGGTATACGCCAGGGTAGTAGCGGGATGTGTTTTGCAGGTGTCCGAATTTGCTGCTATGGGCCTTTCCATAGTCGACGTATCCACCTTTGATATAGTAATACAATTCGATGGCGCGATCCCAATTGCTGCTAACGGGGCCTACGGAGGTAACATAGGTAGGGAAACCGTTATCATTGAGAAACTTGGGGATATTGTCTACGCCCCCCCAGTAGTTGAAGCCCAGCAGTTCATCAGGCCCCCAGCCGAACAATCCATGTACAAGGATAATAGGGACGGTACCGCTGGCGGACCGGCTGGTCATTGTTTTTCCGGTAGGCAATATGAGGGGGGAGTCTAGTGGGGTGACATTTGTTGGGATGACGGGTTCGCCGGAGGACGCGGGTGTCGTTTGTGGCTGGGCTTTTTCTTCTTTTTTACAGGCGGAGAAGGCGAAAAGCAGGCTTATGCTGCCTAGCAGTAGGAGGTGTAGTGTTTTCATAACTAGTGAAATTTGGGTGGACAAAGCAGGCGACGTGGACACCTGTGGATACGTTAATACGGGTTGATAAATATGTGCGGAAAGAAGGCCTGTCTGACTATGAAGATCCCTTATCCTTCTGCATAGTGCATGCACCGGGTTACTGTTATGATAACAATTGCGGGTGGGAATGGTTGTCTGCGGGGGTATGGTCCGTGATATGTACTATGTAATCCGGTTTTTGTACTGCTGTGAGAGGCGGCTGTCATGGACCTTTGTATGCATAAAACAAACATTATGCAGGATCTTAAAACACTGATCAAGAATTTATTTGAAGCGGTTATCGAAGGACCGGTACATGAGGAGAAGATCATACAACGTTATTTTTCGACCGACTATGTACAGCATGTGGATGGGAAGGTATTGGACTATGCGACATTTGTGGCGCATATGCAGGCGCTAAAGGCAGCGACGCAGCAGCTGAAAGTCACTTTCAAAGCGCTGGCGGAGGAAGGAGACACGGTGTTTACCAATCATGAGGTAATTGCGGAAAAGAAGGACGGTTCGAGCAGCAGGTCGCAAGTGATCGCGGAGTTCCGGGTACGGGACGGCAAGGTATATTATTGTGATGAGTTGACCCATCTGATCAGTGGGGATGCTACGGACAGGGATCTGGGCTCCAGGCATTAATTCCCTCCATAAGTGGATTATAACGGTAAAGGGTATGTGTATGAATAGCACATACCCTTTTTAGCTTATTCAAAAAGAGGAGGGAATAAAAAAAATTCATTATTTTTATCACGGACTTAACCCACCGCCAAGAGCTTTGTCCCCCAAAATTGCGTCCCCTGTTCCCATGTCATTCACCTGTCAACAGCGGCTTTATTTCCGTGCATATAATTGTTATTCAATAAATCCATTCAGTTATGAAAAAGACATTGCATTTGCACGCTTTTGAGACATTATCCCGTACCGACCTGCAAGATATTCATGGTGGTGGAGTGTACAGAAGAGATGATTTCTGTATTTATTTCTGCGTATCGTCTCCAGAGGGCTGGCTGAGCTGTGGCCCGACTGGGCGTTGTTCCTGCCAGTTTGGTTATTGCTCCATGGTTTAACTTCTTCGACAGGTATCTCTACCCCACCTGTCTTTCTTTTCACATCTAAATTTTATTCAGTTATGAAAAAGACAATCAACCTACAAGTTTTTGAGATGTTATCGCGTGCGGCGCTGCAAGATATTCATGGCGGCGGCGTTCAAAGGGACATGGATTTTTGTTTTTATTTATGCGAGCTATCTCCCGATGGCGGCGTAGTTTGTGGTCCTCCAGGTCGATGTTCCTGTGATTCCGGCTGGTGTTCGGTAGGTTAAGCGGACTGGCTATTCTTCTGCTTATTCTAAAATCCAATTATAGTATGAAAAAGACTATTTCCCAATTCGAAGTAATTTCCCGTCATGATCTGCAACAGATCAACGGAGGAGGCAGCAGACATGCACTTCCGGCCTGTCTGGCTTTTTGCCGGCGTACGGAGGAAGGTCTCAACTGCGGACCTACAGCTTATTGTGAGTGTCTGAATAATGTGTGTTACCGGAGGTAACGATCAAAGCACCTTGCACCAGCCGCTGCAGGCCGGTGCAAGGTGCTTTTTTTATAACTACCTGCCGTGATTACTATTTCACCCCTGCGAGCATCCCAACTTTATAATGCCCTGCTGCGGAGCCGAAGGATTTGTTGATGCGGTTCCAGGTATTGATCTGTGCGATACCCAGTGTGAGGAAGGCGATTTCCTGCTTGCTGAAGTGTTTGTTCAGTTCTGCATGCAGGTTTTCATCTGTATCTACATCTGCAGGCAGCAAAGTCATTTTTTCGGCGAATTCGAGTGCGGCGCGTTCTTTATCTGAATAGAACGGCATTTCCCTCCAGGCGGACAATCCAAACATGCGCAATGGAGTTTCTCCATTGTGTACTCCCTCTTTAAAGTGCATATCCAGGCAAAAAGCACAGCGATTGATCTGTGACACCCTTGCTCTTACCAATTCCATCAGTTGCTCTTCCAGTCCGCCGGTGGCTACAAATTTCTCGAGTTGTAATATGGCCTGCATGAAACCTTCAGGCCATTCTCTAAAAGCGATCCTTTCCATTTTGAAACGTTTTATTTGCTATAATGACAAAGCACAACACCGAAACGTGACAGAAAGGGCATTTTTTTTATAAATTTTTTAGCTTATCGGGATTTCTGATAACGAACACATTGTTAATCAGTCCGGTATCATCCATCTCAAATATGACGCAGGCAATTATTGTTCCCTCGTCAAAGAACTGGATAGCAGGATAATGGTTGACAGTAACGGCCTTGGTCTGTGCCTGTGTGAAATATTTCCCATGAATAGCGGTGAGTAATGCCAATACGGGTTTGCGTCCAAACATCGGGTGTTTGATCGCGGTAACTTTTCCGCCGCCATCTGCGTACAAGGCCACTTCGTCGTGGAGGAAAGATTCCAGGCGAGAGATGTCTCCGCTATGGACCATTTCCAGGTAGTTGTGGAGGGATGCGGCGGGCGATGTTTTCTTCTTTTTATTTTCGTCTTCTGCCAGTTGTTTTTTGGCCCGGCTGAAGAGCTGCCGGGAGTGTTCGGCCGTGATATCCAGTACGGCGGCGATCTCTGTATGTTCGTAGTTAAAGGCTTCTTTCAGTATAAATACGGCTCTTTGCTGAGGGTTTAGTTTTTCGAGCAGTATCATCAGGGAGTAGGACAATATCTCTTTGCGGCGGATGTTACCATCGGCCAGTTCGGTGGCTACGGGTTCGGGAAGCCATTCCCCGAAGTAGGTATGTCTTTCTGACTGTTGTTGTTTCTTACGGTTGATGGAAAGGTTGATGACCATTCGGACGAGGTAGGCTTTTTCGTCCCGGATATGTTCTTTTTCGACTTGTAAGTATTTGAGATAGGCATCCTGTACGATATCTCCGGCATCGTCGAAGGAGCCGCAGATATTATATGCGTAAGTCATTAATAGGGGACGTAGTGTTTCCATTCAGTTGTTTATATAGCAATTGGGCGCAAAATTAGGTTGTTTTATTATAACGGTTGTGCCTGAATGAACAAGGGATGTACTGAAAGCGGACACATATTATAAAAAATAAACTGTATATTATTCGTTCATATACTACTGATGATCTGGCATTTTGTTAGTGGAATCGGTTGTAACAAGTTACTGTTTATGTTCCGACACTATTTGAAGAGCGCCTGGCGCCAGTTGTTCAAGGAAGGTCATTTTACTATATTCAATCTAGCGGGGTTATCGACCGGATTAGCCTGTTCGTTGCTGATCTATCTATGGGCTTATGATGAGTTCCGTTTTGATCATTTTCATGCGCAGGACGGTCAGCTTTACCAGGTGATGGAGCACCGGCCTTATGAGGGGACGATACGTACCAGTGGGGAGACGGCGCCCTTGCTGGGAGAGGCCATAGTACGAACGATGCCGGAGGTAAGTTATGCGGTGCCTGTCACTCCTCCTTCCTGGTTTGGACAGATGACCATTGTAGCAGGTAAGCTACCGATGAAGGCGCCCGCTATCTTTGCCGGTAAGGATTACTTTAATCTCTTCTCCTATCCTTTATTGCAAGGTCATGCGCAGCAGGTATTAGCAGACCGGCAGTCAGTGGTTATTTCGTCACGGCTGGCGGCTTCGCTGTTTCCTCATGTGTCTAATGTATTGGGGAAAACGATCCGATGGCAGATCGCTACGGAAATTCGGTATGCTACGATCAGCGGTGTATTCGAAACAATGCCGGCGCAATCGTCTGTACAGGCAGACGTAGTATTGCCTTTTGAAGCCTTTAAGGCGCTGATGAATATTTCGGGAGTGTTGGACAACCAAAATAGTTTCGGACCTTTTTTCACTTATCTGCTGATGAAAAAGGGTACGGATATTCCTGCATTTAACAAACGACTTAATGCCTTTATACAGGAATATAACAATGGGCGGCAGCGACAGTTGTTTGTGCGGCCTTATGCTGATAATTACCTGTATAGTGATTACGAGAACGGAGTCTTGAGTGGGGGGCGTATCAAATATGTGCGTTTATTCAGCCTGATCGCAGCGATCATTCTGTTGATTGCCTGTATCAACTTCATGAACCTGTCGACAGCGAGGGCAACGAGCAATATGAAGGACATTGGTATACGTAAAACGATAGGTGCCCGGCGGCACAGTATTGTATGGCAATATATGACCGGTGCGGTATTGATGTCATTGTTAGCATTGCTGATCGCTACGGTGTTGGTCGTATTATTACTACCGGCGTTCAATCATATTACAGGAAAGCAATTGACGTTGAGTGGCAGCCCGCATATATTGCTGGCCTTTCCCTTGATAGCCTTGTTGACGGGGTTGATCGCGGGCAGTTATCCGGCCTTGTATCTTTCGCGTTTCCAACCGTTATCGATATTGAAAAGTAAAGTACACGCTGCTACCGGAGCTTTGTGGTTAAGAAAGGGGCTGGTGGTATTACAATTCACTATGTCTGTGGTATTTATTGTGGCGGTGCTGGTGGTATATCAGCAGATCGAATACGTACAATCGCAGCGGGCCGGATATGATAAGGAGCACGTCATCTATTTTGAATCGGAAGGTAAGGTGCCGGCCCATATGTCTGCTTTTATCGCTTCGCTGAAAGAGATAGGCGGTGTCGGGGATGCCGGCGCCATGGTAGGTAATATTATCGGCGGAGGACCTTCTATCGGCATACCTTGGAAAACGGCCCAAGGAGAGACGACGTTACTTTTTAAACCCTTTTTAGTCAGTCCTACTTTATTATCGACATTAGGTATTCCCTTGAAGGAGGGACAAGGTTTTTCCGGTAACGTTGCTGCTGACAGTACAAAGATCATACTGAATGAGACCGCGGTGAAGGTGCTTGGCCTGACGCAGCCGGTGGGTCAGCGTATTCTTTGGGGTAGTCAGTACCGGGAGGTGATCGGTGTGGCGAAAGACTTTCATTTTGAGTCTTTGCATGAAGCGGTGAAACCTGTTTTCTTCCAGGCGGATCCGCTGCCGAGTACGATCATGGTACGATTGAAAGCCGGAGAGACGGAGCAGGCGTTGGCGGATATCCGGCAGTTCTACCAGCGATACAATCCCGGTTTTGCCTTTTCGTACCAGTTCCTGGATGCGGCTTATCAGGCGCAGTATGTGTCGGAGCAGCGCGTGGCTGTGTTATCGCGTTATTTTGCCGGGCTGGCGGTGCTGATCTCCTGTCTGGGGTTATCGGGGCTGGCGGCGTTCAGTGCAGAGAAAAGGCGTAAGGAAATCGGTATCCGGAAGGTACTCGGTGCTACTGCCGGGCAGCTGATACACGCTTTATCCAAAGATTTTCTCCGGTCGGTAATAATAGCGATCTGCCTGGCACTGCCGCTGGCCTGGTATATTATGGACAAATGGCTGGAGCGGTTTGCGTATCATGTACGAGTTGGTGTGGATACTTATCTGGTAGCTGCAGTGCTGATGGCTGGTATTGCTTTGCTGGCAATCAGTATTCAGACGGTGCGTGCTGCGTTAACAAACCCAACCAGGAGCCTACGGTCGGAATGATGGTTATTTAGCCAGGCTAAATGGCCTGGCCGGCCTGTTCCAGCGGGTATACCCTGGCTACATCTACTTTCAGTTTACCTTCGCTGATGCGGTCTATGATAGGCGGTGACTATCACTTTTGCGCCTGCCTGGTGGGCCAGTTGTACGGCATAGGCGCCGATGGCACCAGCGGCGCCATGTATCAGTACGGATTGGCCTTTGCGGAGTTTTGCATGTGTGAACGATGCCTGCCAGGCGGTCTGTGCGGCTACCGGTACTGCGGCGGCATCCATAAAGGACAGGTTAGCCGGCTTGGGTACGATAAGAGCGGGCGATACGGCAACATAGTCAGCGAATGCGCCATCCGGCGTATACCCTACCACCTCTTCTCCCAGCGTATGCCCTTTTACGTCTTTCAGTGCGCTATGGGGAGTTAAAGCGATTGCTGCCGGATATCAGCGAGAAGATGCTGATCCATGAGTTAAAGGAGTTGGTTGCCAATGGTATCGTAGAGAAGCGGGCTTACCCGGAGATACCTCCGCGGGTGGAATATGAGTTGACGGCTATCGGGTATAAAGCTATTCCTATCCTGGATAGTATCATTGCTTTTTCGGAAGAGCATTTGAAGGTGTGCGAGGAGTCGCCTTTGAAAGTATCGCTTACTTAAACAAATGATACAGGAGGACTATACGAATGTTAAGGGATAGGTGGACTTGATCGATAACGAAATAATTATCAACGCCTTCCTTTAGGGATTTTATCCAGTACACCATCTGATTTGTAATAAGATATCTATTTTGTGCGTTATTCTGTATTGTCGCGGCAGTAAATATCCGTGAGAACCATCTTTTTTGACGAAGACCAGCTGTAGCTATTGAATAGTGAGCAAGGTCATTTTTCCGTTTGTGTTTGGACCCGGTGTTGCCCTATTTTTTTACGAACTACCCGATCATATGTACCCCATTTAAAGTATAACCAATGATGATTGTTTTTTAACCAAAATGAAGCACTATGAGAACACTTCTATGTTTCTGTCTGTTGTTGATGGCGGGCTTGCCGCTTTCTGCGCAGACGCCCCCCTCCTATTGGACGCCTGTCAGTGAAGGGCAGTTAAGACAGGATATTTTCCGTAAGCAGTACAAGCCCAGTTCGTACAAGATGTACAAGCTGGAGTATGGTGCATTCCGGCAGGCGCTTACCGGCGCTACTGCGCGTAAGGGCGCTACGCCGGCGGTATTTACATTTCCCAATGCGGAAGGTCAGCCGGAGCGATTTGCAGTAACGGAGGCCAGCGTGATGGAGCCAGCATTAGCTGCGCGTTATCCCGGGTTACGGTCTTATTCGGGGAAAGGGATAGATGACCCTACGTCGACTATCCGTTTTGATGTTTCTCCTGCCGGGTTCAATGCCATTATTTTATCCGGTGGGCAGCAAACCCTTTACATTAATGAGGTGGATGCTACGAACCAGTATTACATTATTTTCTCCCGCCAGGATGCCAGGCCGGTGGATGCTTTCCGTTGTCTTACGAAAGATTCGTCTGTTGCGGTGCCTATCGGCGATAACCGGCGTGGGGCGCTGCCTAACAGTAATGACGGGCAGTTGCGGACGTTCCGGCTGGCGTTGGCTGCTACCGGGGAGTATGGTCTTTTTTTCCTGGACGGTACGGAGACTACTGACCAGGAGCGCAAGCTGAAGGTGATGACGGCACTACATACGATGGTGACCCGTATGAATGGTATCTATGAACGTGATTTTGGTGTGCGTATGCTGATGGTGGCCAACAGCGACAAGATTGCTTTTTTTGATCCGGCAAAAGATCCCTGGACTGGTGATTTGTATTACCGTACGCAGTATGTATGCGATTCGCTGATCGGTAATGACAACTACGATGTAGGGCATGTGGTAAGTCAGGGAGGTAGTGGAGGTGTTGCCGGAGGTATTGGGGCGGTATGTCTGCGCGGGGTGAAAGGTACCGGTTATACTTCTACTGCTGCGCCGGTAGGTGATCCATTTACTATTGATTATGTGGCGCATGAGTTGGGCCATATGTTTGGCGCCAATCATACTTTCTCCATGCGGACGGAAGGAACCGGTGCCAATATGGAACCTGGCAGCGGCAGTACTATCATGGGCTATGCCGGTATCACCGGGCTTACGGATGTACAGCCTAACTCTGACGATTATTTTCATACCTACAGTATACGGCAGGTAACGGACTACATCAACTTTGGTGCAGCCGGCGCCAATTGTGCGGTGGTGGTACCTACGGGCAACAATGTCCCTATTGTCAATGCCGGCCGTGATTATGTCATTCCCCGTTCGACTCCATTTATGTTGACGGGGCTGGCACAAGACCTGGATGCCGGGGACGTACTGACCTATTGTTGGGAGCAAGTGGATGACAGAGGGGCCAGTGGTTCTGGCTTCAGTTCGATACCGGATGCTAATTCGAATCGCGGGCCATTGTTCCGCTCATTCAAGCCTGTGTTGAACCCGTCCCGGATGTTCCCCCGCCTGCCGGATATTTTGTCCGGGTTAAACGGCTCTAAGTGGGAGGTATTACCAGCGGTAGCGCGTACATTGACTTTCCGGTTGACGGTGAAGGATAACCGCACCGGTGGCGGTGCTAATGCCAGTGCGGATGCGCGGGTAACGATCGCTGACGGAGCAGGTCCTTTCAAAGTGACTTATCCTGATACGTCTTTAGTCTGGGGTGCTGGTACTAAAAAAACGGTGACCTGGAATGTGGCGCGTAGTAACCTGGCGCCGGTAAACTGTCGTAATGTACGCATCCTGTTGTCTACAGACGGCGGCTATTCTTTCCGGGATACACTGTCGGTGATCACTCCTAACGACGGCAGCGAGGTGATTACGGTACCGAATATCACTACAACCCGGGCACGTATCAAGGTAGAAGCGATCGGTAATATTTTCTTTGATATTTCCAACCGTAATATCAAGATCAGTCCGTTGCCCAGCGGGTTGAATACGATCAATATCACTGCCAGCAGTGCCACTCTGCTATGGCATACGCTCGCTGGTGCTTACAGCTATGAGGCACAATATCGTTTGTTGCGTGATACGCTGTGGACGATTGCTGCAGACGGCACCTGGGATACGACGGCGCAGTTGAGCAACCTGCGATCCGACACTACTTACGAGTGGCGGGTACGCAGCTGGTTGCCCTGGGATTCCAGCGATTATGCCTATACTACTTTCCGTACGGAGAAGGTGAAGGTCTGCAAGAGCATTTACGATACTGACCAGAATGACAGCTGGCGGAGGGCGGTGGATATTCCGTTGAATACGCTGATCCGTGGTGCTATCGACCCGGCAGACGATGTGGATTACTACCGGTTCCAGTTGCAAGCCGGCGAGGTAGTGGTAGTGAAGCTGGATAATTTGCCGGCGGACTATAACCTCAGTTTGCGTGATAAGGACGGTAAGCTGATCAAACAGTCTTATCGGAGCGGGCTTGTAGCGGAAGAGATCAGTTATACGGTGCCTACAACCGGTTTGTATCATGTGGCGATTGCGCCCGCTGACCGGGTGAATGGTGCTGGTCCTGGTGTATGTTATCATCTGACGGTAACGACTGCTACTACGCTCAGGAATGGTGCAGTAACGGTAGCTACTCCAAACATAGGGAATGCAACAGCTGCAGCAAGCCGTTATACTGTTTATCCTAATCCTGCCCGCCACGAGATCCGTCTGCAAGGCGTTGCCGGCAAAACAGCGCTGGTAGGTATACAGGTATTCAATGTACAAGGCAAGCTGGTAAAACAGTCATCTGCAGTGTCTCCTCAACAGCCGATAGATATTAGTGCGTTACCATCCGGTACTTACATTTTACAGGTACAGGAACGTGGCCAGGTATCTCAAAGCATCAAGTTTATCAAAGAGTAGTTGGTCAGCCACTACTACAAACAAAGGCCGGATGTGATACATCCGGCCTTTGTTTTTTTGCGGTTTGCTATGTGGACGGTTACTGTTTTAAGAGTTTGATCTCAATGATACCATTGGCAATGCTTTGTGCATCCAATACATATCCACCTGCCCAAAATGCGCCCGGTCCGGTAACGTAGCTTGACCTCAGTATGTTGCCAACGCTTACACGGATTACGACTTCTGCGTTCTGATCGGCTTGTACGAATGCTCCTGTAGTTTGGTTAGAGATAACTGCATTACTGGCGGCCTTCTAAACAAACAATCTTTGTATTATCAGAAGTTAGTGGAGATGATCTTACCTGCTCTGTCGCCGGTGGCGAAGTCCATAATAACGATACCGAACCGACCTTTTGTACCCGCTGTGAAATAGTTGTTAAGACGACCATTCATGTCATCGGATACTTTGGTAATGTTGGGGATACCGAATATCATTGGTGCATATCCGCTGGTGAAGTTGAGGTACATTACTGTGTCGCTGCCGGATTTAGCTTCAGAGAGCAGGCCGGTGATGGCATTCCATTTATTGTCGTTATTCTTTACTTCGTACTGGTCCTGTACACGTAGGCTGGCGTTTCCGTTGTTGATGGAGAAAGTAGCTTTGTCGGCCCAGTTGGTGACGTCGATGCCTTTTACGTTGCTGGCGCCGAATCTTCTTACGAGTACGATCTTACCTCTGGCGGTGCCCAGTGTAGGGATGGTTTCTCCGAGGTACCATTTGGACGGGTTCTTTTGTACGTAGGTGTTGAATGTTTCTTCGAAGGAGCGGTTGTTGTTGGAAGGCGTATGTTCTTCTTTTATGCTCATTACGACACATTCTTTGGGGTTAGCGTTCAGGAAGCTGATGGTGGCGTTGAGCACATCATCGAAGTTAAGTTGCTGGTAGATAGCGCCATGGTGGATAGCGAAGGCATTATCGATGTGGCGGCATCTTACATCCAGGAAACGTACGCCAGCATCCAGTTGTTCGCGGATGCTCAATGTCTGTGTTTTGGCGGTGCCGCCTAGTGGTTCGTGTCTGGCGCCGGAATCGTGCGTACCAGGTATGGACAATTTAGCCAGGTTGTTGTTGTCGGGTAAGCTGGTCATCCAGTTATTGAGGGACCATACCTGTTCTGTGGTTACGGCTTGTTTTTTTTCTTTTGTCAGTGCGCCGGGCGTGAGGTCCTGTACGTCTTTCTGGCAAGCGTTCATGGCACCTAGGGTAACAAATGCCATTGTGGCGATCAGCATACGTTGTGTTTTCATGGTAGTAGACTTTTTGAAGGTTAATGATGATGTCACTGTCAAGACACGATAGCGAAGTGTAATAACCAGTGGCTTTAAAGTGTTAACAATTACATCATATAGACGCGAAAGGGATCGTTTTTATGCAGTAACTTGCTTCATTACTGCCAGTGTCGGATCATGGCATAATAATGGCGGCAATGTCTTAAAACTATATACGATGCCAGAATTACCAGACCTTCAGGTGTTTAGTCATAACCTGCAAAAGCTAGTTAAGGGGAAAAAGATAAGTGGGGTACAAGTAGTGAAGGCTAAAAAGCTTAATGTCAGTGCCAAACAGTTAGAGCAGGCGTTGGCAGGGCAGGCTGTACAATCTGTATACCGGGAAGGTAAGGAGTTATATTTTGCTATCGGTAAGCAACATGTGCTTGCGATGCACCTGATGCTTCACGGCAAGCTCTTGTATGGGGCTGCTGGCGGGGGGCATAAGCATACGGTGCTGGAGCTGGTATTTGTGGATGATACGGCATTGACCCTTACGGATTATAGTAGTATGGCGAAGCCTACGCTTGATCCGGAGGAACCTGATGCTCCCGATGCCTTGTCGGAGGCGGGAGGCGTCAAATACCTGAAGGCACAGCTACCGCAGAAGCGTATCCATATTAAGAACTTTCTGCTGGATCAGCAGCTGATCCGGGGCATAGGCAATGCCTATGCGGATGAGATATTATGGGATGCGCGTATCTCTCCTTTTTCTATTTGTAATAAGTTACCCGCGGATAAAATATCGCAATTGGCGAAGTCAATTAAAAAGGTGTTGGCGGCGGCGGAGAAAAAGATACTGGCATCGCATCCGGATATTATTAGCGGGGAGGTCAGGGATTTTATGGCGGTGCATCATTCCAAAAAAGCGCAAAGTCCGACAGGGGCGGACATTCATCATAAGGTGGTTAATTCCCGTAAAACATATTATACGGATGAGCAAGTTCTTTTTGAGTAGTGATATTTTAGCTATTATTTAGCTATTGCCGAATGCAAAAAGTTTCGTAATTTTTTTGTTGAAAAGCCCATTCCACGTAGGCACAGATCGCAGCGACAGAAATCCATAGTGTTTCCATTGATTTAAGTTACCAGTAAAAGACCGGTATTAGTCTTCTCCTAATGTAAACCCACTTTCCAATGAGAACAACAAAAGCTCATCTACTCATTGCAAGCAGCACTTTGCTTCTGACAATTAATGCATGTACCAAATCTTCCCTGGTGTCTCCAGACATTGCAACCAACCAAACGCCCCAAGTAGCTACGGAACGCGCAGCAACCCCGGTAGGAACGGTAGTATATACCAGTAATGGTTATACGCTTACGTTCACCAATAAGGATGCTGGATTTGACGATGCTATCCGCCAGCGGTTTGTAGACATCTTTTTCCAGGTGTATCCACAGCTGTTGAGCCGTTTTAACACGGGCGCCAGCAAGTCAGTTACTTTTATTGTTGATCCTGCTTATACAGGTGTTGCCGCTACTTCGGGCGGCAGGATCACTTACAATCCTGGTTGGTTCCGCAGCAATCCTCAGGATGTAGATGTAGTCACGCATGAGATCATGCACGTAGTACAGGCTTATCCTGGCGGTGCGCCCGGGTGGCTGACAGAAGGGATTGCCGATTTTGTCCGCTATAAATATGGTGTAAACAATGCGGCAGCCGGATGGTCTTTACCCGCTTATTCTTCTTCCCAACACTACACGAACAGTTACCGTATCACAGCCAGGTTCCTGGCTTGGCTGGAATTACGTGTCAGCAATACGATCGTGAACCAGCTTAACACGGCTTTGCGTAACCAGACCTACACTGCCAATACCTGGAATCAGCTTACGGGTAAGTCAGTAGATCAGTTATGGGCTGACTATGGTCGTAATCCAGCTTTATAATCCCTGATACGGACGGCATAACCATCACATACATACGCTCACCAGGAGGAGATTAATTACCGGTCTGTCTGCAGATGGTTATTGCCTTGTCTATTATTCTCCACGTGAACTCGGGTCCCGGCGCAATACCGTGTGACCATTACTCATCTTTTCAATCAATTGCTATGAAAATGACTATGTTACATCAATATGTGCTACCTTACCTGGTGGTACCGATGCTACTACTTGGCGCCTGTAAGAAAGACAGTGCACCTCTAACATCTACCGGCGCCACGCAGGAGCAGGTGCAGACGGAGCGTGCGACACCTCCTGCTACCTGGCAGGAACACTGGTTTGAGCATAACCAGGTGGTAAGCCGGGTATTTTACGATAATGATGTTGCGATATATTTTGATAATGACGTAAGCCGGAGTATTACCTGGCCGAATTCATTTGTCGGTGATGTATGGCGTTATACCAAAAGGGTGTATGGCAGTTTTGGTAGTGACCCTACGCTATTTGCGATCTTTCATACCGGTAAATATTCCGGCGGTCATCCTTCTACTTATTTTGACGGTAGTCATGATTTCCGGAATGTGATAGACCTGGGTTCCAATGCCAGCAATGCATGGACATCTGGTAGTGGTAATGATCTTGATATTACGACACATGAGGTAGCACATATTGTGGAGGGAGCGTCCAAGGGCATCAAAAACTCGCCGGCTTTTGGTATCTGGGGAGACAGCAAGTGGGCGGAGATATTCATTTATGATGTATATCTGGGGCTGAACCGTAGTGCAGACGCCACCCGCTGGTATAATATTGTGAACAATGCCACTGATAATTTTCCTCGTGCCGGTACGCGTTGGTTCCGTGACTGGTTTTACCCTATTTATCAGATAAGGGGTACTACCGGCCTTAATAACTATTTCCAGTTACTGGCTACTCATTTCCCTAAAAGCGGAAATGCTTATTCACGGAACCTTAATATGGGAGAGTTCATTCATTTCTGGAGCGGTGCTGTTGGGCGTAACCTGAAGGCACAGGCTACGACAGCTTTTGGCTGGAACAGCACGTATGAAATACAGTTCAACAACGCCCGGCGGGACTTCCCCGGCATCACTTACTAATCATTACCTCAACCAACCGAGGGTGCTTCCTACCAGGAGGCACCCTTTTAATTAGTCCTGGTATACCTATCTTTGCAGTAGTCACTCATTGCATATGGCACAGACAGGTATCCATTTTCAGCCCCCCGCCGCTTTGTCGGAAGTGATTAAACACTTCTACTATATCCGTACACCGGCGGATTTTGAGCGCACCGTACAGCACCTGGCTCCTAATTTTGAGGTGATGATCGTGTTTAATTTCGGGGTTCCGTTAAGGCTTTCTTTTGCACAGGCCCCTGTGGGGCAGTTCACATTGGAGCAGACCGGGCTATTGGGACCATTAAGGAAGATGCTGAACTACGAAGTGTTGCCGGATACAGATCTGTTGATTGCGGTGTTTCATCTGAATGGTTTTTACCGTTTATTTCAACAGCCGGTTGATCACCTGGACGATTCCGTGCTGAATGATCCGGATATATTATTGCCCGAAGCCTGTTGTCATCAGTTGTGGCAGGTTATGCGTAAAAGCAGTTCTCCTGAGGAGCGCGTACAGATGGCACATGATTATATAGGTTCTTTTGTGCAGGGTCCTGATACCAATAATCTGTCCCTGCAGGATGTTGTTCATTATTTCCAGGATAGTACTGTGGCTCCGGTGAAGGCGTTGGCAGCGGACGCTGGCACCAGTGAGCGAACGATTCAGTTGCGATTTAAAAAGTACGTAGGTTATTCTCCGAAGGAGTTATTGCGTTTTCTGCGTTTCAAGGAAGTGATCCAACACTTGTTACAGTTGTCACCTGCGCAGGACGTAGACTGGTTTGAATACATCCATGAATTCGGATATCATGATCAAAGTCATTTAATTAAGGACTTCAAACAGTACCTGGGTACTACGCCACAGCAATTCATCAAAAAATTGCGGGAGCAGGGTTTTTGTGTGACGCGACCAGGCTCGCATTATTCCTGATTTACTATTCAAGATATGGAGAGAACGCTGTATAAAACAGCGGACGGTTCACCTATCATCCTGTTGCCCGCGCAGCAGGTGACTTATCATAGCGGATAAGATCCTCCTTTCTATAAAGTATAGAGGGGGTTTGATGATGCAGAACTTCAAACTATCTACCACATCGATTTTCAGAATGGGTTTGTAAAATATGTTCTATTCAAACGGGAAAGAACTTATTCACTCAGCCGGGTTAATCAGGGTAGTGAATATTTTTCTGGGGAGGTTATTGAGGCGAAGCTCTCACCGCACAGCCCCTATCCTCTCTTGTAAATTAAGTGTTATATCAACGAGTAGCGGGTGATCGGGTTAGTGTGTTGCGAATGAGTTGTTCGAAGCGCTCAAAATCCTTATCCAGCTTGGCGATCAGTTGTTGTTTCACCCCAGGTCCTTTAATAAAGGCGTAACGGATGCTATTATAGACGATCTTTTTGATCTCTGTGTAGGAGAATTCCGGATAGCGATTTGCCAGCAGTACATATTGCTCTGTAAGGTTACTTCTCAAAACACCTGCATCGTCGGTACTGATGACGATGGGTACGCCAAACTGTTTGTACAAGGTGATGGGATGCCGGCGGTCTTTGACCTTGAGGATAAATTCATTACTGAACAGGTTGATCTCCACCGGTATCTCTTTTTCTTTCATGTATTGCAGGAGGCGATAGCTATCTTTTTCATAGGCCATGTCTACGCCATGTCCTATGCGGAAGGCACCTGCATCGAATACGGCAGCGTTGATGTGCCAGGTTAGTTCTTCCGGCTTCACTAATCCAAGGGTAAGTTCACCAGCGTGCATGGCATATTTAATCTGTGGATATTTCTGGTGGCAGTATTTAAACATTTGCATATGCAGCCAATAGTCGCGCATGGACACTTCATTATCTTCGGGGGAAAGTATATTGACGCCGACGATCAGGGAGTCTCTTTCCGCCGATTCGAAAGCTAATATCAGGCTATTGAATAAGGCGGTGGGTTCCATGTTCCTTACCACGACATTCTGGTAACGCAGGATAAAGTCGGCATCATCCAGGTGGAGGCTGTGGTGTCGTTTGTCGATTTCGTCGGCATTGAACGCTATTGCACAACTGACAATCTCCGGTCCTATGAGTTTGGAATATATACTATCAAGTAATGACTGGCAGGCTTTTTCATTTCTTTGCGTTTGTATGGTGGCCAGGCGGGAATCATACTGCCGGCTTATTGCTGCTGCCTTGCCATCCTTGCAGGGGACATTATCGTACTGGGTCTCAATATAGCTTACATGTTCGCTGACGGCACGTCTTTTCAGCTCCAGCAGGCCGGCATCTACGCTATGTTTGCTGGAGGGGCCGAAATAGGAGAAGGATTCAAAGAACTGTTTATCGGCCGGATAGCTGACATGATTATAATCTTTTACGGACCATCTCTGTATCAGTTTTGCCTTATAGACATCTAGCAGGCCATTCTTTGCGAGTTCGCTGAGTCTTGTCCATCCGGCCCCTTTGCCTGTTGTATCTACTGTAATTCTTAATGATTCTTTATTGACGAAAAAGTCTTTTTCGACTGCGTAGCTGAGATAACTTTCTGCATATACTGATCCGCTATAGTGATGGTGCAGGTCTCCTCCTTTGGGCATTTGTGAAAAGAATGCTGTCAGTTTTGCCGGGTTGTCCCTGATTTGGTCCAGGTAATCGTTCATGGACTGGGCGGAGGTGTTGATGCTCCATAAGAGGAGTGCGGCTATTGCAAATCGGATCATAAGTGGCTTGATTCAATGTTGAATGCTATATCATTACAGCAGCCACAAATGTAGGGGAAAGCCAGCTCAACTGAACAGGTTTTTATGTTCGTGTACGAACTGGCGGAAAGTGCGGGGAGGCTGACCGGTCACTTGTTGGATGTCGTTGGTTACTTGTTCGGCTTCCCGTCTGCCATAGTGATCATAGTCTTCTATCAGTCCTTCTGCCTGCCACTCGGGGAATCCTGCGGATAACAATGCACCTTTGAGGGTTGCTCCGGGTACGTTGTGGAACTGGATGGTTTTGCCTGTCTCTTCAGATAGTATTTCGGCCATTTGCTGATGAGAGAGTGCTTCGGGGCCGGTGAGGGAGTAGGTCTTATTGGTGTGGCCCTCCTGTGTCAGTGCGGCGGCGGCTACGGCGGCAATGTCGCGGATATCGATCAAGCTTACCGGTGCATCTCCCAGGGAGGCGAAGAACTGTTGTTGATGGATGATCAGGTCTCTGAATCCTAACAATCCTTGCATGAAAAGGTTGGGGCGCAGGAAGGTATAGCTGATTCCGGACTGGCGGATGGCCGCTTCGACGGCGGCGTGGTAACGGAGGAAACGTACGGGGGAGTTTATATCGGCTTCCCACTGTGACAGTTTGACGATATGTTTTATCCCCGCTACGATGGCAGCCTGCACGAATTGCTTTTGTTGTTGTTCTGCTTTTTCGGAGGAGTTGGTGAGCAGGAAGGCTTTGTCGAATCCGGTCAATATTGTTTTCAGCTGCTCCGGCTTGTCAAAGTCACCGACAACGGTGGAGGCACCGGGGATGGCATCAAAGCGGGAGCTATCTTCAGCAGATCTCACCATTGCGGTGAAAGGGATACCCCATGTAGCAAGCTGTTGGGATAGTACGGTTCCGATGTTGCCGGTAGCGCCTGTAATAAGTATCCTGGGTTGCTTATTGTTTGTCATGGTCAATTATTTTTTTGTTGTTATTGATGACTCAAAATTACCAGGTCATGCGTTTTAAAAATTGTAAGAAAACGAAACTACTGGTGGCTGTCTCTACATCTTTTGCTTTTATCGCGATGAAGGAAGGTTTGATCGCATCTTTCTGCCGGCGTTATTTGCGTCTTTTACCTTTATGGAAAAGAGCAAGTATGAAAGCAGGTACTATCCGTAAGATCATGCGTTGGGTCCATATTATCCTGAGTGTACCCTTGATCGGCTACTTTTATGGGCCGGTGGCTACTCAACCATACGCGGTATATGCTATCAAGTATGTTTTTTTGCCGGTGGTGGTGTTGAGTGGTTTCTGGATGTGGAAAGGGCATTTATTGAAGAAATGGTGGCGGAAGGCCGGCAGTTAATACAATATGTCCTAATACACCCATCATCTGTCGTGTTCCCCCCCGTTCCTTTAATATTGGTGGTCCTACCTTTATGATCATAATACTTGTTAACTATTCAACCCATCAATTATGCTTATGACTAAAAGTATCACCACTGACATTGATAAGGCCACACATGCGTTTATGCAGGCGATCGCGGCGTTCCCACCGGAGATCTTTAACAGGATCCCTTTTGAGGGTAGCTGGACAGCGGCCCAGGTAGCGGATCATATCCGGAAAGCGATGGTTGGTGTACCCGGATTACTGGAGGGGCCGACAGCAGTTGGTGAGCGGCCTGCTGATGAGAAAGTAGGGCCTATCCGGGATCTGTTCATGGATTTTACCACCCGTTTTCAGTCACCGGATTTCATATTACCTACCAATGCACAGCTGGACAAAGAAGAGTTACTATCTGACCTGGAGGATATTACTGCGCAGCTGATGAATGCCAGTGAGTTATTGGATCTTACGGCGCTCTGCACCTCTTCCGAGCTGCCCGGTTTCGGACAACTCAGCCGGGAAGAGTGGATCCGTTTCAGCATCTACCATACCCGCCGGCATACCCACCAGCTAAACAATATTTATGCAGCTATTATACACTAATAAAAATAAATATTATGGACATACGACCTGAGAGCAGCCGTTTATACGGTTTTTTGATCTTGTTTGATATGCATACGAAGTTCTATCCCCGTGCATTAAAGGGTATTTCTGATGATGATGCTCATCAACGCCTGGATACTGTGGCTAATCATATGGCATGGATTGCCGGGAGTGCATTGCATGAGCGTTATGAACTGGCAGCGATGCTGGGGTTAAAGGAGCAACATGCAGGATATGCTTTGTTCCAGGATCACAAGGGCATACAGGCGGATCTCCGATACCCTTCAGTGGCCGCTTATCTCAAGGATTGGGCACATATTTCGCCATTATTGCGGGATGCTTTGCTGAAAGCGGATGACGAGCAATTGGATACGCATTTCGAGATGATGCCCGGCTATGAGGCCTCTGTATTTGACTATATTTCCTTCCAGATCTACCGGGAGGCTACTTGTATCGGTCAGCTTGCTTTGTGGCGTCGTTTGCTGGGATATGAGGCATTACGATATGATGAATAATACTTGAGGGTTATGGCTACCATTAAAGATCATGTTCCCGGAAGCACTCCTCTTCCCAAGATCGGCCAGCCGGCTACGCGGGCATTAAATGCCGCCGGGTATTACACACTGGAGCAAGTATCGGGAACTACTTCCCGGCAGTTGCTCGCCATGCACGGTATTGGTCCTAAGGCCATCCGCATCCTGGAAGAGGCTTTTAAACTACACGGACTCTCCTTCGCCAAAGAAGAATAAAGACGACACCGGCTATATCACTGCCGGTGCTAATGGTACAAACGGACAAGGGGCTGACCATTGACGGCCAGCCCCTTGTTTATTGAAGGGTATTCTCCTTTAGAAGAAGGTAGCGGTCCAGTGTCTTTCAAAACTATCTCCTGCCGGCAGGCGGATGATGCCCTCTTTTTCTTCCAATTTACCTGTTGCGCTGACATGATCAGCGATGCCGCACCAAGGCTCAATACATACGAAATCTGCATCTTTTGCTGCCCATATGCCCAGGTATGGAAATCCTTCTATATTTATCTCCAGGCCATGTGGAGTGGCTTCACTTAGGATGGATACTGCCGAAGACTGCAGTTGTTTGAACACCAGCGCATCGTTGTAGAATAGCGATTTATTCAGCGGTAGCTGTTGTGTCTCATCCAGGTAAGGCACCGGTGCATCTGCTATCTGGCCTTCGGGGGATAGTATCCAGCGATCTGCATTTTCAGGTTTGTTGAAATGCAGGTAGTAGTCTTCATAGGTGGTGCCTGCCACCAGTGGTAAGCGGAATGCGGGGTGTGCTCCTACAGAAAAGAACAAGGCATCTTTACCGGTGTTTTTTATTTCGTAGGTTACTTTCAGTTGTTCTCCACTGATAAAATAGCGGATATCGAAGATAAAGCGGAACGGGTATACCTTCCGGGTTTCTTCATTGTCGGTAAGCCGGAAGGTAAGATGTTCGGGAGAATGCTCCACGATCTCAAATACCTGTTCCCTGGCGAAGCCATGTCTACCTAATGTATAGCTATGTCCATCGTATTCGTATTTATTTCCTTTAAGACCACCTACTACCGGAAATAATACTGGACTTTTCTTTGCCCAGAAAGCGGGATCTCCGCTCCATAGGTATTCTATGTCGAGGTCTTTGCGGATAATGCTTTGTAATTCTGCTCCTTTGTCAGCGATGACAACCTGTAGTTTGTCATTGGATAGTTCAGCCATATGTTTCGAATATATACTTAACAGTGAATGAATGCTTTCAAAAGTAGTTATCAAAATCCGTACCTATACTATGGTTATTCATGTATTATCTGGGGTGGCGGGCGTCACGGGATTGTCATACAGTGCCGGGATTTTTTTCAGCGCGGCGGGATTATCTTATTTTTCTGGCAGTGAACAATGTAATCTTTCGTAATTCCTCTGAAAAGGAGCCAAAATCTTCTATTGCATGAAATCGACGTTTCTCTTATGCAGTGCGCTATCATTGGCGCTAGGTGCGTTCTGTGCCTGTTCAAAAAACAATCTTGCGAGTGGCAACCGGGAGGAAGGGCCCGGGGATAAATCTGTGACGGCCGGTACGGAGCAGGCCGGGGATATTTCTATTGCCCTGGGGGCCAATGCATGGCTGACACAAAGTGTGGCTGGCTCTGGCGAAACGGTGACAGCAGCCGGGCCTGCCAACTGGACGAATGCCAACGCCGTATTCAGTGCGTATTTCCGGACGAATACGACCGGTGCGCTGCAGGTATCGCTTCGGTTGAAGGTACCCAGTGGCAGTAGCAAGATAAAAGTAACGGTGGGTGGACAATCGAACACTATCACGGCGACCGGCAGCGGTTATCATACGGTGGCCGCCGGCAATTTCACGTTGACGGATACGGGCTATATTAAGGTAGACCTGCAAGGTGTGAGTAAGACCGGCGGATATTTTGCGGATGTATCGGATATGATCATCAATGGTGCGGCTACTACCGGTAAGGTGGTCTTTGTGCCTAATAATGCGGATGTTTATTGGAGTCGCAGGGGTCCCTCCGTGCACTTGGGCTATACGAAGCCATCGGCGGATATTACCTATTTTTATAACGAGATCACGGTTCCGCAGGGACAGGATCCGATTGGCTCTTATTACATGGCGAATGGTTTTGGGCAAGGGTATTTTGGTATACAGGTGAATAGTGCGACGGAGCGGCGGGTATTATTTTCTATCTGGAGTCCTTTTAGTACGGATGATCCGAATGCGATACCGGATTCTATGAAGATCAAGTTATTGAAAAAGGGTCCGGGTGTTGTTACAGGAGAGTTTGGTAACGAGGGGTCTGGTGGACAAAGTTACCTGGTTTACAACTGGCAGGCGGGAAAAACCTACAAGTTCCTGACGCAGGCGTATCCTGACGGGCAAGGTAATACTATTTACACTTCCTGGTTCTATCCTCCCGGGGCAACGAACTGGCAACTGATCGCCAGCTTTAAACGGCCGAAAACGAATACTTATCTGACGGGGCTGCATTCATTCCTGGAAAGTTTTAATCCGGAAAAGGGTTATATCGGCAGACGGGCGAACTATGGTAACCAGTGGGTCCGGGATATATCTGGTAACTGGTATGAGCTGACGACGGCTCGCTTTACCGGTGATGCTACGGCATCCAACCAGGCCAGGCTGGATTTTGCCGGTGGTGTATCTGGTAGTACGTTCTATCTGCGCAACTGTGGGTTTTTCGGTCAGTATGTACCTATCAGTCAAAGTTTCACGCGGCCTGCCGGTGGTCAGCAGCCCAATATCAACTTCAACAACTTACCATAATTCCAGAACGGTTTATATTTGCCATCTAGCATTATAAATAAAAGCTGAACTATATGGTATCATTAGCAGGAAAAAAAGCACTGATCACAGGTGCAGGAAAAGGTATCGGCCGAGCGCTGGCATTAGCGCTGGCGGCAGAAGGCGTCACGGTAGGCTTACTGGGACGTTCTGAAAATTCCCTGGAACAGGTGGCAGCAGCAATAAAAGCGACCGGCGCACAGGCATTTTATGCTACAGCCGACGTGGGGAATATGGATGAGGTAAATGCTGCTATCAGCGTGCTTACAGAACAGCTGGGTGTTGTAGATATCCTGATCAATAATGCGGGCATTTCCACTTTTGGTGGTTTCCTGGAGCTTGAGCCGGCTACTTTTGAGCAGATCATACAGGTGAACTTGCTGGGTG
The DNA here is from genome assembly GCF_020386615.1 of Chitinophaga pendula. NCBI lineage: Bacteria > Pseudomonadati > Bacteroidota > Chitinophagia > Chitinophagales > Chitinophagaceae > Chitinophaga > Chitinophaga pendula. Next base: position 3,758,659 of record NZ_CP077769.1, read on the forward strand.
TTTATTATGTCACGCGGGCGGTATTACCGGGGATGATTGAGCGTAAGAGCGGGGATATCATCAATATTTCCTCTACGGCTGGACAGCGGGGTGCGCCGCTTACCAGTGCGTACAGTGCCTCTAAGTTTGGTTTGTTAGGATTGACGGAGTCGCTGATGCTGGAGGTACGTAAACACAATATCCGGGTAAGTGCATTAACTCCGAGTACGGTTGCTACAGATATGGCAAAAGACCTGAAGCTGACGGACGGCAATCCTGAAAAGGTAATGCAACCTGAGGATATTGCGGAATTTGTAATCGCGCAGTTGAAATTGCATTCCCGGATCGTGATTAAGTCTGCCGGACTGTGGTCTACCAATCCGTAAGGACATTTATATTATTAGGCCTCTCCTCTCCTTTCTATGGGTCAGGAGAGGTTTTTTTATACCTGTTCCGGGGCGTCGGGCGTGATTTTGATCGCTTCTCCGGCAGGTATGTTTTGTTTACTCGTTATTGTTTGTTGTCTTTTCTCTCTGCAGATCTCTACTATATCTTTCATATTGAAGGCTGTTGCGCACTGTTCCATGCTATTCCAGAAATCTACGGAGAATAAGTGTCCGGAAGTATCTTCCATGGTGAGCAGGTTCATAAAGGCTTCGCGTGTTTTCTGCTGTGCCCTGTTCTTTACAAAGGCGACGTAGTAGCTGTTATTAGTGAAATAAGCAGGTACCAGTGCCGCTGCCTGTTCCAGGGCTTCTTCCGCCGGTACAGCCGCTAACGTTGGCTGCTTTTTCTTCCTTGAAAACCAGTTCATCATGATGTGAAGCTACACATTTTTAATCTGTCTGTCTTTCATTGAACATGATCTTGTTACCGAAGGGGTCTGGCACTTCCATGGTGATTGCACCCCAGTGGGCATCTTCGAGGCCTGGCCGGCTATACTTATATTGTTTTTCCAGCAGGCTTGCATGATATGCTTTCAGGCCGGTACATTCTACAAACACTCTTGCTCCCGGGCACGCATCGCCATGGTGTTGCGACAGATGCAATACGATATTCCCGAGGCTTAGCTGTGTATATAATGGAAAATTTTCTTCAAAGCGATGTTCCCAGTCGACGGAGAATCCCAGAAAGTCTATATAGAATTCTTTCATTTTGGTATGGTCGAACATGCGCAAAACGGGTATGACTTGTGATACTTCCATATTTGCAATATAGCCTATTTCTGGCTTAACAATTTCATAATCGGGGACCGCTAGGGTTATTGCTAATTTTGCTCACTCCGCTTTTTAAGAAAAATGCCAGCCAATGGAAGGAAACAGTCATGACATCATGTTACTGCGATCGCTTGCAGATGGGAGTATGGCCGCTTTTGATACTTTTTACCATCGTTACAAGCAAGCTGTGTATGCCAACATTTACAAGATGGTACGGCAATCAGAGGCGGCAGAGGATCTGCTGCAGGAGGTGTTTATTGCGTTGTGGCAGCATCGTCACCGGTTGGATGCCGAGCGATCTGTGAGCGGCTGGTTGTTTGTAGTTAGTTACAATAAAGCCGCCAGTTATCTAAAGCAACAGTTACGTGCGGGGGTGGTGCATGTACCTACGGAAGCGCTTGCGCAGACTTTACCAGCAGAAGAGCAGGAGCCTGATGAGTTATACCAGGTGCAGCTGGCAGTGATAGAGGCGGCGATAGACCGTTTACCAGCCAGGAAACAAGCTGTATTCCGTCTTTGTAAGCTGGAAGGTAAAAGTTATGAGGAGGTGGCAGCCACCCTACATTTGTCAGTACCTTCTGTAAAGGATTATCTGAAACAGTCTACCCGTCTTATCAAACATTATATTCATAGTGAGTATTCTTCCACACCTCTAACTGCTGTGGCTTTGTTAGCTTTGGTATTAGACCAGCTGTAGCAGCTTAACAATTTCGTAACATTAAAGTTATCCCCTTTTGTGCCCTACGGGAGTATTTATGCTCGAAGTATGGAAATGATCAATTTACTCATCTCGAAATATTGGGCTGGTACTATTACTCAGGCGGAGCAGGAGGAATTATTCCGGTTGCTAGAGGAGCATGATGCGGCGTGGATGCTTACCCTTCGCGAGCAATATGAAAGCGGCGATGTTGATGCCACTGCTGTGCTGAGTGAAAGTTCATCGGAGAAGGTATTGCAGCAATTACATGTACAGCTGCGGTCCGGTAGGGTAATCCGTTACCGAACGATACTAAAAAGGGTGTCTGTGGCAGCGGTGTTATTATTATTTGCCGGTTGGGGGACCTATACTTATTTCACTCATTTGCGAATGCGGCCCATCACTGCGCAGGGATTACCGGTTACTACGCTCGCACATTTCCATAACAACACTGCACAAGCTGTCAGCAAGTACCTTCCGGATCAAACGATGGTATCTTTGCAGTCTGGGAGTACGATCCACTATGCGATATCTTCTACAGACAGTGCTTACCGGCATATACAACTGGAAGGGGCGGCCTTATTTGATGTAGCAACAGATGCAAGTCATCCGTTTCGTGTGAGTGCTGGCGGTTTCACGATCACGGCGTTGGGTACGGTGTTTCGTGTAGATCAACGTGACGATGCCCGTTTGTCTGTACAATTGCTCAGCGGCAAGGTCTCTGTGCAAGCTGCCAGCGGCAGTAATTTCTCGATGCCGCTCACTCACCTGACGCCCGGGCAGGAGTTAATTGTCAACAAGACATCCAAAATATTCCGGGTACAATCCTTCAAAGACGAGCAGCATATAGCTGATACCGGTGGAGCTAGCCCTGTACTGGCCTTTAACAAGGTATCAGTGGCAGATGTGTTGCAGCAGGTGGCCCGGCACTACCATATACAGATCAAGGCTGATACGGCCGCTATATCCGGTCTTTCGTTCACGGGTACATTTATAAGCAGTGAACCTGTCGACAATGTGTTGCAGGTGATATGTAATATGAATGACCTGACATTCAGTAAAGGACCGGAGGGTATTACTGTCCGCAAATCCAATTAAAACATTTCCGATATGCCATTCAGTTACCGTCCCGGGGCGGTACGAGGCAACTATTGTCAAAAACTATCACACATGCAAACACAATTACGTCATTCTTTGCGGCGACTTTCGCTATGGGCTACCGGCTGTCTGTTATTATCCGGCCAGTGGGTATTTGCCCAGCAATCATCCCGGATAAAAGGGATGGTATTGGATGATAAGGGCACTTCTTTACCAGGGGTTACTATACAGCTCAATGAAGCCGGGGCGAAAGCCAGCCGCGGCGCGGTTACAAATGAAAAAGGAATCTTCCAGTTCGAAAATCTGAAGGCAGGCAGCCGATATGATTTTCTTTTCAGTGCTGTTGGTTATGAGAAACAGATGGTCAGTGATTATCTGATCAATGCAGCGGACAACAACTCTTTGCTGATACGTATGAAGCCATCTTCAAAGGCGCTGAACGACGTTGTGGTGATCGGTTACGGGCAGCAATCCAAAAGCCGTGTTACGGGTGCTATTTCCCAGGTGCGGTCGAAGGAGCTGAGCCGTTATAGCGGTGCCAGTTTTGCACAGCAGCTGGCCGGTAAGGCTGCCGGTGTTGTCATCAATGACGCCTCTGCACAACCCGGTACGGATCCGCAGATTGTGATCCGCGGTATAGGTACTTTAACGGCCGGTCGTAATCCGTTGATCGTAGTGGACGGATTTCCTTTATCAGAAGGTACGTCTTTCAATAGTATTAATCCTCAGGACATAGAGACGCTGAATATCCTGAAGGACCCTGCTTCTGCAGCCATTTATGGTTCCAGGGCCGCCAACGGTGTGATACTTGTTACCACTAAGAGGGGTAAGCAGGATCAGTTTCATGTTTCCCTGGATGTATACAGCGGGATACAGGAGCGTGCTGACCGGGTAAAATATGTGGACGCCTATGATGCCGCCACCTATTTTACGGAGGCCAGGGATGGGGGTTATGTTTCCAAAAATCCTGCAGGCCGGAGTATCCATGATGACAGGGCTACACGTTTATCAAAAGGCGCCAGTCTGCGTGAGCTGCGCCTGAACTATCTCCAGCCATACCTGGACAGAACACCAGGTCTTACCAATACTAACTGGCTAGATGAAGTATTCCGTAAGGGGAAACTCAGCAGTTACAATTTGTCTATTACCGGGGGATCTGCCAAAACGAACTATTATATTTCCGGCAATTACTTCGACCAGGAAGGTATCGTTCTCAATAACGGATTAAAGCGGTATAGTGGTACTATCAAGATCGACAGCCGGCCATCGGACAAGGTGGAGATTGGCGTCAGCATCAGTCCTTCCTATAATACACAGGATTACTTTGACAACAATGCGAATTCGTCCAATGATCCGATCTCTGGTATCTACATCATGTATCCTTTTTTCAGTCCTTACAATCCTGACGGGTCGCTGGCGATCAGCAACCAGATCAAAGCCAATACCCCTGAGGACGGTGCTTTAGGAGAGAATGCGGTAGCGCTCGCTGAAAAGATAAAAAACAAACGGAATACTTTCCGGACGTTCGGTAACGGTTACCTCTCGCTGGAGTTATTGAAAGGTTTAAAGTTCAAGACACTGGCCGGCGGTGATGTGATCAGTACTTATTTCGATTTTTACAATCCATCTGATGTAGGACAATATCGCGGGGCGGCGCCCAAGCCAGCTATCGCTATTGAGAACAAGGGGCTTATTGTCAATTACCTCTGGGAGAATACGCTTACTTATAATCACAATTTCGGTCATCATAGCGTGGACCTGCTTGGCGGTTATACTTTCCAGAAGGAGATGGGCAACAGTACGGCGGTGACTGCCAGTAATATTCCGGATGACAACATCCCCAATACAGCGGGAGGTAGTTCTTTCAGTGTGGAGACCAAACGTTATACCTGGGTGCAGATCTCCTATCTGGCCAGGGCGCAATACAGTTATCGTGACAAGTACCTGTTTTCCGCGACGGTTCGGCGGGATGGCTCTTCCCGTTTCGGGAACAACCGCAAGTGGGGTAATTTCCCCTCTTTTACGGCCGGTTGGGTGCTCAGTAAGGAATCTTTCTTCCCTACTTCTGATCTGTTTTCTTTTGTCAAGGTGAGGGCGACCTGGGGACAGTCTGGCAATAACCAGATCGGTAATTATAGTGCTGCTGCGTTGGTAAAACCGGGCAACTATGTGTTTGGTAATACGCTGGCGCCCGGGTTTGCCGCCAATACTACGGCCAACGATCGTCTTTCCTGGGAGACCAAGACCTCTACGAATGTGGGTCTTGACTTGACCTTTCTGCGGCGATTCAATCTGACGGCAGACTATTACAGTTCTGTTACCCGCGATCTGCTGCTGAATGTACCTGTGCCTGATCAATCCGGCTACAGTACTTCTATACAGAACATCGGTAAGGTCAAGAACAGCGGGCTAGAAGTGGAGCTTTCCGGCAATAATATTCCTTTAGGTGCGGTGACATGGAGCTGGAGTGCGAATGTTGCGACGAACCGTAATACGGTGTTGGCACTGACGCCCGGGCAGCAACAGATCATTACGGGGCCTGCCAGTAATTTCCGGACCCGTGTCGGAGGGCCGGTGGCGGAGTTGATCGGTTATAAGGTGACCGGGGTATATAAAACGCAGGAAGATATAGACAATACGCCGCATTTACAAGGTACGGTACCCGGTGATTATATCGTGGAAGACGTAAATAAAGACGGTAAGATCAACGATGACGACCGGATCGGTTACGGGACTTACAACCCTAAGTTCACTTATGGATTCTCCACCAGTTTTGCTTACCGCGGATTTGAGCTTAGTATGGCCTTGAATGGCGTGCAAGGGAGGACGATCTTTGACCAGCAGCTGGCTAACTCTGACGAGTCAGGAGAAGGATTCTCCGTACCCAGTCAGTATTACTTTGATCACCGTTATCATCCTATCGACAATCCCAATGGATTCCTGGCACAGCCGAACATGGGTAATTTTTCCAGTGCCCGTAAGACGATCAGGGCATCCAATATGTTTTACAAAGACGGCAGTTACCTGCGTATCCGGAATGTGCAATTATCCTATACGTTGCCTGCGACTTGGATCAGCCGTTTGAGGATGAGTGGTGCCAACATTTATGTAAGTGCCAACAACCTGATCACTTTTACCAGTTTCCGCGGCTTCAACCCGGATGCTACCTCTGTTGACAATGTACTGACCAACGGTCTGTCTATTGCTAATTACCCGGTGGCCCGCTCTTTTGTAGCCGGGATACACGCCAATTTCTAATCTGTACAATGATCTGACATGAAAAACAAGTTTATACTATCAGTGTTACTCGGAGGGAGCTTGTTGCTGAACGGGTGTACTAAAGAGCTCTTTCAATCGCCGCAAACGGAGAAGGAGACCGGACGTTTCCTTAGTAATGAAACGGAGGTAGAGGAATACATCAATGCGGTATACGGCAATCTCCAGTTTAATGGCCTCTACGGGCTGTATATGCCAGCTATTGCCGAGATACCCTCTGATAATACTTATGATGAGGTACCTGCCAATGACAACGGCATATATGGTCAGCTGGATCTTTTCTCTGTTATTCCCGGTAACCAGATTATTGACAATGTATGGCAGGATTCATATAAAGGGATACAGAAGGCAAATGTGGTATTAAACCGGATCGACCCTATCGGGTATGCCAATGCGGCTACGAAGGCTGCACGTAAAGGCGAGATGTTGTTTATCCGAGCATTGCTTTATTTCAACCTGGTCCGTTTATTCGGTGATGTTCCGTTAGTAACGCAGGAGACGAAAGATCCGAATGTTTATTTCGGTCAGGGCAGGACGCCGGCAGCACAGGTATATGAACAGATCCGTAAAGACCTGACGGATGCTATCTCTTTATTGCCGGTTAGCAGTACTCAGCCTGGTCGCGTTGTACGTACGGCTGCCCAGACCTTACTGGCGAAAGTATACCTGACGCAGCAGGATTACGCCAATGCGCGTACGTTATTGCTGGCAGTAACTACGGCGGGCAGGCACCGGTTGATGGATCAGCCCGGGCAGGTATTTGATATCAATAATGAGAACAATGCCGAGATCATCTTTGCCGTACAGTTTGCATCCAACATCAACGGTAATAACGAAGGCAGTATCATGTTCCAGCAATTCAGTCCTTCCGGTACGCAAACCGGCGCCAAAGGGCATAACCTGCCTAATAAAAGCCTTTACAAGCTGTACAGCAATACGGATAAGCGCAGAGGTGTTTATATTGACGTAACGGCCAATAGTATCCCTTACAGTAAGAAGCTCAGTAAGCCTACGAATGTGATCACGGATGGTGGCAGTGATGTTGTTGTGTTACGTTATGCGGATGTATTGCTCATGCTGGCGGAGGCAGAAAATGAACTCGGCCATACCGATGCGGCCAAGCCATATCTGAATGCTATCCGCAGCAGGGCGGGGCTTGACGACACCAGCGCTGGCGACCAGGTAAGCATGAGGGCCGCTATTGCATTGGAGCGTCAGCTGGAATTGATCGGGGAAGGACACCGTTGGTTTGATCTGTTACGGACCGGTATGGCGATTGATGTGATGAATAAATGGTTCAAGGATAACGGTATCCTTTTACAAATCGATGTTCACCATCTGCTGATGCCTATCCCCCAGCGGCAGGTAGATACAGACGCTGCTATTAAACAAAATCCTGGTTACAACTAAAAACATCCATCTTACATATGAGACACTTATTATGTTATTGTCTGCTAGTGGCGATATTGCCAGTAGTAGGGCAGAAGAAGCCGGCAGCTGTCAAAACTTACCAGCAGCTTATTGAGCGGATGCAGCGCCCCTCGCCTACTCACGTACTGGCGGTTGCGCATCGGGGTGACTGGCGTAATGCGCCGGAAAATTCGCTTAACGCGATCGCCCGTTGTATTGAAATGGGGATAGACATTGTGGAGATCGACGTCAGAAGAACAAAGGATGGTCAGTTGATATTGATGCACGACGAAACGATAGACCGTACGACTACCGGTAAGGGTAAGGTAGCTGACTGTACGCTTGACAGTATACGAAAGGTGCAGTTAAGGCAGGGCAATGGTGTGCCGGTGCCGGAGCGGGTACCTACCTTGGAAGAGGTATTGTTGTTTATTAAAGGCAAACCGGTGTTACTAAATCTTGACAAGTCCTGGGATTGGCTGGAGGAGACTTATGCGGTATTGAGGAAGACGGGGACGGTGGGGCAAGGTATTTTCAAAGGTAATCAGACATTGGAGACGTTGCGTCAGCTACATGGTGGCATTATGGATAGTATTCATTATATGCCGATGGTATGGTCTATGGATTATAATATTTACGGGGCTACTGCCAAGCAGCCTATGGAATATGTGCGGGAGTTTGCGCAGCAATATGTGCCGATCGGATTTGAGGTGAATTATAATAAGGAGAGCAGTCCGGTGTTGGAGCAAGCTATTCCGGCTATCAGGGGATATAAGAAAACGGTGTGGGTAAATACGTTGTGGGATGCGTTGTGTGCGGGTCATTCTGATGAGGCGGCGATCGATGATCCGGAGGCTAACTGGGGATGGGTGATCCGTCATGGGGCGAATGTGATACAGACGGATCGTCCGGTGGAGTTGTTGGCATATTTGAGGAAGAAGGGGTTGCATGAGTAGGGATACTGAATAAGTTATAATGAGAAATGCCGGCGTGTTGCGCCGGCATTTTGCCCTCTGTTTGTCCACCCTTGAAAATAACTATATGGCAAGTACTTAGTCCCCCTAGTAGTACCTAATGGCCGAAATTGTGGAATCGTAGCAGTTCCTGTTTATATGAAAGTAGTAAAATGTCAATAGCAACGTTTAAAAAGATCGGGCCGGGTTAGTGATCAAATATCTTACTGTAAATTGGCGATGCCATACGTGGATTCGGTATTCTCTCCTCTTATTTGATTACTTTTCTTTTCGGGCTTTTTTCTTTACAACAAAATTATTACTTCTTTTTTAAATCCTCGTTAACTCTTCGTTAATGATCTATTTTTCCGCAATTTCCGGGTTTTTAATTATTGGTTGCGGATTGAACTTTGTGGTATATAAAATTGTATGCTTATGTTCAGCATTGTTCCTTTGGATGCATCATTTGCGGACCGTGTGCGGGTTACGCGTGTTGACGATTTCGGGTTGCCGGTAACGGAGCGGATCGCGACGGGACGCGGTCCCTGCCGGGTATCATTGCTTCCCTTCCGTCCGGGAGAAGACAGGCGATTATTACTAAAACATTCTCCATTTGAAATTGACAATGCCTATAATCAGCCTGGCCCTATTTTCATTCATGCCGGGGAGGTAGCGCCGTATGCAGATGTTCACCGTTTTCCACCGGAGATCAAAGCAGACAAGGAACATTTTCAGCTTACACTGATCGGTTATGATACGGAGCAGATGATGGTATATACGACGCTGGTGGGCGATCGGGATGTCGATGAGCTGATAGAAGAAATATTTGCACAGCGGCCGGCGGTGGCATATTTACATGCCAGGAGTGCGAAGGCTTGTTGTTATATCTGTAAGATAGTACGGTCCTGACCACGACAGCCGTTAATATACTACCAGCATAAGAGAATTTCTCAATACTACTGCATATAAATAGCCAATACCTTTAGACAACTGACGATTGACAACCAAAGTTGCATGCAGGTATTGCTGACCAAAATCTCCAGGAACAATGATCAACTAGCCTTCCGGCAGTTATTTATGACTTACTGTGACCGGCTGATCGGATTTGCTGCCGCATTGGTTCCCTCGCGGGAGGAAGCGGAAGAAGTGGTATCTGATGTTTTCGTTAAGTTATGGCAACAGCGGGAGCAACTGGCAGGCATTCAGCACCTGAATGCCTATTTATACAGGGCAGTACGTAACACCGCCTACAATTACCGGCAGCGTAGCGGCGAGAATCTTCAGATACTCGAAGGTGAATATATACAGGTATTGTTACATACCGCTGCCATTACACCAGAGGAAGCCCTTATCAGCAAAGAGAACCTGCAACGCATTACTCAAGCCATCAATGCACTTCCCCCCCGTTGTAAACTGATCTTTCGGTTGGTAAAAGAAGACGGTTTGAAGTACCGGGAGGTAGCCGATATCCTGGACATATCTATCAATACTGTTAACACGCAAATGGCTGCTGCCCTCAAGAAATTATCCGCAGTTATTGCATCCCAACCCCACTCGGACTGGTTCCGTTAATTTTTTTTCTCCCGCTTCACAGTAAATACAAGTTTGTACTGTCTTATATAGCAGGTTCAATTTTCAATAGCAATGGAAAAGAATGACAGGCTATGGGAGTTGTTGGCGAAGCAACAATCAGGCGCGCTGCTCCCTGCAGAGCAATCGGAGCTACAATTGTTGCTGGCCAACGATCCAATGGTGGCTGAACAACAACATCTACTGGGGCAGCTGTTTATAAAAAGCGATACTGTCCTGCGTGACGACAACAAGGAACAGTTGCTGGATGATATTATGGGCCGTATCTATGAGGCTGCTCAGATCGAGCAGCAGCCGATACCGGTCGCCTCCCGTAAGTCCAAACTCGTTCTTGTTACAGGTATAGTGCTCTGTGTATTTGCCGGTAGTATATGGGGCTACTTTGCGTGGTCCAGCAAGATGGTCCGGCAGTCAGCGTGGCATACTATTGTGACGCCGGCGGGGTCTATCTCCCGGCTGACCTTACCGGATGGTACGCTGGTGGTCTTGAATGCGGGTAGTACTTTATCTTATCCGGAAAGGTTCAACCGTACCAAGCGGGAATTGCGATTGAGCGGGGAAGGTTTTTTTAATGTAGCGAAGGCTGCGGGTGTCCCTTTTGTGATCTATACACGGGCGATGGAAGTGCGTGTATTAGGTACCACTTTTAATATACGGGCATATCCGGGTGATCAGCAAACAGAGACCGCCTTACTCAGCGGCAAGGTGGTGGTTATTCCTACTGGTAAGAAGGACACTTCCATCACCTTACGACCACATCAGAAGGTATTTGTGCGTAATACGCTTCCAGTGGATGATCATCAGTTCACGGACCGTGATGATGACGAAGCAGATAGTACTGCTGTTATGCTGGCGCCTTTGGTAGCTGATCAGCAAGATCATACAATACAGGAGACCGCCTGGATGGACAACAGGTTAGTATATAACAATGAAAAATTCCCGTTATTGATGAAACGTATTGAACGATGGTATGGCATTACAATAGTATGTCGTAATAAGGCATTGCTTGCTTCTTCTTTTACCGGCAATGTAAAGCAGGAATCGCTGGAACGGCTGTTGAGACTACTGCAGCAGACACAATATTTCGAGTATGAGATAGCGGATAAACAAGTGTTCATTTATTAGCTAATGATATAAAAAACGGGAAATGCGGTCACATTCCCCGTTTGTCAAGTAACAGGAAACCTCAGCTGGCAGGCTTCCCGGTTTCCTATTGTTCACACTCAACCAAAACAAGGTATGAAAATTTTCGTTAAGTCGCGTCCCCCGGCCGGCCGGTCAAGGGTTTTACATTTTTTCCTGATTATGAAATTCATCACGTTGTTCCTATTGCTGGCGATACATGTTACGGCAGGCGTATACTCTCAGCGCCGAATTGATATCCGGTTCCGATCTATTCCTTTCCACCAGGCATTGACAGCACTGGAGCGCCAGTCTGATTTCCGTTTCTTTTATAAGAACAATGATATACAAGATATCGGCCCGGTGTCATTAGACGTTACACAGGCTACTATCCCGGAGATCTTATCGAGGATGTTGCCTTCCGGCCTGTTATCCTATAAGATCGTGGATAGTAATCTCATTGTATTGATAAAGCCGGATGAGGGGCAACCCCGTACTGTCAGAGGCCGCATTACCAATGCAAAGGGGGAGCCTATACCCGGTGCTACTGTAAAGGTAGGTGGAGGTAGTACGGGTACTGTTTCCAATGCTAATGGAGAGTATGTGTTAAATATTGCCGAGGATGCCAATCTGGTGGTCACTTTCATAGGTCATATTCAACAGACGATACCCGTGCAGGGACGAAGCGTTATTAATATTGTGATGCAGGAAGATATGACGGGATTAAATGAGGTGGTAGTGGTAGGATATGGTACGCAACGAAAGGGTAACCTTACGGGTGCAGTGGCGGTGCTGGATGGTAAGAAGCTGGAGAGCCGGCCATTGGTGAACCTGGCGCAGGGGTTACAAGGTATGGTGCCCAATCTGAATATCAACCTGAACAATGGAGCACCCGGTAAGGGCGCTACTTTTAACATACGCGGGAATACGTCTATCAATGGTGGCGGTCCGTTGGTATTGGTGGATGGTGTACAGATGGATCCTAATCTGATCAACCCGGCGGATGTAGCGAATGTTACTGTACTTAAGGACGCAGCATCTGCGGCCATTTATGGGGTACGCGGCGCATATGGAGTGATCCTGATCACCACCAAAAGTCCCCGTAAGGATGTGCCGTTGAGGGTGAATTATGCAACTTCCTATACTATTACACGTCCTACCCGTATGCCCCGTTATCTTAATTCGGTGGACTACATCCGTATGCACCGTGAAGCAGACCGTACCGGGCAGCTTTCGGGCGGCAGTACGGCTACCGAACCATTTACGCTGGAGGATTCCACGCGGGCAGCTGCTTTTTTCCATGACCCGGTTAATAACCAGTCTGTATATATTGATCCATCTAATCCATCCAAATACCGTTATGTCGGTAATACGGATTGGATCAGGGAATTATATCCCGGCTGGGCGCCGATGATGGATCATAATGTATCTATTTCCGGTGCGCAGGGCAAGACCTCTTATGTGGCGTCCGTCGGTTATTTCAACCAGAAAGGGTTGTTGAAGGTGGCAGAGGAGCAGTTTTCCCGGTATAATGCCAGTCTTAAGCTAAGTACTTCGGCTGCCAGCTGGCTGGATCTGAATATGAAGATGGCATTGAACCGTACAGAAAGTGATAAGCCGACGCCGCCTACACATGGCGGCTTGTCAGAGGGATGGATCTCCGGCGACCTGCGTCCTATCATGCCGGTCTATCATCCGGACGGTCATTTTTCGGGGCAGGGATCTTTTACCAATACTGTTGCGTTAGCAAAATTAAATGGTCGTACCAAAGAAACGGCTAATGACCTGTGGCTTACGGGAGGTATTGTGCTTAAGCCTTTTCAGCATTTCCGTATCGTGGCCGACTATACGTGGAATAGTTATAATCTGAATAATCAAAGACATATTAAAGAATACCAGGAGTATGGTGCGAACGGTGTTGTGCTGGGTACTTTTCCCTGGTCCAGGCCCAGTAGTGTAAGGGAGGCTAACAATAACGACTATTACACTTCCCTGAATGCTTATGCAGAATATGAAAGGCAATTTGGTCAGCACTATGGTAAATTGATGGTGGGATACAACCAGGAGAAAAAAATGGTAAGGGGATTTGATGTGACGGCACGTAACCTGATAGATCAGACATTCCCTGCTATCAACCTGAACAACGATATCAATCCTATTGTAGGCGGTCGTCGTTATAGCTGGGCATTGGCGGGATCGTTCTTCCGGTTCAACTATGACTATGACAAAAGATACCTGCTGGAATTAAACGGCCGTTATGACGGTACGTCCCGTTTCCCTGCCAGTCACCGTTATGTATTCCTGCCCTCTATATCTGCGGGCTGGCGGATATCGGAAGAATCTTTTTTCCAACCATTGCATGAGGTGATCAACGATCTGAAGTTACGAACCTCTTATGGCATGCTGGGCAACCAGGTATTGTCGGCCAACAACAATGACAATCTGGATATCTATCCTTATATACCTACGATGCCTACCGGCAGGGTTGATTATATTTTTGATGACCAGCGGGGGGTGTATGTCAGTTCTCCCGGATTGGTAAGTCAGGGTTTTACCTGGGAAAAGGTAGCTACGCGTAACTTCGGAATTGATATTACCCTGTTAAAAAACCGGCTTTCAGTGAATTTTGACTGGTATATTCGTGACACGAAAGATATGCTGATGAACGGATATCCACTACCTAATATACTGGGAACCCCCGCTCCTAAAGTCAATACCGGGGAGATGCGTACCCGTGGATGGGAATTAGGTATCAACTGGAAGGATCAGTTGAGTGATGATCTATCCTATGAATTAAATTTTGCGCTTTCCGATTATTCGGCCACCATTACCCGATATGATCTGAACCCCAATAAGTCGCTTAGCACTTATTATGCGGGGCAGCGGCTGGATGAGATATGGGGATATGTGACGGACGGGTTTTTCCCTACGGATGAGTCGGCGGTTGCCGCCAACCAGTCTAATCTCTGGAATGGCACCTGGCTGGCCGGGGATATCCGATTCCGGGATATCAACGGCGATAAAAAGATTACCAGTGGTAATAATACGATTAATGATCCGGGAGACCGCAGGGTTATTGGTAACCGTACTCCGAGATACCAGTTTGGGCTTAATCTTTCGTTGCAGTATAAACATTTTGACTTTAGTATGTTGATACAAGGCATAGGCAAGCGGGACATCATGCTGGACGGCAATGCATTCTGGGGATTCAAGAGCGAATGGGATGTACCGATGATCTACCAGCTAGATTACTGGACACCGGACCATCCCGATGCTTATTATCCCCGGTTACGATTTGGTGGCGGTGGTAATTTCCAGGCACAGACGAAATACCTGCAGAATGCGGCTTATGCGCGTATGAAAAATATCTCCATCGGGTATACGTTGCCAGCTGCCATATTCCGTCAGATCAAGCTACAGCAGTTACGTGTTTATGTGTCTGCCCAGAATCTGTTTGAGGTGACCCAACTGCACCGTGCTTTTGATCCTGAAATATTTGATGCGAAAAACTACCCCTTGAACAGGGCGATCTCTTTTGGTTTACAGCTGGGATTGTAATCATGTATTTAAACAAATCAATCATGAAAAAAACATCGATCATATATCTAGTCGGCTGGTGTCTGCTTGCGGGCAGTGCCTGCAAAAGGGATCAATTCCTTAATCTTACACCGGAAGATGCGCTGAGCGATCCTACTTATTTCAAAAATGAGACGGACCTTAAATTGTACTGTAACAGTTTCTACGGTACGCTACCTGTAATGGATGCCGGATCGGATAACAACTCTGACAATATGGTACCCCGGGATAAAGACAGGTTTCTTTCCGGGCAGTATATTGTACCTATTGTAAAAGATGATAATAATAATGAGTGGAGCTGGAAGGATGAGCGTAATGTGAACTTCTTCCTGCAGCGTTATGAGCGGGCGGCGGCCAGTGCAGCGATAAAGGAAAAGTATGCAGCGGAAGCGCGTTTTTTCCGCGCGCTTTATTTCTGGCAAAAGGTGAAGCGGTATGGAGATGTACCCTGGTTCAGTGCGGATCTCAATGAAAAGTCGCCGGAGCTTTATTTGCCCAGGACGGCACGTAAGGCGGTAATGGATTCTGTATTGAAGGATCTGAATTATGCGGTGGATAAGCTACCATTGCCAGGCAGTGCTGAAAGAGGCCGGTTACATAAATATGCGGCTGCGGCATTGAAGGCACGAATATGTTTATGGGAAGGTACTTATCGCCGATATCATCAGTCGGGGGATGATGTCATGATGCTCAATGAGGCGGCGAGTGCTGCAGCATTGATCATCGGAAGTGGTCAATATGATATCTGGTCTACCGGGCATCCATTGACGGACTATTATAATCTTTTCATCCAGGATGAATTACAAGGGAACAAGGAAGCTATTTTACCCAAGCGGTTCCTGAAAGATGTATTCATGCATAATCTAACGCGGCAGCTGGGTGAAAACAATACCGGTTTCAGTAAAAATTTTGTGCGTTCGTTCTTGTGTACGGACGGTCTTCCGGCAGCGTTAAGTCCACTTTATAAAGGAGACGACTCGCTCAATGCGGAGCGTGCTAACCGTGATCCTCGTTTTACGCAACTCATTGCAACATCGGGCTTCGTTTTCCAGGTCAATGCCAATGGTGTCAGTGATATCATTACGTTACCACGTATTGGTACCAGTGTGACCAGTACTGGTTATCAGCGGGTCAAAGGGCGCTCTCCCAGCCTGGTAGAATGGAACGCCAACCAGTCTGTTCTGGATCTGTTTATTTTCCGTTATGCGGAGGTGTTGCTGGTGTATGCGGAAGCTAAAGCAGAGTTGGGCGCCTGTGATCAAGATGTGTTAGACAGGACCATTAATAAGTTACGTAGCCGGGTGGGTATGACACCGATGCGTATTGCGACATTGGTAAAAGATCCGCAATCGGATTTTCCTGACTTGGATGTGCTGTTGGATGAGATACGGCGGGAGCGGCGCATAGAGTTGGCTGCGGAGGGATTCCGGTTTGACGACCTGTTGCGCTGGAATGCCGGTAGTCAAACGGCGAAACCGGAAGCTATCTTAGGGATGAAGCTGTTACCTGCTATTAAGGCACAATATCCTAATCAGAACCAGGTAAAAGATATTGTAGTTGATGCTAATGGTTATATACGGGTATATACGGATATTACGAGCCGTACCTGGAATAATAAATTTAACCTGTACCCTATTCCGGTAGAAGAGCTCACGCTGAATCCGAAGTTGCAACCTCAAAATCCCGGTTGGTAATCTGTTTTTATAGTGTAAGGCATAGGTCTTACACTATACTGTTTTTCCTTCTTTGCCGAATTCCCGGCGAATACCTGTCATCACATCTATCAACCGAATGAAAGGTGTTTGATGTTTAAGTGCCATGAGGGCGGCATAGCGGGTTACGTTGATGATGGCGCCGCCGGCGATTTCATATTTATCGGCTATATCTTCCAGGTTCAGCTGCGGATCGAGTCCTATTTTGTCGGGGAAGGATTGTTTCCACAGGCGCAGCCGTTGTTCGGGGCCGGGCATGGAGAATTGCACCATGGACTGGAAGCGGCGTCCGAAAGCTTCGTCGATATTTGCACGCAGGTTGGTCGCGAGGATCACCATACCCGGAAAGTCTTCTATACGTTGCAGGAGGTAAGCTACTTCCTGATTAGCATATCTATCGTTGGAGCTACTGGTATTAGTGCGTTTGCCGAACAAGGCATCTGCCTCGTCGAAAAAGAGTATCCAGTGTTTGTAGACGGCCTTATCAAATACATGAGCCAGGTTTTTTTCCGTTTCTCCAATGTATTTGGAAACGATCATGGATAGGTCTATGCGATATACATCGTGTCCGTTTGCTTTTCCCAGCAGGCAGGCGGTGAGTGATTTACCTGTACCCGGGGGGCCATAAAAGAGGGCCCGGTATCCCGGTTTGATCTTACGGGCCATACCCCAGTCGTTCATCAGCTGGTCTCCGTGTGCAATCCAGGCTTGTATTTCCTCCACTTCATCCATGGTTTGTTCTTCCAATACGAGATCGGACCAGTCTAGTGCAGTTTGGATCCTTTTTGCCGGGAATAGCGGATCGTCATCGGGCTGATGGGGTATTCCCAATGTGAAATAGTTGATATAATCTGGATAAAGGTTCAGTGCGCCACTTAACATTGGTTCGCCTGTTGTCGGCGGATGAATGCGTAATATGTGATGGCGGGTGAAAAAGTGATCCGCAGCGAACATCGTCATCAGGCGGAGACGTGCTGACAGGTCTGTGGCCCCCAGCAGGAATGCGGCGGTTTCTCCTGTTGGCAGAAAGCCTCCATGTTGTTGTCCTTTAATCCCTCCGAATTCAGTGAATCCTCTATCGTATGTTGCATTCCTTACGAAAAATATATCCAGCAACTGGGGGCGTATGTGGGGCGTTAATGTCAACAAAAGTAATAGCCTTTCTTCTGAGGTCATTTTATAGTAATCCACTATCTGAGCATATACTGACCCATCCTGCAATCCAGGAGGAGCTGGTATTTCCTCGCCGGCGCCATCGAAGTAATTTTTCATGCGGATAGAAATCACTTCGCGGAGCCATTCCAGTTCTGTTTCCAGTACGGCTACATTTTGCATAGTTAATTGTATGTCCATTCTGTATATATGTAGTTGGGCATCCAGGCATTCCTGATCATGCCTATTCCCCAAGGTAATGATTGCAAAAGTATGTCATATCCCCTGGGTTCTACTCTCAGCCACCAATCTTCTTCTTCTTTCCATAATGCGCCGTCCCGTATCAGGAAGGAGCCTCTGAAACCATCTATAGAAGCGTTTTTCATTTTATCCCAGTTAGTCATCACTACTGTTATCAGTTGGTCTGCCATTGCTTTTTCAGCACCTGTGAGTGCTACTTCATAGGGTAATGTTTCTTCCAGTGGATAATTACACATGATCTTGTTGAGGGTGAGCAGATGTTCTGCATGGCCTTCTTGTCCACAAGCCATATACTGCAGCAAATGGATGGCTCGTTGCTGTGCGGCTTGATCTACAAACTGTCCGTCATGCAGCCAGCCCAGTTGTGTAAAACAAAACGGCAGGAACGGATGCAGGAGGATCAAGCCGGCGTTGTTGACATATAGTTTATCGTCTCTGATATCAAGGGAAGCGGGCTGTTGCCCGGTGATTAATGTCTGTTCTTCCGGCGCTTTATTGCCAGCGGGAGATGTTATCTCTGTTTGCGGTGCGGACTTTTTATGCAGGTCTTGCCAGCTCTCGTCCTGTTGTATCAACTGACGTTTTGCGGCCAGTATTTCGGAGTACATCGCTGTAATCACTTTGTGCATTGTTACGGATGCGGATGCTTGGTAGGCTGCTGTATCATTGTTTTCGCCCTCTTCATATGCTTCCAGCAGCTTATCCAGGAGATATCGGCTCGTCCGCATTTCGCGACCAGATAACCATTGCAGGAATTGTTGTAAATACTCTTTTGATCCGGCGATATGATATTCCCTATTTAGTAGTCCAAGATTGTATTCACGGAATAGTATCTGCAAGCGTTCTCTTTCATAGCTATCTGTTATGATGCCGGCGAAATAGGTGTGCCAGGTGGTATAAGCGGCTGACAGGTTATAACTGCCATATGTATCCGTATCTGACAGGATATTATGAAATGCCACGTCGTCCAATCCGGTGGCCAGTAGCCGGATCATACTATGTTGTTGTAACAAGCTGCTATAGATACGTCGTCGTTCCTGCAAGTTTTTGCTACACGTTTCCTTTACGAGTGAGATCAGGTCACTGAGCTGTTCGTTTTTTACTGCAGCAGGCGATTGCAATGTTGCCCACCATTTCAATTGGTCAACCTGCTCATATGCTGTCAGTTGTTGGAGCCATGCGGCAGGCAGGTTGTGGCTGCCAGGTGTTGTGAACAATGCGAATAGTTGTAACCTGGCTTCCAGCTGCTGGCCGGGAGTTTCGAGCAGGTCCTGCACCTGTGATGGTTGTTGCTGATACCATAACCGGAGGGCCAGCCATAGCATTTCATTTCTAAGTGCCAAAGGCCAAGTTGACCATCCTTCCGGTCCGTTGCCTGTTTGCAGGAAATGCTGCAGCAGGTTTTTTATTTCGGCCAGCAGGTCATGTTGTTCTGTTATTGTATTGAGGGTATCAAATTGCCGGAGCTTACGCAGCAGATTGGGGCCAGCGCCGATCACTGTTGTAGCAAGGCGGCTACGTTCATTTCTATTTTTTTCTTCTTCTGTAGCTAGCGTTATCCATGATAAATCCAGCAGGTCTGAAAGCCAGCTTTCTACCAGGATCTTTACCTGTGTATCTGGTACAGATAACAATTTCAGCAGGTGGTGAGGTACGGCGGGTTGTATATTCCAATTCATTTTCCGTTCGCGTAGCAGGCCTGGGAAAAAGGCCTGTAACCAGCCCAGCAACCGACCTGTCAGCCAGGTGGTAACTGATCCGGAGTAGGAACCTGCTTCGGAAGGAAGTTGTCCATACAGCAGGTAGTATTCCAGCCACTCCAATGCGGGCCTGGCCGCTGCATTATCTCTCCTATCCTGTTGTTGTGTATAACCGGACAATACCATGCTCCAGAGCCACTGCGGTTCCTTCAGTATTTCCATCTCCCAACTCCTGGTAAGTTCTCTTACCTGTTCTTCCACCAGTTCTTCTGCTTTGCTCCATTTATCCAGCCATATGAAGTAATCACTTATTAATGTATCCTGCAGCTGTATACTTCTCAATGCTTGTTTCCAGACATAGTAGATAGCGGGTAAATCGATGCCTGCTTCTACGGATAGTCTTCTCAGGGTTGCCTGTAGTATTGTATGGGCTTGCAGCGGTGCATCTCCGGTCTGCAACCAGGATTGCCATATTGCCAGTACCAGGGAGGTTTTCCATTGGGCGGGGGTTATCCGGAATAGTGATACATTATTGAGGATAGCGTTATATAGTATTTCATAACTGCGTGCGGCTACTGCCTGTGTATCTGTGACCGCGATGATCTTAAACAAGGTATCTATCCTGACCTGTGATAATATACGCGATACGATCGTGTGGTTGTTGCCTATATACCTCATTATGGTAAGTACATCTCCGGGGGATTGTTCGAGCAGCTGTTGGATCAGGCTATCAATCGCGTAATGTGCATACTGTTTTCCCCACCAGGGTATGGCACCTGTTGTCAGCTGGTATAATAACAGGTCTTTCAGCAGGCCGGTATATATGTATTCCCCTGATCGTGCTGGGGACTTGTTTACGGCGAGGTCATTATTTACTTCTTCGCCAGGCATGTTATCTGCTACCCACTGACTCCATTGTTGCGCTATTTCCGATGAAACAAGGTATGGTGATGATTGGCGTTGTTTGTCTATAGCCAGACGTGTCTGTTGCGGATACTTGCGTAACATATTATGCAAATGCCGGGCTAGCCAGGTAGTTGGTGATGACTGTGGTGTAATGGCGATTTCGTCCCACAGCTCTTGTACCAGCTTGTGTTGTTGAGAGGAGGCCACCAGGGCGCTGGCGTACCATTCCTGTAATTGTTCCAGGTGGTATTCCAACAATGCGGACTGATCGCTGTAAGCCCAGACCAGTAATGTACGCTGTAAGGTGGCGGAGAAGATATCTTTCATCCGTTCTCTCCACTCCTGGTATGGCAGGGCGGACATCCACCATTCTGCCAGTCGGTATATTTGTTTTGAGGCAAGGGTGTCCGCCATCTCTTTTAATTCATTGCGTGTATAATGCTTTGCCCAATGAGGCAGGGAGCCATGCTGAACGTAGTATTGCAGTACTGACCACTGTGTTACCGGATCGTCTATATTGTCTGTTATGGTACTGGACGGATCTTCTTCTTTGTCCGGACCGGCGATGTTATCTTCTTTATATAGCTGTGTAATAAAATAGATCAAGCCGGTTGGCGCAATGGTATGTTGATAGTTTTGCAATCCGTCGTAGAACAATTGCAATAGTTGCTGATAAGAAGTATTAAAGTGCCTGGCCAGTGCTGTCAGGTTACTTCGGAGAAATTGGCGGCGATTGAATTCGTTGCCATGTTCTTCTGCGAGATAGCGGAGAATAAAAAGCCATACAGCTTTCTGCAGTTCATCGCTTTCCGTTTGTATCACCTGTTTCTTTTGCTGCACTTTTACGATCCCTACGCTGTATTCAAATATAAAGGCGCTTTCTGCCGGTGCCAGCAAGTTGATGATATCCCTGATGGTTTCTTCGGAGAACTGGTATACCATTCGTTTACGTGCCTGTGATCGTTTTGCAATATCCAACAGGAAAGCAGGCATCCTTCCGGTATCTTCCTGGAGTAATTGCCGGATCAATGTATCGGGATGTTGCCGTTCTGATGCATTAGCCCACCAGGGTACCGCTCCGGTAAGCAGATAATATTCCAGCAGTTCGTATCTCCTGTCGACTGTTTTTTTGCTGGCTACTACGGCCTCTATCTGCGTGGTTGATGCATATTCTTTTTCTGACAACAGATTTTTCAGTGCGTCCTGCAGTGCCTGCAGCAATCTTTCCGGCAACAGCGCTTCCAGGTCTTCTTCGGCTACTGTGCCGAGGTCGACCTCCAGTTGTCCGATGGCGTACACCTGGTCTTCAGGCGTCATCATATTAAACGCCCTTTCTGTAACGGCAGCCAGGTGATGATGAAACAGATTGCTAAGTCGTTCCTGCATTGCATATCCCATATTACCTGACAGGTAGCGTGCATCCATTTTAAACTCACGGATAATATGTTTGTGTTGCTCATTCATACGTCAAAATGCGGGAGCCAGGTATTTTTCATCTGCCAGGTAACGTATCAAGGCTGTTTTTGTCAGTTGATATCTAAATGATGCGGTGTCCTCCTCCTGTTGTTGCATTGCTTCTCTCCATGGGAAGTAGTAGGATTCGAATTCGTGCATAGCGGCTACTCCCAGCCATTTGTATGTCAATTTTATTTGTGCCGGCGTGTTTTCCTTTATGAGTTCCTGTGCAGCCACTCTGAATTCGGGTACCTGGAATCTTGCCGGCCAAGCGGGGAACAACATCGACATTCTGAATTTGAAGAAGTCTTCATTCAGGATATTCCGATCATCATGTTTTACATAGTACTGTATCTGTCTTTGATGCTCCGGATGTTGATTAAGTTCTGTCAGGTTAAACAACAATTCTTCTATTGTATTAATGGCTATGTGACGTAGTTCTTCGTCCTGAAAATGTCCGCGGGTGATAACGATTGAGTGATTACCTACTCTCATATATATTTTACAACGATCGCTCCAGCGGTCGAATATTTCTACGGCGGTATCTTCTGTCTGTGCGGGAAATTGGGCTATAAGCTGCTGCACCAGCTCCTCTCTTTTTTCGAATGACATCCATTCCACCTGTGTCATTAAACGTCTCCCATCTTTATTCAATATTCTGAATCCAAATGCCTTATCATCGAGATGTGGGCGTAGCAACAGGTGTTCTACGACGTAGAATCCTTCTGAGCTAACACTGATCTGTTGCAGTTGCCGGATCATGTGTTTGAGTGCCTTTGTTGCCTGATCTTTATTGCGTTCTCTGATGACGGCGGTCCATACTGGTTGTTTTTCCTGTTTATAGATCACCAGGTATTCTTTGTTTTCTTCGTCAGATATAATACGATAGTTTGCCAGGTCAAGGCCCATCCTGAGGAAAGATAGCGGTTGTTGTCCATAATCGTAGCGGCGGTCTGCATGCCTATGTTCGGGCACCAGCACCCTGATATCTTCTTCTTTTTGTTGATAGATGCGTTCTGACCAGATAGCGGGTGTATCTGTTGTACGGCCGACTACTGCGACTTTCCAGGCTGGGGTATCAAATACGGCTGTCAGCGGTTGTTGTTTATCGCTGGTGATGTGTAATAGTTTATACAGCAGTGTATCGTATCCTGGCAGGGGTTCTCTTCCATCATACCGGAGATAGTTATATGATTGTACGCGTTTGCTGGTCAATCCGGTTACGTGAGTCAGTATATCGGATTTCCATTTCAGCGCAGCATTGATCCTTTTGCTGCCGGTTCTGGTGATATAGAATTGTTCGTATAATACTACAAAATATTTATGCAGCTGGATATTAAAGCGAGCGAGCAGGTGGTCGAGTATTTTGTGTTTGCGTTGACGGTAGGTGAGATCTGATTCCAACCCCTGTTTTAATGCTCTGACGTATTCGTTATTCTTATCTGCCATAAATGATTCCCATCCTGTGCTTGTCTTATCTGTACCTTTATTGTTAAAGGCCTGCAATAGTTCATTTATATAAGGCACATCGTAGAGCGGTTGAACGGCATAGGTAGCGGGGTACAGATCATCGGTAACGGGTGCGAAGAAGTCTCCTATCTGTTGCAGCTGAGCGAGGTAGTTTGCCATCAGTTGTTCGAAGAAGAGCAGGTATGCTTTCAATTGTCTGGCCTGTGCCTGTTCTGGCAGCGGTGCATCTTTGGGCAAGCGGTTATATTCGCCGGTGTGATAGATGTGTGGGAACAGGTGTTGTATGGAATGATAGGTACCGATATCGCGATATTGTCCATTCAGGGACAGTAGCAGGTTGCCGGTTCGCTGGCCTACAAAGTTACGTTTTGCCACGATCTTCACCTGTTGATAAGTATTCCAGAATGCAGCATCTTTACTCCGTTCTTCATATTTATCGCTAAATATCCGGATATCATGCATTTCAGAGGATATTCGAATAAAGGGATAATGTTGTTCTTTTACATCGATTGGTCTGCTGGTGTATTGTCCATCTTCGCCGGCGATGAGCAGCGATTTCACTTTAATAACGCCATCTACCATTGATACGGCTTTGATCAATTCTGCGGGATCTACTCTTTTTATACGCGGTTTGAGGTCGGTATCGATTACAAATCCTTTTCGCAGCAGCGGGCCGGTATATATATGTTCTATGGATACTCCCATGTGTAATAGTTCTGTTTCTGTAAAGAACCGTACGGGAGGGTGTATAGTAAATTCGAATGCATTGCAGATCTTGGCGGTGATGGCCTGGGCGTCTTTTCGCCAGTCTACCATTACCTCTGCTTTAATATAGATATCCTGCGGGATGAGGAGCCTGGGTGTTTCGAAGTCATGTGCTATATTACGATGTGTATGCAGGCATTCTTTAACCAAATTGATAACGGCTTCTGCAGCAGAGGGATTTTCCTGCAGCCGCACGGCGGTTTCATCTTCTGCCTGTACAAAAACCTTGAACAGTCCTTTATCACAACCTGCCCTGGTGTTATTGGCAGTTGGTTGTTCTATCCATATATTTTCTATCTGATCAATTTCATCCAGCACCAGTTTGCGATAATCGTTGGCGGTGACTGGTCCGGAAGTCAGGATATCTGCTTTAGTAAAGAAGCTATGGAGTTTTCCATCTATCTTTCCATGTTTGTCGGCCAGGATATCTTCTATTGGAAAATCTGTTTTGTAACCCAGGTCTGTGATGGCATAACACAGGTGTTCGAGGATGGTGATCCCCGGGTCATGGATATTGTAATCTGTCCATATTCTGCCGGATAGTTCCTGTACTTTTTCTATAGCCTTTTTACGCAGGAAGGCATAGTCTGTAGAGGGAGGTCCGGGTATACGTTCCAGTTGTACAGGTTTAATAGCTGTCATAACGTATCATTTTTCGGATAGTTCCTGTTTAGTAGTAATATTCATCCGGCAGGAATTGTTCATCGCTCCATAGTCTGGCTATCTGGTAGTATACATCTATGCCAGCGCCATAGTTGCTATTGGTGCGCAGTTGCAGCTCATAATTATGTGTATGACCTTTTTTCCAACGTAGTTTTATTTTATTCCAGCAGAATCCGAAGAAGGCACAGCTTTGGCGGACTTTATTATGTCGTCCGCCGAAGGCGCTGACAGCATAGGCATGCATCATGGCGAAGCGGCCGGTACCTTTTTTGCCGGTCCGGGCGATCACTTCAAAAGCCTGACAATTGTCCAGGTCGGCCAGGATGGTTTGCCATTTGCCATTGGCGGCGATCTTTCCGGTTTTGAAGGTGCCTGTACGTCCTTGCATGGCAACGAACCCGTTGATATCTACTTTAACATCCGGGCTAGCTTTTTTGCCTATGCCTAAGCTACCATCGAGGTGGAAGAAAAAGCTTTTTTCATCTTGTCCGGTTTCTTGTCTGCCTGTGTCGAAGGGTTGCATGCGCAAGCCGGGTTGTTGTCCTTCTTCCTTTTCGATCAGGAAAAAGGGATCGAGGTCGTCGGTGGTGCGATAGAAAGAGATCAGGCGTCTGGATTGTCCTAATGTAGATATGAGGAGGCCATTCTGTTCGTCCTTTAGAAATCCATCTTCATGCTTATTGATCGTGGAATCGATCAGGTAGGCGAAGTGATTTTCGTTAGGCATTACGCCATTTTTGAAGTACTGTTTGAGTTCTTCTCTTCTGTATATTTTATTGTTCTTTATATCGTCCATATGCGTATATTTTTATAAAGGGGCCAGTGTTATTTACTTGTTATCTGCCGGCACTACTGATGGTGATGGTGAGCATTTCTTCCTGATCCAATATTTCACGGGGAATGATCTCTGGTGGTGGCGAGGCTTGTTTAGCTTTACCGATCAGGAGTTCATCATGGATCTGTAACATACCTATACCTAGTGGTTGTTGTTCCTGGTATTCATATTTATCGCCCAATACGGTGATGAGGTGTTGGTCGGAAGGGATCAACACCCCCTCTGCTACGGAGGGCCGGATGAATGGGATATCGCCCTGGGCGGTATCTATTACATGGCCGATTTTCCGTCCGTTGAAAGGATGTGTGGTCATATAGACATGTACCAATGAGAATGCGGTAACATATTCCACATAGGGTAGTTTATGTATATAATTCATCAGTTCGGAGCGGTACAGATTACTGCCTATTTTCAAACTGGAGGCTTCGTCAAACAGCCAGGGGCAGATATACTGGCGAATATCCTCTGTGAGCCTGGTCAGGTAGTAACTATTGTTATGGACGTTGCTTTTTTCGAATTTGATCTGACAGACGACCTTAACCTTCTCGTATACGGGGTTTCTGATTTCTACTTTCAGGGAAGGAAATAATGTTTGTTGTACGAAGCGGTTGATACGGAACAACGTTGTTAGTGCTACTTTGGGTTCTGCGGAGAGGAATTTCCCATTATCTGATTGCCGCGGGACGACGACCATACGAATGTCTGCATCGGTATTAAACTCGTACTGTTCGGCTTCTGTGGCGGAGAATACTTTTACGATTCCTACTTCCGGAAATGTCTGCAGCATTACCTGTGCTATATCGATGCTGGTGAGTGCGCGTTGTTTATGGCGTAATCTTTCGCTGACGCGGGTATAGTATTCTTTGTCAGACTCTCGTTTTCTGCCACCGAACGAAGGGAACAGCTGCCATATTTTCTGTATGGTCTTCAAGTCTGATTTTAGTTTTTTGATAGCGTTGCCAGGTATCCACAGTTGTTGTTCCAGGCTACTTCCCTCTTCATCGATGATCCTTTCGGCTATGCCTGCATTGGGGAATATGCCTATTACTCTGGGGTGGATGATACCTGCTTTTTTCTGTGCTACTCTCAGCCAGTACAGGGAAGGGTCCATCAGGGGATTTCCTTTTTTTATGCCAGCCGGTATTTTTAGTTTGATGATACCGGTACCGGAGAGATGGCGGGTACTATCGGAGAGTATGTGTTCCTGTGTGAAAGGCTTCCATCCCTGTTCGTCGAGGTAGCTCCATTCTATGAGCGGGGCATCCAGGACGGTGCTGCTGTAGTGTTCTTCTTTCAACTGGAAGAGCAGGCTGAGTTCTTCCTGCGGGATGAGATCGTTGAAGCCGATGTATAAGTTAGCCTGGTTTTCGAAATCGGGTAGTAGTGGGAAGATGTTTCCTCCGCTTCTGGGATATACCTGCTGGCATCCGAAGGGGCAGACATGGAATACTTCTGTTTCTATTTCTTTTTTAGAACCGTTAACGCCGATCAGTATTTCAGCATGTTCCAGTTCATAGTTAATGCTGATGGATTTAGCCATGGGGGCGTAAGGGGCGTTGGGTAACGGGCCTTTCCGTTTCTTTTTGGCATTTTCCATCACTGCGGACGGAAATATCTGAGCGAACAGGTTATGTCCAAATCCTTCGGAAGGCCGGGCTAATTCCAGGCGTACCACGCCGTTGTTGTAGAAGTTTTTGAGTGTGTCTGCGTCTGCGGACAGCAGCATTCCTTCCGGGAAGGTGATCTTCCGGAAGTCTATACCACGTATGCGGGTGGTATCGGACAGGTGGATATTACCTTCGTTATCGCGAGTGGTTTCGAACAAGTGAAAGAGTTGCTGGTCGTCTGGTTTAGGCAGGTACATTCCATCATTGAGGCCGCTGATGCCTACCTGGAATGCATTATTTGTCATTCCGGCGCGATAGGCTGCATAGTAACTGTCAAAGCCATCTTTTTCTCTAGGGAGGTTCAGCCAGTTGATCCTGATATTGAAGTTCCGGGTATACTTATTGAATACGTTGGTGCTGCGAATATCGAGGAAAGCGCCGACGGCGGGCTGTGTACCGAACAGATAAAAAGGGTTGGCGGCGTTGAGTTCGCCCGTCATGCCATAGAGTTTTAGTGAACGGAAGCCGACGACTTTAGCATTTACGGCGACCCTTTCGAGTAAGAGATGCCGGAGGAATGAATAGGGATGATGTGCGCTGGCATTGTTGAGCAGCAGGCGTAACAATGGGTTAGCGGCGCTGTATTGTCCGCCATGTATGACCGGGTTATATACGACTACCGGGGGCTCTGCTGTTTCCAGTATGAAGCTGATCTCGAGGCTGCGGGCATTTGATTTATTCATCCAGCATTGTGCGCTATAACGTTCTACCTGTCGCCAGCCGGCGGCTGATGTATAGCTTATCTGGAATGCACCAGCTAATAATTCTCCCATGACGATGTCGACCCTTCTTCCGACCACTGCAGCATAGTTGTGTACATATGCCAGTAGTTGTTGAAACGTGAGCATATCGAAATACAGGGACAGGTGTATGCTTCGGCGGCCTTCCGGCAGGAACAGGACAGGCGATCCGATGATGAACCCGATATCGGTATCGCTCATGGTACGCTGTGCCGGGGAGCGGTCATGCTGGTCTTCTCCCATCAGGGGCCAGGTGTTTATGTTAGGATGTTCTGTTGTGAATGTGACGGGAGGTAGTATATTAGGCGTATCGGCAAAATGTTGTGCTTCGCGTATATCCTGATTTTTCACGGACTGGGCGCTTACCTGCAGGTAGTCGCTTTCGAACAAGGTATGTAGTGCCTGTATCTGTACTGGCTGTACTTTGAGTGGTTCAAGCATCTTATAGGTCAATGCCGGGGCATCTGGCTGTAAGGTGGCTATGAGCTGTTCGCCTACGGGAATGACGATTGTTCTTGCATTAGGTGCCGGCTCAAAACATACATGCACCTGATCGGGGGCCGGGTTTCTTTGTGTTATTCCTAATATATTCCGGTAGTATAGATTGAGGTGCCGTAGGGGCAGCTGATTGATATGTTGCTGCAGGTATTGATACAGGTCTGTGAAAGTAAATAAGAGACCGGTATGCGGGTGGTGTACGGGGGCTTCTCTTGGTGCGTTAAGGTAGTCCTGTGCAGATTTTGTCAGCTGGTAGAAGATCGCGCGGTAGTTATTGTATATTTCTTCCAGTGTGGCATATCCTTCGAATGAGAAGGCGGTATCCTGGCGGGTTTTGACTGCATGCGGGAAGAGCTGCTGTAAAGCTGTCTGTACGCTTAATGTACGAAAGCCACCCGGATGTTCTTTGGCTTCGCGGGGGAATAGTTGCTGCACGGTTTCTTCGCAATGCAGCAGCCTGGTCATATCTTGTTCTACACTGACCATTACGGCCTGCAGGTAGGACCAGATATGATAGGTCCGGTCGGC
Organism: Chitinophaga pendula; assembly: GCF_020386615.1. Taxonomy (NCBI): domain Bacteria; kingdom Pseudomonadati; phylum Bacteroidota; class Chitinophagia; order Chitinophagales; family Chitinophagaceae; genus Chitinophaga; species Chitinophaga pendula. Next base: position 3,787,929 of record NZ_CP077769.1, read on the forward strand.
ATGTTGCAGTTGGCTGAGGAAGTTCATCAGCAGCAATCCGATGTCGTACAGCAGTTCAAAAAATGCTTTGGTAGCATGGAATGCGATTTCGCTGTAGCCGGTGCTTTGCATGGTTTCGCGTATGCGCAGGTATTGCTCTTCATAAGCGGTAAAATCCAGGGCACCGGCAGAGATCATGAGGATGATGAGATCGGAGGAAAAGAATTCCCGCCAGTCTCCTTCCGGTATATTGTTAAAGTTGTAATAGGTAAACTGGGTGGACAGGTGAGAGAGGTACCTGATCAGTTCCTGAGAGGACCTATCATCCACTTTAACATATTCAGGCATCAACGTTTCGAGTTGCCTTTCTGCCTGGCTAATGCCATCCTGTATATGTACAAAAAAATTATCCATAAGTCCTGCTCCACATATCGTTAATAGTATAGCTGCGGAATATGCCGGGGAATTTTATTCTTCTTCCGGCAGGTTAGTTCCTTCTATGAGGTAGAATGGGTATACCATGTTATGCCGGGTATTGGTGGCGATGATGGTAAAGTGTAATTGTATATATAGGGCACCCTGTTGGAAAGTGCGATCTTCTACGGTAGCATTGATGAAGTTGATCCTTGGTTCATAGTTGAGTAATGCGTGATAGATAATGTGATTGAGTTCGCTGATGAGTCTGGAGTCGGCGACTTCAAACACCAGTTTATGCAGGTTGCAGCCGAATTCGGGTTGCATGATACGTTCTCCACGTATGGTACCGAGGATGATACGGATGCTTTCTTCGATGTCTGCTATATCGGATACCATTAGTACGGTACCCGCTGTTTTATCGAAGGCGGGAGGGAAGCTCCAGCCTGTTCCGAGGAATGATCTTACTTCTGGCAGCATATGTTAACCTATTAATACGGTGGGAAATCCGAGGACGATGGTCCCTCCATGAGCGGTGAGGTCGCCCATGCGGGCGGCTGGTCTGCCACCGATCAATACGGTGAAGGACCCCATGACGATCATATCCGGAGGGCCGACGCATACGGCGGTATCTCCGGCGCAGGCCGCGGGGAGGCCTCCGATCAACACGGTTGGAGTTCCGGGGCCTGCGATGGGGCCACCTACATGCGGTACCAGTACGGTTACCAGGGGGCATGTATGCATATCAGTGAGTCTTGCGGCCGGTTGTCCCATAAGTTATTTTTTTAGTGATTTAATTGATCATTACGATTGCGCCCTGGATGATGGTAGTACCTGATGCGGACACCTGAGCGGACAGGTTACCGCTGCCGGTAAAGGCCATCTGAGCGGTATTATTGACATTGAGTCCGGATATGGCAACGTCCATCGGTGATGACAAGGTGATACCCAGGTCGCCGTTGACGCTTATTTTGCCAGACGCTTTTATATCGAGATTGGCCACGCTGGTGATGGTGATACCGGAAGCCGCTGTAGTGATATTATTGCCATTCTGATCTGTGATCTTAATTCCCATATCCATATCGCTCAGTACGATGGTGTTATTACCCGGCGTAATCAGGGTGATCACTTTTTTCTCATCGTCGAAGGTGACTTTCAGTTGGGCTTTAGTGACTAGTGCTTTGGTATAGTTCATATTATCTGCCGGTGTGAAAGGCGGTGTTTTCTGTTGGCTGTACAGGCATCCCAATATGATGGGGTATCTGGGATCGCTTTCGAGGAAACCTATCACTACTTCATCTCCGACCTCTGGGTAGAAGAAAGCGCCGGCGTTGGAAGTAGCGTAAAAGTTGGCTAATCTGGCCCAAGTGCCTGTCTGGCCTTCAGCCATGGAGGCTAATTTCACCTGAACGCGGTATTCTGCGCCCGGATCTTCTGAGATGGCTACTACTGTAGCCAGCTGCAGGCCGTTGATGGCAGGTAGTTGTCCGTTGGCGGGATATCCGGAGAAGTATTCTTTTTCATAGATCGCCTTGCTTTCCAGGCCGAATCGGACGTCGGTTGTCCATTTACCATCTTCCAGTGTATGGGTGACTGCTGATACGTAGGCGTCGCCGCTGAAGCGGGTGCCTACGCCCTGCAGTTCGATGAGGGTGTTGGGTAGTACGGTGGCATTTCCCATGAAGGATACGTTTCCGCGGGCAGCCTGCAGGCGTGCGCGTAGCAGGGTACTATTGGCCCATGTCTGCAATTCGTTTTGCAACATGGGAGTATTGGAGGTGAGCTGTTGTGCCGGTTGTCCGAGTGTACCTGCCAGCGTATTCATTGCCATGTTACCCTGTTTGTTGATGGTAGGTTCTGTTGCCTGGGAGTTGACCAATGTTTGTTGGCGGGGATCCCAGGCCGCAGCGGAGAGGGAAGGCGGTTGTTTTTCGGCATTCAGTTCTGCATGAAAGGAGATAATGGATTCTCCGAATGCGACCCTCAATATGGCGCTGGAGGACACTGCCGGGGGACCGACCACGATATCTTCCGGCGCCTGGGTAATGATATAACCATTGAATTCGGCTCTTGCCAGGAGGAAGTCCCAGTCTGTGGCAAATTTCTGGAAGGTGATTTCATTTATTCCGGAGGTTGCTTTTACGGAGGCGGACAGTCCGGCGTCAGATATCAAGGTGCTGATGATGTTACTATCGAGTTCGTCTGCGAACACGGCATCTTTTCGGCCCAGGGTCAGTTTTACGGCTTTATGTTTGCAGGTTACCTGTAATCTGAAGCTGCCATCTGTCATGACCTGTATGGCCTGTTTCACTACTATTCCGCTGAAGAGTAGGGCTTCTGCGGAGTTACCATACCCTGCTGTGATCTTTATGATGGCACCAGGTATAAAGTACTCGCTGTCGCTGGCAGGGAAGTCGGGTACTACGCCATCCTGGCTAACGGAGGCGGTGCTATCTTCTGATACGGAGCCATCAGAGAGTAGTATTTCCGCGTAGGATATTCTATTCACTTCATGGTGTATGGTGATGGCAATGACCGGGTATAGGTCCTGCATAGTTGTCCCATTGGCTGTAACGGTGAATCGGAGCGTAGGATCTGTAATATCTATCGGTGATGCTAACATGCGCTATTTCTTTAGCGGAGGAAAATATATCTCGTCTCCCGGTTGAATATCGTGAATGCTGTTCAGTCCGTTGATCCTGGCTACTTCCATATACCAGGAAGCGTGACCATAGATGCGGAATGCCATCAGGGGCAGTGTATCTCCTGCTTTGACGGTGCGGACATGTGTCAGGTCGGGGGAGCTCTTTTTGGACTTCATCAGTTTTTCGCTGAAGGCCACTGATTCGAGGACGCTTAGTCTAACGATCGCACGCAATGGTGATCCATCGGGATTGAACAAGGTATATTCTATTTTGATGCTTGAGCATACCCCGATGAATATGGGTGCAGTGCCGCCCCAGCTGATCTTTAGATAGTTAGGGCGATGTTCTGTTCCCTGGTAATCATAGACTACCCCTTTGAGCTTTTCTATATAGGCTTCTACGGTTCCTCCATCCAGTTTGACAATACCAGTACCATCTACCAGTAGTTCGAGGTCGATGGAACCGGACTCCATGCTGGAGAACACCTGTGTAGGTGCGCTGGCGCCGCTTTCTCCCGTCTTTTTATACCTGGCGGTATAATTGATGCTATACGATTTAGGATTGATCACGGCCTGGATGGAGCCTACCAATCCACTTTCGGCGGAAGGGTCGGAATAGCCGGTTATTTCGAGTTTTTGTAATGAACCTGAGCCTGTCATCTTTCCATATTGCGGTTAAGACCTTTCCATAATTTCTGCAGGCATTCGTCGATGATCTGTTCTTTCAACGTATCCAGTTCCTGCGGGGGAAGGGATTCGCGTTGTTGTGGTTTTTTATCTTCAACGGTGACCTTTACCACCAGTTCTCTTATTTCTATCGGCATACGTTAGGATGTTTTGGTAAAGTAATCGTAGGTGAGTTCCAATGTTTCTATTACCAAGTTGTTTTGTTCTGCTTTAAACGGTGATACATTGAGAGCTACTGGGTAGGCGTTGACCAATTGCCAGACGGATATTGGTGAAGTGCTACCCGGTGACATGAGATATACCGTGACCACTTTGGGCGTGAATTTGAACAGCTGAAATGTGTCTTGTGCCCAGCTTATGAGCGGTGATCCCTGCAGCATGCCTCTTTTGAGCATAAGGTTTTCATATTTCGGCGGTGTGGGGAGGCGACGGACGAATCGGTTCTCCCCTCCTTCTGTTACTTCAAGTGGTGTCATTTTTACGGAAAGGCCGCTGACTTCCTGGAAGCTACCTTCGTTGTCGCCGGTAAACCCCTGTACCATGACTTTAAAGTAAAAGCCTACGGGGGGATAATAATCTGCCATTTGGTTTGCCGGCATACAATTGGTTTTAATGAACAAGTACCTGCTGCTGCTGTCTTAAAGGACAGCGGCAGCAGGTTCAATTATCAGGAGAGGTATTATCCTTCGGAGGATACTTTAGGATTGGTCATGGACAACCCTTCGTGTGCTACTTCCATGGTTTCGATCGCGGCTTCGTTTGCATCTGATTTCATATCTGTTACGGTGATCTTAACGGGGAATGCGTTTTTGAGGGTCCAGCTCATGGCGACTTCATTTTTCTCGTCGAGTAAGCTGATCAGTATGGTGGATCTTTTGTAGGTGTTCATGGCGATGCCTGCGTATTTGGTCCACAAGGTCTTATCGCCTTTGAACGTACCTTTTTTAAAGGTGACGTTATTGAATTTCTGTATACCCGGCATTTTAACGGTAGAGTATATTTTGCTGCTGCCGCCGCGGTATTCGATGACCTGTGTTTCGGAAGTGAGGCCGGATACTTCCTGGAAGATGATCTCTGCGTCATCCCATTTCACCTGGAACGAGAATTTAACCATTGGCCAGGTGGCGGCTGATTGTGCTGCACCATTATCAGACATAGTAGTAAGTTTTTAATGAGATAAGTAATAAGGTTAAGATTGTTGCATCAGTTGCTGGAATGTGATGACGATGAATTCTGCAGGTCTGAGCAATGCTACTTTTACGGATATCAGCATTCTTCCATCTAATATATCCTGTGGTGTCATGGTGGCGCCCAGTCCTACCTGTACCTGGTAAGCATCTTCCGGTTTAGCGCCTGCGAGGCCGCCGCCTTTCCAGAGGTTGTTGAGGAAGTTCTCTATCATGCCCTGTACGGTCACCCAGGTGGACGCGTTGTTAGGTTCGAACACGTAGGAGCGGGTGGCTAGTTTAATGGACTGTTCGAGCATGATCAGTGTTCTTCTCACGTTGATGTATCTCCAGTCCTGGCTGTTACCATCCAGTGTTCTGGCGCCCCATACGAGTGTGCCTACGCCGGGGAAGGGCCGGATTACGTTAACAGATTTTCCGGAGATCACATCTATGTTCAGTGTTTCCTGTTGTTCGCTGGAGATGTTGATGAGGGGTTTGTTGACCATAGCCAGGGATACGTTGGCGGGGGCTTTCCAAACACCTTTGTTATTGTCTACCAGGGTATATATACCTGCGATGGCGCCGCTGGGGGGAAGTTTATTCAGTTCGGCCCTTAGCTGGTCCATGATACCCACATAGGTGGGGCTAGCTGCAAGTAAGGATTGGTGGTAGTTTTTGTTGGTTGCTTTATCTGTTTTACCCGCCTCTTTATATTTGCTGGTGATGCTTTTAACAGCGGGCTCGGGTAGTGTGGCGGTGAGGTCGATAGCGGCGTCCAGGTTTTCGAAGGTTACTTCTGACGGCTGTACGACACCGGTTTGGAGCCAGGGGTAGTAGGCAGCGCCATAGTTGAGGAAGCTGGTGCCTATCCCATCACGGAATGCCTGTATCTGTGTGCTGGTGGTGTCGGTTGGCTGTGCTTCTATGACATCCAGGAGGGCGAAGCAGCTCATCATGTTGGCACAATGTGCGAGTACTTCTGGATAGATGGTTTTGTATACGGTATCGGCATCTAATACGGTCACGTCGGGCATTAGGATGAGGGTCGGTTCTGTTTCTTTTTCGAGGATTTTGAGAGGGCTTTCTTTGTCTTTGCTTCCTATAAAATCTTCTGCTTTGATATCAAAGCCCGCTGTTTTATCTCCATAGGTATCTACGGAGAGGATATAACAGATGCTACCACCATTTGCATAGAATAGGCGTATGCTGTTATAGAGATAAGCCCGGAACTTATCATTGGGAGTCAGTACCACATGTTTACCATTTACGATGATGGTATCCTGTTTGGCTTTAGGATCGGGGTCTGCCAATGTGAATGTTTGTTTGATGCCTGCGCCAAAGTTTTCCAGGTACTCTGCGTAAGAGGTGATCCGGGTTGGTTTATTGACCAAAGATTTACCGAATCGCTCCGCTTTTTCGGTGTAGCCGATGAACACGGGGACGGCGGTAGCCACCGCGACGATGGAGCTTGGGAATGCATTTTGTTCCCTGATGTACACCCCGGGGGTCATTAGTTCTGACATGTGATATTGTTTTTGAGATTAGTATAAAAATATTTCTTTGTATTCTGCTGTATCTATGCTGTTGGTGCCAGCTGAGATATCAGCGGCGGCTGCGCCAGGCAGTACAGGTATGATGATCTTTTTTTTGTCTGGCGTTGGTTTGTCTATCAATTGAAATTTGTGGGAAGTGTTTTGCTGCAGGCTTACAGGCTGTTCGGAGGTGAACGTTTGTGCCGCGCTATTATCAGGCAATAACATTTCCTCTGGCCCGGTGAATGCCACTTGGCCATTGATGTCTATGATACCCGGTGCGATGAGTTTTTTGAGTGAGTCGCTCATGAGCACGTATCTCCAGTGCAGGGCACGTGCGCTGAACTGGATGATATAATCGGGTTGTATATCCTGGTGTAATTGCAGTACAATTACGCCGAAAGGTTTGACAAAAAATGGATGTGGGAAAATGTTTACAGGCATGAGGTCCTGTTCATTTACCACCTCATCCGGATGTAGCAGTCCGGGGGGGAAGGAGTTTTCGTTACTGAAGTAGAAAACGTGATCTCTTATTGATGAATAGTTGCCGGCGGTATAGTTATAGAACAAGGGATCGTGTAAGTCGAGATGGATTCTGATGGCGGCGAGGTCGTCTGTCAGTGCATCGCGGCTTCTTTTTTGTCCTGTCCGTCGTTCACGCAATATCTGAAAACCATTGAGCAGTGGTTTCAGCAGGAGTCCGTTCCGTTGCATTTGAGCGGCGGACCAGGCAGGGATGCTTACTTTCAGGGCGGTAAACAGGCCATTAAGAAAGTAGGTATGCCTGTAGTGAACAGCAGTTAATATCTCAAACGTTTGTCTCATTTGAAGATGACATTCCTAAGCTTAATTGGATGCTTGCTGGTTAGTTAGGCCACAAGTTGTTGTCCTATTATTGTCTGGTAAAGGATAAAACGGCTGTACTCTGGCAGCCTCTTTCATAGTTAGTGTTAATGTGTCTTTATCATGTTACTTTGAGGTAGCGCTGCTATCGGCGGCGATATCAGCCACTGCAGGTCTGAATTCGCGTATGATCGCATCATTAAATGTGAGCATTCTGACTTTGTACACTACTGAGGGCATGTATTTGGCGCCTAAGGTAGTCCATACATTGTTGAGCTTATCGGCGGCCAGACTTTCCATTTCAAAAATTACTTTTCCTATTATGGTATCCAACCCTGGTGTATTGGTAGTGTCAAAGACAGGCTTAGATTGAAAATAAGCGATGATAAACGAGGTGAATCTCAGGGCTTCTGCATAGTTATTGCTACTGAAGTAGGCTGAGAACATGACATATAAATTGATGCTTGCTGGTGGACCTACAGGAGTACCAAAGCTTCTACCTGCGGCGGTTCCAGGTCTCTGGACCACTGTCTCGCGTTCAATGTTGATCAAAGTTGCAATGATCTTGTTTTCTCCTTGTACAGCGATGCTACCGTCCTGGTTCACGATACCAGACAGGATGACCTTATCCTCATTAATTTGCAACTTCCTCTTAAAATAGTTGTTGATCTCTTCTGTGATGCAGCTTAAGGTTTCATAGATCATTCCATTAGCTTTTACACGGGGGCATTATACAATCTATAAATCATTGGTTAAGGGAATCCGAAAGTTATGTCAACTTACTAAATCACCCACAAGATAATAGGTCCTAAAAAATAATCCAATTTTTTATTTAAATAATAATTCTCTATTTTATACTTAATTATTCTCTACCTTTATAGTTATAGTCCCTTTTATTCCCTATGAAACCCCACGCTGTCATATGTGTCATGTTGCTTCTCTTTGCTATCGCAGGGCAATCGATCCATGCAACTACTTACGGGAGAAATTTTCATACATACGTTAACGTTATCCATATACAGCCGGTTCCGAAGGATACGGCAGTACGTGCTAAACTGATCCAGCGTATACTCAATGCGCTAAAGTTTACTAAAAATGCGCACCTGCGGGAGCGACGCCGCATCATGCAGGCGATCAACGAGACCTTTGCGGATTCGATGGTGGCTACTGCCAGGGATATCCAACGCATTACGCAGGCATTGTCCAAGCAGGAGAATCAACATTATGATTCTTTGAAATCGTTACTGGAGTCGCTTTGTATAAAACCGACCCCGGTGACGGCTGCTGACACCACGCATACTACGCCGGTGACGCCCCCCGTGCCGGATAAGGTACCGGATAATGATCTGAATAATCTTGTAGACAAGATCGTTCCCATTTTGCAACAAAAGGATGAGTCAGCGGAGGAAAAGCAACGATTGCAGAAGTTGCAGGTGATCAGATCTGTATATGGGCGGACCGGGAGTGTTTATGATACTTTACGGTTGAATGACAGCCTGGGAATACGTTATACACTGAAACTAGCTCAGCAGGTACAGGTGGCCGGATCTTACCTACCCGGTACGGGCGCCAATTATCAACTTTACAATTACAATGCGCTCACCAGTTTTTATGCGGACGGCTATACGCTTAATAGTGACAACGGGCATATTATGTCCCGGTTCGAGTCTCCTGATGTGGTGATGGAAACTGCACGTATGAATGGTTGTAATATAGGATTGACTGTTCGGGTGCATGGAGCGGCTGCCATCCAGCGGTTGTTGCAGGATCAGCGGGTGCAGGTCTTGTTTACTGATTCGCTTGCGAAGTTATTATTACGAGAGAAAGCTAGTACTGTCACTATTGGCATTGCGGGATTAAAGAAAGGGCAGCGTAACAGTTTTACAGGTTTTATCACGCAACTGTCGACGCAGTTGCATATATATGATACCAGCCTGCGGGTGAATGTGATCTTACCCTCTTTTGATAAGGAGCAGGCCTATGATCTGCGGGCGCTTAATCCTTTTGTAGCATTTTTCTTGATTGACTTTACACAAGTTACGGGTCAGCAGCCAGGTCCGCTGGCGCCGCTGAAGGGAAGCGGTTCCATAGATGCGGCGGTATCGTTGTATTTTCAACAGCAGATATTGCCTACCAAGTTCCTGTTACTGTTATCTTATTATGGTACGCTTTGGAATACCGGTGAGGGCAAGCCTGTTTTTAAAGAGTATGTCAGCTTTAGCCATATCCAGCGAAAGTATGGTGCGGATACCGGTACCTTATATGATATGAGCCGGATCGCTGCTTACCTGGAGTTGCCTGATAGGGAAGGCGTTATTAAGCAGGTGTTATGGTTTGACGATGCCAGTACATTGGGAGAAAAGTATGATTATGTATTGAATGCCGGGCTTGGTGGGGTGGTGCTTCATTCGCTTGGTGCGGATGACGGTTACGGGGAGTTGTGGGATGAGTTGATGAGTAAGCTGGTGAAAGTGGATACGGTGTATGCAGATACGGTGGTATTGATCCCTCCGGCGCCGGTGAAAGTCACTTTCTGGGAGCGTGTCAAGCAGGAATTTTCTGCTTATGTCAAGCTGTTCAGAGACCCCTGCAGTGTATCGGAGACGGAGTATGAAGGGGACACTTACTTTATATATATATCGGTGATATTATTCCTGCTTTGTTTAGGAGCAGGTTTCTATTATTTGCATAATATGCGAGTTACCGGTGACACGTGGGAGGGCCGGAAGCTAACGATCGTTGTGATCGTCGTGCTGGTACTGCTATTATTCTTTAGTATTGTCATGTCATTTTTCCTGAATAAGAATATTCCCTGGTTGGGTATTACGGATGATCCCAGCCGTTGTAACAGTGTTCCACTCAGCAGTATCCTTATTATTTTCTCTACGGGGGCGGTGATCGGTGTGCTGATCATGCGGTTTTTGCTTTTGCCCTTTGTGCGGAAGGATGATGTACCTTGATCTTCCTTTTTATTTTTTTTTCTTGATTCCCCTAAAATTTGTCCAAATTTGAGTTTTTCATTCGTCATTCGGGTGTAATGGTTATCTATTCATCATCAAAAAAGTAACGACATGAAAGACTACTTGTTATTATTCCGGGGTGGACCACAATATATCCCCACCACTGACGGCTCACAGGTGCCTATCTCTCCCGAATGGAAACAGTGGATGGAGCGGATGGTCCAGAACGGGCATTATATTGGCGGGCAGCGGCTGATCGGTAACACCGGTACGGTTTTAAAGGATCAGCGGCGACAGATCACGGACGGTCCATTTGCGGAAGGCAAGGAGATCGTGGCTGGTTACCTGATCATCAAGGCCCGGGATATGGAGGAAGCGGTCTCTCTGACGGAGGGGTGTCCACTTTTCGGGCATGCTGACGGCAGTGTAGAGATACGCGAGATTGCCTATTGACCACCTTTTTATCTCATGTAGTGGATTCTTCCAAACAAATACATCAGTTAACGGACCATCTTTTCCGCCGGGAGGCGGGGAAGATGGTTGCTGTATTGACCAAGATATTCGGTACGGAGCACCTGGAGTTATGTGAGGATGTGGTGCAGGATACGCTGTTGCACGCATTACAGGTGTGGGTGGATAAAGGTATTCCTGATCAGCCGGCGGCCTGGTTATTCCGGGTAGCGAAAAACAAAGCGATCGATATTATCCGGCGGAACAAACACGCTGTCAGTTTTGATTTCAGTGACAATGAGCACGTGTTGTTGAATTCTGGTTATTCGATGGCAGCTACTATGGATGATTTCTGGCAGGAAGGTTCGATGAAGGATGATATGTTGCGTATGATGTTTGCCTGTTGTGATCCAGGTATTTCGGAGGATCACCAGGTAACGATCATTCTGAAGACGCTCTGTGGTTTTAGTACGGCGGAGATTGCGAAGGCTTTTGTTACGACGGAAGATACTATCTCCAAGCGACTTTACCGGACGAAAGAATTTTTCCGGGAGCAGCGATTAAAGCCAGCTTTTCCATCTCCTGCTGCGTTAGCGGTTCGTATAGATGCGGTGTTGAATGTGATCTACCTGTTATTCAATGAAGGTTATAATTCTACGCATGCAGCGGAGTTGATCCGGCGGGATTTGCTGGAAGAAGCGATGATGTTGTGTAAGTTGCTGACGGAACATCCGCAGACGCAGCTGCCTTCAGTGTATGCGTTGATGGCGTTGATGTGTTTTCATGCGTCACGTACGGACAGCCGGTTAACTGCTGCGGGGCAGATCATATTGCTGCCGGACCAGGACCGGCGTAAGTGGGATCAGGGATTGATACGCCAAGGCAATGCTTATTTAAACCAAGCAGCAGGCGGCGAGTATCTCAGCCGTTATCACCTGGAAGCTGCTATTGCTTACGAGCACTGTGCTGCGGATAGTTATGCCCACACGAACTGGCAGCAGTTGCTAACCTATTATGACCTGTTGAATACTTTATACCCCTCTCCTATTACTATGATGAATAAGGCAGTGATCATCCTTCAATTGTATGGTGCGGAGACTGCTTTAAAAGCATTAGCGGTAGCTGATATTGAGAAGAAGTTAAGTTCCTTTTACCTATACAATAGTTTATTAGGTGAGTTACATGCCCGACTGGGGCATGTGGCAGAGGCCCGTCATTATTTCCAGCGGGCGATGCGGCAAACGAGAGCGGAGGCGGAACGCGCCTTGCTTGATGAAAAGTTAGCGAAGCTATCCTGATCATTTCTCCAATGATTGCAGCGCTATATTTATTTCTTCCTGTTTTTCCTTTTCAAGTATAACTGTTGGCGGGGCGCCTCTTTCCTGGCAATCCATAATGGAGCAACGTTCGCAGGCGGTGTTGACGATCTTTTCGGGTAATGAGGTATCGTGAACGAAGCGCATGTTTTGCAGCAGTTGTTTGTCCATCATGAGGCCCAGTGTTACGCTGACCATTTCATCGCTACTTTTCTGACGAGGTTTGGCGAAGGTGATGGCGAGATAGCGATTATGTGTCTGGTGGTAGTGAGATACCTGTATGCCGACGATCGGTTGTTTGTATTTCTTTTTGGCTACCTGTACGGCAGTTTGTTGCATCATACCGATGGCCAGCCATCTGCGGCAATAGTGTTCGCTGATGGCATTTGCGTGTGGGTTGTGCAATTGTGAGAGGTGTAGTTCTTTGGTGATCTCGTAGTGAGAGCGGGTGATATTGCCGGTCATGCGGAGGAAGAACAGTTGATCGATACCGAAATGATGCGGCAGGATATTGGTAAGGCGTTGCATCAGCATTTCGGGTGTGACGCTGTATTTATCAAGGAGTTGCAGCCAGGCGGCTGCTTCCCATTTTTCCTGTCTTATAAGGGATCGCATGTCGGCTGCGATATTGTCTTCTGGTATGAGCAGGGCTGCAGCGAAGTAGGAAGCTCTGAAATTGTGCAATAATACGTCGAATGATGCCGGGTGCCGGATGATGGTTTCATAGGAGCGCTCTGTGATGTGCAGGTATTGAAAGGCCAGTTCTCTTGAGAGCAGGAATGCTTCCTGTGCCGGGTTGAGTTGTTTGTTGATGTACAATACTTTTTTCTCTGCGGCGAAGTAGGACCTGAGGCCATTGAGGGCTGAGACGGTGCCCATTTTTTTCCGATCGATCTGAATGTTGTAATGATTTTCGAGGATGGCGCTGAGCGTATCTGGTTGCAGGGGGATGTTTTCTTCGAGGTTATGTTCCTGTCTGAAGCGGAGGGCGGAGGCTTCGAGGTCTTCAAAGTAGTTATCGTGGAGGTCTTGGTAAGAGCGGAGGGCGGTGGTATAGAAATTTTCTGTGGACATCTGGTATGCCCGTGATATTTTGATCAGTGTGCTGATGAAGGCGGTTACTTTATCGGGGGTGTTGGAGAAGAGTTCGAGTAGGCTGGCAGGTGAGAGGCCGAAATGTTCCCATGGGATGACGTTGATGAATTCGGAGCTGATGAGGTCGATGATAGGTTGGAGTTTTTTGCCTCCGTTGAGGGATACGAGGTAATCGTATTCTACGCCGAGGGCTTTTGTCAGGGCCATGATCTTGTCTGCTTTCGGGTATTTGCGGCCATTTTCGATATCGTGGAGATAGGAGATGGCGAGTTTGGTGGCATCGGATAGTTGTTGATATGACAATCCTTTTTGTTGCCGGAGGCTGCGTAGTTTAAGGCCGAATATGAGTTTTACGCTATCATTTTCTGAGATCATACGGCAAGCTATAAAAAAATCGGCTTGATACGAAAATATATTTTTTAGAGAAATTTTCTCTTTTAAAGAAAATACATACATTTGGAGAAATCCATGATTATGATTACGCCCATCCCGACAACATCGACGAGGCGCAGGGCCAGCATACATGCCCCTGCCCGGACGGCTTATCCGCAGGTATTAACGGAGGAAGCCCTGGTATTTCTCTCTGAGCTGCATCATCATTTTAATGCGACCCGGCTCCGGTTGTTATCAGAGCGGGCGGCGGTGCAGGCGCGTATTGAGCAGGGTAAGTGGCTGGATTTTGATCCGGCGACGGCGGATATCCGGGTCGGATATTGGGAGGTTTCGGCGCCACCGGCTGATCTGCAGGACAGGCGGGTAGAGATTACGGGACCTGTGGACCGGAAGATGATGATCAACGCCTTGAATTCGGGTGCGAATGTGTTCATGGCAGATCTGGAGGACAGTCATACTCCCAGCTGGGATAATGTGTTGCAAGGGCAGATCAATTTGCAGGATGCGGTTCGGCGGACGATCAGTTATACCAATGAGCAAGGCAAACAGTATGTATTGGGGATGCAGGTGGCTACGCTGATGGTGCGGCCGAGGGGATGGCATTTGACGGAGCGGCATTTACGTATTGGTGCGGAAGCTATGAGTGCCAGTTTGTTTGACTTTGGTTTGTATTTTTTCCATAATGCGGAGGAGTTGTTGAACCGGGGCAGCGGGCCATATTTTTATCTGCCTAAGCTGGAGAGTTACCTGGAGGCACGGTTATGGAACGAGGTATTTGATTTTGCGGAGCGATATCTGCAATTACCGGAAGGTTGTACGAAGGCGACGGTGTTGATAGAGACGATACCTGCGGTTTTTCAGATGCACGAGATATTATGGGAGTTGCGTACACGGTCGGTGGGGCTTAACTGTGGACGATGGGATTACATCTTTTCATTTATCAAAAAGCACAAGGATATTCCCGGTTATTTATTTCCGGACCGGTCTCAGATCACGATGACGGTGCCCTGTATGCGTGCTTATACGCAGTTGGTGGTGAAGACCTGTCACCGGCGGGGTATACATGCGATTGGCGGGATGGCGGCGCAGATACCTATCCGGGATGATGAGCGTGCGAATGCGCTGGCAATGGAGCGGGTGCGGGCGGACAAGTTGCGGGAGGTAATAGACGGGCATGACGGTACGTGGGTGGCTCATCCGGGATTGGTACCGGTGGCTAAGGCGATCTTTGATGAGCATATGCCTACGCCACATCAGCTCCATGAAAAAAGAAGTGATTTTCATACTACGGCGGAAGCGTTGCTGGCGTTGCCGGAAGGCAGTATTACGGTGAGGGGGGTACGTTTGAATATCCAGGTTGGCATCCTTTACCTGGAGAGCTGGCTGCGAGGTAACGGAGCGGTAGCTATTCACTATCTTATGGAGGATGCGGCTACTGCTGAGATCTCCCGTATCCAGGTATGGCAATGGCTACGGGCGCAGGTAAGGTTAGATGACGGACGGACGCTGACGTACGGGTATTACCAGGAGTTGCTGGCGGATGAGGTAGGTAAGATACGCGTGTTGGTGGGGTCAGCAGCCTATGCCGGCGGGCAGTTTGACGCTGCTATCCGGTTGTTTGAGCAGTTGGTGACGGCTGCGGTCTGTGAAGACTTTCTGACTATACCTGCTTATACACTTATTGACTGATCCTTTTTTGTCCTTTCATTCTCCACTTTAAAACCCAAGTAACATGCAAAACAAGATCAACGAGCTTACTACAAATTGGGCGACGCAGTCCCGATGGGCAGGTATTAAGCGGCCTTATACGGCCGAGCAGGTGTTGCGCCTGCGGGGTAAGGTAACTGTTGCCCATTCATTAGCGGCGATGGGAGCGGAAAAGTTATGGCATCAGCTCCATATGCAACCTCCGGTTACGGCGTTGGGAGCGATGAGCGGCAACCAGGCAGTGCAGGCGGTGTCGGCGGGGCTGGATGCAATTTATCTCAGCGGGTGGCAGGTGGCGGCGGACGCTAATCTTGCCGGGCATATGTATCCTGATCAGTCGTTGTATCCGGCGAATTCAGTACCTGAGGTGGTGAAGCGGATTAACAATGCGTTGTTGCGATGTGAGCAGATAGACTCTGTTAACGGTGTTAATGAACGGGACTGGGTGGTGCCGATCGTAGCAGATGCGGAAGCTGGTTTTGGTGGTAACCTGAATGCCTTTGAGCTGATGAAGGAGATGATAGTGGCCGGAGCTGCCGGGGTTCATTTTGAGGATCAGTTGTCATCGGCGAAGAAGTGCGGTCATTTGGGCGGGAAGGTGCTGGTATCTACACAGGAGGCGATCCACAAGCTTGTATCAGCGAGACTGGCGGCGGATGTGATGGGCACTCCGACGATCCTGATTGCCAGGACGGATGCGGAGGCGGCGACACTTATCACCAGTGATATTGACGAGCGGGACCGGCGGTTCTTAACGGGAGAACGTACGAGTGAAGGTTTTTTCCAGGTGCGTAACGGGTTGGAGGCCTGTATTTCCCGCGGACTTTCTTATGCGCCTTATTCGGATATGCTTTGGATGGAGACCTCTCATCCTGATCTTGCTATGGCCCGTGATTTTGCGCAGGCGATCCATGATCGTTATCCCGGTAAGTTACTGGCATATAACTGTTCGCCATCTTTCAATTGGGCGCGTCATCTTGGTGAGGCGGAGATGGAGCGGTTCCGGGAGGAGCTGGCGGAGCTGGGTTATTGTTTTCAGTTCATTACGTTAGCTGGGTTTCATGCATTGAACAGTTCTATGTTTGAACTATCCTGTGCTTATAAGACGAGGGGGATGGCCGGTTTCTCGCAGTTACAGCAACGTGAGTTTCAGTTACAGGAGCAGGGATTCCGGGCTATCAAACACCAGCATTTTGTAGGGACAGGTTATTTCGACTATGTGCAGCATGCGGTACAGCAAGGCAGTTCTTCTACGGTGGCGATGAAGGACAGCACGGAGGCGGCACAATTCCATTGATGATTCTATTGTCATAAAATACGGTATTGATTTTATCGTTATAGTCATACACCAATACGGGGAGCGGAGGTGTGCCTGCCGTCTCCCTTTTTTTTCCGCTTTCGTCTTTGATGAAGCCATTGATAAAGCGTAAATTACAGGAGCGAACTAAAATAAACTGTGTGAATGACATACAATGAATTGTATCAACACCTTCGAACTGCACATGATGAACAACAAGCTGAGCAAGTAATCCCTGCACTACATGTAAAATTGCTTCGATTTAAATTCTGTTCCAGAGGCGTCCCATTTTTACCCGGAGCTCATTCCTACAACTGTGCAGAGCACGGTATGGAGTTTAACGGGCAGGAGCTTGCTACCGGAGGTTCCTATTCTCCGGAGCGATCATTACTGGATACGCATGATAGTGCGATCCATTGTAACGAGATATTTCATTACCTGATGATGCAACCTGCTGAGGAGGCGTTGTCGAAGGGAGTTATCCTGTTGTTTCACGGGCTTAATGAGAAGTCCTGGGATAAGTATCTTCCTTGGGCGTATCAGTTGATGAAGCTGACGGGTAAGTCGGTGATATTATTTCCTATTGCTTTTCATATGAACCGGTCTCCGGAGGCCTGGTCGAATGCGAAGTTGATGCAGCAGGTGGCACATATCCGGGCGCAGCATCATCAGCATAATTCTCATATTTCGTTTGTGAATGCTGCGATCAGCACGCGGCTGGAGGAGAATCCGCAGCGTTTGTTCTGGTCGGGGTTGCAGACTTATAAGGATGTAGCTGATTTTCTGCTGCAGCTGAAGAAGGGTGCTCATTCTCATATAGGGGCTGATGCGACGGTGGATCTTTTCGGTTATTCTATCGGTGCTTTCTTTTCGATCATATTACTTATGGCGAATCCGCACGCCATGTTATCGCGGAGTAAGTTATTCCTATTCTGTGGTGGTACTACGTTGGACCGGATGTATCCTGCCAGCAGGTATATACTGGATACGCGGTCGTCGGTAGCCTTGCAGAGTTATTTTGCGGAGCAGATGAACAATGATTTCCGGGGAGAGCGGCGGCTGGCGCATTATCTGAGTGATGCGCACGGGGAGGAAAGCAGCTTTAAGACGATGTTGCAGTACAATCATTACAAGGAGACGCGGGAGCAGCGGCTGGCAACGTTGTCGGACCGTATTTATGCTATTCCGTTAAAGCAGGACAGTATTATTCCTCCTGTGGAGGTGATTAATTTATTGCAAGGGGATTTCCGGAATATTCCCATCCCGGTAGAGATTATGGATTTCAAGTATCCTTATTCGCATGTGAATCCATTTCCGTTGGGCCGTAAGCATCATGGGCTGGTGGATACTGCTTTTCATGAGGTGATGCAGAAGGCGGCCCATTTCCTTGGCAGCTTATAATATTTCAACACCCCATCGTTGCTGACGGGGTGTTCTTTATTTTTCTTCTATTGTAAAATCTTCGCTTTTGGGTACTGCCATGAACAGGTTGTTCAGGTCTGGCGGCAGTGTTATTATTTTACGGCGTTCGGTATCGAGCCATGCTCCTTCTACGGTGATGACGGCAGCTTTCACGCCATCGCTACGAAATATTTCATTCCGGATGGTCCAGCGGGATCCATTGGGTCTGTAGCGTATGAGTTCTGCTGATACTTTGATTGTTTCGTTGAGGCTGACTTCGCGGAGGTATACTGATTCTTCTTTAAACAGGACGGGGCCGACTTTCAACTCGAGGAATGTTTTCGGGTTGAGGCCTACGGAGGCGAGTAGTGCGAGCCTGCCCTGTGCGGCGTAGTCTGCGTAGGCGGAATGTCTCATGTGTCCATTGACATCTATTTGTGCCCACAGTACCTGTCCTTCATAAAATATGTTCATCTACACTGGATTTTCTACATGACGATTGTGTGATCAGTTATCCGGACCTGCGGTGCAGGTCCGGATGCTGGTATATTAGTTTTGCGACGCTTTGAATTTCTCAACGGCGGCGGTTAGTTTGGGTACTATTTCGAGTGCATCTCCTACGATACCATAGTCGGCGGCTTTGAAGAAAGGTGCTTCGGGATCTTTGTTGATCACTACGATGGTTTTGGAGCCATTTACTCCTGCGAGGTGTTGGATGGCGCCGGATATACCCACTGCAATATACAGATTCGGGCGGATGGTTCCGCCTGTCTGGCCTACGTGTTCGTGGTGCGGGCGCCAGTGGGCGTCGGCTACGGGGCGGGAGCAGGCGAGTACGGCGCCGAGGCTACCAGCCAGTGATTCGAGTATGCCCCAGTTTTCGGGACCTTTGAGTCCGCGGCCACCGCTTACTACGAGTTCTGCTTCGCTGAGGGGAACGGCGCCGGTCACTTTATTAACGGCTTTGACCTGTATGGCGAAGTCGCGGTCGTCGAAGGTAACGCTGAGAGGTTCTACTGTGGCGGTGCCTTCTGCCGGTTTAACCTGGAAGCTATTGGGCATGAGGGTAACGATCTTCACATCGCTGCTGATGTTAACGAATGCGAAGGCTTTACCGGAGAAAACGTTCTTTTTCACCACGAATCCGTTGGACAGGTCGGGTAAAGAGATGGCGCCTGCTACGAGGCCTGCTTTGAGTACGGCTGCGAGTCGTGGGGCGACTGCTTTGCCGATCACATCGTGTCCGGCTATGATTACCTTTGCGCTTTCTTTTTCCGCTGCGGCGATGAGCACTTTGGTATATGCTTTAGCGCTGAGATTGTCGAGGCGTGCGTCGGCTACCTGCAATACTTTCTGTGCGCCATAAGCGCCAAGGCCCTGCATAGCTTCGGCGGAGGCGTTGCCAGGTACTACGGCGGTGAGCGAGGTATTTAATGCCTTTGCGATGGCTGCGGCATATTGTACCTGTTCGAATACTTTCTTTTTGAATGAACCCTGTGTGTGTTCAGCTAATACTATAACAGACATAATAAATTTCTTTCCGTGTTTTTGCAATCAGATTACTTTCGCATCGTTGTGTAATGCGGCGATGAGTTCGTCTACCTGTTCGGTAGTAAACAGTTTTACTGCTGTTTTTGCAGGCGGCAATTCATACGAGACGATATTGCTCAGTGCGGAGGTACCTGCGGGAGCGATCACTTTCAGTGGTTTGGTACGAGCGGCCATGATCCCTCTCATGTTAGGGATGCGGGCTTCGGCTACTCCTTTCTGGCAGGCGATGACCAGCGGGAGTGGTGCGATGTCCACTTCTTCTCCCCCTTCGATCTCGCGGGATACTTCCGCGGTGTTGTTGCTGATTTCGATCTTGGTGGCCAGGCCTATGTAGTCCATATCGAGGAGGCCAGCCACCATGGCGCCTACAGCAGCGTTATTGTAGTCGATGGATTCTTTACCACAGAGTACGAGGTCATAATTTTCTGCTTTGGCATATGCGGCTATTTCTGCTGCCACGATGTATGGGTCTGTGCTGTCGGTATCTATTCTTACGGCTTCATCTCCGCCGATGGCCAATGCTTTACGGATCACCGGTTCTGCATCTGCCTTTCCTACGGTGATAAGGTGTACGGCGGAGGCGGCGCCACTCTCTTTCAGTTCAAGGGCTCTTACCAATGCATACCATTCATCATACGGGTTTACGATCATCGTTACGCCCTGTGTGTTGAAGTGTGTGTTGTTATCGCTGAATGCGATCTTGGTAGTGGTATCAGGCACCTGGCTGATACAAACTAATATTCTCATACTTTGTTCCTTTTTATTAGAATAAAATTTGCTACTTCTTTTTTTATATTATTTAGTCCGCATATAGCTGGTCTATGATGTCTTTATACCGTTCCATGATGATGCGGCGTTTGATCTTACCGGTGGGGGTCAATTCGCCGCTTTCTGTTGTCCAGACGGACGGCACTAATGTAAACCGTTTTACCTGTTCGATATGGCTGAATTCTGGATTGAAGCCATCGATGATCTCCTGATAGCATCGGATCACTTGCGGTTGCCTGACGATATCCTGCTGGCTGGTGAAGCTGACGTTGTGTTGCCGGCACCATGTTTCGAGCTGAGGGAATGCGGGTACGATGAGTGCGGCGGTGAATTTACGTTCGGGTCCTACTATGATGACCTGTTCTACCAGGTTATTTTCTTTCAGTTTGTTTTCTACCGGTGCTGGTGCAACGTATTTACCGCCGGAGGTTTTGAATACTTCTTTTTTGCGATCGGTGATCTTGAGGAATCGGTCATCGACGAAGGCTCCTATATCGCCGGTATGGAACCAGCCATCTTTGATCACTTCGGCGGTGAGGTCAGGTTGCTGGTAGTATCCAACCATGACGGTATCTCCTTTGCAGCATATCTCTCCATCTTCTGCTATCCGGACGTTGACGCCAGGAAGCAGGGGGCCTACGGTGCCGAAGCAGCGATTTTTTTCCAGGTAGCCATTGACGGCTATGACGGGGGACGTTTCGGTGAGGCCATATCCTTCCATGATGGTGATCTTTGCGGCGCTGAATATGCGGGCCAGTTTGACCTGACAGGCGGCGCCTCCTACTACGATGGCCTGTACGTTGCCTCCGATGGCGGCTCTCCACTTGCTGAACACCAGTTTATCTGCCAATGCCATTTGTATTTTATAGCTCCAGCTACGTGGTTTATTGATCTCATACTGTTCGGCCAGCGATACGGACCAAAAGAATATGCGGCGTTTGAGACCTTTGAGTTGCCGGCCTGTTTCCATGATCCTTTCGTATACTTTCTCCAGCAATCTTGGTACGGAGGTAAACACATAGGGTTTTACTTCCCGCAGGTTTTGTGCGATTGCTTCTATGCTTTCTGCATAGTAGATGGAGAAGTGATTGAAGAGGTATATGTAAGTGACCATTTTTTCGAATACATGATTGAGCGGCAGGAAGCTCAGGGCTCTTCTTTCTGGTGTTGGTATTTCGGCCAGTACATCTGTGGCGGACAATACGTTGCTCAATATGTTGCGATGGCTCAGCATTACCCCTTTTGGTTTTCCGGTGGTACCTGAGGTATAGATGATGGTAGCGATATCTTCGCCTTTCACTTTTGCGGCGTGGGCTGCTACTTTTTCGTGGTAGTTTGTTGTGGACGATGCCAGTATTGCGGACCAGTTGGTGACGCCTGGTACTTCGTCGTAGGTGATGATATCCAGGAGGCTGGGTACCTGTTTGGGCAGTTCTTTTACGGTGTGGTATAAGGCTTCGCTGCCGACGAACAGGTATTTTACTTTTGCTTCGTTGAATATGTCTTCCAGTTCTTTTATGCTGGTATTGGGATAGACGGGTACCAGAATGGCGCCAGTCTGTTGGACGGCGAGATCGGTGATGAGCCATTCGGGGCGACCGTAGCTGATGAGGGCTATTTTATCTCCTGCTGCGAGGGAACCATCCCCGGGGCCGACACCTTTGTCCAGTAATCCTGCTGCCAGTCTTGCGATCAGGTCGTGTGTTTCGGTGGTAGCATATTTGCGCCAGGTTCCTTTCTCCTTGCCTACCAGCAGATCTGTCTGTGGGTGGGCCGCTTGTATGCCAATACAATCGAATAATCTTTCTGGTGATTTCATAACTGTCTAAAGCGGAACACAAGGTTGTTTTGGTGCAAAAAGCGGATGATCTTATACCGGTCCGGATGTACACTTATTTGGTGTGTACATCCGGATACGGCATTTATTTCAGGAGCTACGTTACGGATCAGAAGCAGTATTTGTTTTCTTCGATCAGTTTGGCAGCGATGTTTCTGCGAGCAGCGGTGGTATTGATATCTGCTGTTTTAGTGTATCGTTTGAGGCCCATGAGCATCATTCTTCTTTCGTCGCCTTCTCCGAAGGTGTTGATGGCATTTTTGCCGGAGATGAAGATACGTTCTGCGGCATCGTTGATGTATACTCGCATGATATCGAGCTGGTGGCTGCAGGCGGCTTCGCCTTTGATGCCTACTAATTTTTCGACGCGGAGCAGTACGGATTCTGAGGCATAGAGTTCGATGAGCATATCTGCGAGGCAGGTGAGTACTTCCTGTTCTTTGCTGAGTTCCATCATCAGTTTTTGTACGGCAGCGCCGGCAGTCATGAGGATGGCTTTTTTGAAGTTAGCGATATATTTTTTCTCTGCGGCGAACAGTTCTTCTTCGCCCGGTGCGCCGAAGTCTGGTATAGCCATGAGGTCCCCCATTACTTTTTGTGCGGGGCCCATTAGGTCGAGTTCCCCTTTCATGGCACGTTTGAGCATCATGTCGACGGTGAGCATGCGATTGATCTCATTGGTACCTTCGAAGATGCGGTTGATACGGGCATCGCGGTAGGCGCGGTCCATGGGAGCTTCTGCGCTATACCCCATACCACCATATATCTGTACGCCTTCGTCTACTACATAGTCGAGTACTTCTGAAGCATGTACTTTGATGATGGCAGCTTCGATGGCGAATTGTTCGGTGCCTTTGAGTTTAGCTTTAGCGGCGTCCATTCCGGATTCGATAAATGCGTGGGTAGCATCTTCGATATTTTGGCTGGCGCGATAAGTGGCAGCTTCTGTCACGTAGGTGCGGATGGCCTGTTCTGCCAGTTTATAGCGGATTGCGCCATATTTGCTGATAGGGCGGCCGAACTGTTCGCGTTCGTTAGCGTAGTTAACGGATTTGGTGATGATTTCTTTGGAGGCGCCGAAGGTAGCCCCCCCCAGTTTGATACGACCGAGGTTGAGGATGTTTACGGCGATTTTGAAACCATTCTGGCGATCGGACAGGAGGTTTTCTACCGGCACTTTGCAATCATTGAAGAACACTTGGCGGGTGGAGCTACCTTTGATTCCCATTTTATGTTCTTCGGTATTGAGGGAGAGGCCTTCGAAGCCTTTTTCGACGATGAAAGCGCTAAGGTTTTCGTCGTCATCTATTTTGGCGAATACGGTAAATACGTCTGCGAATCCGGCGTTTGTGATCCACATTTTCTGTCCATTGAGGAGGTAGTGTTTTCCATCTTCGGACAGTTTGGCTTTTGTTTTACCGGAGTTAGCGTCGGAGCCGGCGCCCGGTTCGGTGAGGCAGTAAGCGCCTTTCCATTCTCCGGAGGCCAGTTTAGGGATATATTTAGCTTTTTGTTCTTCGTTGCCGTAGTAGAGGATGGGTAGAGTGCCGATGCCGGTGTGTGCGGAGAAGGCAACGGCGAATGATCCGGCGGCGCCAATTTTTTCTGTTACGAGCATGGAGGTGGTAAAGTCTTTACCGAAGCCGCCATATTCTTCTGGGATGGAGATTCCGAGTAGGCCCAGTTCGCCTGCTTTTTCCATGAGGCTGGGTACGAGGCCCTCTTCCTGGTTATCGATACGATCTGTATTGGGGAATATATGTTGCTGGAGGAAGTTAGTACAAGTTTCAGCGATCATGATCTGTTCTTCATTCCATTCTTCGGGGATGAAGATGTCTTGTGCTGCGGTATCTCTGATGAGGAATTCTCCGCCTTTGATGCTTTGGGTTTTTGTATTTGTATTTGCCGTGGTCATATCAGTAATATTTTTTAACGCTTAAGATAATAGTTCGAAGATGCCTGCGGCCCCTTGTCCGTTTCCTACGCACATGGTGACCATACCATATTTTTTATTCCGTCTTTTGAGTTCGTTGAGTATCTGTACGGAAAGTTTGGCGCCGGAGCATCCCAGTGGGTGTCCGAGGGCGATGGCACCGCCATTAACGTTGATGATATCGGTGTTGAGTTTGAGTTCGCGTATTACGGCGAGTGACTGGGAAGCGAATGCTTCGTTGAGTTCTATGAGGTCGATATCTTCTTGTTTGAGGCCTGCGAGTTTTAGTGCTTTAGGGATGGCTACGATGGGGCCAATGCCCATGATGCGCGGTGGTACGCCTGCGGCGGCGTAGCTAACGAACCGGGCGATGGGTGTGAGGTTGTTGGCTTTGAGGAATTCTTCGCTAACGACCATTACGAATGCGGCTCCATCGCTGGTTTGGGAGGAGTTACCGGCGGTTACTACTCCTTTGGCGTCGAATACGGGTTTTAGTTTGGCCAGTGCTTCGAGGGAGGTATCGGCTCTGGGGCCTTCGTCGGTATCTACGATGAACTCTCTTTTTTTCCGTTTACCATTTCCGTCGATGTATGTTTCTGTGACGGTTACGGGTACGATATCATCTTTGAAGCGGCCTTCTTTGATGGCGGCGAGTGCTTTCTGATGGGAGTTAAAGGCGAATTGGTCCTGGTCTTCGCGGCTTACGTTATATTCCCTGGCGACAGCTTCGGCGGTGAGGCCCATTCCCCAGTAGTAATCGGGGTTGGTGAGTGCGATGTCGGCGTTGGGTACGATTCGCCAGCCCCCCATGGGGATCATGCTCATGTTTTCTACGCCACCGGCGATGATACAATTGCTGATGCCGGCATGTATTTTGGAGGCGGCGATGGCGATGGTTTCGAGGCCGGAAGCGCAGTATCTGTTGACGGTCATGCCTGGTACCTTGTCGGTATCGAGGGCGATGAGGGAGATCAGGCGGCCGATATTGAGGCCTTGTTCGGCTTCGGGAGTGGCGTTTCCTACGATCACATCGTCTATCTGGTCTTTATCTACCTGAGGGACGGATGCCATGAGATGTTTTATGACATCTGCTGATAATGTATCGGGGCGGGTGAATCGAAAGCCACCACGAGGGGCTTTACCGATGGCGCTACGATAGGCAGCTACTATATATGCATTCATGATCTTTTTCTTTTTTATTAGTTCCTTAATACTTTTCCTCCGGTCAGTATCGACTGCATGCGTTCCATGCTTTTTCTTTCCATGGTGAGGGAAAGGAAGGCTTCGCGTTCGAGGTCGAGCAGGTATTGTTCGCTGACCTGTGTTGGTTGGGAGAGGTCTCCGCCGGCGAGGACGAAAGCTAGTTTCTGGGAGATCTTCACGTCATGTTCGCTGATATAGTGGCCGCTGAACATGGTGTTAGCACCGATATATCCGAGGCCAAGCGCCTGTTTGCCCAGGACGCGGATGTCGGTACGTTGTACTGGTTTGGTATATCCGGCATCTGCCAGCAGGAGGCATTGTTCTTTTGCTTCTGCGAGGAGGCGGTTGCGAGAAATTACTACCAGGTCTTTTCCTTTGCGGAGGTATCCGTATTCGAGTGCTTCGTAGGCGGAGGTGGATACTTTGGCTTGGCCGATGGTGAGGAAACGTTCGCGGAACTTATTCAATTCGATATCGCCTTCGTTGAGTTCGTCAGAGAGGCGCAAGGCGAATTCTTTGGAGCCGCCGCCGCCGGGGATGAGGCCTACGCCGAATTCTACCAGTCCCATATACAGTTCTGCATGAGCGACTACTTTGTCGGCATGCATACACAGTTCGCAGCCACCGCCGAGGGCCATGCCGTGAGGGGCGGCTACTACGGGGATGGCGGAGTAGCGGATGCGCATCATGGTGTTCTGGAATGCGCGGATGACCATGTTAAGTTCATCGTATTCCTGTTCGATTGCCATCATGAGGATCATGCCTACGTTGGCGCCTGCGGAGAAGTTAGCTGCTTCGTTTGATATTACGAGGCCGCGGTAGTTTTTCTCGGCGAGGTCGATGGCTTTGTTGATGCCTTCGATGACTTCGCCGCCGATGGCGTTCATTTTAGTATGGAATTCGAGGTTAAGGATACCATCTCCGAGGTCGGTGATGGTGGTGCCGCTGTTTTTCCATACGGTATGTGTCGGGCGGATATTATCGAGGAGGATGAAGGATTCGGTTCCTGGGATGATCTTGTAGGTTTTCTCCTTTATGTCGTAGTAGCGTCGGTGGCCATCTTCTACTTTATAGAAGGAGGTGGCGCCGCTTTCGAGCATGTCGTATACCCATTGGGCAGGTTTGTTGCCTGCTTCTTCCATGGCTTTTACGGTTTTTTCTACGCCGAGGGCGTCCCAGGATTCGAAGGGCCCCAGTTCCCAACCGAAGCCGGCGGTGATGGCGGCATCGATTTTATACAGTTCATCTGCGATTTCGGGGATACGGTTGCTGGCGTATGCGAATAGCGGGAAGAAGGTAGCGCGATAGAATTCGCCGGCGCGATCGTTTGCTGCGATGAGCATGCGAAGGCGTTCGGGGAGGTTACTGATCGGTTTGGTCGCTTCGAGGGCGGCAAATTTTACTTTCTGGGAAGGTTTGTATTCCAGTGTTTTTAGGTCGAGGGCATGGAATTCATTTTTGCCATCGACTTTTACTTTTTTGTAGAAGCCCTGTTCTGTTTTGCTACCCAGCCATTTGTTTTCTACCATTTTATTAACGAAGCTGGGTATCTGGAAGAGGTCGCGAGCTTCGTCAGCGGGTGCGTTTTCGGCTACGCCATTGGCTACGTGTACCATTGTATCGAGGCCTACGACATCGTTGGTGCGGAAGGTAGCAGATTTGGGGTGGCCGATCACGGGACCGGTCAGTTTATCTACTTCTTCTACGGTATAATTATTTTTATCCACGAAGTGGAGGAGTTGCATGATGCTGAACACGCCGATACGGTTGCCGATGAAGGCGGGGGTATCTTTGGCGAGTACGGTTGTTTTGCCCAGGTATTTTTCTCCGTAGTGCATGAGGAAGTCGATCACTTCGGGATCGGTTTCTTTGGTACTGATGATCTCCAGGAGCCGGAGGTACCGAGGAGGGTTGAAGAAGTGGGTACCGCAGAAATGTTTGCGGAAGTCTTCGCTTCTGCCCTCGCTCATGAGGTGGATGGGGATACCGGAGGTGTTGGAGGTGATGAGGGTACCTGGTTTGCGGAATTGTTCTACTTTTTCGAATACCTGCTGTTTGATATCCAGGCGTTCCACTACTACTTCAATTACCCAGTCGCAGGAAGCGATGGCGGGCAGATCATCTTCGAAGTTGCCGGTGGTGATCAGCCTGGCGAAGGATTTGAGGTAGATGGGGGAAGGGTTGGATTTCAATGCGAAGGCCAGCGCATCATTTACGATCTTGTTCCTGGCTTTTTTATCTCCTGCAGGAGCATCTTTCGGTACGATATCGAGCAGTAGTACTTCCACGCCAATGTTGGCAAAGTGGCAAGCGATGCGACTGCCCATTACACCCGAACCGAGTACGGCTACCTTTTTGATGGTTCTTTTCATAACTTGATCAGGTCAATGTTTTTAATTATATGCTTAATATGATACGTTGATTGCTATGTTTAGTCATTTGTTTTGACCGCTGATTTCCGGCGGATCTTTTTTCCTGCCGGTGTGGGCGGGGGTGCTGCGGGGTTGAGTGCGATGTTTTCCCAGCAGGTATTGACCAGTTGTTGCCTATTGGTGTGTTTGGTCAGGTCAGTTTTGCGTGCGAGGTGGAATTTCATCATCATTTCGAGGGGACCGTATACCATTGCTACGAGTAATGCTTCGGGGAGGTCTTTTACCTCTTTCAGTCTGATTGCGTCGCGGACCATTTGGTAGATGGGTTCCAGGATGATAAAATTTTCCTGTTGTGTTTCTTTAAATATTAAGGGTGAGTAAGTATACTGTTCGATGAAGCTAAAGCCATCAGGGTCGTCGAGATAGAATCCGACGGCGTTGTTCATCATCTCGAAGAAATTTTCGCGGAAGGCTCGTTCCGGGTTATATCCTTTGAGTACATGTGCGTTGAAGTCGGATACGACCATTTGGTATAAAGCGTTAATGAGTTCTTCTTTTCCTTTGAAATGAACATATATGGTGCCAGCAGCTACGTCGGCTTCCTGGGCGATATTTTTCATATTAAGATGATAGAAGCCACCGCGGTTCACCAGTTTCAGTACACTTTTTAAAATCGCTTCCTTTTTGTTCATGCTTCTAAATTAAGGAAAATGAATGAACGTTCATACCAATTTATGTTTTTTTTAAGATTTGGGGGGGATGAGGGGGGACTGCTACTTATTTTCATACCGGCTTGTCCAATTTAGCTTTTACAACCGAATCGACCGGACGCGCGTATTTTTGAGCAGGACGACCACCTTCATTGCCTGGCGCTTAGTTGTTTGTTTTACCTATCAACCCCTAAAGTCATGTCACAGTCTATCCGCACTCCATGGCTGTACTATTTGCAGAGAGAGGTACAGTTAACCTGGTTATTTATTTACCGGGATCTTTCCACGACGTTATTACCCGGGCTTGTACTGGTATTGTTGTCGTGGCAGGACAGCGGCCGGTCGTTGGCCTTGTTGCCTTTGTATTTATGTGGTACGCTGCTCCATATGGGGTTGTCGTTGTATACTTTTTGTTTGTCGAACCAGGTTCATTCTGTGGAGGAGGACCGGTTAAACAAGCCAGACCGGCCTTTGCCATCGGGGTTGATCTGTGTGCGGGGGATGTACCGGCGGCAGGTGGTGGGTAACCTGCTGTATTTGTTGGTGGGTGTAGTATTGGGGGTATTGTGGTTTACGATAGCGTGGCAGGTGATCACGTATTGTCTAAATAATATGGGTTGGAGCCAGCACTGGGCGACGAAGAACCTGTTGGGGATGAGTCTGGGGGCATTTGTGCTGGACTGTGCGCAGTGGCAGATCGTGCAGCGGTTGTCGTCTCCTGTATGGCTTTATATTGCTACGTTTTGTATCTGGCAGGGGATTTCTTTCCAGGTGCAGGATCTGCGGGACCAGGAAGGGGACCGGCTGTTGCATCGCAGGACGTTGCCGATAGTGGTGGGCGATCCGGCGGCGCGGTTGATGCTGGGTATTCATTTTTGTTTGTTCTCTCCTCTCCTATTCCTGCTGGTAATGTATACCAATGCTTCTTTGCATGAGTTATCGGGCAGCGTGACGGGGATGTGCATCCTGGTGGCGGAGTTGTTGTTAAACTGGCTGGTTGCCTTCCGGATATGGTGGTACCGGCATCCGGCGGCGGATCACAAGACATACCAGGTATTTACGTGGCTGGCATGTTTCAACCTTTTGATCATTGCTTTTATCTGACGTTGCGGGCGGTTGGTGAGATATCCTGGCTGGCGTAGCGGTGCAATAGTTGTTGTAGTTCGGCGAAGTTGACTGGTTTTTCGATAAAGGCATCGGCGCCGGCGTTCATAAAGGCATCCTGTGCGTTAGTGAAGGTATTGGCGCTGGCGATGATGACTGGTATGTGCTGGTATTGTGAGGAGGCTCTGATATGGGTCAGTGCTTCGAGGCCGTCCATTTCCGGCATTTGTGCGTCCATGAGGATGATGTCGGGAGTACGGATGGTCATTTGGCGGATGGCTTCGGCGCCGTTGGCGGCGATGGTGACGAGGCAGCCTATTTTGCGGAGGAAGCGGGCGACCAGTTTGGCGTACAGTTCGTTATCTTCTGCCAGCAGGATGTGCAGGCCGTTGAGGACGGCGGTGTTTGATGCCGGTGTTTCTTCCCTGACTACGTCTTGCAGGCGTCCTTCTTCGAGGGGGAGTATGACGGTGAAGGTGGTGAGGTGGTCGCGACTTTCGACGGAGACCTGGCCGCTGAGGGTTTCTACCTTACTTTTCACGATGGAGAGGCCGAGGCCGGTGCCTTCTACGTATTTACCCTTGTCGGTGACATAGGGTTCGAAGATGGCCTGTTGTTTTTCCGGGGGGATATCGGGGCCCTGGTTGGATACCTGGATGAGCCAATGATCGAAGCTACCCAGTATGCTGACGGTGACGGTGCTTTCTTTTTCTCCATATTTGATGGCATTGACCAGCAGGTTGGTGAGGATCTGGGAGAGTTTGAGGGGATCGGTTTTGATGATCTCGGGCATGTGTTCTATGGATAGTTGCAGGTTGATGTTCCTGGTGTGGGCGATGACTTTATTGACGGCTATTACTTTTTCCATGAATTCCTGCAAGATGATATTTTCTTCATCGGGGGTTTCCATGTGTCCGGATTCTATGAGGGCGAAGTCGAGTACGTTGTTGATGATGATGCGTGCATTGTTGCAGGCGACCAGTTGCTGGTTGATGAGGGATTCGGCTTCATTGAGATGGGGGTTTTGTTTACACTCTTTTTTGAGCAGTTGTGCGATGGCGTATATGCTGGAGAGTGGGGTTCGTATTTCGTGGGTGACCTGGGAGACGAAGATCCGTTTGAATTCGTTGGCTCTTTTGAGGACGAGGTTATTGCGGATATTTTCTTCATAGGGTTTGCTGACGCATACGATGGCTACGACGAGGACGACGACGATGATGAGTGTTTCTATGATGCCGGCGATGGTGTGTGTAAGTGGGATGGGGGTGAACCATTCTGCTGCGTATGCGATGCGGAGGAGGCAGAGGGTGGCGAGGGCGAAGAGGAAGCCTATCCACCTGATCCACCGGTTGGAGAAGATGAGGTAGTTGATAAATATAAGGAATGTGAGCATGAACAGGAGTTGGACCTGTTTGCCGAACAGTATGCCGAAGTAGATGATAACGATGGTTTGCAGGAAGTATAGTACGAGGCTGGCGAGTGTGTGCCGGCGGTGGTGGTTGAGTACCAGTACGAGTGCGTTGACGATGAATTCGACGGAGAGGGCGATGAATACGGAAGCTTTTTGTGTGAGGAGTATTACGACGGGAGCGAGGATAAGGAGCAGGGCGCCGAATGTGAAGCTGAGGGTGTTTGTCATCATGACATTGGCGGCGAGGGCTTCATCTTTTATTTCGCTGGTACCGATATTTTTAATGGTTTCGAAGGTCCGGACGATGTAGTTCTTTTCCCGGATATTCCTATCAGCTGTTTTCATTTCTGGGGTGATATGGTTTTTTTGGGTTGATCGATGTAAAGATACAGGCGTTAACTGTTGTTCCGGTTGCATTTGCCGGCACCGGCTGTTAACGGGGAGATCGTCTCAGCGATTAACACTGCGATAATCAATTTGGTTTACGAGGGGGATTATGATCTTCTTTTGAGGAGGATGGTATCGAGTTTTACGAGGGCCCAGCTAGCGTGGAGGGTATCTTGTTTATAGTCTATGGTGTCGTTGATGAATCCGTTGGAGGAGATGATGAGGATGTTTTCATTGGGGTGGATGACGGCTTTTTTGCGGGGCCAGGTGAGGTGGCCTTCTGTGATGAGGGGTACGGAGAATCGGCCGCTGTCGTCTGCGGTGGCCACTGGGTCGTTATAGCGATTTCGGACGTTGGCGGCGGGGATGGGTTTGCGGGTATCTGCATCGAGGACGACACCATCGATACGGGGGCGTATGATGTAGGAGTTGCAAGCAGGTATCAGTATAAGCGGTAGCGACAATAACAGCAAAGCAACCTTTGGTAAGATACTATTACTATTGGTTAACATTGAGATAGGTTTATAGCATCAACAGTTTGTTTTGGGGGCCTATGCGGGGGCCGTTTGAAAGGGACAGTTACGATTGCCAGCCGACTGCTGCTCCGGCTGCTAAGTTATTGTGTGTGTATTGATTAACCATAAGTATTTCTACGTTATTTTAACCGATGATAGCAGGGATTTTTTTGCGGAAGGATGCAGTTATTGCTGAGGGATATGGGGTGTGATGGGAAAAAAAAGCCGGAATAGAAATACTCCGGCTGTTTACCTAAACCTACAACTGTTACACTGTTAGTATAACATAACTTCAATATTGTCAGACGATTGTTTTGTTTTCTTTAAAAATTAGAACAATTTCGTTTTTTAGTCTAAAATGAGGTATAAAAAAAGAGCGTTTTATTGCCAACGGCGTGGTGATCACTTTTTTTTGATCCCGTTTAGATACAGATCGATGAGGTAGTCCATTTTTTCTGACATCTCGTCTACTTTATCATTGACAATAAGCGCTATTTCTACGCCATGCTGGGCACTTGCCAGGAGGAATACGAGGGTATCCATATCGGAGGGTGGAATGTTTTTGAACTCTCCGGTGACGATGCCGTATTGGAGGATGCTTTTGAGCAATTCTGCTTCCAGGTGGGCATATCGTTGGCGGATGTTTTTTTCCAGTTCGTTACAGACGGCCATTTCTCTGAGTACGACCTTATAGAGGTTGGTCATTTTTTTCAGTTCCCGCATGCGGGTTTTGGCGAATGCTTCGAGTTTTTCCGAGGCGGAGCCGGCGTTTGCTACTTCTTCCTGGATATTGCGGAAGACGATATCTTTTTCGTGTCTGATGACGGCGTCGAAGATATCTTCTTTATTGCGGTAGTAGTAGTATAGCGTACTTTTCCCTTTACCAACGGCATTGGCGATATCTTCCATGGTCGTTTTGCTGAGGCCGTAGTGGCGGAACAGTTTACCTGCTTCTGCTACGATCTCCGACTTTATGATTTCGTCTTTGGTAATTGTCATTGCGGTGGAGTACGTTCACGTCGCCACAAAAATAGACATTCCCGGCAGAATAATTTCTTTTTTTCGAACGAAATGTTTTAAAAGTCCAATTTTGCTGTAAGGTTCAAGTGGCATTGATTGATCCTGTGGCAAAAGTAGTGTATGTATCGAGGATTTGTGTTGCCGGGTGGTCCGCATCGTTTTATATCCACGTAAGTTCCAACAAATGTTTACCTATGTTCTGACAAAGGTACGGGGTCTGTTGTTGATGTATCTTATAAATTTCACGGAATAAATTGTATTAATTCCGGGAAGTTGGTGTTTTTTTGCGGCCAACTTCGCGCAGAGATATAAACAAGGTATTTCATCACCCGTCAGACGGAATATTCATTGATTTAAAATTAATACTAATTTATTACTTTTACTTTCGGGGTACTTATTTCTTACTTTCATCGGGGCACTATCAATTCGGGTGAGCGCAAATGCAAAATATATCAACCAACAACTGTTTGCCGACATTTCAGCGGGAGATGAGGCAGCATTTACTATCTTTTTCAAGAAGTATTATCCTGAAATGTTCTGGAATGCTTATAAGTTTCTGAAGTCTGAATTTTGGGCAGAGGAAATCGTTCAGGGTGTTTTTCTCAGCATCTGGACTCAGCGTGCGAATTTGAAAGGTGTAATTTCACCGACTGACTATCTTTACCGTCTTGTCGCTAACAGATGTCTTGACAGGATACGCAGACACGAAAGGGAATCAAAAGCGCAATATCTATTGCAGCAGGAATTGCTATCAGAGAGCGATGCCACCACTGAAGTCAATCAGAAAGAACGCTTACACCAATTACTGGAAGAAGCGGTGAATCATCTTCCGCAACAAAGGCGGCGTATTTACCAGCTCCGGTACAAGGACGGGCTGAGTTACCACCAGATTGCTGAAATGCTTGATTTAACGAAGAATACTGTCAGGAATCACCTTACACTTGCTGTTAGCGATATCCGTTCCTATATACTGTCACAAGATGATATATATATACTGATCTGCCTGATCATCTTTTTTTAAAAAAAATCAAAATTCCATTGGTACATTTTGATAAGGCCGGCGTCTTTACTTTACACGCTTATGATGTCTGATCGTATAAAATACCTATGGCGGCAATATATAGCTGAAACTGCTACACTAGCAGAGGTAGCGGAGTTGTTCCGTTACATTGAGGATACTTCGAATGATCAGGAGAACGGGACAATTTTTAGAGATGAGCTGAAATCCTTTCCTATTCCACCTCATTTACAAAGGCAGGCGCCGGAGGATGTATTGAGAGCAATTCTATCTGCCGACGTTCCGGAGGCGCCGGTTTTAGGGCCGGTCAAAATCCGGCAACGGAGGCGTTGGTTACGATATGCTGCAGCATTTTTATTGTTTCTTGCAGGCGGTGGCATGGCATGGTGGCTAAATAGGGCTGATACGCCCCGGGCTACTACGGATATCCGAAGATTTTCCAGGGAGGTAATGCCCGGACACAATGGGGCTATTCTTACCTTATCAGACGGCCGGGAAGTGATGCTTGACAGCCTTGGTGACGGGACTGTAGCGATGCAGGGTAATACGGCTATACGGCTTAGTCACGGTCAACTAGCCTATGATCTGCAGGCAGCTGACGAAAATGTCGCGTTGTTATATAATACGACCAAGACACCTAACGGCCGACAGTACCAGCTGATCCTTCCGGACGGCACAAAAGTATGGCTCAATGCGGCCAGCAGCCTCAGATATCCTGTCATGTTTACTAATAAGGAACGGTTAGTAGAAGTAAGTGGAGAGGCTTATTTCGAAGTTGCTCAGAATGGGCAGGCACCTTTCCGCATAAAGATAAATGAGATGATGGAGATACAAGTGCTGGGTACACATTTTAACATCAATGCATATGCTAACGAAGCGGATATCCAGACTACTTTGCTGGAGGGCTCTGTAAGAATAGTGAACAATGGCCAGGCATATCTGCTGGCGCCTGGCCAGCAGGCCCAAGTCCGTGGCGCCTCGCTGCGTATAAAAAAAGATATAGACCTTTCACAGGTAATGGCATGGAAGGCTGGAGCCTTTTCATTTGTCAATGCAGATGTTCCTGCGGTTATGCGTCAGCTGGCGAGATGGTATGATATAGAAGTAAGATACGAAGGAGATATTCCCGTCCGAGAGTTTACCGGTGAAATAGGCCGAAACCTGAGCCTTGATCAGGTGTTACAGCTATTAACTAAGAACAGGATCAATTACAGGATCGAACATGAGAAACTGATCACTATAGTTCCATAACATCAACACAACATACGGGCCTACTACTAATGAAAAACCGGGCGAGATTCGAAGCCTACCCGGTTTTCATTGATGTTCAGGTCTAAACAGGTATTGCTTATTCCACCCGAACAATGCAAAAATATGCGTTTTACTGTTCATTGCCACAAGTTTCCACATCCACGTTGGATTATCAAAAAACAAACATTTAAAACATTGTTAATTATGAAGTTATTTTCGATTTCACTATTAGCAATCACGTTGCAGGTCTCTGCTGCAGCCTATTCTCAAAGGGTTACCTATGCAGCTACGTCTGTGAATTTAAAGCAAGTCTTCAGGGAGTTCAAGAAGCAAACCGGCTACTTCTTTTTTTACGACAACCGGGAGATTGCGAATAGTGTTCCTGTAACGGTAGACGTTAAGCATCTGCCGCTGGAGCAAGCGCTGGAACAGGTTCTTTCCGGCCAGCCATTTGATTTCCAGGTACAGGGTACTACGATTTCTATTACCCAGAAGGCGGTGCAGCGGACTCCTATTTCTTCTGAAGGCGCTTCGTATTTACGATTAGCTGTTATTAAGGGTATTGTAAAGGATTCTTCGGGTATACCATTGCCTGGTGCTTCAGTGGCGATCAAGAACAGCGACGGCACGCTCCGAAAGGGGGTTGTAACAAATGCTACTGGTGCCTTTACCATCAATGCAGCTATTGGCGATGTATTGGTTATTTCCTTTGTCGGTTATATACGGAAAGAAGTGACGATTACGTCGGAAGCACCGCTGGATATTATGCTGAGTGCTGCCAGTAATGTTATGGAACAAGTGGTGGTTACTGCGCTCGGTATCCGTAAAACAACCAAAGCGCTTACCTATCATGTACAGGAGGTAAAAGGCGAGGAGATCAGCCGTGTGCCTGATGCCAGTTTTGTGAACGCGTTAGCCGGAAAGGTAGCTGGCATTACGATCAACAGCAGTGCATCCGGTATTGGTGGTTCTACCAGGGTTGTAATGCGAGGCGATAAGTCTCTCAGTGCTACAGGGAATAATAATGCGCTTTATGTACTGGATGGTATTCCTCTTCCTAACCTGTTCTCTTCATCGAGTGTAACGACGAATGGTGTATATGGGGGGAAAGATGGAGGCGAAGGTATTTCTGATTTTAACGCTGAAGATATTGCCAGTATGTCCGTGCTGACGGGAGCTGCTTCAGCTGCATTGTACGGCGGCATGGCGGCCAATGGTGCTTTGCTGATCAATACCAAAAAAGGGAGTAGTACTGGTACGCGTATTAGCTTTTCCAATGCTACTAATTTCTACAAGCCTTTTGTACTACCTGCGTTCCAAAATACCTATGGTACATCTGCTCCGGGGAGTTTTGACAGCTGGGGTCAGAAGCTGGCGATTCCCAGTAGTTATGATCCGGCAGATTTTTTTGAGACAGGCATGAATGTTTCCAACAGTATAAGTTTGGCGACCGGCAATGCCAAAAACCAGACTTATCTTTCGGCGGCAACGTCCAATGCAAAGGGTATTATTCCTAACAATACATTTGACCGTTATAATCTGACGCTCCGCAATACCACTTATTATCTCGACAACAAACTGACACTGGATATTACTGCGATGTACGTGCGGTCCAAAAATCAGAACATGCGGTCTCAGGGGCAGTATCTTAATCCGCTGGTACCTATTTATCTTTTTCCGCGCGGTGATGATATTGAGAAATATAAGGTTTTCGAGCGGTATAATCCTGACAGGAATTTCAAGACGCAGTTCTGGCCTGCTTCCTACGGCACTCAGAATATGGCGATGCAGAATCCATACTGGACGATTAACCGAGATTTCAGTACGATCGATAAGGAGCGGTATATTCTTGGCGCCAACCTTACCTACCGGGCGCTTAGCTGGTTGACGTTAATGGCGAGGGTTAGAGCGGATCATAGTGCTAACCGTAATGAAGTAAAGAACTATGCTTCTACATTACCATTACTTACTGCGAATTCCCTCAACGGATCTTATCTCGATCTAACTGCCACTACGCGGAATACGTATGCGGACATGCTGGTTAGCATTGAAAAGTCTTTTGGTAATGTTGGATTAACGGCAAATGCAGGAGCCAGTTTACTTGATAACAGGTTTCGACTTAGCGGCAATGCGCTTGGAGGGGATGGAGCGCCGTTGTCTAAAGTGCCTAACTTATTCAGTTCTACTAATATTATTCCGCAGCCCCAGCCCGGCAGCCAGCCAGATATTACGCAAACTCAATCAGTGTATGCGACGGCGCAGACGGATTATAAGCAGCTAGTTTACCTGAACCTTTCTGCGCGTAATGAATGGCCTTCGCAGCTGGCGAACAATAGCGGTAACAAGCGGTCTCTTTTTTATCCTTCTGCCGGTTTATCGGTGATTGCCAGTGACCTATTGCAGTTACCCAAAAATATATTTTCATTTCTAAAGATAAGAGGATCCTATAGCGAGGTGGGCAATCCACCGTTACTTTTCATGGCCAATCCGCCATATGAGGTAAGTGTTTCGGGCCCCAGTTTAAACAGGGATCTTCCCTTTAATCTGTTACCTGAAAGGACGAAGTCCTATGAGGCAGGTATCACTGCTAATTTCCTGGCTAACAAGCTTAGTCTGGATGTTACAGTTTACAAGGCTAATACTTTTAACCAGATATTTACGTTTACTGCGCCCGGCGGGAGTGGATTCGCCAATTATTTCATTAATGCGGGGAATGTACAGAATAAAGGCATAGAAGCTTCACTGAGCTACAATGGCGCTGTAGGTGTGGTCAGGTTTAATTCCGGTGTAACCTTTACGATGAACAGGAACAGGATATTGGAATTAGCAGGCAACGCTGTCAATCCTTTTACGGGGAGATTGCTTGAGACTTCGGACACTATGTATATGGCGGGGATAGGCTCGGCATCTTCTGCCGCAGTATTAGGAAGTGCTATTGGTGATATTTATGTGAACAGTCTGATGACGGATCCTCACGGCTACATCCTTATCAATAATACTACCGGTGGGATGGTACAGGTCAATAACAAACAGCTTATTTATGCAGGCAATCCGAATCCATTGTACAAAGTGTCTTTCCGGAACGGGATCAGTTATGGTAATTTCCAATTCAATTTTCTGATCGATTGGCGTATCGGGGGCCGGGTGGTTTCGTCTACGCAGGCGATTATGGACGGATATGGTGTTTCGAAGGCCAGTGCGGATGCCAGAGACAATCAAAGTGTGCTGATCAACGGTTATAGTGTAGATGCTAAGAGGTATTACCAAACGGTGGGTCTTGGGACAGGGGTATTGTCGCAATATGTATATAGTGCGACGAATGCCAGATTGCGGGAGGCCTCGCTGAGTTATAGTTTGCCGACTGTCATTTTCAAGCATAAGCTAAGGGAACTGACCCTTTCGCTGATAGGCCGTAATCTGTTTATGTTTTACAACAAAGCGCCTTTTGATCCGGAGAACACGGCCTCTACAGGTACTTACTTCCAAGGCATTGATTATTTTATGGCACCCAGCCTGAGAAGTTTTGGCTTTAGCGTAAAAGCCAGTCTGTAATGCCCTGGTATTGGAACAATTCAAAAAACTGGTTATGAAAAGATTCATTTTATATATTTTTTGTGGTATCAGCCTACTGCATAACACTTCGTGTACAAAAAACTACGAGTTGTACAATACCGACCGTAATGGAGCTACGGATGGTGATCTCAATTACGATAATCTCCGGCTTGGAAGTCTTATCTCCCAGATGCAGGTAAAGATGATTCCTTCGCAGAACCTGGCAGAGAATGCAGATGTGAATGCGTATCAATTGATGCACAGTCTTATGGGAGATATTTATTCTGGTCATCAGGGGGCTTCCAATGCGTTTGGTAATAATGGCGTTAACAATACGACTTATTCGATGACTCCGGAGTGGTACGGTTCGGCTTTCGCCTATACATTTCAGAATGAGATGGCGCCATGGTACAATATTAAACAAAGCGCTGCTAAAGTCGGAGCAGGTGCGAATAGTACTTATGCGGTTGCACAGATAATGAAGGTGCTGGCTATGCATCGTCTTTCAGACATATATGGGCCGTTGCCTTATCTCAACTTTGTCCCTGCGACATCGGTTCCTTACAATTCGCAGGAAGTGATCTATGCCTCTTTTTTTGCGGAGCTTGACAGTGCTATAGCGACTTTGAATAAAACTATTCAGATTACGCAGCAACAGTCATCTCCATCGCTGGCACCGTACGATCTGATCTATCGGGGCAATCTTTCCCGCTGGGTGAAATTTGGCAATTCGCTCAAGTTGAGGCTGGCCATGCGTATTGTGAGAGCTGATGCCGGTAAAGCGAGATTGTATGCGGAGCAGGCTGTGAGTGGAGGCGTACTGGATAGTAATGATGACAATGCGCGTTTGCTGACGGATGGTAACAGCACTATCAATCCTCTATACATGATATGTTATTCTTATAACGACACGCGTATGGGAGCGACGATGGAGTCTTATTTGAAAGGGTATAAGGATCCACGGATAGGTCTTCTTTTCAATCAAGGTACGGGTAGTTTATCTGGTGATTATCATGGCATCAGAAATGGTAGTCGTTTTAACGGGCAGGCATACAGTCCTTTTTCCACGCTCAATGTTACGGCAGCAACGCCTATACAATGGATGGGAGCGGGAGAGGTGTATTTCCTGCGGGCAGAAGGTGCATTGCGGGGATGGAATATGGGCGGTATGGCCGGGAGTCTATATGAGCAAGGGGTAAGACTGGCCTTTGGTCAACCGTTGGGAGGAACTCAGCGTGCAGCGGGAGATGCCAGCGCTTATCTAAGTGACGGCGTCAGCACGCCAGCTCCCTATGTGGACCCTTTGAACAGCGGGAATAATGCAGCTGCTCCTTCTACTATTACGATCAGGTGGAATAGTGCAGCTAGTTTTGAGGAAAACCTGGAGAGGATCATCACACAGAAATGGATCTCGCTGTATCCGGACGGGCTGGAAGCCTGGAGTGAATTCAGAAGGACGGGCTACCCGAAGGTCATTCCTATTCCGGCTGCCAATAACCTGAGTAATGGTCAGATTAGCACATCCTTGCAGGTAAGGCGAAGTCCTTTTCCTCAAAGTGAATACCGGAATAATTCTACTAACGTGTCAGCCGGTGTATCGTTGCTGGGTGGCCCTGATAATGGAGGTACGCCTCTTTGGTGGGATAGAAGGCGCTAATGCTCCTTGTTGACATTGATTACTAAAAAAACATTACATGAAAGCAATCATACCTCTTTTCGTATTTATCCTATTTGCGGTGTTAATACCCGGCTCGGCTTGTAAGAAACAAAATGAACCCGGCCCGATCCCTTTGCAGCATCCCGTTGTTCCTACAGCGGAATACTTATCTAACTTAAGGGCATATAAGAAGAGCAGTCATCAGTTATCGTACGGATGGTTTGGAGGGAGTGGTGGCGACGGGAAAACGGCTATGATGATGAACCGGTGGGAAAGCCTGCCGGACAGCATAGATATTATTAGTTGTTGGGGAGGTCCGCCTCAGCTGGGAACGCCACATATGGAAGCTATGCGGAACATGCA
This sequence comes from Chitinophaga pendula, assembly GCF_020386615.1. NCBI lineage: Bacteria > Pseudomonadati > Bacteroidota > Chitinophagia > Chitinophagales > Chitinophagaceae > Chitinophaga > Chitinophaga pendula. The sequence continues at coordinate 3,828,468 of NZ_CP077769.1, forward strand.
GAAAAACAAAGGTACGAGAGTAGTGACTTGTTCTATTGTAGGCGATCATTTTCTTACCAATGTGGACAAAGATTTTATAGAGAAATATACGAAGGGGGACGAAGCCCTTTTGATGCGCGGAATGGAACTAGCTGCGAAAGCGGTGGCAGATTCTGTTGAGAAGTATAGTTTGGATGGTTTTGATTTTGATTTTGAACCATCCGGATATCTGACGGATCCCGCAAAATTTCATTTGTTTCTGCTGGCCGTATCAAAATATCTGGGGCCGAAATCGGGTACTGACAAGCTATTAATTGTAGACTCCTTTGTTGAGACACTTGATTCCAGGTCTATCCCGCTGCTTAGTTATTACGTGTTACAGAACTATTCTCCACAAGGCGGAACGGCTACCGGCGCGCTGAATCGTTTGAAGCGACAGGTACCTGGCATGCCCATAGAGCAATGTATTATAGGTGAAAACTTTGAGTCTTTATGGAGAGATGGAGGCTTACTGGCAGCCTTTGCAAGGTGGCAACCTCCGACCGGGCGAAAAGGAGGTATAGCGGCTTATCATCTTGAATATGAATATTCCAATCCGTCGATGCCTTATATGTACATGAGACAGGCCATCCAGATCATGAATCCGGCCGCGAAATAATTCCACTTACCTAATCCGACATAGTATGAAACAGATTATTCCTATTGTAATTATGCTGTTGCTGGCTACCGGGATATTTTCCTGCAAGAAGGAAACGTATAGCGATGCGTTATTCATTACCGGTACAGAAACTAACTCATCCACGGCATTAACTGTAGACCAATCGGCATCGAGCACAGCGATCAGCATTACGTCATCCGGGTTGGCAAGTAATGACATTACGGTACAACTTGCTATAGATACTACATTGATTGCGGCATACAATCAGGCCAACCGAAAGAATTACAAAGCACCGCCCTCAGATCTATACAGTCTTTCGAAAGGTACCGTAATTATCAAAAGCGGTACGCATATATCCGATGCTGTAGCCTTTACGATGCGCTCAAACCAGGGTTTGCAGGAGGGTGTATCTTATATGGTCCCGGTTACGATCTCGCATGTTTCCGGAGGAGAAAAAGTGCTGGCATCATCGAAAACTATCTTTATTATAATTAATAAAGTGATCCGTTCTACGGTAGCGAGTATTACGGAGAATTACTTCAAATGTGATTTTTCCAAGAACAATGATCAGCTTAAAAATATGCGGGCTATTAGCTACGAGGCGAGAGTACTGGTCAACAATTTTGATGACCACAGTCCTTTCATCAGTTCTCTTATGGGTATTGAGGAAACTTATTTATTACGCTTTGGTGATGTGACTATAAGTAAGGACCAACTTCAGCAAGCAGGAGGAAAACCACTTACGGTACCTACCTCTTTTGCTACGGGCCGATGGTATCATATTGCGTCGACATACGATGGTTCAGTGCAGCGGATTTATGTCGATGGTGTACTTGCTGTACAGGAGAGCGTCAGCAGGACGATAGACCTAACGAACACATGGGCAGGGGGATTTCATTTAGGCTATTCTGCGGATGGAAGGTTACTCGATGGGCTTATCAGCGAATGTCGTGTGTGGTCCAAAGCGCTGACACAAGCGGAGATACAAGACGGTATGTGTGGTGTGAATCCTGCTAGTCCCGGATTAGTCGCTTACTGGAAGTTGAATGAAGGTACCGGGAACACCGCCTTTGATCTCAGCGGCAATAAGCATGATGCTGTTGCTCAGCGGAATGTTACTTGGGTGACTAACGTAAGATGCAACTAGCATTGCGGGGCATTAGCTTTTAAAAAACTCAAATGAAAAAACATGAAGTTCAATTTATCCATACATCATCTTTATCTAACCTATCTTTTTATCCCTATACTTATCGCCAGCTGTCGTAAAAATGACCATTTAAACACCAAGGATCTGCTGGCATACGTTCCTGCGGGCAACAGCGCCTATAACATTCTTGCTGTTGACAGCATAAAGGTTCTGCGCAGTACGATTCTGGCAGCAAAAGACGCTGGTTTCCCTGTATTATTGTCCCGTGCATTTGAAAGGAATGTGGAGGTGACGGCCCGTATAGATGCATCGCTGGTTGCGCAATACGATAGTATTTATAAACCGGCGGTGCCATCTCCGGTGTTATCGCCGGGGACCTTCAGGATTGTGAACAATGGAAAGGTGACCATCAAAACTGGGCAAACGCAATCGGGGGATTCTGTTCTTGTGCAATTAGCTGATCCAACTAAATTGAAGGCTGGTACAAATAATTACGTGGTACCGGTAGTGCTGACTACTGCCAGCGATGGCATTCTTGTAAGCGGCACACGTCAGATAATGTTTGTGAAGATACCTGTGAGTAGTGTTGCGACCAGTATAACAAGTCTGGCGGGCAAAAATGTTGTGAGTATCCTGTTGCAAAGCGTCAATGGTGTTACTAGCGGAGCCAGCATGGTGTATCTTCAAGGCAGGCTTAACCTGGCTATTAACCGGGCATTAACGGCCAATGTACAGGCGAATGGAGCCTTAGTGTCTTCCTATAATGAAGTGAATGGTACGAGGTACCAGGTTTTTCCCTCAGGATCATACCAGCTTGCAAAGGCCTCGTTCAATATTCCGGCTGGCCAAGCCATATCATCTGACAGTATCCAACTTGAACTTACTGATTTGTCGAAGTTCACTCCTGGAGCGAATTATTTGCTTCCATTGGAGCTAGCGGCTGACAATCAGCCAGATACTCCACCGGCAGATAGTGCAGGCAGGGTCGTGTATGTAACATTAGGTGTATTCGTTAACAATATAGACCCCACAAATGCCCGCCCAACCGGAATTACAGCAAACCGTTCCAGTTGGCAAGTTAGTGCTGGCGCCAGTTTGGGTGGTTATGATGTTACCCGGATACTTGATGATAATAATGCCACTTCGTGGCATTCAGACATTAATCTGCCGGCCTGGGTGGTATTAAATATGGGGCATGTAAGTACCATTAAAGGGTTTTCGATCGTTCCCAGTTATCAATACTTGCCTGGTGATTTTATCAATATGGAAATATTTTCCAGCAATGATGGCAAGGAATGGAAGCTGGAGGGCCGCTATTCTGGTACCCGCACATCAAACCGTTCTTCTGCATCTTCACCAGACGTCAAGTATGTTCGATTTTTGTCGCCGGTGACGGCCTCCTATTTCAAGTTTAACATTATTAAGACCAGCGCCGGTGGTTATGCCGGCATGGCAGAGCTACACGCTATTGAATAAAGGGTTGGATTTGCGGTGCGCCCGCTGTCAGCTATAGATATGCCGATGAGGTATGTGAAGATAGGATGATCTGGCAGCGGGCGCTATATTTTCCGATTGTATTAATTCCGGGAGGTTGGTGTTTTATTTCTTCTTTTTTTTCTTTTTGGCTTCTTTGAGGGAAGCTTCGTGCTGGTCGATGAGGAGTTGCCAGTTATCGTTGGGAATATCTTCTGAGAAGGCGATGGTTTCGCGGTAGTCATTTTTATCGATCTTCATTTCGGTGATGGGTTTGCCGATATAAGTTTCGATGGCTTTGAGGATGGGTTCTTCTTCTTTGCTGCAGAAGGAGACGGCCTGTCCTTTCTGCACGCCGCGGCCGGTGCGGCCTACGCGGTGTACGTAATTTTCTTCCACGTCGGGCAGGTCATAGTTGACTACATAGTCGACGTTGGGGATGTCGATCCCGCGGGCGCTGACATCTGTTGCGATGAGTATTTTGACGGCACCTGTTTTGAACTGTTCCATGACCTGGAGGCGGTCGTTCTGTTCTTTACCGCCGTGCATGGTGATGGTGGGAACCCCTACCCTTTGCATGGCGGCGTGCACTCTTTCTGCGCGGACTTTGGTGCGGACGAACACCAATATTTTATTTTCCGGGAATTCGCGGACGAGGCGTTCGAGGAAGAAACGTTTGTCATCCATTTCGACGAAGGCTACGGCGTGGCTGACATTTTTGGATACGGGATCCTGGGGGGATATCTGGATACGTATTGGATTTCTCACTACGGAGTAGGCCAGGTCTTTGATATCTGTATCGATGGTCGCGGAGAAGAACAAGGTCTGGTGTTGTCTGGGCAGGTGTCTGAGTACGTCGCGGATATCTTTGATAAATCCCAGGTCGAGCATGTGGTCGGCTTCATCGAGGATGAGGATACCGGTCTGGCTGAGGTCTATATGTTGTTGGCTGACGAGGTCGAACATTCTGCCTGGGGTGGCGATGAGGACATCGACGCCTTTGCGCAGTTGTTGTATCTGGGGTTCCTGTTCGACGCCGCCATGGAGGCCTAGTATGCTAAGGCGGGTATATTTGGCGAGGGTGGAGAACACTTCGGCTATCTGGATAGCCAGTTCGCGGGTGGGTACCATGACGAGGCATCTCACCTCTCCTTTTGTTTTTTTGGGATGCAGGCGCTGCAGTATGTGGAGTACGGGGATGGCGAAAGCGGCTGTTTTGCCGGTCCCTGTTTGTGCGATGGCCATTACGTCATCGCCTTTGAGGATAGACGGGATGGCTTTGAATTGTATATCTGTAGGCCGTTTGAATCCCAGATCTTCCAGGCTTCTTTTAATTTCCGGAGATATATGGTATTGCTCGAATTTCATGCGTGCGCTTTGAACATCAAACCGCAAAGGTAGACAAAAGGGCGGACAGTGCGGCTTTTTGTCGTCAAGCATTTACGCGGCCCATACTTCTTCTGGCGAAAAGGAGACCTATTGCTACGAGTATACTACAGAGTACGAAGGGAGCTCCGGGGAAGTGTACGGGCGCTCCTTTTTGTGTGAAGTAGGCGAACAGGTTGGTCATGATGAGCGGGGATATGATGCCGGTGGCGCTCATCAGGCTGGTGAGGGCACCCTGGAGTTCGCCCTGTTCGTTGGGAGGGACTTGTCCGGTGATGAAGCTGGAGAGTGCGGGGCCGGCGATGTTACCGAAGGCGTATGGTACGAGGATGGCGAACATCATCCAGCCTTCTGCTGCCATTCCGAGGAGGAAGAGGCCGATAGAAATGATGGTTAGTCCCAGGTATACGCTTTTTTCCTGTCCTAGTTTGGGCAGGGCGATCCGGATCACTACCAGCTGTACGAATGCGGTCATGAGGCCGCTGAAGCCGAGGGAGTAGCCTACCCATGTTTCGTTCCAATTGAATTTGGCCATGCAGTAGTAGGTCCAGGTGCTTTGTATGCCGGTGCTGGCCATATAGAAGGTGATGAGGGTGATCAGGAGGCCATAAACGGCCGGGTATTTCTTCAGCTGCATGAGGGCGCCAACGGGGTTAGCGCGTTTCCAGTCGAAGGCTCTTCTATTGGTGAGGGGCAGTGATTCGGGTAGGATAAAAAATCCGTACAGCACGTTGAGCAAGGTGAGGCTGGCGGCGGTGAGGAAGGGGACTTTATCTCCGAACTGTACCAATACGCCGCCGATGACGGGGCCGAAGATGAAGCCGAGGCCGAAGGCGGCACCGATGAGTCCGAAGTTCTGCGCTCTTTTTTCGGGGGTGCTTATATCGGCGATATAGGCGGAAGCGGTGGTAAAGCTGGCGCCGGTGATACCTGCCAGCAGGCGGCTCACGAAGAGCCAGCCGATGGTAGGTGCGAAGGCCATGAAGATATAGTCCAGTCCGAAGCCCAGCAGGGAGCAAAGTAATACGGGCCGGCGGCCATAGCGGTCGCTGAGGTTGCCCAGGACGGGCGCAAAGATGAACTGTGCTATTGCATATACGAAGATGAGCAGGCCTGACCAGCGGGAGGCAGCGCTCAGATCGCCATGAATGAGCCGTTCGATCAATTTGGGGAATACCGGGATAATGATGCCGAGGCCCATTACATCGAGGAAGAGGGTAATAAATATAAAGCCCAGCGCGCCGCGGGCCTTAGCAGACGTTTCCATACTGTCAAAATTACTTCAGTGTTATGCGGTGGGAAGTGGTTCCTTATCACTAAAAGGCGCCGGTGTTGGTGCCGGCGCCTTTATCTTTTTTCCGCTTGCAAGGGCAAGTTACAGTAGGTATATTAAAGGAGAGGGAGGAATCGGCCGAATGCGGTTAAATATTTGATGAAACCGGGTTGTCCGTTTTGAGGGGGATGAAAAGGGGAATTTGTGCTTTATGTTTTCGCTTCCTGGTACTGGCGGCTGTTGTTCCCTGCGTCATCGGACAGTTCCAGTATGATCACGTACGGGAGGCCGGGACGGGGGTTGCCGGTACTTATATTATACTGGTTTTTTTGTGTTTCTGTGATGCGTAGCTGCCGGGAGGGATGTGAGAGCAGGTAGGCTTTTTTGATGTTTGTCTTTGGTGGTGTTTGTATTTTCAGCAATCCGGAAAGTGGTTGGTTACACACTACGAGATACAGTTTGTTGTTATCGTGTGCGATGTAGTATCCCCAATCTTGTTTTTTCCAGCTGTTGGCGTGGTAGCCACCGTATATGGCTTCTCCATTTATTTTCATCCAGTTGCCGATGGTAGTGGCGATGCGTTGTTCTTCGGGACGGATGGCGCCATCTCCCTGCGGGCCGAAGTTGAGCAGGAAGTTGCCACTCATGGAGGTAGCGCTGGCTAACATTTCCAGTAGTTCGGCCGGTGTTTTGACGTAACTGAGGCTCCAATCGCGGTGGTATCCCCATTGGTTTTCGGGGATGGTCATGCAGGCTTCCCAATCTGTTTTGAGTACGTCGGTATCCCTGATGGGATCTGGCAGCCGGCGTTCGTATCCGGAGGCATAGTCGCCCATCATGTTGCCGTTGGCATCTTTATGGCGGTTGCCATTGTCATCTGCCCGCAGGCGGCTGTTGACGATCATGCCTGGTCTTACTTGTTTGAGCATTTTTTCTACTTCGAGTGTCCACCAGCCATTTTTCTTCACGCTGTTGTCCCAGGTACCATCGAACCAGAAACATTTAACGGCCGGGTAGTTGGTAGCGAGTTCTTTGAGCTGGTTGTAGGCGAAGTCCAGGTAGCGGCGAAAGGCTACGCTATCGGCATTGCTTTTGATGTCGTAGCGCCAGTCGGGATGATGCCAGTCGAGGACGGAATAGTAGAAGTGTACGTCGATACCTTCGGCGGTGTAGGCATCCACTATTTCTTTGAGGATATCTTTTTTATACGGCGCGTTGCTGATATTGAAGCTGGTGTATTGAGACGGCCAGAGGCAGAATCCTTCGTGGTGTTTAGTGGTGATGGTCATGTATTTCACGCCCATTTGCCGGGCCATGCGGGCCCAGGTTTTCGGATCGAACCGGCGGGGGTTGAACTGATACATGAGGGAGTCCCAGGTGGCGGAGGGTATTTTTGCGCTAGATTTCAGGAATTCGGCGGCGTAGGCGTATGTTTTCCCCTGCCATACGCCACCGGGGATGGCATACAGGCCCCAATGTATGAACTGTCCGAAGCGATTATAGCGGAACCGGTCCATGGCGGCATCCTGGCGTTTGCCGGTGTATTGCGCGCCGTATTTTAACTCTTTGTGTTCTTGTTGCTGGGCATGTACTTTGACTGTGGTGGCCAGTGAAATTGCCCCTATGATCAACCATTTACCATATCTATACATATCCTACAATTTTATTGCAATGTCCAAATTACGTTGTCCGTGTATTCTTTTCCGTTGTGTATTACTTTGACCTGTACTTTATTTTGTCCTTTGCGTAAGGAAGCCTGTGTGAATATATAATGCACGGCGGTGGTTCCTTGTTTGAAATCGGTGATGCGGCGGCCGTTGATGGTGAGATGTGGCTGACCGATGTTGCTATAGACGGTGATGTCTGTTTGTGGTGCTGTGCGTTGTGTCAGTCTGCGATCGCTGATATAGAGTACGGGGGTATCGCTCCAGTTGGCTTTATACCAGTAGAAGGCATCTTTTTTCACTTTGCGATCGAAGGTAACGAGACCTTTGAGGTTGCGGGCGGGGATGCCACCGCGGTTCCATAGGGGTACGGCGAAGTCGAACATGTTCCACAGGTAGCTGCCCAGCAGGTATGGATGTTTGGCGAGGATGCCCCATTGTGTTTCGTGGAAGCGGGTTTCCAGTTGTTCGGGGAAATACTGACCATTGACAGGATTGAATGTTGCCGGCGGTGTTTCTGTCTGCTGGAAGATGTTGCCTTCGGCGCCGTATTCTGAGAGGATGACGTTGTATTCGGGGAAGTTACTTTTGAGGCCGGTGATCCACTGTTCGAGGTCGGTTGTTTTGCCTTCGTACCAGCCGTAGTAGCGGTTCATGCCCTGTATGTCCGCGTTCCTGTTTTCGAAACGTTCCATTTTGCCATATCCGTTGACGCTGACGGTGTATCGGTCGGGGTCTTCTGATTTGGCGAGGTTGTGTAATGCGGCGGTGAGGGTATTGACGAATCCACCAGGATTTCGGTCATAGACTTCGTTATGAAGCCCCCAGACATAGATGGACGGGTGGTGATAATTCTGGCGGATGAGTTCTGTTAGTTGTTGTTTGGCGTTGTCAGTTTCCTGGCCGCTGACGGCATTGACGAAAGGTATTTCGGCCCAGATGACGAGGCCGATGCTATCGGCTTTGCTATAGAGGTATTCTGACTGTTGGTAGTGCGCGAGGCGGACGGCGTTGGCTCCCATTTCGCGGATGATATTGAGGTCGGCGGCATGTTGTTCGTTGGTGAGGGCGCTGCCACTCTCCCACCAGTCCTGGTGGCGGCAGACGCCTTTGAGAGGTAGTTGTTGTCGATTAAGGAAGAGGCCTTTTCCCGGGATGATCTCGAAGTGCCGTATTCCGAGGGGGCGGAGGACTTCATCGATGACCTGGCCATGTTCGAGGATGCGGACGATGACTTTGTACAGGTATGGGTCTTTGAGGCCATTCCAGAGATGCGGGGTGTTGAGTTGGAACTGTTGGTGGAAGACCTGCATTCCCTGCGGGAGTATTTGTATGGAGGAGTCGACTGTTTTGACGATGTTGCCATCGGCATCGCAGAGGGCGGTCTGTAATATAGCCTGGCGGCTGTGAGGATATTTGTTGTCGACTTTGGCGGTGACGGTAATATCTGCTGATGCTGCGGATACGTTCTGCTGGCGGATAAAGACACCCGGCGCTGCGTAGTCGTTGACGGCGAATGACAGCGGTGCTGTTACTATCAATGATACGGGGCGATAGAGGCCGCCGTATACGCCGAACAGGTTGTGATTGATGGGGATGACATCGGGTCGGGCGGTGTTGTTGGTTTTGACCAGCAGTTCATTTACGGCGGAGTCTTTGAGGGAGTGGGTCAGTTCACACGCGAATGCGCCATAGGCACCTTTGTGGGAGCCGATCATTTGTCCGTTCAGGAAAACCTGTGCGACGCTGCCGGCGCCTTCGAATCGGAGGAATATGCGTTTGTGCTTCCAGGTTGGGTTGGGCGGCAGTTGTTTGCGGTAGACGCCTTCGCCCTGGTAGAAGTCTTTGGTAGTCTGCATATCGATGTTGTTCCAGGTATGCGGCAGGTGGACTAGGTGCCAGGAGGTGTCGTTGCCGGCGGTTTTTCTGAATTGCCAGTCATCGTTGAAAGCCATTGTTTGCCGGGACTGCGCTATTGTGTTGCTGCCGGTGCTGAGTGTGAGGATGCCGGTGATCCAGAGAAAGATATATTTCATTGATTCATTGGTTTCCGCTGGTAAAGGAGGTGGCCAGCCGTTATTAGTGGCTGGCCACGGTCATTTTGTTAATATTCGCTTAAGGAGGACGGGTTCACTGCCGGTGCGGGAAGTTGCAAGGCGGTGATCTCGTTATAGATAGACGTATTGACTTTGAAGCCCCAGTCTTTGAAGAACTGGCCCAGGTCTTTTCCGCTGGCGCGGCAGGCGTATAACATGAGTACTCTCATTTCTTCTTCGGCGTTGCCGACAGGTTGCGGTCTTTCTTCGCGTACGAGTTTATGCAGGTTATGAAAGAAGGTGTCCCCGAATGCCATCCATAGTTGCTGATAGATGCCGAGGCGGACATATAGTGCGACGTTGGAAGCGGTGTAGTCGCGGGTGCTGTCGGGGCGTGCGAGGAAGTTTTTGATGCCGGTCCAGTCGGAGGCGCTCAATCCTTTGGCGCCCGGCTGGAATATTCTTTTGGCGGCGAGGGTATAGATGTTTGGATTGACTTCTCCTACTGCGCCGAAGGTCCAGTTCCACATTTGGTGGTGGTGTCCCATTTCGTGCCAGAGGCCCCATCCGTTGCCGCTGATCTGTGCGGGGACGAGTACGCGGTTGAAGGAAGTGCCGACGATACGAACGCGGCCTTCGTGTGTGGCATCCATGTATCCGCTGTTGCGTTCTACGATCATCAGTTTATTATCCAGGGGGGCATGAACAGGGCTGCTGTTATCGAGGCCGCTGATATCGCCCTCAGCTTTGAGGGAGCGGTCGATGTAGGCGAGTATGGTATCCTGGTTTTCGGACTGATATTGTTCGGCTTTGGCCTGCGATACGGTGATGAATGCACGCTGTGATACGAGGATGGCATTAGGTGAGGAGGTATCGGCGCTGAGCATATCGATCCATTGCTGGTGGGTGGTGGTACCCTGTACGTAGAACGGGATGGTTTTGAAGCCACTCTGGAAGGTCACTTTCACCCTATTGGCGGTGTTGGGTGTTGCGGAGGCGTATCGCAGATAGAGGTCGCCGCCATTGGTGTTATTGATGGTATTGGTACCTAGCTGCAGGTTGTAGGTGGTAACGGTTTCGCGGTCGTAGCTGCCGACGATGAGCTGTGGCAGGTTAGTACCGCTGATCTGTGTGACGTTGACCAGCAGTGGTTGATTGGCGGTGGCGCGGAGGCCTACCGGGTCGAAGTCGGCAGTCCGGAGTGAGAAGATGAGGCGGCTGGCCTCTGCCTGTCCTGTGGGTCGTTCTGTGAGGGTCCATTCTGTTTGTGCTGGCGGTAATTGTTCATTGCTGGCGATCCTGGCGTTGGGGGACAACGCATCTTCTTTGACATTTTTCTGGCAAGCGAGGAGGCTTAATGCTAATACGCCGGTCATGGCGTTTTGGAAGATGAGATGTTTCATATGGGTTTCATTTTAGAATGATATAATGGACGTATTATAGTTTTTAAGAGAGGCCCCGATATGAATACCGGGGCGACATATCAACTTTTATCTACCAAACGATTGCTGCTTTTCCGGCATAAAACCGGTTGACCATGCGGACTTTACCAGCCCGGGTTTTGGGTCAGCATGGGTGCTTTGTTAATTTCTGCTTGAGGTATGGGCATGAAATACATTTGCGGGCTTTTGAATACGCGTGTTTCGAATACGAATCGTTGCGGTGTGAAGGTGGTTTCGTTGACTTTGGTCCAGCGCATGCCATACATATCGCCATTGACGAGTTTATCGAACATTTTCCAGCGGAGGAGGTCGAAGAAGCGATGTCCTTCTTCGAAAGCCAGTTCTACTCTTCTTTCGTTTCGGATGGCATCGCGCATTTGTTCTTTGCTGAGTCCTGTTGGCAGCTGGTAGGGTGACAATCCGGCGCGGCGGCGTATTCTTTCTACTGCATCATATACTGCGGGTGTCGGGCCTTCGTATTCATTGGCGGCTTCTGCGAAGCCCAGTAATATTTCGGCGAAGCGGATGACGGGGAGGCATCGAGTGGGTTCGACACCGTAGTTGCCCCCTGCATTTTCGTCCATCATTTTGCGCCACAGGTAGCCGGTGCGGGTGGCGTTGCTGTTAGTGTTGAGTCCATCCTGAGGTGCGAACTGGTACAACCATACGGGTTCCTGGCGGTTGCTGGCTCTCATGAGCCAGGAGGCGCCATTATACAGGACGGTGAAGTAGAAGCGCGGATCCCTGTTCTGGTAGGGTTGAGCTTCATTGTAGCCGGAACCCTGTTGATCCGGTTGTTTACCATTGGCCATCGGGAATGCATCTACGAGTTGTTGTGTAGGGAAGGAGTAGGTCTGTCCGGCGCGGGAGGCGGGCAGCAGGAGGTTTTCGAAGGTGCGGTTGGCCCCCTGCATTACCTGGAATATATGTTCGCGGTTTTTGCGTTGGAGGAAGGTGAGATAGAAGCCATTTCCTTTGCGGGAGGTATTATCTTCCACGAGGTCGTAAGCGCCCATGTCGATGACTGCTTTCATGGCATCGGCGGCTGTTTTCCAACGTTCGTTGCCAAAGTTGCTATAGCCCAGTAGTTTTTGCTGGTCGCCGGAGGCGCCGAGGTTGCCACCATTGAACAAGGGGCTGGCGGCCATGAGCAGCAATTTTGCTTTTACTGCCATGGCGGCACCTTTGGTGGGTCTGCCGTAGTTGTCCGGTGTATGTTCTACCGGCAGTATGGCAGCTGCGTCGTCGAGTTCTTTGGTGATGTATTGTACGCATTCTTCGAAGCTGGCGCGCGGCTGGTCGAACTTATCTTCGAGGCCATAGAGGCGATCGCCGATGAGGGGGATGCCGCCGTGGGTGCGAAGGAGGTGGAAGTAGAAGTATGCTCTGAGGAAGCGTATTTCTGCTTTGGCCATGGCTTTGCGGCTGGCGGACAGCGGGCCGTTGTCTACGCTGGAGAGGAATATGTTGGCGCGGCGGATGCAGTCGTAGGGGATGTTCCAGTGGTCGGCGCGCATGCGGGAGAAGTCGGCTACGCCAGCGAACTGGGCGCCATTGTATGCCTGTGCGGTCTGGGCGGTGTTGCCTGACCAGCGTATTTCGGAGTCGTCGGTGGCATCGGAGAAGCTCCAGATGCCGCCACCGAAGAGGCCATTATCTATGAAGTAGGTGAATGACAGTTGCCGGTATACACCATTGAGGAACTGCATGGTGAGGGCACTGTCTGCGAAGGTTTTCTGGCGATCGATGGTGCCGGTGTCTGTTTTATCCAGGAAGTCGTCGCCGGTGACTTTTTTGCAGGCGCTTGTTGTGGCGGCGGCGAGTAGTAATGTATATAGAATCTGTTTAGTCTTCATCGCGATGCTATTTAAAGGATACCTGAATACCGAAGTTGTATACTTTCTGCTGCGGGTAGTTGCTGTAGGCTTCTGAGCCCTGGCTTCCGCGGGCGGATTCCGGGTCTACGTCGTATATCTTAAGGTTGAACCATGTCATGAGGTTGAGGCCATTGGCGTAGAGGCGTACATTTTCGAGGCGAAGTGCGTTGACGATACGTTTGGGCAGCTGGTAACCTATTTCTACGTTTTTGATACGGAGGTAGTCGGCGGATCTGAGCCAGAAGGTGGACATGTCGAAGTTGACGCCACCGAGGCGCGGGTATTCGGCTATGTCTCTTGTCTCGGGTGTCCAGCGTTTGAGGTGGATAGCGGAGGGGATACCGTTGGAGTTGCCTATCTGCAATAATGTGGAGGCATCGAGGCTACCGCGGGTAGCGCCCTGCAGGAGTACGGAGGCATCGAGGCCTTTGTAGCTGAAACCGGCGCTGATACCATATGTTACCTGTGGCAGGTTAGGATAGCCGATGGGGCCGATATCGCCCTGATCTATCTTGCCATCGCCATTCATATCCTTGAAGCGGATATCGCCCGGCTTTACGGTCTTGCCTATTACGGGCGGGCTTTTAGCGATGTCGTCATCATCATAGTAGAAGCCATCGAAGGTGTATCCATATATCTGTCCGATGGGACGGCCTGTTTGTGCCAGCATCGGGTTGGCGGCGTTGAGTGGTTCGTCTCTATAGCGCACTTTATTTTTTGCGACGGAGAGGTTGCCTTTGACGAAGTAGCTGAGTGACTGGTTTATTTTATTGCGGTGTGTGGCTTCTATTTCGAGGCCTTTGTTACTTACGCGGCCGACATTCACCGGCGGTAGACTGATCCCTGTGAAGTTAGGTACGCTACCTCTTTGGGTGAGGATATCGTAGCGATAGTTGTCGAAATAGTCTACTACCAGTTCCAGTTTGCCTTTGAACAAGTGCATTTCCATGCCCAGGTCGAGTTTGCGTTCGCGTTCCCAGCGGACATCTTCGTTGGCCAGTGCCCCTGGTGTGATGACGGGGAAGGTGTTGGGCGTTTCTCCGAAGTTGTAGTTCTGGTCGGGTCTGTTGTAGACCTCTTCATATACATATTTAAAGGCGCCACCGATGTTATCGCTACCTACTTCTCCGTAGGAGGCTCTGAGTTTGAGGTAGTCGATGAACCGGATGTTGCGTTTAAAGAACGGTTCTTCGCTTACGTTCCAGCCACCGGATATTGCTGGGAAGAAGCCATAGCGTTTGCTGGCTTTAAAGCGGTCGGTACCGTTGTAGCCCATATTGAACTCTATGAGATATTTAGAGCGGAAGTCGTATCCGACGCGGGCGGAGTATCCTCTGAAGTTGTCTGGTACGTTGGCGCCATTGATATTGCTGATCTGGTTGAAGAGGCCCAGTGCGTATACGGTATGGTCGCCGAAGGTGTTGCGGTAGTCGAGGATGGCCTGCATATTGAGTTTACGTATAGGCTTGCCGGTACCATTCTGGAAGTCGGCATCGGCACCCAGTACTGGCATGCGGTATAAGTCGGGGAATACGGACTCGTACCTATCTGCTGCTGCGATGTATTCATATACCGGGAACCGGCCACGGGTGACGCTGCGGCGGTATTGGAAATCGTTGGTGTAGGCGATGGTACCTTTTGCGGACAAACCTTTAGCAATGAAGTCCAGTTTATGTGTGGCGGTGAGGTTCAGGTTAAGGTCGTTGTCGTACTGTCTTTTATAGCCTGCGTATTTGAGTATGCCTACGGGATTGAGGGTAGCGCTTTTTCTGCCACCGAAGGAGCCATCGGGATTGTATACCGGGTATATCCAAGGTGAGAGAAGTCCGCTGGTGATGCGGCGCCAGAAGGGCCATGCGCCACCTGGTACTACATCTGGCAGGTTAGGTTCGTTGGTTTCGGAGAAACGAGCGGACAGGTCGAGGCGGAGGCTGAGGTCGCGTGTGACATCCACGTCGAGGTTGGAGCGGAAGTTATACCGTTTGAGGTAGTAGTTATTATTAAAGTCTTCTTCTTTTGGCAGGTCTTTGAGGATACCATTCTGAAAGATGTAACCTAGGGATACGAAGTAGCGAACGGCTTCTGAGCCGCCGCTGATATCGAGGTTATTTCTTTGCTGGAGGGTATTTTTTTTCATGACCTCATCGTACCAGTTGACGTTTGGATATTTGAATGGATCGTCTCCTTTCCTGAAATGTTCGATGGCTTCCGGGCTGGTCATGCCGGGGAGGAACAGTTCCGGGTCCTGGTTGGAGTTTTTATACTGTTCTACCAGCAGAGGGATGGCCTGGTATGCAGGTAGTGGTTTGCGATATACGGTAGGTTGCTGGAGGCCTGTTTCGGAGCGGAATGTGATCTTAGGCGGGCCTTGTTTACCTCTACGGGTGGTGATCACGAGTACGCCATTGGCGCCTTTTATACCATATATAGCGGTGGTGGAGGCATCTTTGAGGATGGCCACACTTTCGACTTCGTTGGGATCGATCTGGCTGACCATGTCGTAGCTATATTCGATATCGTCGACGATGATGAGCGGGTTGTTAGGGTTTGGGGAGCCGGTGTTGTAGGAGCTGTTACCCCTGATAAAGAAGTTGGCTCCATCTTTACCCGGCTGGCCGCTTGTTTGTTGCTGGAAGAGGCCGGGGAGTCGGCCTACCAGTGAGTTTTGGATGCTGGCTGCCGGGCTTTGGCGAAGTTCCTTCCCTCCTATCATGCTGACGGCGCCGGTGCTGGTCATTTTCTTTTGTTTGGCGAAGCCGACGGTGACGATCTCACCCAGGCCTGTTACGGCGTCGCTGAGGACGATGTTGACGGTCGTTTTGACTGCTACGTTAATGGATTTCGGGCTATAGCCTACGGAGCTGACGGTGAGTTCCAGTCCATTATTTTTCAAGGTGATGGTGAATGCTCCTTTATCATCGCAGATGGCGACATTTTTAGGATCGTTGGACGCTTTGACGGTGGCGAAAGGTACGGGGCCGTTGGCGTCGGAGACGGTCCCTTTGATCCTGCGTTCCTGTGCCAGTGCGGTGAGGCACCAGGAGAGCAGGCATATGATAGATACGATACGTTTCATGCTGGCTGATAGTTTATTCATTTTCAATCCGGCGGTTTAGAAGTTCCAGCCGTTATTCTGCCTCATGTTAGGGTTGGTTTCGATCTCGCTGTAGGGGATCGGGTACCAGTAGAGGCGTTCGGCGAATGATGCCGGTGTTACTTCGAAGCGTGTATAGGTGAACGTACCACCCTGTTGTGGGGTGATGCGCATGCCGGTGACAGGTTTGTTTAATACTGTGCCCGCCAGTTTCCAGCGGCGGAGGTCCCAGTGGCGATGTTCTTCGAAGGCCAGTTCTATGCGTCTTTCATTTTGTATGATGGTGCGCAGTTGTGCTTGTGAGACGGCGGCTGGAATGCCATATCGATTATCTGTGCCGGGGAGGATGCCGGCTCTTTTACGTAAGGCGATGAGGGCATCTACGGCTTCTTTTACCGGGCCTTGTTCTTCGTTCCTGGCTTCTGCGAGGTTGAGCAGCACTTCTGCGTACCGGAGGAGGATGACATGGTGTTGCTGGTTGCTGTAGGCGGAGGCGGATTCGAACTTGCCCATGAACTTGCGCAGGTAGTATCCTGTTTTGGTTTGGGTGATGATGCCACCAGGTTTATCGAGGCCGCCATCGAATGTTTCGACGAGTCGGTTGAGCCATTTGCTGCCATTGTAAAAGACGGTGGCGGCGAGGCGGGGATCTCTTTTATCGTAAGGGCGTGCGGCATCGTATTCTGATCGTGTATCTGTGATCGGTAGTCCATTGATCATGGGGAAGGCATCTACGAGTTCCTGAGAGGGGCTGGTATATCCTTTACCTGCGGCGGCGTTGAGGTATCCGACGGGGCCATTGTTCTGTTCAACGGACTGGTCGGGAGTACGCTGGCGATTGAAGATAAACTCTGTGTTTTTAGTACTGATGAACAAGCCGATGAAGTCGGTTGCCAGGTTATAGTTATTGAGGCGTACGATGTCTGCGGCTGCGGTGGCGGCGTTGGCCCAGCGAGCGGGATCGTTGTTGGTATTATAGAGGGGGCTGGCCCAGTATAGCAGCAGGCGAGCTTTCAAGGCCATGGCGGCTCCTTTGGTAGCGCGGCCGTAGTCGGCATCGGCGAGGGTTGGCGGCAGGAGGAGGTCCTGGACGGTATTGAGTTCTGCCAGTATGTGCTGTACTGTTTCTGTGATGGTGTTGCGGCTGTAGTTAAGGCGATCGTTGATGGTGAGTACGGTATCGGCCATTAGTGGTACGCCGCCCCAGCGTTTGAGTAGTTCGAAGTAAAAGAAAGCGCGGAGGAAGCGGGCTTCTGCTTTCCAGTACTGTTTATTTTCTGTGGTGGTGGGCACTTTATCGATCCTAGAGAGGAAGATGTTAGCGCGGCGGATGCCGTTGTAGTTGCGTTCCCAGGCGTTGTCGATGACATTCTGAGGGCTGATGCGGCCTTTGCGGAAGTCGTCGGTGAGGTTACCATCGCGGGAGGCGACGGCATCGTCGGTGGCGCAGTCGAGGAATGCATTATCGATGCGGTTGTATCCATCTGGCAGTTGCTGATAGACGCTCATGAGGAATGCCCTGGCGTTATCTGCATTCTTATCTATCTGATCGAAAACGAGATCGTCGGTGAGGCGGTCTTGCGGCTCTGTTTCGAGGGTACGCCGGCAGCTGTCCTGAGCCAGTGCGAGGGTGGTGAAGAGCAGCATTATCCAATATCTTTTCATACTGTACGGAATTAATAGTTTAGAGTTGCACGTTGACGCCTATGTTGAATACCCGTTGGTTGGGATATCCTCCTTGGTAGGATTCGGGATCGACTCTATCCAGGCCGGTGAAGGTGAGGAGGTTGTATCCGTTGGCGAATGCGCGGACTGTTTGTAAGCGGGCGAATTTGATCCAATGTGCCGGGAGGGTGTATCCTAATTCGAGATTTTTGAGGCGCAGGTAGCTGCCATCTTTTACCCAGAAGGAGGACAGGCGTTGGTTGTTAGGATTGGCGCCTACGGCGAGTCGTGGATAGGAGGCGGTGGCGGCGGTAGCAGGTGTCCATCGATCGAGGTGATGTTCCATGGCCTGGCCTCTGCCACCGTTTTGGAATTCCCAGGTGTTGCTGCCATTGAGTACGATATCTCGATTTTTAACGCCCTGCCATACCATGCTGAGGTCTATTCCTTTCCAGGTGAGGCCTATGGTGGCGCCATAGTATATAAGCGGTTTGGTGCTACCGATGGCGGTTTCGTCGCGGAGGTCGATGATGCCATCTCCATTCTGGTCTACATATTTGATATCTCCCGGTACGGGGGAGTATGCATCTGGGCGGGCATGTGTCTGTATATCTTCTGCGGATGCGTAGAAGCCATCGGCTACGAGGCCGAAGAGCTGTCCTACGGGCATACCAGTACGTTTTTGTGCCTGGCCCGGGCGGATGACCTCTTGTATATCGTCTGTCCTGCTTTTGAGGACGCTACCATTGGCCTGTATGAAATACGACAAGTCGCCGGTCCGGGTACGCCAGGCGGCGGAGGCTTCCCAACCGCGATAGGAGGTGGCACCGATGTTCTCCCTGGGGAGGTCGTTGCCGATGATACTGCTGGCATTGATACCTCGCTGCATGAGGAGGTCTTTATACTGGTCGCGGAAGTGGTCGACGGTGATATGGAATCGTTCTTTAGCGAAGGCGATATCGAGTCCGATGTTCAGTTTACCGGCTTTTTCCCAGGTGATGTACGGGTTGGCCAAGGCAGCTTCGCGGATGGCGGTGATACTAGTGGGCGGGTTGCCCAGCGGGTAATTGCCATCGGTTGCATAAAACTGCAAATAATTATAGTATCCTGCGTTGGCGGTATTGCCGGTGCGGCCATAGGAGGCTCTGAGCTTCAGGGTGCTGATACCGGCGAGGGGGCTGCCGATCCACCAGTTTTCTTTAGCGATGTTCCAGCCCAGGCCGATAGCGGGGAAATACCCTTTGCGTTTGTCTTTGCGATACATGTTGTTGGCGCTATAGGACATGGCCAGTTCGAGCAGGTATCGCTGTGCGTAGTCGTATTTTATCCTGGCGGAGAGGGCGCTATTGATGAGGGGGAGTACGTTGCCATTGGTATAGCTATCGCGGTACCATAGCAAGGTGGCTCCGAGGTGGTGTTGTCCGAAAGTGCTGTCATAGCCCAGGGACAGTTCAGTGTAGGCCTGTCTGTTTTGGGCGGTGATGCTGCTGCCGTTTGACTGGGCGCCATCTGAGCCGATGATGCTGGTATTTGTTTCGCCGGTGACCGGGTTGGTTTTGACGTTGTAGACGGCGAAGGATTTTTTACGATCTATTGCTTCTTCATAGTAGCTGTTGAAGGAGGCGGTTCCTTTCACATATAGTCCTGGCAGCCAGGTATCCAGTTTTTGCCGGAGGCTGAGATCTACCATCAGGTTGCGGTTGTAGGAAGGGCGGTATCCGGAGCGGACTATTTGTCCATATATATTATTGCTGTAGTCGTTGTTGCCTCCCAGGCTGCCATTATTGTTGAATACCGGATAGGCATTGTTGGGAGTGCCGAGGATGCTGGAGTATACGCCGGCGGTGGTGGCACCCGGTTCGTTGCCGTTGCGGATGCGACCGAACAGGCTCAAGGTCATGAGTGTGGTGCGGGTGAGGTCTACGTCGAGGTTACTACGGAAGATGTATCGTTTGTAGAAGTTATTGGTTGGGTATTTATTATTCGGGTCGGTGACGAAGTATCCCTGTTGGTTGAGATAATCGAGATCGACGAAGTAGCGGGAGATGCGGTTACCGCCGGCGATGTTAAGATTATACCGTTGCATGGCAGCCTGGTCTTTGATGGCGGTGTTGTACCAGTCGACGTCGGGATGTCCGAAGGGGTCGGAGCCATTTTGCCAGGCGGCGAGGTCTGTTGCGGAGTAGATGGGTTGTTTACCATCATTCTGCAGGGCCTCGTTGTACAGGCGTGCATAGTCGTATGCTTTAAGGAAACGCGGTGTTTTAAGTTGTTGCTGGATGGCGGACTGGGCGGTGAAAGATATCCGTTTTTTGCCACTGTAGCCATGTTTGGTATTGACCATGACCACCCCTCCGCTGCCTCTCATGCCGTACATGGCGGTGGCGAGTGCATCTTTCAGTACGGTAACGGAAGCTATCTGTTCGGGATCGATGGAGAGAGCGGACCTTGGTACGCCATCTATTACGACGAGCGGTGCTTGTCCTCTGACGGACATAGCGGCGGCATCGAATCCTGGTGCGTGATTGAACTGGAATAGGTATAGCCCTGCCAGTTTGCCATAGAGGCTGTTTTCCAGTTGTGTGACGGGTATACCGCGGATATCTCCATATCCTATGCTTCCCTGTGCCTGTAGTAAGGTGGCGGCGGATTGTATCCCGAACAGTACCGGAACGGAGTCGCGGTTTTGTATGCGTTGTACGGGGATGGTGTCCTGCCGGGGAGGCGATGCGTACGTTGGTAAAGTCATAGCTGGACCTAATAGTCCAAGGAATAGTTGTGCAGCGTATTTTCTGATCATATCGCTTTTCCTTTTTGCTGCCGTTTTCGGGCAGATCATGTGAAGTATATGGATAATATGTCCCCCACCGCTTTTCAGCGGCAATTGTTGTCCGGGGTGCAGTGTTTACTTGTTACTGCACCAGATTAATTGTGATTGAATGATTGGATACTGCTAGTGGCTCACACTTTGATTTTGGTCTATGATAAAAGTTACCGGTGACAATTTGTCCATCTTTTATGCATCTCTTTTTCTCATTACGTGGTTGTTGTATCTGGGTCAAATTTAGGGGGGTGTGGGGAAGATATTACCCGTCAATTGCTGCTTAAATACGGGTGAAATGTATCATTTGTGGAGTATCAAAACCGGTCGTACCCGCTATCAGTGTGAATTATCACACTAACGTTGTAAAGACAGCACGAAGTAATCCTGGTTGTTTCAGCGAGGAAGGGTTGCTGGGGCAAAAAGGGGCGACTGCATTGTCGATTTGTCAGCGGAAGGGTGGACCTAAGGTATACGAATGATATACCCTAACTACAGGAAAGGTGGACCTAAGGTATACGAATGATATACCCTAACTACGGGAAAGGTGGACCTAAGGTATACAAACGGGCCGTCTGCATAAAAATGGCCTCCGTCAGTTGACGGAGGCCGGTGTGGTACTATTAGTATGTCTTTATTTAGTCAGGGAGGTGATGGGAGTTAATTCCACTTTACGGAATTCCACTTCGGCACCTTCTGCCTGCAGGGCGATCTGTCCTTTTTGTGCGGTGCAGTTGGTACCATAGTTGGCTAGTTTACCATTTACCCAAACTTTGATGGTATCATTCAGGCATTCGACCACCATGGTATTCCATTCACCTAATGGTTTTTCTGCATCGTCGACGAGGTTTTGTATCCTACGTTTTTTACCATCGACGACGCCCCATTCGCTTTTAGGACCGCGGCGTTTTTCCATGTCGGGGACGGTGATGTCTTCGCTGATGCACCAGAAATCGCCGGCATTTTTATGCATCATCTGCACTTCCAGGGATTTAGGGAACATATCATACAATATACGCGGGGTAGAGGCATGTACCAATACGCCGCAGTTGCCTGGTTTGCCGGGGAACCTGTATTCTACTTTCAGGCGGTAGTTCTGATAGCTTTCATCTGTGATGATGTGTCCCTGGGGGGAGGCGAGGCTGACGAAGACGCCGTTGCGTAAAATGAACGGGCTTTTAACGGTGGTGTCTTTGTCCATAGCTGGCACGTCTATATGCCAGCCTTTGAGGTCTTTGAAGTTCATGAGGCTGCGGGTCTGGGCTTTGAGGAAACCTGTTGTTCCCAATAAGATGATTGCCAGCAGCCATGTTGCGGTGATGTTTGTCTTCATAAGGATGATTAGTCCTGAAAAATTAGTGAATAATTGTTGATTTTCCTTCTTTCCTATTGTTTGTGGGTGGCAGCATATTCTTTGGGCGTGCTACTGAATTCTTTTTTGAACCATTTACGGAAGTAGTCGACATCGGAGAAGCCGACCATATAGGCGACTTCGTTGACGGTGAATTCATTGCGCTGGAGTAGCTGGGCGGCTCTTTTCAACCTGACGCTGCGGATAAATTCTATGGTGGACTGGTTGGTGAGTGCTTTGATCTTGCGGTATAGGGTGATGCGGCTCATGTTGACTTCTCTGGCCATTTGCTCGACGTTGAGGGATGGTTCGAGGATATTGTTTTCGATGAACTGCATGACCTGTTCGAGGAAGATCTCATCGGCGCCGGTGATGGCGATATTGCGCGGCTGGAGGGTGATGTCTTTGCTATAGCGTTCGCGGAGGATATTTCTGGAGTTGAGCAGGTTTTGTACCCTGACCTGTAGCAAAGCGAGGCTGAAAGGTTTGGTGATGTAGTCGTCTGCGCCAGTTTCGAAACCTTCCATTCGGAATATGAGCGGTGTGCGGGCTGTCAGCAGTATTACCGGGATGTGGCTGGTACGGGTATCTTTTTTCAGCAGGCGGCATAGTTCTGTACCATTCATTTCCGGCATCATGATATCGCTGATGATGATATCGGGTAGTAAGGCGGTGGCGATGTTCCATCCCTGTTTGCCATCTGTGGCGGTGTGGACGGCATACTGGTCTTCGAAATGGTTGCTGATGAAGGTGCGCATTTCGGGATTGTCTTCTACGATGAGCATGACGGGGCGCTGTTCGTCCATCTCCTGCTCCTCTCCTGCTGTATCCAGGCCCTTTCTGTCGGCGGTGGTGGATAAGGGTGTATCGTGCAGCGGCCTATCGTTGATCCGTTCGGGTTGGTGGTACGGCAAACGCTCTTCCGGTGTATAGTGCTCTTTATCTGCCGGGAAGGTGATGGTAAAGCAGGTATGTCCGGGGCGGTTGGAGGTGGCGAGGGTACTCTCTACGGTGATATTACCCCGATGCAAGGTGACCAATCCTTTTGTGAATGCCAGTCCGATGCCGGTTCCTGCGATGGGTAGGCCGGTATCGTTATAGTGATGGAAGGGGAAAAATATCTTTTCCAGGTTTTGCGGTGCGATACCGACGCCATTGTCGGTGACGCTGAGGAGGATGCTCCGGTTGGTGGCGGTCTGTTGCTCGGTGACTGATACGATGACTTTTCCACCCGGGTGGGTGAATTTGAGGGCGTTGGAGAGGAGGTTGTACAGGATCTTTTCGAATTTATCCTGATCGAACCAGGCGGTCAGGGAGTTGTGGGAGGTATCGAGTGACAGGCGGATATTACGATGCCTAACGAAGGCATCGAATGAGAGCAGTATTTCTTTGAGGAAGTGTATGAGATCGCCTTCGCTGACGCGGAGGTTCATATTACCCGCTTCGAACTTACGGAAGTCGAGGAGTTGATCTGTGAGGCGCAGGAGGCGTTCTCCATTGCGCTGCATGAGCATGAGCTGATTGAGTGCTTTATTGTTGCCCTGCTCCTGCTGGAGGGAGATCAGTTTTTCTATCGGTGCGAGTATGAGCGTAAGTGGTGTTTTGATCTCATGGGAGATGTTGGTGAAGAAGCTCAGTTTGCGCTGTGTGAGTTCGCGGTCTTTTTCCTGGCTAAGCTGTTGCAGTTGCAGTTCGTGCCGGAGGCGGCTGGTCTTCATGGAGTAGGAATAGAACAGGTATAGTAAGCCGATGATGATGGTGGCATAGCAGAGATAGGCGTACCAGGTCTTCCAGAATGGGGGGAGGACTTTGACACGGAGGCTGGTATATGTTTCATTCCAGTAGCCATCATTATTGGCTGCTTTTACTTTGAATATATATTCTCCGGCATCGAGGTTGGTGTAGGTAGCGGATTGCTGGTTGCCGACGTAATGCCATTGGGTATCTCCTTTAAGGCCTTCGAGGCGATAGGCGTACTGGTTAGTACGGGAGTTGATATAGTTGAGTGCTGCGAACTGGAGGGTGAAGAAAGCCTGGTCGTGGGAGAGTGTGATTTCATCGACGTAGCTGATGGATTGTTTTAGTGGGGATCCCGGGGCGCCGATATCTACCGGATTATTTTTGATGAGGAGGCCGGTGAGAGCTACCGGTGGGCGGACGGTGTTGTTGACCAATCTGTCGGGGTGGAAGGCGACGATGCCATTGACGCCACCGAACATGATCTCTCCATCGCGGGTGCGGCAGGCGGCTGCCAGGAATTCGTTGCTACCCAGTCCATTGTTGACGGAGTAGTTGGTGACGGTGACATCTTCCGGTTTAAAGGGAGGATGGGGGCGACGCAGGGATATGCGACCTATGCTTTGGTTGAAGCTGATCCAGAGGTTGCCTTGTTGATCCTGTACGATGCCATGTATGATATTTCCTGACAGGCCCATGCGGGTGTCGAGGGTGTAGCTATTTTTCCGTTGGGGGTCGAAGAGTTTGAGGCCACCGCCGCGGGTGCCGATCCAGATGTTGTAGTTGTTGTCTTCGAAGATGCAGAGGATGGCATTTTTATTAAATACGCGGGCGTATTCGTTGAGGTAGTTGACAAAACGTTGCTGGCCTTTGGGCAGGTAGGACAGTCCCAATTCGGTACCGATCCAGATGCCACCGCGGTGATCCTGGTAGAGGGCGTTGATATCGTTGGAGATGATGCTGGAGCTATCGTTGTTGTTATGGCGGTAGCGGGTGATCCGGCCTTGCAGGTTGCGGTGGAAGAGGCCTCCTTTGGTGCCGATCCAGAGTCCGGAAGTATCTTGTATCAGCCCGTACACCAGTTCATCCGACATGTTATTCGGTTTTTCTTTGAGGGGTACCGGTGTGATGGTATTGTTGGTACGGTTGTATCGGAACAGGCCTTCCAGGGTACCGATCCAGAGGTTTTGTTGTGTATCGAGCTGGATGGCTTTGATGGTTTCCTGGTTGATGAGGTGTTGGGAGGCCGGGTTGACATGGATGTATCTGAAGGTCTGGTTGGACCTGTTGTAATAGTTGACGCCCCCCCCTTCTGTGGCGATCCAGAGGTTACGTTGTTCGTCTTCGAGTATGCGGCTGATGACTTTGAAGTTGAGGCCAGGTTGGTTGCCGATACGTTCTCCGATGTAGCTGAAGTTGTTATTTCCCGGATGTTCGATACTGATGCCACCTGCGAAAGTGCCTATCCAGGTGCTGCCGGCATTGTCTTGCAGGAAGCACAGTACGGAGTTGCCGGAGAGGGATGCCGGGTCATGTTTGTCGACGCCGTAGTAGCGGGTGATCCTATGATCTTTGTTAATGACATAGAGGCCGTTGCGGGTACCGATCCAGGCATCGTTGTTATGGAAGTGGATGGCGCGTACCATGTCGCTGCTCATGGGATTGGGTTGGCTGTTGGCATCGAAGTTCAAGCATTGTTGTGTTAGTCGGTTCCAGAGGAAGAGGCCATTTCTTTCGGTGCCTACCCAGACATGTCCGCTGCTGTCGTGTTTGATGACATGAACGGCGCTTTTGCCGAATGTGGGTTGTTGGGTAAATGCTTCGGGGGCGGGCTGTACGCGGCGTGTAGCGGGATTATATCGAACGATACGGGAGCCGGCTCCGATCCAGAGGATATGTTCTTTATCTTCTGCGATGGCATAGACGCTGCGGCGGTTGGCTTCGGGGCCCAGGTCGACAGGATGCAGGGTATGTGTGACGGGATCGTATTTCATCAGCCCTTTGAAGGTACCTACCCAGTAGTTACCGCGGCTGTCTTTGCGGATGGTCTTGGCGTAACCGAAGTCGTTAGCGCCGCCATTGCGGAGGCGGACGCGGTAGCATTTTTCTGTTTTGCAATCATACCAATCCATGCCGACGGAGGTACCGATGAGCAGGTTGCCATTATCATCTTCGTTGATAGACAGTAGCTCGTTGCTGCCGATGCTGCAGGAATCCTGCTGGTCATATTTAAAATGGCGGAATGAGTAGCCATCGTAGCGACTGAGGCCATCGGTGGTACCTATCCAGATGAAGCCTTTGGTATCCTGGTAGAGGCAGTACACGGAGCTTTGCGAGAGGCCATCTGCGATACCCAGGTGTTTGAAATGCAGGTTATTGACCTGTGCCCGGGAGGCGATGTGGCAGCAAAGCAGTAATAAAATAACTAGGAATCCGCCCGGCATACGGCGGCTTATCCCTTGTTCACTCATGCCCGACTTTCTATTTGGTTGATAATACTATCGTTGGTATGCTAAATATACAGTTCTTTTTGGCAATTCCAGTGCCTGTCGGTTTTGTTCTATTTTTCCGGCGGGGGTGTTTCTAATTTGCCTGTAAAATTACGGGTATGTATAAATGGTTTTCTTTTTCCCGGGCGATATGTGTTATTCCATTGTTGTTGCTGGTGTTGCTGCTGCGGCCGGCTTTCTGTATACCGAAAAAGGGTATATATGGGCGGGGCGCGTCTACGACATCTGTTGCGGAGCCGGAAGGCGGTGCGGCTTTGTATCGTAGGTACTGTACGCGTTGTCATGGGGAGGACGGGACGAAAGGAATGTGGGGGGCGCGGAATTTACAGCGGAGCCAGTTGGGTGATGCTGCTATCTTGGAGCAGATCATGCGGGGCGGAGGTCCGATGCCAGCATTCCGGAAGCGGATGAGCATGGAGGAGATACAGTCTATTGCCGATTATATCAAGCGTTTACGGAAACCGATGTGAGCATACACGGTGAGGGGGCGGGCCATCAGGGCGCTGCTCCCTTTTTTTCCGGCTGGTGGTGTTATAAATTGTCCTGTCTTGTATTGCCTGGAGGATGAGCCACTGCATGCTGATCCTCTTTTACGATAAAAGAATAAAAGAGGCTGTCCCATCTGTATGAGGCAGCCTCTTTTATTTATGAAGCGGGCCAGGGAGACGCCCTTATGTTTGGGATCATGGTACGACTGCCAGTCTTGCCTGTACCGTTTTGCCGGAATGGTGGTTGCGGATATTGACATAGTAGATACCCGGGGGTATGCCGGTAGTAGGTATGGAGATGCGGTTGGTACCCGGTACGAGGGAGAGGGTTTGGCGTTGCAGGATGCGTCCTTGCTGGTCGGCTACCAGCAAGGTACCGGCGGCGCCTGTTTCAGTATTATCCAACAGATAGGACAGCTGTGCGGGAGTACCTGCTGGTACGGGGTTGGGGGCGAGGCGGAGTATTTGATGTTGTGTCAACGCCTGTTTGACAGTCGCTATCCTTGCGGCAGGAGCATTGAGCACCCATTGCTGGTTGGCGCCACCCCACCATTCCCATTGGTAGACTTTAGCGCCATTGCTGGTGTCGCTGGCGTCGAGTACTTTACCACTGGTGTAGGCGATGATCTTATAGCGATTGTTGCCTAGGTGTTCGAAGTTCCAACGCTGGCAGTCGTTGTCCAGCCATTCCCACTGGATGAGGCTTCCGCCCTGTTGCTGGTTGCAGCTGGCCACGTCGAGTACCAGGCCTGTTTTGGCGGATACCAGGCGGTAGAAGCCATCGGCGGTGGCCTCTATTTTCCATTGCTGGCAGTCGGAGCCATTGTTGTCCCACTGGCTGATGCCGGCGCCCCAGGCGGTGCTGCAATCCTGGGCTTGCAGGGCTTTACCATTGCTGGCGGTGGTGAGGGTATAGGAGCCGGGGGCGATGTAGTTGGTACTTACCAGGTTGAGGCGCCATTTCTGCCAGTTGCCACCGTTCCAGCTATATTGCATGACGGCGCCACCATTGGCGGTGGAGGCCCCTCCTACTTCCAGTACTTTGCCACTCGCTTTGTTGACGATGCGCAGCAGGCCATCGCCGGCATCTTCCAGGCGCCAGCGCTGGCAGTCGTTGTCCAGCCAATCCCAGTATTGGATGACGGTGCCATCGGCGCCGCTGCAGGAAGGTACGTCCAGTACTTTGCCCCCCATGATACCTGTGATGCGGTACCAGCCATCGCCGACATGGTCGAAGCGCCAGCGTTGGCAGTCGCCGCCCCACCAGTCCCACTGGTTCATCTGCACGCTGTTGCCACCGACGCAGCCGCGGGCATCTAATGATTTGCCGCTGTTGTGGTTGAGTACGCGGTAGACGCCATTGGCGATAATGATAGCGGTAGGTTTGATAAGGTCTGCGTATTTGTTCCAGTTCCAGTGGACGCCCGGGTCGGTGTGGGTGTTGCCGGTGTAATGCTGGTGTCCTTTGATACGTACGGTGATGGGGAGGAAGTTAACTCCCGTTGTGGCCGGACCGCGGAAGCAGGCGCTTTTATCTATGCCCCAGCTATCGCAGATATCTTTTACGAGGGCTGCGGACGAGCGGTACATGGCATCTGTGTACCAGCGAGGGCCATCGTCGACGAAGCCTTCGTGTTCGATGCCGATGGTATAGCTGTTATTACTTCTTACGTGCCAGGCGGTATTGTTTTCGCTGACCATTTGCGTGACCTGACCATCGGAGGAGCGGATGACGTAGTGGGCGGATACGGAGGAGCTGGGATTTTTGAACCAGGAGATGGTGCCGGCGTAGCTACCCTGGGTGGTGTGCACGGTAACGTTGGTGGGCCGGCTGCCCCCTCTACCTACCTGATAGTTGGCAGTGTTAGCTGGGTCGAAGATAGCAGGCGGATATTCTGCGCTTCTGGCAGCCGGTGCGCCACTTACGCCATTGTTCACTGTTGGCGTAGCGGGTACGCCCGGGGCGGCGACACGATCATTGTCGTAATCTACTTTTATGCCCGGTGATTGTAACAGTTGTAAGGTTTCCTGCGGGTAGATGCGTTGCCATTGTATGTTGGCCGGCGCTCTTTTGAGGGCAGGCGTTTCGAAGCCTGTCTGCAGGAAGTAATAGATATCGTAGGAGTACAGCGACCGGGTGTAGCGGGCGACTTTGGAAGGGTCTGCTGGCAGTTCTGATAGTTGTTCGAGGACGGCGGCATACTGTTCTGCGGAGGCGGATGATGCGAGGCGGGCGTTGCCGGCCTGTTGTTGGAGATAGCGGGCGACGGCTAATACCTGGAGGGCAGGGTCTTGTTTGAACTGTGCTGCGGTGATGTTGCTGAGGCGGCATACTTCGAGGAGGTTGTTCCTGAAGTAGCCTTTTCCATCTTCTACGAGGGCGAAGAGGCCATATTTTTCGGGCATGCCGGTGCAATTGTGATGGTCGTCTCCGTTGTGTGGGGAGAGATTGATCATACGGGAGGCTGCGTAGGCGGTGGCTTCGAGCAGGCCTTTGGGGATACCGGGATATTGGCGGTAGGCATCTGCGAACCATTTATCGGCTGCGCCGATGTTGCGTTGGTCGTTTTGAGCAAGGGCAGGGGTAAAACAACACGAGAGACAGGTGATGATGATGAGTAGAGGTTTCCTCATACAAATTGATTTTGTGGTGATAAAACGGGTATAACAAAGCGCATATGTGGTCAATAAAGGGCTATATGGTTTATACTGGTACTGGCTGATAAGGGTTTTTGTATTGGATCTGATCGTAGGGTGAATTATGGTAACAGTCAACAACACGAATAAAAGACGAAGCGGCGCTATAATGATTCACCACTAAAGTATTCAGAGAAGGTAATAGGTACGTGTGCCGTTTTTATTATTTTTTTACCGGTAGCGGAAGCCTTCGGGAGTTTGCTGGTATTTGCGTTTGAAGCTGCGTATAAAAGCGCTGCAGTCTTCGTAGCCGACGGACCAGGCGACTTCCTGTACGGAGAGGCCGGTGCGTTTGAGCAGTTCGCAGGCTTTTTCGAGGCGCATATTTTTGAGGTACTGGTAGGGGCTCACGTTGAACATTTCTTTGAACAATTTGCTGAAGTGGGGTGGCGACAGCAAGGCTATTCCCGACAGGGTATCGAGATCGATATCGGTGCGTTTATAGTTGGCGTAGAGGTAGTCTACGGCGGTGGAGATGCGGCGGTGGCATTCTTCCCGGGTGGATGTTTTTTTTACATTGATCCGGTTGAGTAAAGCGCGGTCGCGTTCTGCCTGTTGATACAGTTCGGTGAGGAGTGACATGCACAGGTCTTCCAGCAGGAGTTGATTATGTTGCTGAAGGGCGAGTTGTGTCAATATGCCGGATTGTATTTGTTGTGCCTGAGGTGTGTAGTGATATAATTTCTCGAAGAACTGCGGTGGTGACAGGAACTGGTGGCCGGTGTTATCGAGTAGTATTTCTTCTTTAACGTAGAGGGTGTTGTATACTTCCTGCATGACCTTGGTACCGAAGAAGACGGCGAGTGAAACTACTTCATCTGGATTCTGCACGGCGCAGCTGTATTCGCGGGAGGCGTTGAGCAGCAGGTATTGGCCTGGCAGTACGGCGGTTTTCTGCTGTTGGTAGTGGTAGGTTTCGGTACCGCTTATGGTAGTTTTGAATGTAAAGGGAGCATCTGTATGTTTATCGTAAAGCGGCTTTACGGCTTTGCCATAAAATACCGAGTATCCGTTGTAGAAACACCGATGTAGGTTGGGATATTTAACTGGTTCATCGTGACGGGCCCAATTATCTTGAATGCTGATCATGGGATTGTTATATGACTAACATTTAACTGGTTGCTAATCGGGTTCAAAATAAGATTTAATTCTCATTTTCTATTTATTTATCCCACCATACGGGTTGCAGCCAATCGTTCTTTCCACCGATGCGATCGAGGGCATCCTGGTAGTGGCGGTTGTTGCTGAAAGCTTCTGTGCGCGGGTAGAACAGGCGGCGTGGTGGGATGCCGGCGGTGGCGGATTCGCTTTTTTCGTCGGTGATCTTTTCCAGAACGGGGAAGCCAGTTCTACGTTGTAACGCATATGCTTCATATCCATTTGGGAAGAGGGCGACCCATTGTTGCATGAGGATTTGGCGGAGTGTGTTGCCAGGTGTGAGGTGATGTGTATGGAGGAAGGCGTTGACTTGTTGTTGAGGGATGGGCGGCATACCCGGGTACATTTCCAACTGTTCCATAGCGGTTCGGATGCCCTGTTGGTACCAGCTGTCGGCATTGCCGGTGATCCAGCCACGGGAGATTGCTTCGGCGAGGAGCAGGCATATTTCTGCGTATCCCATGTGGAGGAAAGGGGCTGCCAGTTCGCAGAAAGGTTTATTGATAAAACAATACTTGCTGGCTTGGGGGATGACGGTGCCATCGGCGGCGGTGAAGTCTTGCCATTCGTCCCACCAGTAGAGGCCTGGTTTGATGGAGATATAGTTGGTAAGGTGTGTGATGTCTCTGCCCTGTTCGTCCTGGCTGATGAAGAAGGCGGGGAGTCGGGGGTCTTGTTCCTGTTTGAGGAAGTTGACGAAGGTATTGCAACCGACGGTGCGGCGGAAGGACTGTGCTTCTTGCAGGGCTTGTGAGAGGCCATTTCCCCGGAGATCGGGGAATGCGAATGCTTCATGTATCATGCGGAAGTTATCTGCGCGGGATTGCATGACACCCATTTGGACGGCGGCTTGTACTTCGGTACGTGCTTTTTGTTCGTCGACGGCGGATAGGCGCATACCCAGTCTTAGTCGCAGGGAGGCTGCGAGGCATTTCCATTTCTGGAGGTCGCCATTGTATACGATATCATTGGTGAGGGGTGTTTTGGCAGGATCGAGTAGTGCGGCGGCGGCATTGAGTTCTTCAAAGAAATGGTGGTAGATATCTTGCTGGCGGTCGTACTGCGGCGTGTATAGTTGCTGATAGTATCCCAGGCCTGCTTCTGAGTAGGGAATATCGCCGTAGGCATCTGTCAATATGGAGAAGATGTATACTTTGAGGATGCGTGCGGCGGCGATATAATTTGTTTTGGAGGAATCTGTTTTATGTCGTTCGATGAGGTCGACCAGTTGTTTCAGGCTTTTGCTGTATGTTATTTCCCAGAGGCGGTCGAGGTAGAAGTCGTCATCTACGACGTATTTGGTGCCGATGCGCATTCCCCAGGCGCCATTGATGTATTGTACGACGGGCAGCAGCATGTAGAGATTGGCATATGCCATATCGCGGCCGCCTGTGATATAGTAAGCAGCGGCGGACAGTTGTGCTCCCGGGGTGATGTCTTTACTTCTGAGCGGATCGGTGTTGATGCGATCGAAGTTTTTGGTGCAGCTGGCATTATACAGGCAGCATAGGAGCAGGAGGTGACGATATCGGTGCATGGGCAGCAATTTTTAGAATTTCACACAGAGGTTAATACCATAAGACCGGCGGGTGGGCAGCGAGCCATATTCCAGGCCCTGGCCGTCGCCATTATTATAACTGGATTCCGGATCTATATTGGGAACGGCTTTGTATAAGGTGAACGGGTTGCGCGCTATGAGTGAGACGGTCAATTCTTTGAGCGCCAGTTGGCGGCAGATGGCAGGCGGGCAGTGGTAGTCGAGTGTGAGCTGGCGTATCTTCACGAAGGAGGCATCGTATACAAACGGTTCGGGGATATTGTCGGTGATGCGCTGCCAGTAGGTTTGCGGATTGACGAAGGTGCTGAAGGAGTTGTATACGGGTTTACCATTTGCGTCTACGCCTGTCTGCCGGACGCCCTTTACCTGTAGTCCACCTGTGGGTATCCATTCAGCCGGGGACTTGCCTGCTGCGATGCGTTCTTTTTCTGAATTAGCCCAGCCATCACGACCTGGTACGGTGCCTTTAGCGCGGCCACGTGCATGGGCGATGAAGTTAGTCATGGAGTAGATATTGCCTCCCTGTTTGATATCCAGCAATATGCTCAGGGAGAGGTTTTTGTAGGTCAGCTGGTTGGTGATGCCTGCGGTCCAGTTGTAATATCCATTACCCAGCGGTGTATCGGCATTTTCGAAGCCCGGTAGTCCGGCGGCATCTAGAATGAGGCGGCCCTGTGGATCGCGGAGTAGTTTGCGGCCCATGATCATGCCATATGCGGCACCTTCTTTTGCTACGATGGAAGCGTTGCCCCAGCGAGCGCCGGAGAGCATATGATAACCGGACAATAACGAGTTGAGTGCATTCACTCTATTACGATTCTGCGCTGCATTCAGGCGGAGTTCCCATTTAAAATTTGGTGTAGCCACTGGTTTCAGCGAGAGGTATGCTTCTACTCCCCTATTCTCTACTTTTCCGGCGTTGATGACGGCGGTGGTATAACCACTTGCCGGGGATACGACCACATTCAATACCTGGTCGATGGTATTGGTATGATAGTAACTGAGGTCGAGGCTGATACGATCTTTCCAAAAATTGAGCTGTAGTCCTGCTTCTATGGACCTGCTGGTGCCTGGACGAAGGTCAGTGGCCGGTATTTTATCGACGGCGACCCCACCAATGATAAAACCACCGACGCCCGGGAGTTCGGGGTCGTTGCCATAGGAGAGGGTGAGTTGGTAAGGGTCTATGGCATCGGTGCCTGTTTGTGCGAGGGAGCATCTCCATTTGCCGAAAGACAATACGTTGCTGGCGGGGAGCAGGTCGGAGAATACGAAGCTGACGGAGGCGGAGGGGTAAAAATAGCCCCGGTGTCCTTTTGTCAAGGAGGAGGACCAATCTTTGCGGCCGGTGATATCCAGGAAAAGCCAGTTCTGATAGGAGATATTGAAGGCGGCGTAGGCGGAGTTGATACGTTTTCTGGACAGCAGTTCCTGGCTGAGTACTGTTTTGAAGTTGTACAGGCTTTTGATGCCACGGATGTTGATGTCGCGGCCGGTGGTGTTGAGGACATTTTCGATGTAGTCCATGCGGTTGAGGCCAGCGTTGGCTGTTAGTTGCCAATGTCCGATCTGTTTTCCATAGTGCAGGAGGAGTTCGTTATTTATTTCCCGCAGGCGGCGATTCTTTAAGGTGAGCATGCCGGAGGGGTTGAATGGAGTGGAGTATTCCATGAATTCGCGGAAGTGGAATTGTGTGTAGTCTATGCCGATCCTTCCCTGCAGGTAGAGGTCGGGCGTCCATTGGTGTTTGAGCAGTACAAATCCAGTGATGCGATCTTGTTTGCTATCGTTGGGTTGTTCGTTGATGGCCCAGTATGGATTGACCTGGTAGACGTTGTCGTTCCAGTTGATATAGTTGCCGGTGACGGGATCTTTGTAGGATTTAAGCCAGTCGAGGTCGATGTTGGGGGCGACGGTGCTGAGTACATAGCCGATGTTGTTAGAGTAATCGGAGAGTGCGGGGCGGTTGACGACCTGTTCGTTGGCGTAGCCCATGCGTATGTCTGCGAGCCAGTGTTTATTGGGTTGGGCGGTAGTCCGGACGGATATGTTGTGTCTTTGCTGGTTGCTACGTGGGATGATGTCTTTGTTGTTGATATGGGTGTATGTCAGTCTTGTTTGCAGATGTTGGTTGCCAGCAGCGGCGGTGACGGCGTTAGTGGTGGTGAGTCCCTGGCGGAAGAAGTGGCGGGAGGTCTTTTGTGCTTTGCGGTAGGGTACTTTGCGGCCATTCCAGAGCCATACGAGACTGTCGGGATGGAGTCGAGGGCCCCAGCTGGTCTGGGAGGCATCCCGTGCGATGGCTACATCACGGGGGAGTATACCATCGCGGCCGCTACCATATTCTTCCTGGAAGTCATCGTTGTTATTAAGCTGTTCAACGACGGTATTGGCGGAGAGTGTAACCTGGAGGCCCTGGCTGCTTCCTTTTTTGGTGGTGATCAGTATGACGCCGTTGCTGGCGCGGCTGCCGTAGAGAGCGGCGGCGGCACCTCCTTTTAATACGGAGATGGTGGCTATTTCATCGGGGTTGATGGCGGCGCTGCCATCGCCGAGGTCGTAGCCACCGAATTTGGCAGCTTGTCCTGGTGATGAATTATCGATGGGTACTCCATCTATGACGAACAGTGGTTGATTATTCCCCCCGATTATTTTGGGGCCTCTCAGTGTCACTTTGGTGGCGCCTCCGACGCCGCTGTTCACCCTGTATATATCCAGTCCAGCTACCTGGGCGGAGAGGTTGTTGAGGGGGTTGACCTCCCGGGCGGTGGTGATATCGCGGCCATCGATATCTGCCAGTGCGTACCCCAGTGAGCGTTGTGATCTGTTGAGGCCCAGGGCGGTGACTACGACGGTGTTCATAGGTTGTACGCCAGGTGACATTTCGAACAACAAAGGTTCCTGGGTGGCATTACGGGTGGCGGTGTGGTAGCCGATATAGGCACAGGAGACGGGCGTACCCAGCGGTACGCGGAGGGAGAACATGCCCAGGGTATCGGTGACTGTGGCGGCGATATTGCCGGCGGAAATGGTGGCGCCGGGGAGTGGGAGGCCGGAGGAGGCATCTCTGACTGTTCCATTTACCTGGGAGGCAGCTGCCGGCTGGGGAGTTACCTGTTTGATGATGATCTGCCGGCCTATTACGCGGAGGGTGTATGTCTGCGGAGGGAACAGCAGTTGCAGTATTTCGTGCAGGGGTACGTGGCGGCGATGTATGGAGCAGGGGGGTCTGTTGAGCAGTATATCGTTGGGGTATGCGAAAGAGGCGCTGGTCTGTTGTTCGAGCAGGTGGATGATGCGGAGCAAAGGTTGGTTGTCGACCTCCAGTGACACCTTTTCGTGTAAGGGGGACGGTTGTTGGCGGGCATTAAGTGTGAGTCCTCTTATACAGAGGAGGCAAAGTAAGCATAGGATACGGCTGTGGTGCATACAGCGCTGGATTTAGGTCCTGGTTGAATACGGCCCCTGTCAGGGGCTTTGCGGCGATAGCTCGTAGCTGATCCCATGTCCTGTTGTTACTTTGGCGTTGAGCATTTCTGCCAGTATGTTGAGCATTTCTGCCAGCGATTCTTTGCGGAAGTGTACGGTTACGCGTTTATCCAGGAGGATGTTGTCGGTGATGGTGATCCGGACATGATAATACGCGGAGAGTTGGCGGATGACTTCGCACAGTGGCTGGTCATCGAAGTGGAAGGACTGTCGTGTCCAATTGCCGGGGGTATCTCCCATTATGTTCCGTTTGTTGAGTTGTTCACCCTGAAAGGGTACGTATACTTCTTCATTGGATTGCAGGACGATTGACTGGTCTTTGCTGAGGCCGTTGACGCGGATGCTTCCCTCTTTTACGGAGATGATGGTGGCGGTGTCGGCGGTGTAGAGGTTGAAGGAGGTGCCTAATACGCGTATGGTTGTATTCTGGCCTTCGACGATAAATTTGCGATGTTCATCTTTTGCGACCACGAAGAAGGCTTCACCTTTCATGAGGCGAACGACGCGCCGGGTTCTCATGTCGCTATTAAAAGAGATGCCGGTGCCGGGTTTCAGGTATACTTTGGAGCCATCGGGCAGGTGTACGCTATCGATGATGTTGGCATGAGCGCGGATGAATTCCCATTCCTGAGCGCCGATATATTGTTGCCAGAAGTATACGGCGAGCAGGGCAGGCAGTAGTATAGCGGCGGCGACGCGGCATTTGCGGGCGGTGGTCCATACCGGCGGGGATGGGTGTTGTCGGGGGGTATTGGTACGGATATGTTCTTCCAGCTCCTCCCAAACGTTGTGGGCGGGGAATGGCTGTCCGGGTATATCGGCGGCGGTATTCCAGAGTTGTCTGATGCGGGTATAGGTTTCCTGGTTATCCGGGGATGCTGCCAGCCATTCGCTGAGTTGCGTTTGTCTGTTGGCATCTTCGGGATGAGACAGGCATTCGATGATGAATTCAGTGATATCCTCTCGTTTCATGATAATATATAGTATATACAATCCAATAGCTGTATACTTTGATACTTTATGTTATTTTTTTTCGGTTTCCAGTATTTGAGTGCGTAGTTCTTTCAGGGCTGTTGCCAGCTGATAGTATACTGTATTTAATGTGATATTGAATTTGGCGGCTATCTCCTGTGGGGATAGTCCATGTATACGACTGAGGATAAATATTTCCCTGCATCTTGGGGGCAGGTTATTTAGGTGGTGTATAATTTCCTGCTGTAGTAGCAGGTAGTCGGCGGTTTTGGAGAAGGCATTTTCATCGGAGGCATATTGCAATATGTCGTCGCTGATATGCCGGGCGCTTCGTTTGAGTTCGTTGAGGGCCATGTTGGTGATGGAGCGGTAGAGGTAATTGCGTACTGGGCCGTTGATGTTGATACGGTCGGCGCGGTCCCACAGGATCACGAACAGGTTGTGTACGAGGTCTCTAGCTACGCCATGATCTCTGACCCAGCGATATGCGAGCAGGAATAGTTCGTCGCTGAAGGCCATGTACAATTCTTTGAACATGTTTTTATCATGGCGGCGCAAACCTGTCAGCAGTTGTTCTGAAGAGTATCTGAATGTATCAGTCATTTATAAGGGCAACGTAAAAAATGGCTAAATAAATAGACTTTGGTTTGTCATTGACTTCATCAAAAGTGATAATCTGTAGCAGCGGGTTGGCTGACAGGTCGATCATAACGCTTGTAAGCAGGCAACAGATTCCACAACACTCGCTGTCGCCTGTCTGCTTGATGTCTAATAAATTTATAAATAAATCAGCAAAAAAAATCTACAAAGGTTATCAAAGTTCTGTCATGCAGGATTGTCATAATAATAATCGTCTATTAAATGTGCCGATGCGTAACATTGGCTTTATGATCTTTTTGTTAATGCTAAAATTCCAACACATGTACAAGTTCATGACAACTCTTTTACTGGCTGCTGCTTTGATCTCCTGCAGCAAGGATGTGCAACCTGATGCTCCCGGGGATGCCACTGCCAACAATCGCCCGCCGGCGAAGACGGAAGCGCTAACGATCAACTGGAGTGGTTATACCTGGAATGTGAAGCAGCCTTCGGGCACCAGTGGTCCTGGTAATAATTACTGGAGTCCTGACAATGTGTGGGTGGATGCGCAAGGCCGGTTGCATTTAAAGATCAAAAGGGAGCCAAGTGGTCGCTGGACCTGTGCGGAGATCTATTCTACCCGCACTTTTGGTTATGGATCTTATGTATGGAAGGTGGAAGGCCGGGTAGACAAGCTGGACCGGAACATTGTGTTCGGGTTGTTCAACTACAAATCTGGTGATGACGGGCATCACGAGGTGGACGTAGAGTTTGCCCGTTGGGGTAATGATGCCTCGCATAATTTCAATTACACGGTGTATCCAGCTTATGGTGATCCGGCTACGCGTGATTTCCAGACATATGAGCTGGCGTTGAACGGTACTTACAGTACTTACCGGTTCAACCGTAACAGTACGCGGGTGGCTTACAAGAGTTTCCACGGGCATACGGAGAATGAGTCGAATGCTTTTTACGCCTGGACGACCCGGGCGGGTTTTCCTGTAAGTACAGAGGCATTGCCGGTGCATCTTAATCTTTGGTTATTCCAGGGGCAGGCGCCGGCTAACGGACAGGAGGTGGAGCTGATCGTTCATTCCTTCACTTATACTCCGCAGTAGTTATCCGGAGCAGCCTGTTTATTTAGCGTGGGGCCCGTAGATGTTATCATTTACGGGCTTTTTGTATATTCGGGTTATTATCAGCGGAGTAGACCATGCCACGTTCATTTTCCATCTTAGCTATCTGCGGGAGCACGAAGCAGCGATCTGCCAATTTACATCTTATCCATGCTATTACGGCGATGAGTGCCGGAGAGGCGGACGTGCGGTTATATACGGAATTGATGATGCTTCCCCCTTTCAGTCCGGATCTGGATACTGCGGATGCTCCTGTGGCGGTAGCAGCTTTGCGGGCGGCGATTGCGGCGGCGGATGCGGTTTTGATCTCTACGCCGGAATATGCCGGTGGGGTACCCGGGGTGCTTAAGAATGCGATTGACTGGACGGTTTCGTCTATGACATTTTCCCGGAAGCCGGTAGCGCTCATTACCGGTTCTACAGCGGGGAGGATGGCCCATCAGTCGTTGCTGGGTACTTTGCTGATCATTGAGAGCCGGATCACGGCGTCCACCCAGTTATTATTACCAGCTATACAAACGAAGGTGCGGGAAGGTGCCGGTATTATTGATACGGCGGCAAAAGAGCAGGTAGCAGCCTTATTAGCAGGGCTTTATGCGATCATCGCGGATGTTGAGGGCAATCAGCTCGATTATCTGCCCGCTCCGCCAGTACATTAGTGTTGTATTCGTCTGCTTGTGCAGGCTTTCACCCGTGTATAATATTTTTCATTTATTTCCCGAAAATTCTCTACATTAAAGTAGCCAACGATAACTGATCACATAAAGGAAACCTTGTTTAGTCGTTTTTGCTTTGTCAACCATGTTTATTTTACGGAAACCAATATGTTAACAGTCCACCTCTAAGGGCATATCCTCTTTTTTTCACCCATAAAAAAAACCTTTAGTTATGAAAAAAGTTCCCAGTAAAAAACTGCTCCTTGAAAAGATCAAAATTGGTCCTTTGAATGGTAGTACTTCCCGTGACGGGCGTGCTCCTGAGACTTTTTATTGCAGCCGCTTGAATTGTGAGGTTTCTATTGAGATCCCTTGTGTGACAAGGACCTGTTTCCCATGATCTTAGTACGCCAACCCGGCGGTTTAACCAGCTGTCGGGCTGGCGTAATTTATATAAGCCAGGAATACGGGTTAGTTATACAAGAGGTGGACGGGAGCTACACGAATGTTATACCTCAGCTATACAAAAGGTGGACTTATATTATACCTCTTTCCTATTAATGATCGGCCAGTATGGGCGCCGGCATCTTTTTGGCGGGGCGCCGTCCTATTACGAGTAGCAGTAATGGCAATGCCAATACGAAGATCATCCCGATAAAAAGATAAGCATCCAGATAACTTAATGTAGCGGACTGTTTGATCACGACCTGGTCGAGCAGGGCGATGGCTTTTTGCCTGGCCAGTGCTGTTGTGGCACCTGCCTGTTCGAAGCGTTGTGTATAGGCGGCGAGGCGCTGTGCGGTGATCGGGTTATCGGGGGTGACATGGGAGACCAGGTCCAACCGATGGCTGGCCATTCGTCGTGCTATGTAGGTGTTGACGATGGAGATGCCGAAGGAGCCTCCCAGCTGGCGCATCATATTATTCAAGGACGCCCCTTGCGGCATGTCTTTGGGTTCGAGGGAAGATACCGCCAGCATGGTAAGCGGTACTGTAAGCAGCGCAATGCCTAACGCGCGGAATATCAGGTATACACTTAGTTGTGTAGCGGTGATATCGAGATCTATCTGGTACATTTTCCAGCTGAAGAAAATGAACAGCAGGTATCCGGTGGTGATGATGACGATGGGTGGGACACCTTTTTGTAATGCCTGGCCGGATAGTATTAATGCTAAGATGGCGATGATGGCTCCTGGCAAGAGGAGCAATCCTGTTTCGGTAGGTGTAAAGTTGAGCAGTCGTTGTGCAAATACGGGGGTAAGGAATACGGAGGTGAACAATCCCATACCGGTGACAAACGTCAGTACGGCTGCTACTGCGAGGGAGCGGCTTTTTAGCACCCGCAGGTTGACGACCGGTGTTTGTACCCGTAGTTCCCATAGTACGAATGCGGTGAGGGCTATTATCGCTATGATGGTAAATGCGGTGATGTACCCGGTGGCAAACCAATCTTCTGTTTCGCCTCTTTCGAGGACGGTCTGTAAGGTACTGACCCCTACGATCAGGAGGGCGATACCTGTCCAGTCGATCTTTTTGATGATCATCCGTTCTTTGGGTTCCTGCAGCAGCCAGTAGCAGGAGATGGTGACGGCGATGCCCAGGGGGATGTTGACATAAAATATCCAAGGCCAGGAATAGTATTCGGTGATCCATCCACCGAGGGTGGGACCTATTGTGGGGCCGACGAATACGCCTACGCCGAACATAGCGCTGGCGATGCTTTGCTTTTCGCGGGGGAACTGTTCAAACATGACTGTTTGGGATACGGACAGCAGTGATCCTCCACCTATTCCCTGAAGGAAGCGGAAGAATACCAGTTCCCAGATATTGGTGGCGTTCCCGCAGAAAAAGGAACAGGCGGTAAACAGGATTACGGAACCTATATAATAGTTACGGCGGCCCAGCTTAGCGGTGAGGAAGCTGGTAATGGGGATAACGATCACGTTGGCGATGGCGTAGGAGGTGATGACCCAGCTGGTATCTTCCAGGGTGGCGCCGAGGTTACCGCTCATATGGGATAATGCCACGTTGACGATGGAGGTATCTATGAGCTCCATGATGGCAGCGCATATTACGGTGATGATGAGGATCTGTCGTTTTAAACTTTGCATAGCGGTGCCATTACATACCGGTGGGTACATTTCAGGTGAAAAGAATATTTGTAGCGCTCAGGATGTGTGAAGAGGCGTGATGGTTTTTGGCCTGTCTATGAAAGGCAGGCGGTGTGGAAGCGCGGCGCACACAAAACCGATCGGTCTCTACACAGGCAAAAAAATTTATAGACTGAAGGCATCTATTTCAGCGGCCAGGATGTCTGTTACAATTTTCATTTGTTGTGGATTGCCTAATACGCGGGTGACCAATATAGCTCCTTCTATCATGGTGAACATTTTAACTGCAAAGTGCCGGGCATTTACGGACGGATCGAATTCGCCTGCCTGGATACCGGCGGTTACCAGGTTGGTGATGCGGGATTCTGCGGCCTGGATGGCTTCGCCTACTCTACCCCGGATGATGGGGTTTGTATCGTCGGCTTCGACGCCGAAGTTGAGCAGGGGGCAACCGCCGCCGTTGTGAGCGGGCAGCACATCGCGATAGAATTCGAGGAGTGCTTTCAGTTTAGCTTTGGCGGTTGGCTTATCGCGCAAGGCGTTGTCGATGGCACTGGTCAGGCGTTGGGTAAGGTACTTGAATACTTCCTGGCAGATCTCTTCTTTGCTTTCGAAATTGCCGTATATACCACCTTTGGCCAGTTTGGTAGCTGCCATGATATCGGAGATTGCGGTACCTGCCATTCCTTTCTGGTTGATGACAAGTGCTGCTTTCTCGATAATCATTTGTCTGGTTGTACTTTCTCCTTTCATGACGGCACAAAGT
The DNA here is from genome assembly GCF_020386615.1 of Chitinophaga pendula. Classification (NCBI taxonomy): domain Bacteria; kingdom Pseudomonadati; phylum Bacteroidota; class Chitinophagia; order Chitinophagales; family Chitinophagaceae; genus Chitinophaga; species Chitinophaga pendula. The sequence goes on from NZ_CP077769.1 coordinate 3,870,191, forward strand.
TAAAACCGATCGGTCTTACCGCCAAATCTTTTTTATTTTGGGATAGTTATCGGGGGTTGAGATTGTTAAAATAGCGGTACACATGTCAATATTTGTTATATTAGCCGCCTTTTCGGGTTTACCCCAGGTTTGTTAAAGTAGTTCCATATTTATCACACAATTCAAACAAAGATGTATCAACCAAATCTAACCAAATCTTTATTGATGCTGCTATGCTTTTGTTTCACCATTTCCGGCGTGTATGCCCAGGTCACTACGGCTACTTTGAGTGGTGTGGTGAAGGATGAGAGCGGGCAGGCGTTGCCCGGGGCGACGGTGATCGTGCGTTATGACGATGCGGGTATTAACAAGGGGCTGGTGACGAAATCAGATGGTAGTTTTCAGGTACCGAACCTCCGGGTGGGCGGGCCTTACACGGTCAGTGTTACTTTTACTGGTTTTGCTACGAAGACGGCCAGTAACATTTTCCTGGTATTGGGGCAGAATACGGCGTTGGATCTGCGATTATCGGCTGCTGTGGGTCAGTTGAACGAGGTTGTGATCGGCGGTCGTTCTCCGGTATTCAATGATCAGCGTACGGGAGCGTCGACGAACATCAGTGCCAGTCAGCTCCGACAGTTGCCTACGGTGTCGCGTTCTATTGACGACTATCTCCGTATCAGTCCGTCGGCTTCTCCTACTTACAACGGTATTTCTTTTGCCGGCAGGAATGGGCAGTACAACAATTTCTCGCTAGACGGGGCGGTGTTTAATAATCCATTTGGCCTGGATGCTCCTACGCCTGGCGGGCAGACGAATTCGCAGCCTATTTCGCTGGACGCGATTGAACAGATACAGGTGAACCTGGCGCCGTATGACGTGACGCAATCCGGTTTTACGGGTGCGGGTGTGAATACGGTGACTAAAAGCGGCAGTAATCGTTTTACGGGTACGGTGTATGCTTTTTACCGGAATGATGCGTTGTCGGGGAGTAAGATCGACGGGCAGAAATTCAAGGTGCCTACGCTGAATAGTTTTCAGGCTGGGTTTTCGCTCGGAGGGGCGATTAAGAAGAACAAGCTGTTCTACTTTATCAATTTCGAGTCGGAGCAGCGTAAGGATGAGGCCAGTGCTTATGTGGCCAACAATGGAAATAATGCCGGCGACATTACGACATCGCGTGTGCTGGAGGATGATCTGAAGGCGGTGAGCCAGTTATTACAACGTCGTTTCGGTTATAATACGGGTCCATACCAGCAGTTTGACCTGCAGCGTAAAAACTACAAGTGGCTAGGTAAGATAGACTGGGTGATCAGTCCGCAGCACTCGCTGGCCTTTACGTATAACGGGATGGATGCTTCGCAGGAGAAGCTGGCGCATCCCAATGCGATCAACCGCCGCGGGCCGGATGCCATCACTTTACAGTTCCGTAATTCGGGGTATGAGATGGTGAACAAGCTGCATTCTTTTGGTCTGGAGCTTAAATCGAACTTCAGTGAGACTTACGCCAACAAGTTCCGGGCGGTATATACTATTTTCCGGGACAAGCGTCATCCTTTCTCTACGCCGTTTCCGGTGCTGAACATTACGAAGTTCAACGTGCCATATATTGTGGCCGGGTATGAGCCATTTTCTGTCAACAATGTATTGAACCAGGATGCCTTGCAGCTGACGAACAACTTCAACATTATCCTGCCCAAACATACGATCACGGTGGGTGCTTCGTATGAGCAGTTTAAGTTTGGCAACTCGTTCAACCTGACGGCATTTGGCTTTGGATTATTTTCCGGCGTGGATATCAACACGTTTCTCACTACGGCTGCTGCCGGTGCATACGACGGCAGTGTAGCGTATGCGAAGAACCGGTCAGCTACGAATGAGTGGACCTGGTATTATCTCACGGTGGGTCAGGCGTCGGCCTATGTACAAGATGAGTGGAATGCTACGGAGCGGTTTAAGGTGACTTTGGGAGTGAGGGCGGACAAGGCCTTGTATTTCTCTGACAAGGCCAGCTACCGTAGTCCTAATATCAATGCGGACGGCACTTTTGCCGGTACTTTTGTGACCGGCAGCCCGACGGTGCCTAACCGGGATAATCTGGTATTGTTTGATGAGAACGGGCATGCTGTTAAAAACGGCGCGGGGCAGGATATTGACAATACACGTATGCCGAGCGGTAAGATACTGATCTCTCCCCGGCTGGGTTTCAACTGGGATATCAAAGGTGATAAGACGGCGCAGTTGCGAGGTGGGACGGGCCTGTTCACCGGGCGTTTCCCGTTTGTGTGGGTAGGTAATGCTATTGGCAATCCGTTTACCGGGTATTACAATGTGACATCCCGTGATTTTAAGTGGCCGCAGATATGGCGTTCGAACATCGGGATCGATTATAAATTAGGCAAGGGTACTATCCTTACAGCGGATGTGGCTTATACGAAAGACGTTCATTCTATGATGGTGCGTGACTACGGGCTGGGTACCCCTACCGGCAGGCTAAATGCAGGTACCGGCGATACGCGCAGTGTGTATCTGCCTGCTGACAAGGGTAATACAGGTACTTATGTATTTACGAATGCCAATGTGGGTTATTCCTTCAATACGACTATCCAGGCGCAGCAGAACTTTGGTAAGGGTTATAACCTGATGATCGGGTATAACTACCAGATAGCGAAGGATGCCAGTTCTATTTCTGCGGAGATCTCCGGTGATGCTTTTGACCGCAACCCGGTGTTGGGTAATGCGAATAAGGCGGTGGAGTCGACATCTTTGTACGGGAATACGCATCGCTTTACGCTGGCAGGTATCAAGAAGTTTGAGTACGGGAAGGGGCGGTTTGCCACTACTGTTTCCTTTTTTAGTAGCTGGACCAGCGGCAACCGGTTTTCTTATGTATACGGCGGGGACCTGAACAATGACGGTTCTGGCGCTAATGATCTGCTTTATGTGCCGACGCAGGGAGAGATCAGCAAGATGAATTTCGTTCCTTTTACGGATGCGAGTGGCAATGTGCAGAATGCGGCGGCGCAGGGGGCTGCTTTTGAAGCCTTTATACAGCAGGATAAATACTTACGCGGTCACCGTGGTGAATACACTGGTAAATATGCCGGGGAGACGCCCTGGTTCAGCCAGCTGGACCTGCGTATCTTACAGGACTTCAATTTCAAGTCGAAGGAACGGGTGAGCACTATCCAGGTGAGCCTGGACTTTGTGAACCTGGGTAATCTGATCAATAGTCGCTGGGGGCTTCGCAAGTACGCCAGTACGACGGGATATTATCAGCCGGTGACTTATGCCGGTAAGGACGGCAGCGGGGTAGCTACTTATCAGTTCGATCCTTCTCAGCGGGCTACTTTCATTACCAGCCCTGATCTTCCTTCTCGGTGGCAGCTACAGTTAGGTTTGCGTTATATTTTCTAGTAGTATATTCTTCTTTTTACGTGAAAGCTGGTCTGCATGCGGGCCAGCTTTCATTTTTGGGGGTATTTCCGGGGAGGGATGGGCTGGTGGCAACTTTCCCAATAAGTACTATATTAGCAATTAAAGCCAGGGATACCGGCGGTGCATGCCGGCGGTATGCTCACAACTACAGGAGTATGACGACCAGGTATAGCCGTGCATTATTAGCGGACGAGATCCTCCCGACTACCTTGTTATTGGCCAAACGTTTACCAACAACAGATCTTAACCATTTACAATCCCCATTTCATGCGCCAGGCAAACATTGACAACCCACATAAAGAGAGTAAGACTACCGAAAAAGAGCAGATCATTCACACCGGTTCCGGCGGTGCCTTTGAGGAGACGGAGTATCCTACAGAGGAGGCTTACCGGGAGCTTAGTGACAAGCAGCTGGATGAGCGGCTGGAAAATACGGATACGGAGCAGCACAAACGTACTTCAAAAGGGAAGGCCTATTGATCTTCTGTTTATCCATTAAGGTCTCATAGGCTACCATTTATCACTATTATTAGTTTTCATTTCGGATTGCGGCGATTTATCCTCTTTAAAGGTTAAAACGGCTCTGTCCGGCATTTGAATGATCTTTCCTGCTTTGAGGCTGTGTTACGATCTGCTGGCGGGTACTTTGTGTATTCATATGGATGGATTTATTGGCAGTAAACATATTGTCAGTATACTATATGACGCTTCAAATATTTCATTCCTTTCATTTTCCGGTTCATTTCCTTCTTTTTCTGCTTCGTCTTGATTTAGGATTCCGGCGCGGGCGTCTGCGGTGATATTTGTGCTCAATTATGCAAAAAACATGCGGATGAACACGAATAACATTTATACCCGGCACCATTTACGCTATGCCCTGTTGGTAGCGGGCGCGTTATCCTATGCGGGCTTTGGTTGTGGTTCCGGTGCTGATGTCAGTGCCAATGCGGGCGCTATGCCACCACCGGAGCTGCCGGTTATTTCGCTGGATACTACGAGTGCAAGCACTACCCAGGATTATTCGGCTTTGCTGGAGGGCAAGGTGAATGTAGACATCCGTCCGCAGGTGGACGGTTATCTGGACAAGATATATGTGGATGAGGGCAGTTATGTGAAAGCTGGGCAGCCATTGTTCCAGATCAACGACCGCCCTTACCGGGAGCAGTTGAATAAGGACGTAGCGAACCTGCATGCGATGGAGTCGGCGTTGGCGGCGGCGCAGCTGGAGGCGGACAAGATCCGGCCGCTGGTGGAGAGTAAGGTAGTGGCGGAGATGCAGTTAAAGACGGCGCTGGCCAATTTGCAGACGGCGAAGGCGAATGTGGAGCAGGCCCAGGCGGCGGTAGCGGCATCCCGTATCAATGTGGGGTTTTCGCTGGTGAAAGCGCCGGTGAGTGGTTATATCGGTCGTATCCCGAAGCGGGTGGGTAACCTGGTAGGCAAGGCGGATGCTGCGCCATTAACGACGCTGTCTGATATCAGCGACATCTATGCTTATTTCTCGATGAGTGAGAACGATTTTATGAATTTCAGCCAAGGTGCGGACGGTAAAACTTTGGAGCAGCGGCTGCGTCAGATGCCTCCTGTAGCGCTGGTATTATCTAACGGCACGACGTATCCGGAGGCCGGGCGTATAGAGATGGTGGACGGTCAGTTCAACAGGACGACGGCGGCTATCAGCTTACGGGCGACGTTCCCCAATCCCGGCGCGGTATTGCGGTCCGGTAATACGGGTAAGGTGAGCATTACCCAGCAGCACCGAGGGGTGATACTGGTACCGCAATCGGCTACACTGGAGATGCAGGACAAGTTATTCGTGTATGCTGTGGGTGACAGCAATATTGTGAAGCGGCAGGTGATCCGGCCTTTAGGCAGCAATAACAACCGGTTCATTGTGCGGGAAGGTGTGCGGCCAGGAGATAAGATCGTGGCGGCAGGTATTGAAACCTTAGTGGAGGGCACACCGGTGAAGCCACAATCGGGACAGCCGAAGGATACGATTGCAGCCCCTACGAAATAAATGAATGAACGCCTATTTAAAAGAGAAAAATCATGTTGAATAAAATCATACAAAGGCCGGTGCTGGCAACTGTGATATCGGTGATCCTGGTGATCCTGGGTATTGTGGGGCTGAGCCGGTTGCCGGTTACACAGTTTCCCGACATTGCGCCCCCCAGTGTGGTGGTGAGTGCCTCTTTTCCCGGCGGTAATGCTGCGACGGTACTCAGGGCGGTGGTGACACCCCTGGAGGAGGCGATCAACGGGGTAGAGCATATGACCTATATACAATCCAATGCCGGTAATGACGGTACGGCATCGGTGACTGTCTTTTTCAAGCTCGGTACGGACCCGGACCAGGCGGCGGTGAATGTGCAGAACCGGGTGGCGCAGGTGACGAGCCAGTTGCCAGTGGAGGTGGTGCAGGCCGGTATTACGACGACGAAGCAGCAGAGCGGGATGATCATGATCCTGGATATTTTCAGTGAGGATGATAAAAAATATGACGAAGCCTTTCTGCAGAACTTTGCGAAGATCAATGTGATCCCGGAGATCAAACGTATCCCTGGTGTGGGTCAGGCGCAGATCTTCGGTGCGAAGGACTACTCTATGCGGGTGTGGCTGAAGCCGGCGCAGTTGGCTGCCTATAATGTGACTACTGACGAGGTGATGGCGGCGATCCGGGATCAGAGCCTGGAAGCGGCGCCCGGTAAGTTTGGAGAAGGGACGAAGGAAGCCTTGTCTTATGTGATCAACTACAAGGGTAAGTTCAATACACCCGAACAATTTGAAAATATAGTGGTGCGTGCGGGTACGGACGGATCGGTGTTGTTCCTGAAAGATGTGGCCCGTGTTGAGCTGGGATCGGCCAGTTATAGTACGGACAACCGGGTGAACGGGAAGGATGCGGTGACGATGGCTATTTTCCAGACGAACGGTTCCAATGCCAACGAGATACAGACGACGATCAAGACCGTGATGGATAATGCCTCCAGGACATTTCCGAAGGGTATCAAATACCAGGTGACGATGAGTACGAAGGAGCAGCTGGATGAGTCTATCTCTCAGGTAAAGCATACGCTGATAGAGGCTTTTGTGCTGGTGTTCGTGATCGTATTTTTGTTCCTGCAGGATTTCCGTTCGACGTTGATACCTGCTATTGCGGTGCCGGTGTCGCTGATCGGTACTTTCTTTTTCCTGCAGTTGCTGGGCTTTTCTATCAACATGTTGACACTGTTTGCGCTGGTGCTGGCGATCGGCATAGTGGTGGATGATGCGATCGTGGTGGTAGAGGCGGTGCACAGTAAGATGGAGCGTTCGCATATGCCGGCGAAGGCGGCGACGTTGTCGGCGATGAGTGAGATCACGGGAGCGATCGTGTCTATTACGCTGGTGATGGCGGCGGTGTTCCTTCCGGTGGGCTTTATGGAAGGGCCTACGGGGGTGTTCTACCGTCAGTTTGCCTTTACGCTGGCGATTGCGATCCTGATCTCTGCCTTAAATGCGTTGACGCTTAGTCCGGCGCTCTGTGCATTGTTTCTGAAGAACACGCATTCGGGCGAAGGCCATGGCACTACTACTCACAAAGGACCTGTTGCCGGTAAACAAGGATTTGGGAAACGTTTCTTTACTGCGTTCAATACGGCGTTCCAGGCGATGACCAATAAGTATACGCGCGGGGTAAAATGGCTGATCCATCATAAATGGATCAGTATGGGAGGATTGGCGCTGATCATGGTGGCGACGGTATTGCTGATGCGCAGTACACCAAAAGGGTTTATTCCTAATGAGGACGGCAGCTTTGTAGCGTATTCCCTGTCGCTGCCGGCAGGTGCGGGACTTGACCGAACGACGAAGGTGCTGGAGAAGGCGGATAGCATTTTGAAGCAGTTACCGATGATGCAGTCTGCTACCAGTATTTCCGGGTATAATATCCTGAGTAACGGTGCGAGTCCGGCGTATGCGATGGGCTTTATGAAGCTGAAGCCTATCAAGGAGCGCGGAGAGATACAGCAGATCGACGATGTGGTAGCGGTGGTGAATGAGCGGTTGTCGGCTATTAAGGAAGGTACATTCAGTGTGTTCACCTTCCCTACTGTTCCCGGGTTTGGTACATTCAACGGGTTGGAGCTGGTGTTGCAGGACCGTACGGGCGGTGCGGTGGATAAGTTCAGCGGTACGGCGAACCAGTTCATTGGAGAGTTGATGCAACGGCCTGAGATCGGTTATGCGTTTACGATGTTCCGTGCGGACTTCCCACAGTATGAGGTGTTGGTGGATGCTATCAAGGCGAAGCAGCTTGGTGTGAGTGTCAGTAACCTGATGGGCACTTTGCAAACTTACTACGGTAGTAACCAGGCCTCTGATTTCAACCGATTTGGTAAATACTACCGTGTGATGGTGCAGGCGGATCCATCGGCCCGTAATACACCAGGGAGCCTGGAAGGTATTTTCGTAAAGAATGACCAGGGACAGATGGTGCCGGTGAACAGTATCATTACGTTGAAGAAGATATACGGGCCGGAGATGATGAACCGATACAACCTGTTTAATTCTATTGCTATCAATGCGGTGCCTAAGCCTGGTTTTAGTACCGGTGATGCGATGAAAGCGGTGGAGGAAGTAGCGGCGTCGAAGTTGCCTGCGGGATTCAGTTATGAGTGGACGGGGCTCAGTAAGGAGGAGAAGGCATCGGGTAGCCAGATGACGCTCATTTTTGCGCTGGCGCTGGTGTTCGTATACTTCCTGCTGGCGGCGCAATACGAGAGTTATATCCTGCCATTGGCGGTATTATTATCTATTCCGACGGGGATTGTGGGGGTATTTATTGCGGTAACGCTGGCGGGTATGGACAATAATATCTATGTGCAGGTAGGGTTGATCATGCTGATAGGATTGCTTGCCAAGAATGCGATCCTTATTGTGGAATTTGCTGTACAGCGGCGCAGGGCCGGCAGCACGTTGCTGTCGTCAGCCCTGGAGGCGGCAAAGCTGCGGCTACGTCCTATCATCATGACCTCTCTGGCATTTGTGGCGGGGTTGATACCCCTGATGACGGTGAAGGGAGCCTCTGCTATGGGTAACCATAGTATCAGTATCGGTACTGCCGGCGGGATGTTGTCGGGAGTGGTACTCGGTGTATTCATCATCCCGGTGTTGTTCATCATTTGCCAGTTTCTGCAGGAGAAGGTGTCTGGTGGTAAGCCGCGGTCTTCTAAAGAAGCGGTAGCTCCTGCGCACGCATAATTGCCATTTATTTAAAACGGAACGACTATGAACAGATATATATCCATTCTGGCTACTGTATTGCTGGTTATCGGCGTGGCTACGGGCTGCCGGGTGGGCAAAGATTTCAGCAGGCCCGGTACGTCATTGCCGGCGAGTTACCGGCATGCACCTGCCGGCACAGATACTACGAATATAGGCGGATTGTCCTGGAAGGTATTTTTCAAGGACCCGGTATTACAGCGCTTGATCGACAGTGCCATTACCCGGAATTTTGATGTGCGGGTGGCATTGCAGCAGGTGCAGTCGGCGGGGCTGGCTGCCAGGCAGGCGAGGCTGGGTTTTTTACCTGAGTTGCATGTGCAGGTGCAGGCTAATCGTAACTGGCCATCGAAGAACAGTCTTAACGGTTCTTTGTCGGAGCAGTTTATTGGTACCCGTTATATGGATGATTACAATGCCAATGCGTCGTTGTCGTGGGAGGTGATTGCCTGGGGTAAGATCAGCCGGATGAAGGAAGCGGCGTTGGCTACTTACCTGCAAAGTGCGGAGGCGGCCAAGGCGGTGCAGACACGTATTGTTGCGGAGGTAGCGATGGGTTATTACAATCTTTTGATGCTGGACTATCAGCGGGAGATTGCGGTGAAGAACCTGGCGTTGAATGACAGTACGCTGCATATGATGCGGTTGCAATATAGTTCCGGGCAGGTGAACAACCTGGCTATTGAGCAGGCGGAGGCGCAGCGGGAGGTGGCAGCGGCGTTGATCCCGAAGGCGGATCAGCAGATTGCGATACAGGAGAATGCGTTGCGGATACTTACCGGCGCGTTGCCCTCTGCTATCGCGAGGGCGGAGCGTTTGCAGGCGGTGCAGCTGGACGAGCAGCTGACGGCTGGTGTGCCTGCTACGCTGCTGACGCAGCGTCCGGATGTACATGCGGCGGAGCTGGCGGTACAGGTAGCGAATGCGAAAGTGGGTATTGCCCGGGCGAATATGTACCCGGCGTTAAATATAACTGCCAGTGCGGGTTTGAATGCTTTTAAGGCGGATAAGTGGTTCAGCCTGCCTGGTAGTCTTTTTGAAACAGTAGGCGGCAGCATTACGGCCCCTATCTTCCAACGAGGGAAATTAAAGACAGAATGGCAAACGGCTAAGGTAGACTGGGAGAAATCGGTACTTGACTTTCAGCAGTCTGTACTTATGGCGGTGGGAGAAGTGTCTGATGCGCTGGTACAGATCGACAAGCTGAAGGCGCAACAGGACATTACGCTGGTGCGTGTTGGTAAACTGCGAAGTGCTACCAGGAATGCCGGCCTGCTGTTTCAAAATGGTATGGCTACCTACCTGGAGGTGATCACGGCGCAAAGTAATGTGTTGCAGAGTGAGCTGGACCTGGCGACTTTGCAACGTGAGAGGTTGGATGCTATCATCACCCTATACCGTTCGCTGGGTGGAGGTTGGAAATAAGCGGAGCGGGCACTGTCATACTTATTTAGTTAATTTTGGCTGCGGGGAGATCCCCGGGTAACGGATATGGAGAACAAAACAACGCAAGAGCGGCTATTCAACAGGTATTACAGGATATTTGTCATTCCGATGATATTTGGTCTGTATTACCTGTTGTCTTACCTAATTAACCCCTTTCATGCTTCGTGGGCGGAGCTGAGTACACGTAAGTGGACAGACCTGGCATTGGAGGGGCTGATCATGATGGCGATATGCGGGATGATCACGGAGTTCAGCCTGATCTCTGCGCGATGGATGGATAGGCTGGTCCCGTGGGACCAGTGGCCGATAAGGCGGTTCATTGTGCAGCTGATCTGCCAGGTATTATCTGTATTCCTGGCATTGAATCTGATATTTCCTATAGTGGTATTTGTGTTTGGGGTTAACCTGGACAAGCCGGCTACGGCGGCGGAGGAGCTGGATCGCTGGCAGTTCATCTTTGTGTGCCTGATGATGTCTATTCTGATCAGCGCGGTGCATACCGGTAATTTCTTTTTACGTCGTTGGAAGACCTCTATGTTGGAGGCGGCGGAGCTGAAGCTAAAGACCTCTGAATTGCAGCAGATCGCGATGCAGGCTCAGTTACAATCGTTAAAGTTGCAGCTGGATCCTCACTTTATGTTTAACAACTTCAGTACGTTGTCTGCACTTATCGAAGAGGATAAGCAGACGGCGTTACTGTTCCTGGAGAACCTGTCGCGTGTATATCGCTATATGATCCTTAACCTGAGCAATGACCTGATCAGCCTGCGTGATGAGATCCGGTTCATACAAGCCTATATCTACCTGATGAAGATCCGTTATGGGGATAATGTAGATATCCATATTGACGTGCCTGAGGAAGCGACTATGATGGGCATTCCTCCTATTACGTTACAGTTGTTGATGGAGAATGCTATTAAACACAATGTGGCATCACCGGATCAGCCATTGCGGATACATATTTTCCAAGAGCGACCTGATGAGCTGATCATCAGTAACAATATACAGCGGCTGGCTACGCCGCTGCCTTCTACTAAGCTGGGATTGGAAAATATCAAAAACCGTTACCGGCTGCTTTCTGATCTTCCGGTAGCTGTCAGTGAAGATCATGCGCAGTTTATGGTAAAGTTGCCATTACTTGAACTTTAATTTTTTTCAGATGAGAATAGTGATCATTGAAGACGAGAAACCGAATGCCACGAGGCTAAAAAATATGTTATTGGATATGCGTCCGGATATCGTTATCGAGGCGATACTGGATACGGTGAGTGCGAGTGTGGCATGGTTCCGGTCGCATCCTCATCCGGATGTTGCGTTGATGGATATCAGGCTGGGCGACGGTCTTTCTTTCGATATATTTCCGCAGGTGTCTTTGCGTTGTCCTGTTATTTTCACGACGGCTTATGATGAGTATGCGATCCGTGCTTTTAAGGTGAACAGCCTGGATTACCTATTGAAACCTGTGGAGCGGGATGACTTGCGGACGGCGCTGGACAAGGTACACACTCCTCAGCAGCAGCAGTTGCCGACGGATATGGTACATCAGCTGCTGGAGTTTTTCAAACGGAAGGAGATCTCTTACCGGTCCCGGTTTATGTTGCCTTATCGTGACGGTTACCGTACGGTGCTGGTGGAGGATGTGGACTTTGTATTTTATTCGTTCAATATTACGCACCTGGTATTGAAGGACGGTACGCAGGTGCCTGTAACCCAGACGATGGACGAATTGGAGGAGCAACTGGACCCGGATCGTTTTTTCCGGGCGAACCGTCAGCATATTATTAGCCTGGGTAGTATAGATAATATCCAGCATTCATTTAGTGGTAAGCTGAAGATCCTGTTAAAGCGGGACCTTGCCCGGGAGGTATTGATCAGCAAGGAGAAGGTACCGGTGTTTAAGCAATGGCTCGATAAGTAGTCCGTAATTATTACTCCCGTTAGGTTTGGAGGTATTGTATATGTATGTAATTGCCGGTATATTTATAGTAATAAGTATACTATGAGCAAATTATATCCACGTTTGTCGATCAGCATGTGTCTATGCTTGTTTATTGCCTCTATTGCTTATGGGCAGCCATCTCCAGCTACTCTTATTGATACGATGATACAGCGGGCTTTCCGCCTAGGTGTTTTCAATGGCAATGTGTTGGTCATTGATCATGATAAAGTCATATACCGCCGGTCTGTTGGTTTTGCGGACGCTACGCATCGTCAACTGCTTACGGATCAGTACCGGTTCCATATTGGCTCTATTGCGAAGGAATTTAATGCGGTGGCGATCATGTTGCTGGCGGAGCAGGGTAAGTTGCAGGTAACGGATAAAGTTGCCCGTTATTTGCCCGGGTTGCCGGACTGGGCAGAGAAAATAAGTATCCTGGACTTGCTGCAATATACCAGTGGGTTGCCGGATGTGAACTGGCATACGATACAATCTGACCAGGATAATATGGCGGATCTGCGGCGTTTGCCGCGCCTGCAATTTGAGCCAGGTACTAATTATGGTTACAACAATAACAATGTTTTCCTGCAGCGCCGGATCATAGAGCAGATCAGTGGTGTTCCTTTTAATACGTTTGTGGAGCAGCAGTTGTTGCGGCCTTTGGGTATGCAGCATGCTATTATAGACCCTACGGAGCGGGATACGCTGATGGCGCGAGGTTTTAATAACGAGGGGCGGCAGGATCGTATTCAGTATCCGATCAGCGGGTGGACGGCGGTGACGCTGGACGATTTCTATAAATGGTCGGAGGGGCTGAACCGGTTCCGGTTACTGAGTCCAGCGGCTACGCGGGTGATCCTTAACAACACTACGGGTACGAGCCGGCAGGCGGGATTGGGTAGAGGCAGTATGGAAGGCGATCAGATCAGTCTGCATAGTCATGATGGTAGTGCCGGTTATTACCAGGCGTTGCTGGTGAGTGAGCCATTGAAAGGCAGGACGGTGATCCTGATGGTGAACAACCGGCAGGACAATATCTATGATTTCAATCTTGCGATTCAAAACATCCTGGATGGTAAGCCCTATGTGCAACCCAAGAAGTCTGCGGAGCCATTGTTGCTGAAAGATATAGATCAGCAGACCATCCCGCAGTTTTTTGCCCGCTATCATGCTTTGAAGAAATCGCACGGTGTGCAATATAATTTTGACGCGGAGTCGTTGCTGAATGGGATCGGGTATTACCTGTTGCGTAAGGACCGGGTGGACGATGCTATTACTGTATTTACGTATAATACCCGGTTGTATCCTATGTCGGGTAATGTATTTGACAGTCTGGGGGAGGCTTACTATAAGAAGGGGGATAAGAAAAATGCATTACTACACTATAAGCACTCTCTTGCGCTGGACCCCAACAACCCCGCGGCCCGAAAGATCGTCGCATCTTTAGAAAATTGATTTCCACCCTATTACTAATATTTTAGAAAAAACTTCCTGTCGGACTGTGATATTTTAGCTGCTTGAGAGAATCATTAGGAAACAGTTATTTCATTATGAGAAAAACAGGCAGACAAGGGTTAGGTCTATTACTTTATGCGTTATGCAGCCTGGTATTGTATGTGGCGCCTTGCTATGTACACGGGCAATCTGCTGCGGGTAAGGCACCTGACAGCAGTAAGCTGGAGCAACAGGGTTTGCAGCTGATACACAAGCCGGAACCGGTGTTCCGGACGCCCGCTGTGGAGCGGAAAGACAGCGTTACCTATCCCGGTTTTCCTTATCGGTCCCGGGTATTTACGGCGAGGGACGGGAATGCGCTTTTCACCTATCATTTTCCGCAGAAGGGCAGTAAGACCATTGTGTTGTTATTGCACGGGGTGTTATCCAGTGCGGATAAGCTAAACTATACGGCGGGGTTGTTACGGGCGACGTTGAATTCGGATGTGTATGCAATGGATCACCGGGGGCATGGGCGATCCGGCGGGCAGCCCGGGGATGTGAGTTATACGGGGCAGTATGAAGATGATATTGCGGATATAATAGGGCAGTTGCGGCGGCGTTATCCCCATCATAAAATTATACTCGCCGGGCATTCTATGGGCGGAGGTATTGCCTTGCGATATGCGTTGAAGACCGGTGTACCGCCGGTGGCCGCTTACCTGTTATTTGCCCCGTTGCTGGGGCCTACGGCACCTACTATCCGGATGACGGCTCCTCCTATGCGTCAGGGAGAGGAGCCATTTCTGAAGATCCATTTGTCGCGTATTTTCGGATTGAAGATGCTGAACACCATCGGGCAGCATCAGTATGATAGTTTGCGGGTATTGTTCTTTCATGTGCCGGATGGCAGCCGGATCAGCAGTTACAGTTACCGGGCGAACGAGAGTATGTGTCCGGCGGATTATAAAGCGGCTTTTGCTGCCATACGGCAGCCTTTGCTGGTACTGGTAGGGAGCCGGGATGAGGCTTTTGTGCCCGCTGCTTTTGAGCCCGCTGTCAAGAATAGCAGTCAGGGGGTTACCTTTGTGATCGAAGGCGCTACCCATAATAGTGTACGGCATGATTCTACGGCTATGGAGCGGATCAAACAATGGGCTATCCACCATCAAATATGAGCGATGGATGTAACAAGAGACGCAGCCACCTTTCTCACTTATATTGACTCCAACAAGGGGATCATTTATAAAATAGCTCACTCCTATTGTAAGGATGAAGAAGGTAAAAAGGATCTCATCCAGGAGATCATCTTACAGCTATGGCTTTCCTTTCCCAGGTATGACGAGACATTCAGGTGGACGACCTGGATGTACAAGATAGCGCTGAATGTGGCGATCTCCTTTTACAGTAAGGAGCGCCGGCGGCATGTTGTCAATCAACCGTTGCCGGAGCAGCTGCTCATTTTCCATGAGGATGCTACTCATACGGAACGGCATGCGGACCTTCAGTATCTGCAACAATTTATCCGGGAGTTGAGGGAGATAGACCGGGCGGTGCTCCTGTTGTACCTGGATGGCAATAGTCAGCAGGAGATCGGGCATATACTCGGTATCAGTGCTACGAATGTGTCGACCAAGGTAGGCAGGATCAAACAGCAACTACAACAAAAATTCTCAGCGCTGCAAAAGTAATACAGATGGAAGAGCAAGATATTCTTACACTATGGCGGTCTTTTGACCAGCAACTGGCCACTCAGTTATCTTTTAATCAAAGGCAGGCGGTGGACCTTACGCAACTTAAGGTACAATCTTTACTCGGGTCTATGCGACCTGTCAAGTTATTTGCGCTGGCGGTGGGTATACTGTGGGTGTTATTAGTGGATACGTTTATTGTGATGGTATGGCCGAAGGCCAGTATATACTTCCTGGTTTCTGCGATCGTACAGGTTTTGCTGACGAAGCTGGCCATCGGCATTTACATTTATCAATTAGCGCTGATACAGCAGGTGGATATTAGTGCTCCTATATTAGCGACACAGGATCGGCTGGCGCGGTTGCGGGCCTCTACCTTATGGGTGACGCGCTTACTTTTTTTACAGTTGCCGGTGTGGACGACCTTTTATTTATCGGCTGCTATGTTGCAGCAAGCCAGCTTGGTGATGCTGATCGTGCAGGCGGTGGTGACGTTATTATTTACCGGCATGGCGTTGTGGTTATTTTTCAATATCCGGTATGAACGCCGGGACCGGCGTTGGTTTCGTGTACTCTTTTCCGGTGAAGAGTGGACACCTATATTAAAGTCGATGGCTTTGCTGGAGGAGGTGACTACCTATCAGGAGCAAAAAAAATAACTCCAGTTCCGTTTTATACAATCCCAGGGCGAGGTGGCGAGGTATTTTTGTGATGTCATTATAACAATTGACTTGTAAAATACAACACCATGAACCTACCTAAAAGAGCAGAAGATGCGCACGCTACTTTGGCGGCGGCATTTAATACTGGGGATGTTGCCACTGTTATGAGTATGTATGATACTACGGGTATTATCGTTCCCGAGCCGGAGAAGCCTGTTTCCGGTACAGATCAATTCGAGGCTGCTATCAAATCCATCTTATCTATTAAGGGGACTATGGAGATCAAAACGGTGTATTGTCTGCAGACGGGCAATATAGCGGTGGGTCGTTCTGAGTGGAATATCACGGACGGTGATGAGGTGAAGGTATGCGCCAAGGGTATTGAGGTGATGAAGCAGCAGGCGGACGGTAGTTGGAAGATCGTTATCGACCATGCGTTTGGCGCGGAGGTGCATATGGTGGCCCCATAGTGGTTTTCCATAGATAACGACCAGGTAGTAGAGCACCGGGTTGTTTCTCCTTCCGCTGTCGAAAGGGATCGCCATGAGGCGATCCCTTTATTGTTATTGGTTATGGATAAACGGTCCTAAAGGCGATCAGGTCATATTGGGTAAAGCCGTTCCAGTTCAGCACGGTAGAGTTCATTACTGAGTTAGGGTCTGTTACGGGAGTACCAGGTATTACGGCGCCGAAGCTTTGGTTAGTGTGTGTGAATCCGAAGCAGTGGCCCAGTTCGTGTGTGATGGCGAACTGTTTCTGGCTGGCGCTCAGGGTATTGAATTTGGTGTTGATGGTGACTGTAGAGCCTGGGGTGCCACCTGCGCTGGGGAAGCTGGCGAAGGCGATGGTGTTGCCGCTTTCGTAGTAGGTACTGAAAGAGATGTTAGCGCCGCTGCTGCGGATGCCCTGAATGCGGATGCGGCTGCCGGCGGCGTTCCAGTTGCCGATGGCCTGGTTGATGGCTGTTACCCAGTCGGCAGGTACGGTGCCATCTACATACAGCCATATGTTAGCTGCTGCGGAGGGGCTCATCACATAAGTGTAGCGGCGTTGTGCCGG
Source organism: Chitinophaga pendula (assembly GCF_020386615.1). NCBI lineage: Bacteria > Pseudomonadati > Bacteroidota > Chitinophagia > Chitinophagales > Chitinophagaceae > Chitinophaga > Chitinophaga pendula. The sequence goes on from NZ_CP077769.1 coordinate 3,887,104, forward strand.
TTTTTCGTTTACTACTTCTTCTGTGGGGAGTGTTTTACTTTTCTGAAAATGGAGGCGGGCTTCGTCGAGCGGCATTACGACATCGCCTGCGATTACGAATGCCTTTTTCTGTTGGTCGAACTGGATGTGTCCGGGTTCGTCCTGTACTACTTTCGCGATGAAGTTTTTCAGGTCGACGATCTCGTTCTGTTCTTGTTTGGGGGCGGGGTTTTCGCAGACATTATCTTTCCGGCAGGAGGTGATGAGTGCCGGGAGCATTAAAACTAACAGGGCGGCGGCCAATGGATAGCGCAAGATTTTGGTGTGCATGCTATTACGGTTTTTTGCATGTTGAACAATGGAAAGTATCGCTGACAAAATAGACAGTGGCACTGCATCGGCAGGAGCATGGTGTAGCATTCACATGATTAAATATTGATATAAATCTAACCTAATGGCTATCAGCCAGTTGCAATTTTGTTGCATATAGGGTGTATAAGCGTTGTATAAGCATTGTATATGCAACTATATGCCTAGCTTATACAATGACTATACGAATGCTATAGGAATGATACAGGAGAGCTATAGGAAAGGTGAAGGGGAAAGGGGGGAATCGGGAGGGGTGTTGAAGGGGAATAAAGGGAAATGAAAACGGAATGGAGTGGAATTGACGGGAGATGAAGAGAGGTGTTGTGCCATTGTGACACAACACCTGGAATAATTATTTAGCCGGTGTGAGGACGATTTTTCTGAATTCGACCGGGCCATGGTCTCCCTGGATGTAGATGGGGCCGGGTTCGCCTTCGTTGCTATCGATGGCGCCGCCGGTGATACCCGGGATTTCCTGGTTGCTGATGACTGTTTTGCCATTGGCTACGATGGTGACCATGCGACCGATGAGGGTGATATCGTAAGATTGCCATTGATCGGGGCCTAAAGCGGTGATCTCGCTAGGTACGAGGAATCCGTATACGCCGCTGTACAGTACGGCGGACGGGTGAGCGCCTTTAGGGCTATCTTCTATTTGTACTTCATATCGGCCGCGCAGGTATACGCCGCTGTTGCTACCTTTCTGGTATTTGAATTCGACATGCAGTTTGAAGTCGTTGAATGACTGTTCTGATATCAGGTTAACGCCGGATTTAGCGCTGGTGAGTATTCCATTTTTCACTTCCCATTGGTTATTGGGTAATACTTTCCAGTTGGTGAGGTCTTTGCCATTGAACAAGGCGATGGGTTTGCCCCAAGCCGGTGCGTTGGCGCGTCTCAGTTCGGGGGCTTTTACGCCTTCCCAGTTGTATTGTTTGCCTTCGCTGGTGGTGATGGTACCTTTGATGCCATTTGCGGTCAATTCTCCTTCTATGACGAAGTCTTTATCGCCCCGTTCCCATTGTGGCGGGATGGTGAAGCTGAATTTTCCATTGTCGAAGTTCACTTTTGCTACCGGGCGGGCGCTACCGGAAGTACCTACAAAGTATCCTACCAGTGTGCGGGTACCGGACAGTTTCACTTCGAGCCAGGACGGGGCTTTTTTACCCTCTTCCTCTACGGTGATGTCCCAACGACCTATTAATGCTTTTGGATCAGCAGCATATATGGAGGCGGAGGGCGCCGGTTTTCCGGTTATGGCTTTAGAGGTGCCGGCCATGCCCATGAGGAGCAGGCAACTTGCGCCGAATACAAGGAATGATTTACGCATACGAGCTAGTTATTTTGGATCATTGTTTACTGCAGGCTTTCCCGCTGTTATAAAACACAGACAAGATAATAATAATTTACTCCCGGTCAAATGTCCGTACTTTGCGCTGTAATATCTTAGTTATGAGTAACGACGTTCAGAGTGATCTGTACCAGGATGGGCAGGCGTTGGCCTGGGAGCATGCTGCGCCAGGTATCAGCCGTCAGATCTATGGTTATGACGACCGGGTGATGATGGTGAAGGTAAAGTTTGAGCAGGATGCGGTGGGTACGCGCCATCAGCATCCACATACGCAGGTGACCTATGTAGAAAGCGGGGTTTTTGCGTTCAGCATTGGGGACGAGACGAAGGTGATCCGTGCCGGGGATGGTTGTTTTATACCCGCGAATACGGATCATGACTGTGTATGTCTGGAAGCCGGTGTGTTATTGGATGTATTCAGTCCGCACCGGGAAGATTTTTTACCCACTCCTTTATGATATGGAACATTCTGCAATAGCCAGTTTTGTAGCGGTAAGTTATTTGGTGAGGACCGTATCATGGCGCGGGAGCGTTACCGGTTGGCGTGGCAGAAGGGAGCCAGGTTATGGATCACGGGGGATGCCTACTGGTGAGTTTGAGCGGTAGGGTTTGGTGGTTTTATCAGTGCAAGTGATCTGGAGATCGTGCGGTTGGCGCTGGAGGGATTGATCCGGTAAGGCATTTATTTGTCCGGATGCAGTCGCAGGTATTCCAATAAAGCGATTGCCTGGTTGTGTTGTTCGTCTTTGGCGCTATAGAGCAAGGTTAGCTGGTGATGGCTGTGCAGGTATTTGTATAGTTGTTCGAGCGCGGGGTTGTTTGTTAGTTCTTCGAAGTATTTTTCGCAGAAGGGGGCCCATTTTGCGGGGTCGTGATCGAACCATTTCCTTAGTGCGGTGGACGGAGCTATTTCTTTGAGCCAGGCATCTACGCCGGCTTTTTCGCGTTTCATGCCACGTGGCCAGACGCGATCCACCAGTACCCGGTATCCATCTGCTGTGGCCGGGGTTTCATATATCCTTTTTACACAGAGTTTTTTCATATCCAATGTAGTTGATAGCGTTATAAAATTAGGTATTTCCCGATCGCGTAAATCTTTTTTCCCATTTCGGAAGCTAATGCCGGCATGGGGGGCGATTTTTGCAGGAGCCTCATTTTCTGACCACAAAACAAGGATTATGGAAACAGCAGCACCAAAGACATTCCCCGCTATTATCCAGGAGACGCTTACGGTAGTAAGGAAGTATTATGTTACCCCTGGTATGTTACGTATTGTATTAGGCGGAGACGGTGTATCGAATTTCGAAGGCGTGCAGACCGGCATTAACAACAAGATTTATATTCCGCCTGTTGGCGCGGATACTATTTATTTTCCATCATTTGAGCATGGGGCCTGGGTATATCCGGCAGGCAAGGCAAAGCCGGACATCCGTACGTATACGCTTCGTGCACTGGACCTGGAGAAGGGGGAGATGCACCTGGAGTTCGTCGTGCACGGGGATAGCGGGCCTGCGTCGGCCTGGGCAATCCGGGCGGTACCCGGGGATATACTTGGGGTGGCTATGAAGGCGAAGACGGCGCCATTATACCCGGAGGCGGACTGGTATTTGCTGGTTGGCGATCAGACGGCGTTGCCGGTGATCAGTGTGATATTGGAGACGTTGCCGGCGCATGCGAAAGGGATCGCCCTGATAGAGGTACCTGGGCGAGCGGAAGAGCAGGAGATACGTACGCAAGCCAATGATATGATCATTTCCTGGCTGCACAATCCGCATCCCGGCACCGGTACATTACTAGCTGACATGGTACAGCAGGTGTTGCTGCCAGACAAGACACAGCAAAGCCGCTTTATTTATGCTGCTGCTGAAACAGCCAGCATTAAAGCGATCCGGCACTATCTGCGTAAGGAGCAGGATGTAGACAGCCAGGAACTGGATGCCTATGCTTATTGGAAATATGGTGTTTCAGAAGATCGATCTTCGGTAGAGCGGCACCAGGAATCGCGTGATTAGGCACCTTGCGGATGTTCTGCCGGTACGTTATAGATCTTTGCGATGGTATCTTTATATTTTTCCAATACTACTTTACGTTTTAAGCTAAGTTTAGGTGTCATTTCGCCACCGGCGATGCTCCATTCTTCGGGAAGCAGTTCAAACCGTTTGATCTGCTCGACATGATTGAAGTACTGGTTATAATCGTTGACCACCTGGTTATACATTTCCAGTACTTTAGGTTCTTTGATGGCGGCAGCATTATCTTTAAACGGTATTTGCTGTTGTGTCATCCAGCGTTGCAGGTGTGAGAAGCTAGGTACGATAAGTGCACCGGTGAACTTCTCCCCTGCTCCTACTACCATGATCTGCTCGATGAATGGGCTTTCTTTGAATTTGTTTTCTATAGGTTGCGGGGCGACGTATTTACCACCACTTGTTTTAAAGAGTTCTTTTTTACGATCGGTGATCTTGAGGAATTTGTTATCTACCCATACGCCGATATCGCCAGTGTGAAGCCAGCCATCTATTACGGTTTCGGCGGTAAGGTCGGGGCGTTTGTAATATCCTTTCATTACGGAGGTACCGCTTACACATATTTCTCCATCTTCTGCCAGTTTCACATCTACACCTTTTATAGGCGGGCCTACGGTACCAAACTTGGTACCCCCTGCTTCTTTGCGGTTGACGCTGATCACGGGGCTGTTTTCGGTAGGGCCGTATCCTTCATATACGGGGATGCCGGCAGCGTTAAAGATGCGCAGCAGTTTCTCCTGGCAGGCGGCGCCACCTGTTACGATATAGCTGACATTATTCCCTAATGCCTGCCGCCATTTACTGAATACCAGTTTGTTAGCGATCTTCAGCTGGAAGTCGTACCACCAGCCGCCGCTGTTGAGGTTGTCATATCTGCCGGCCAGGGATACTGCCCAGAAGAATAAGGACTTTTTAATCCCGGTGAGGCTGCTACCGGTGGCCATGATCTTTTCAAACACTTTCTCGAGGAGGCGAGGTACGGTGGTAAAGCCATCGGGTTGTACTTCTTTAAGGTTGTCGCCGATCGTCTCCATACTTTCCGCGTAGTAGATGCTGATGCCACTGAACAGGTAGATGTAGGTGACACATTTCTCAAAGATGTGATTGAGCGGCAGGAAGCTGAGTACTTTGGAATTGGGTGCATCTTCAAAGGGGAAGCTCTCTTTTGCATACATGGCATTGGAGACAATGTTGTTATGCGTGAGCATGACTCCTTTGGGTTTGCCGGTGGTACCGGAGGTATAGATGATGGTAGCGAGGTGTTCCGGATCGATGTCTGCTTTTAGCTGTTCTACCTGTTGGAGTAGTTCGGGGGTAGCCTGTTCGGGAACTTCCGACCAATGTTTTGCTCCATCCAATTTATCGAAGGTATATATGTCTTTGAGAGAAGGTACTTCGCTGCGAATGCTCAGGACCTTTTCGAGGAGTTCTTTGCTGCTGACGAATATGAACTTTACTGCGGCATCCTGTAAGATGAACTGCAGCTCTACCGGGCTGGTCGTAGGGTAGATCGGTACTAATATAGCGCCGGTCTGTTGTACAGCCAGGTCCGTAAATATCCATTCGGGGCGATTATTGCTGATGATCGCTATTTTGTCGGCACCTTCGGGGGTGAAGTCATTGCCGCTTACGCCCAGTTGGATCAGTCCTGCACTGAAACGGTTAACAATTTCGTTAACGGTGGCGGTGGCATATGTTTTCCAGGTGCCATTCTCTTTAGCTGCCAACATGTTGTCTTTAGGGAATTGGGTTAATTGCCAGCCCACTGCGTCAAAAAGTCTCTTTTTTGGATGCGTATTCATATGGTATAACGTGAGATTATTATATATATAGCGTATTAAATATACAGAAATATTTTCAACGCGCGACAGTGGGTGTGCGTGGGAGTGCTATATACAGAAGTCCCATGGACGACGGCGTCTATGGGACTTTTACCGGTAAGAGTATCTTTACTTGCCGCGGCGATAGGTAAGTACGATCACTCCTTTGTCCAGCACTTTGGAATCGGCGAGGGTAAAACCCAGCGGTTGTTTGCCTTCGTGGAAAAAGCGTTGGCCTTTGCCCATTACGACGGGATGGACAAAAAAGACGCATTCATCTACCAGGTCGGCATCGAGTAAGGTCTTTACTAATTCTGCGCTGCCTTCCACCTGTATTTCTGTTCCTTTTTCCTGTTTTAGCTGGCGGATGGTGTCGGTTATATTATCGCGGATGATGGTGGTGTGTTGCCAATCTGCATTTTCGAGTGAGGAGGAGACAACATATTTGGCTACGCTGTTAAGTTTGTTGGCGATGCCCATTTCATCATTTTTGAGTTGGGACCAGTATGGGGCGAGCATTTCGTAGGTTTTGCGGCCCAGCAGCAATGCATCGCAGGCCAGGATACCCTCTCTGATCAGTGTTTGGCGGGCTTCGCTATCGTAGGGTATGAACCATTCTGCCATTGTTTCGGCATCAAAGATACCATCGAGGGTGATCCATTCGGAGATGACGAGCTTTCTCATGACTGTTTGTTTTTGTTTGATGTTGTTTGTTTACGGATACAAAGTAACGGCAGTGGTCGGCCAATGGATAGAAGAAAACCGACAAAAGGAGGTCAGCCAGGGAAGTCGTTGGCTTGTCTGCTGTATTCTAACGGGGAGTGGGTGGTGAATTCTTTGAAGGCACGGATCAGGTGGCTTTGATCTGCGTAGCCGCATTCCAGGGCGACGTCGATCATATTGGTGAAGTTGTTGTTATTCAATCGCTGAAGGGCGGCCTGGAACTGGCATATCCTGCTGAAGGCTTTGGGTGTCAGTCCGATCTGTTGTTCGAATAGGCGCTGTAAGGTTCTTTCGGTGACGTACAGTTGTTTTTGCAGGTCCATGAGTAGAATGGCGCCATTATTTTTGCGGATGAGTTGAGCGGCGAATGCGATGCGGTCATCTGTTTCTTTTGCAGACCTGGCCAACTGCGTTATGTAACAGGACAGCAGGTTGAGGCGGGCTGTGAGGGAAGGAGCGTTTAACAACTGTTCTCTGAGGTTATTTTCCCTGGCGATCCTGGTGGTGCTGAGGTCGATGCATTGATCTGTCAGTTCTTTGGCAGCAAAACCGAAGAGGGGTTGTAACAGGAAGGGATGCAGGAAGAAGGCGATGACCATGATCTCTCCGGCGGTGTGTAGCTGTATGGGAAAGGTATTTTGTCCGTACAGGACCAGCTGGTCTCTTCTTTTATCTGTGTGTAGTATCCTGGCGGGGTCTGTGAGCTGGAAGGTGATGCTTGGGTAGCCATTGGCGATGAGCGGTAGTACGGCTTCGAAGAACATGCTATTGTTCTCCAATACAACTATATGACTAACGATGCCCGCCAGTTGTGGTGGCGGCGTGACAGTCTGTACCTTCATATGTATAAATATACTACAATAAAAGGATGTCGATGCGATGGGCTTGTACTATTGCTTCGCTGGCGGCCCAGGAGAATACGGTGAAGTATCCATCTTGTGAGGCGACCAGTGCGATGCTATCGGGTTGGTCTTGTACGAACTGAGCGGCGGAGAGGTGGCGGGTACCTCCGAGGCTGGAAGGATGGATAACGACTGGTTCGCCACCGATTACCGGTTCTATATAAAGCAGGCGTTCTATGGGCAAGGCTTCGTGTGCGCGGCTGATCTTGGCGCCGAATGCCAGCAGTTCGTGATGGTCATTGATGAGGGTGGCGCCATCGATGGCTGTCAGCCCTGCCATATTCTCTACTTCTCTCCGGAGGGCGTTTTGCCAATAGAGGTCGCTGAGGACGCTATTGTCTTTACGAACGAGGTCGGCGACGCCGGCAAATGCCGGGAAGACGGGATATTGCAGGGGATGTACGATGGAGGCGCGCCAACGTTCGCTACCTTTGGGTGTTACCAATAAGGTGCCTCCCCGTTTATGAGCGCGCATGGTGACGGCAATCTGTATCAGTACGTTGACGGGGTTATTCCATACGGTGGAATAGCTGAGACCCAGCAGGGAGGTCACGATAGCCGGGCTATCGGGTAGCTGGCCGCAGGATTCGTCTACCAGTTTTACCTGGTCGCCGCGCAGCATAGCGACGTTGGTGAATTTGCCTAGTCCTACTATATGGCGGTGTTTGACTACGAGCAGTCCTGGTTCTGAGACATCGAGTACGAAGCAGAAATGGGGGAGTTTGTTGGTGGTACCCCATATGTAGAGTTCTCCCTCTTCGTGCCATATGCCTACGTATAGGCCGGCCCGTTCTACGCCCGGGGATAGTTTGCCTAGCAGGCGGGCGGTGAGAGGGAGGTGTTGCTGGAATAAGAGGGGTTTGCCGGCCTGTGAGGGCGGCAGGAATGCGAGAGATATTCTGGTATCGATTCCTTCTTCCCGTTGGAGGCTGGCCCAGAAGGCGACATCGATGATGCGCTCCATGAAGTGGGCTGCCGGTGCTACTGCCAGGTTACGTTCTCCGTTTTCCGTGGCTGTTGCTATATGTTTTACAAAATGAGCTTCAATGGTACCGGCTACGGCCTTAGCTGCCCGGTAAGTTGCTTCGTTCATCGATCCTTTTTTACATCAGTACGATCCGGGCGTGTCGGTTCGTCTGTCTTTATTTATGACGCAAATGAAATGCCTGTAACGTGTTGTTTGCTGTTAAAAGCAGGTTATATCGGCCGGAAAAATAGGACAAATTCATCAGATGCGGATACGGGTGTGTGTTGATAAACCAAATGTCCTGTCATTTGTTACGCTATAGACAGCAGGTGATATAAAAGACATCTGTACACTTATTATTTTTTTTACCCATCTTAGCATTTTAAAACGAATTCCTTATACCGATATAGATTAGGTATAACGGTAATAATTTTATGGCACAAACCCTTGGGATGATTAAGGACAGCATTTTAACAGGCGCACACCATCCTGAATTTATCAGAGAAGAGACTATCGCAGACATCTTCAGACAAGCCGCCGCCCTATACGAGGATAAAACCGCTCTTATTTTTGGTGATCAGTCATTAAGTTACCGGCAGCTGGATGCGTGGAGTGATCATATTGCTGCATTTATTGCTTCGAAGGGCATTCGACCTGATGCGCCGGTGGGGGTATGGCATACGCGCGGGCTATCGTTGCATGCGGTGATACTCGGCATTGTAAAGTCGGGTGCTACTTATGTGCCATTGGACCGGGAGATGCCGGAAGAGCGGGTACAGGTGGTATTGCAGGAAGTGGGCGCTGTGGCTTGTTTTAGTGACGGGGCGCCGCAGGTATCCTGTCCGGTGTTTACGGTACCGGAGCGGCGGGACAGTTATCCATCTCTGCCGGTGCCGGCGGGGCCGGGGCCTGATGACCGGGCTTATGTGCTTTATACTTCGGGGAGTACTGGTAAGCCCAAGGGTATTCCGATCAAACAACGTCATATCTGTCATCTTATCCGATCTGAGCAGGAGGTATTGGGTGTTCGTGCGGATGATATTGTATACCAGGGGTTTTCTGTTTCTTTTGATATGTGGTGTGAGGAGACGTGGATCAGTCTTTCTGCCGGTGCTACGCTGTGGGTGGCCGATGCGATCTCGGCCAAGTCGATTGATGAGATCAGCGATATACTCCGCAGGCAGCGGGTGACCATCTTACACGCGGTTCCCAGCCTGCTGGCGATTATGGATGACAATATCCCTACGTTGCGTATCATCAATGCCGGAGGTGAGGCTTGTACTACGGCAGTATTGAACCGATGGAGCAAGCCCGGGCAGAATATCTTCTATAACAGCTACGGGCCGACGGAGACTACGGTTACGGCTACGATGGCGCCATTGCATCCCGGCGATGCTATCAGTATCGGTCATCCGCTGCCTAATTATAACCTGGCGGTGGTAGATGAACAATTTAATATCGTGCCCTGTGGTCAACAGGGGCAGCTTATCATATCTGGTCCCGGCGTTTGTGACGGATATATCAACCGGCCGGAGCTGACCCGGGAGAAGTTCCTGGATAAGCCGGCGGGCCTGGCACAGTTGCCTGGTGACCGTATCTATCTGAGTGGGGATGCGGTGATCATGCAGGAAGACGGGTCAATAGATTTCCGTGGCCGGCTGGATGACCAGGTTAAGGTGCGGGGTTACCGGATCGAGCTGGGCGAGATCGAAGTAAAGCTGCATGCATTACCGGAGGTGGCGGCGGCGGCTGTGGCTGTCAAAAAAGACAGTGCCATGCAGGATCAGTTGGTGGGTTATGTAACGTTGAAGGCGGGGAGCAGCATCCCCGAGCATGATATGCGGGCGGCGCTCACCAAGGTGCTGCCACCTTATATGATACCGCTGGTGATAGTGACGCTGGACCAGATGCCCCGTCTTTCGAGCGGTAAGATAGACCGAAAGTCATTGCCGGTACCGGACGCGCTTTTGCAGGTGCGGGAGCAGGCACCTGTAAAGGTAAATCCTGATGACCCGTTGGCGGTGAAGGTCATGGCCGGGTTGGAGTATGTATTCCCGGAGCGGGATATTACACCGGAGTCGGACTTTTTCACTGACCTGGGCGGTCACTCTTTGCTGGCGGCTACGTTTTCTTCCTGGCTGAGGAATGAGGCCGGCATTTCTTATGCTTCTCTAAAAGATATTTATACGCACCGTCCTATTAAAAACCTGATCGAAGCCTGGGAGCAGACGGCGCAGAAGGGAGTCAGGGAGCAGACGATGTTCCACAAGGTGCCACGGTTACGTTATTTCCTTTGCGGAGTTATGCAGGCGCTGTCGCTGTTAGTGATATATGGTCTGTTTGCCATCCAGATATTCATTCCTTACCTCGGTTATTATTATGTGATCGCGGAAACAGAATCTCTGACGGCAGCCAGGGGCTGGGCGCTGCTGGTAGCGATAGGTATGTTTTGTGTGATCCCGCCCTTCTTTTCTTTCTTCAGTATTATCTGCAAATGGCTGATCCTCGGGAAGGCCAAGGAAGGTGATTATCCGTTGTGGGGTAGTTATTATTTCCGTTACTGGCTGGTCACCAATATCATGCGACTGGTGCCATCGCAGTTTCTGAACGGAACGCCGCTTTATCCTTTCTATTTGCGGATGCTAGGTGCGAAGATTGCGCCGGATGCACAACTCAGTTCGCTGACCATCGGTGCGCATGACCTGGTGGAAATAGGTACGGATGCGAGCCTCAGTTCGCAGGTGGTGCTGAATAATATGACGGTGGAAAATGGACTGATGAAACTCCGGAAGATAAGGATTGGCGCCCATGCCTATATTGGTGGTAGTGCCGTACTGGCCGGAGGTAGTACTGTCGGGGATTGGGGTGAGCTGCAGGACCTGAGTTACCTACCTGCTGATCAAACGATCCAGCCTTATGAGGTATGGAAAGGCAGTCCCGCGGAAAAGATCGCACAGAAGGGTCCCGGAGATATCCCAGCACCATTGTCGGTAGGGCTTTTCAAGCGGAAGTCTTACGGGTTATTATATTCATTGCTGCTGATCATTTTCCCTGTCATCATCCTGCTGCCACTGCTGCCGGTGATAGAAATACTCAATTACCTCGATACGAATGCCAGCGATTACGATTTCAGCTATTTTATTCACGTGCCACTGGTGACGATCGTATATGTATTGACGTACCTGTTTGAGACGGTCTTATTATCCCGGCTGTTGTTATGGGGTATAAAACCCGGCGTATACCCGGTATATAGTGCGGCCTATATCAGGAAGTGGTTGTCTGACCAGCTGATATCGGTGTCTCTGATCGTGTTGCATCCCATTTATGCGACGATATATGTATCGGGGTTCTTCAAGCTGCTCGGCGCCAAGATTGGCAAGAACACAGAGATCTCTACTGCCAGTAACGTTACGCATACGATGCTGGAGATAGGTACGGAGTCGTTTATCGCGGATGCTGTTTCTTTAGGGGAAGAAGATATACGCGGACAGCGGCTGATACTGGAGAAGACGGTGATCGGCAATAAAAGTTTCGTCGGTAACAGCGCCCTGATCCCACAGGGCTATCAGCTCGGTGACAATATGCTGATCGGGGTACTTTCTGTGCCACCGACGGCAGCGCAGCTAGCCGAGGTGAAGGGAGGGGACTGGTTCGGTTCGCCTGCGATATCCTTGCCAGCCCGGCAGAACAGCGGGGAGTATCCGGCATCGCTGACTACGCGTCCCTCCTGGGGTCGGAAGCTGGCCCGAGGCATCATTGAGGCGCTTCGTATCATCCTTCCGCAGACTATTATTATCTGCTGCAGTGCTTTATTTATTGCCTATTGTCATGACCTGATCAAAGACCGTAAGTTCTTGCAGATAGCGGCGCAGTTGCCTAAATTCCCCCTTTACTACCTTTATTATATGGGCATGCCTGCTTTCCTGATTACGGTGGTACTTAAATGGATAGTAGCCGGCCGTTATAAGAAGGAGCAGCAGCCTATGTGGACGCATAAAGTATGGCGGAGTGAGGCGATCACTACCACTTATGAAGCGCTGGCGGTGCCTTTCCTGCTGGAATATATGAAGGGCACTCCTTTCTTACCCTCTTTGCTCCGGTTGTTGGGGGTAAAGACTGGCGAGCGGGTATGGCTTAATACGACAGATATTACGGAACACGATATGGTGACCATCGGAGATGATACGGCGTTGAATGAAGACTGCGGCCCTCAGACGCACCTGTTTGAGGACCGGGTGATGAAAGTGGGTTCGGTGGTGATCGGCAGCCGCTGCAGTATCGGCGCCCGTACGATCATTCTTTACGATTCTACCATTGGCGATGATGTACATGTGGAGCCTTTATCCCTGGTGATGAAAGGTGAAAACCTGGTAACCGGCAGCTCCTGGACGGGAAGCCCTGTCAGGCCTCTTTGAGGGGGTATTGCTCTTCTTTACCCGATTTTTCGGGGTCCGAAGCGTCCATTTCGGCACCTTATATGTCCGGTTAACGGATCTACCGCTGGTCATCCCAGGTCAGCGGCGCTACCTTCGTTTTAAACAACGGAGTTATGAAAGAATCCAACCGTACCCTCAACAAAAAGATATACCTGTTAGCCGGATTGCTGGCGATAGTGGCGTTGGCTATACAGGGTTTCGCCCCCCGCATCACTCACCCACCTATCACCAGCGCTTTTCAGGCGCCGGACTCGGTGACACAAATACTTAAAAGAGCCTGTTACGACTGTCACTCCAACGAGACGCGGCTAAAGTGGTATGACCAGGTAGCTCCTTTCTCCTGGTTAGTGAACGAACATATTCAAAAAGGCAGGTCCCGTTTCAATTTCTCGTCATGGGATAGTCTGTCTGCTGCGGACCAGCAGGTAAAACTATGGGAGATGGTCAATATGGCGGAGCAAGGTAAAATGCCGCTGCCCTCCTATGCGGCCATACATCCGGAGGCTAAGGTGTCTGCACAGGATATCGGCGTGTTGAAAGCGTATGTGCGTTCGCTGGCGACACCTATACTTACGGACTCCAGCAAGCGGCAGGCCGTGCAGGCGGAGCGGGACGACTACAAAAAGCGCCAGGATACGGCCAAGACCTTACCTACCTCGCTCAACGGCATCAAATATATCCCCGACTTTCAGCAATGGCAGGTACTGGTGACCACCAGCCGATTTGATAATAACACGACCCGTGTCGTATATGGTAATGACATTGCCGTAAAGGCTATCCGGGAAAATCATCTTAACCCATGGCCGGAGGGCAGCACCATCGTCAAAGTGGTCTGGAATAACCTGGAAGACGGTAAAGGCGATGTACGCCCCGGTACCTTCAATAACGTGCAGATCATGATCAAAGACAACAAGCGGTTCCCGGAAACTAAAGGCTGGGGATTTGCCAGGTTCAACGGGGTTCATCTCACCAATTATGGTAAAACCGCTCAGTTGGGTAATGACTGCTTTACCTGTCATAAGATTGCGAAAGATTATGGTTATGTATTTGACATCCCGGTAACCAAGGCATCACAACGATAACCGTCACCCATAAAATCAACAGACATGAAACTTTCGATGCTCATTATACCCATTTTTTTGCTGGCGACGGCCTGCGGTAAGGCTCCTGCCCCCGGTGCGCGGGAAGTATACGATGCGCAAGGCCAGGAGGTGATTACCACGAGGTCCAACAGAGCCCAACATTTCCTGGCTATCCTTTATGGTAATGCAACTGCCCGTAAGAGCGCCCTGGAGGCGGATAGCGTACCTATGGCCGGCGCAGCCTATACGCTCGTGACCTGGGAAGAGGCAAGTAACCGATACTGGTATGGCAGTTACATCAACGGAGATATCCGTTCTGTAGAAAAGGTACATGTACAAGCCAATACAGACGGCACTGTCACCCCTTTGTATCAGCTGGTAAAAGGTAAGGTCAGCGGTCCCGAATCTAACGTCCCGGACAGGATCAAGTGGATATTGGCGCAACAACCATTAATCTTCCCTTAGCCGGCACCTCCCCTTTTCCGGATGTACACCGATCGATTTCGCGGCATCCTGTGTATCTTCGTCATCCGGAACGGGCATCGTTTATACATCAACAACCGGTAAAACGATACTAGTCTTACCATCTTACAAAGGCATGAAAAACATTAATTTCAGGATCTCTCCTATTATCATATGGGTTAGTTCTATTTTCCTGGGTCTGCTGGCTTCAGTACCCCATATTGCGGAACACCGCTTTAACACGCTCGATGCATTAGTGAATTCGACCATCACGTGCCTATTTTCGTTGTTTGTATGGTATTATAATATCTATACCCTTCCGCGCAACAGTTCCCGGAAAAGTCCCGGAGGCTTTTCTTATACCAAACTTATCACCAGCCTGGTGATCGGTATCTTCGTCATGTTTGGCCTGGCGATCGCGCAGCAATATATATTGTCGCATCTCCACTTTGGCGCTGTAATGCTGATGGTAGAGGTAAGAGGTATCCTGATCAACCTGGTATTCTATTTACTGATACACCTGCTGTTCCAGAACTATAAGAATCAACAGGTGAGCCTGGAGCTGGAACGGACGAAAGCTAATAATCTCGGGGCTCAGTATGAGTTACTGAAGCAGCAGATCAACCCGCATTTTCTTTTTAACAGCCTCAATACACTGAAGGCCATGGTGGAGACCAGCGATAAAAACACGGTGGAGTTCATCCTCAAGCTGGCGGATTTTTACCGTTTTACGCTGGAAAGCCGTAAGCTGGACCTTATACAGGTATCCAATGAAATGGAGATCGTAGATGCTTATCTTTTCCTGTTGAAAGAAAGGTTTGAAGACGGATTTATCTGTACCAATACCATTTCGCCCGCCCATCTTAATACGCTGATCCCTCCATTTACACTACAGCTGCTGATCGAGAATTGTATCAAACACAATATCGTTTCGCTGGAGCGGCCCTTACATATCCATCTGTATTCAGAAGAAGATGCTATTGTGATAGAAAACCCGGTGCAGCTGAAGAGGATAGAAGAGGAGACGTCATTGGGAGTGGGCTTAAAAAACATCAATCTGCGGTATGTTCACCTGCTGGATAAACAGATAGAAATCATCAGTACTAAAGAAACATTCAAAGTAAAATTGCCTGTCATTCATGAATATTATCATCATTGAGGATGAAATAAAAACGGCCCGTTCGCTTGAAAATCATATCACTGCTATCAAGCCGGAAGCTAATATCATTGCGAAGTTGCAAAGTATAGAGCGTTCTGTTTTGTTCTTCTCTGAAAATCCGCATCCTGACCTGGTATTTATGGATATCCAGCTTTCTGACGGACTCTGTTTCGAGATCCTGAAGTCGGTGAAGATCACTTGTCCGATCATTTTCTGTACTGCTTTTGACGAGTATTCGCTGGAAGCATTCAAATCGAATGGGATTGACTACGTACTCAAGCCATTTTCGAAAGACGATATTGCTGCAGCGCTGAAAAAGGTGGATGAGTTCAAGAGTTTTTTCCAGCAGGATTCGGGTCCCGATCTGAATAACCTGCTGTCTAAGATCATACCGCCGGCGGCGACTAAAAAGAACTTTCTGGTATTCAAAAATCAGAAGTACGTGAACGTACCTACGGATACTATTGCATTCTTTTACATCAAATTTGAGGCTACCATTATCAGATGTTTTGACCAGCAGGAATATTCCATTAACCAGTCATTAGACCAGGTGGCCAGCATGTTGTCGCCGGAGCAGTTTTTCCGGTTGAACAGGCAGTTCCTGATCAATTTTAATGCGGTAAAAGAGGTAGAACACTATTTTCAGCGTAAGCTGTTGGTACAGCTGACCATTCCCACACCGGAGAAGCTGCTGATCAATAAGGAGAAGGTACATACTTTCCTGAATTGGTTGGAGAACCGCTAGACATTTCTTTTCTTGTACGACCCACAATACCGCCCGGCCAGATGGCCGGGCTTTTTTTATGTAGCTATACATCTGCCGGCACCTCCTTATTTTTTGAGCCGCCCGTTTGTCCACTTCCCCTCCTACTTTGTCTCCTTAGCCAACGTACACCTTGATACCCGTTCTGCAACGAAATACTTTTGGTACATCATTAAACATCTATTCAAAACGCGATCACTATGCATACAGTAAACACCACGATCTCCCGTTATTTCTCTGCCGACCGCCTGAGTAATATCTTCTCCGGTAAAGGTATCTGTACCCTGGCAATGGTATCCCTGATGGGCATCAGCCAGCAAAGCTATGCGCAGGTACCCGGACTACCCAACAGCAGCCCCAGCCAGACGATTACCCAGGAATTGGGACTAGGTAAAGTAGAAGTAGCCTACTCCCGGCCAAGTGTAAATGGCAGGAAGGTATTTGGCGATCTCGTTCCTTACGATGCAGTATGGAGGACCGGTGCTAATACCGCTACCAAAATCACCTTCTCGGGGGATGTGACGATAGCGGGCAATAAGATCCCGGCAGGTACTTACTCGCTATTCAGCATTCCAGGTAAAAACGAGTGGACGATCATCCTGAATAAAGCGGTTAATGTCTGGGGAGCATTTACCTACAAGCAGGCAGAGGATCTGCTACGCTTCAAAGTGAAAGCAGCGTCCCTGAAAGAAAAACAGGAGACATTCACCATATTGTTTGACAATGCTACTACGCAGGCCGTAGACCTGCGCCTGTTGTGGGAACATACCACCGTGCCGGTACATATCACCGTTAATGATGACGACCGTATCATGGCTACGATAGAAGAACTGATGCAGGCTCCCAGTATTTCCAACCTGGCATACTTCAATGCCATACAGTACTACTACCTGCATGAAAAGGATACAGAAAAAGCACTGCAATGGATCAGCAAAGCCAAAAAAGACTTCCCGAAGAATGCTTCCTACCAGTTATTTGAAGCCCGTTTTCTGTTGAGAAAAGGCGACAAAGAAGGTGTGCAGCAAGCGGTGCAGGAAGGGATTAAGGTTGCTACGGAAAATGATGGCGCGGACCGGATCCCTCTGCTTAAAGCAGTACTTAAACAAGCCTCCCATTAATCGCTATTCTCACCCACAAAAAAGAAGACATGAAAAAGTTACTTATCTGTTCTCTGATCCTGCTGGCAGCCTTATCTGCCAGCAGCCAGATACTCAAGCCGGTCAAGTGGAGTTATGCAGCCCGAAAGACCAGTGCTACTACGGCAACCTTGTATTTCAAAGCCACCATTGAAAAAGGATGGCACATATATTCCAGTCAGGTAGCAGCAGGCGGACCTATCAAAACATCTTTTACCCTTACCCCTTCTGCCGCATTTGAGCTGGCGGGGGGCATCGCCGAGCCTACGCCACTTAAAAAGTTTGAAGAAGCCTTCAATATGCCGGTCACCTACTTTGAGAAAAGTGTTGTATTTGAGCAGCGGTTATCACTGAAGGTACCTACCACCATTATACAAGGGTCGCTTGAATATATGGTTTGTAGCGACCGCCAATGTTTACCACCGGAGACCGTGAAGTTCTCTATTCCTATTAAATGACCATTAAAGATCCAGACAATGAATACGAAACCAGTCTTACTGCTATTTGCAGCATTAATAATAGTACTTACGGCCACCGCCGCCTATATCGACATGAAACGTACCCCTGCTATCGGCGGCAAACAACTGGCAGACAGTACCCAGGGATTTGCGGTAGTGGAGTTATTCACTTCCGAAGGTTGTTCCAGCTGTCCTCCTGCCGATGCGCTGATGGAAAGAATAGAAAAGGAAAACAAGAATAAACAGATATACATCCTTGCTTTTCATGTGGACTACTGGGATCACCAGGGATGGAAAGACCCCTTCAGTAATCCTGCCTATACGGCGCGTCAGCAACGTTATGCAGAATGGTTGCGGCTTGGCTCCCTGTATACGCCCCAGGTGGTGATAAACGGTGCAACCGAGTATGTGGGAAGCGATCAACAGCTGATACTTCGTGCCATCGCAGCCGGTTTATCCAAGCCAGGTATGGGACAGCTGTCATTGAATACTCAGGTACAGGGCAGTAAATTACAGGTCGGCTATCAAGCTCCCGGACAGGATAAAAAAGAAGAGCTGGTGCTGGCAGTAGTTCGCAAAAACGGAGCCAGCGATGTAGAGGCAGGAGAAAATACAGGGAGACACCTGTCGCATGTACAAATCGTTCAGCAGTTGCAGGTAGTTCCTGCCGGCAACCATGAGGTGACTTTTACGCTACCATCCGATTTCAGGCAATACCAGTGGGAAGTGATAGGTTTTCTTCAGCATAAAGGGAATGGCCTCATCACCCGCGCCGCCAGATCCCCACTCTGACAATTCCTCAATAAGTATATAAAAGGCCATTAACATGAACAGATATATCAACAGAAGAATAAAACATTGCGTCCTGCTATTCTTCCTGTTAGTCATCGTAACACCCGCCGTGTCTGCATTTTCCGGGGCAGACACGGTATTCAGGCAGGAACTTACATTTACCGATATTCCGGATACCACTGTTATTGCAGACACCATTACCAGTCAACAGCCCCTATTGTCCGCTGCCCCTGCTACCACTCAACCAGCCAGCGTAACTCCGGAAACAGTACCTACCTTAAGCCTGGTTACCATTTTCATATCCGGATTTATCGGCGGGCTGGCAGCGTTGCTACTACCCTGTATATTTCCGATGTTGCCACTGACCGTCGGCTTTTTCACCAAACGGCACCAGGACAGGAAAAAAGGCATCCGGGATGCGGTGATATACGGATTGTCGATCATACTGATCTATGTAGGATTAGGTATGCTGATCACCGTTCTTTTTGGTGCCGATGCATTGAATACCCTCTCTACAAACGGCGTATTTAATTTCCTGTTCTTCCTGTTGCTGGTTGTATTTGCAGCCTCCTTCTTCGGGGCATTTGAGATAGAGCTGCCTTATAAGTGGGTGAATAAAGCAGAAAGTAACACTAGTAGAAAAGGCTTTACAGGCATATTCTTTATGGCGGCTGCTTTGTCCCTGGTATCCTTCAGTTGTACGGGACCTATCATAGGTACATTATTAGTTCAGGCTGCCACTTCTGGAGCCAGGTCAGGTCCTGCTGCAGGCATGTTAGGATTTTCTATCGCCCTGGCGTTTCCGTTTGTATTATTCGCGCTATTCCCATCCTGGTTAAAAAGCCTGCCTAAATCCGGCGGCTGGCTTAACAGTGTCAAAGTATGCCTTGGTTTTGTGGAACTGGGATTTTCTCTTAAGTTCCTGAGTAACGTCGATCTGACCTATCACTGGCATTTATTTGACCGCGAAGTATTCCTGGTACTTTGGATCGTACTGGCCGCACTACTGGGGTTGTACCTGTTGGGCAAACTACGGTTCACCCATGACAGTCCGGTAGACCATGTCTCCGTACCCAGGTTATTCCTGGCTATCCTTGTGTTTTCTTTCTCATTATTTATGGTTCCGGGCTTATGGGGCGCTCCTTTGAAATCGATCTCCGCCTTCCTGCCACCACAGGCCAGCCAGGATTTCGATCTCTATACACCTACCCTGCGGACTGCCAGCAAGAGTACTACCAGCCTGCCAGCTGACGTGACTACCAGGAGATATGAAAATCTCTTTGATAGCCCCTTGGGATTACGGCCATTCTTTGACTATGAAGAAGGGGTAGCCTATGCCCGGAAAGTGCATAAACCTGTCATCATCGACTTCACCGGTCATGCCTGTGTAAACTGCCGTAAGATGGAGGCAGCCGTATGGCCGGACCCTAACGTGTTAGGGTTACTCAGCAACGATTATGTATTGATCCAACTATATGTAGACGACAAGACAATGTTGCCGGTGGAGGAGCAATATATCAGCCCATTCAGCAACCGGAAGATCACCACTATCGGAGCGCTCAACAGCGACATACAAGCCTCCCGGTTCAATACCAACGCACAACCGTTTTATGTATTGCTGCATCCGGATACAGAGCAACCGTTAGTCTCGCCACAAGGTGCAGATTACCATCCGACCTCCTACGCCGGGTATCTGAGTACAGGACTACAGGCATTCAAAAAATTAAAATAGTCAGAAGTAACCGTTATGAAAAGAAAGTATCACTTATTAATTATAGGACTGTTATTGTTTTCTTCCCATTTATTTGCACAACAACAGATCACGAACGGTCGCTGGCATGCGCTCCTGCATCGGAAGGATGGCCACCAGATCCCTTTTGAGGCAGATATACGAAAGGATCACGCCGGCAAGATAATCCTGGACATTCTGAACAGGGAGGAACGTATCAGTACCTATGTACAACGTACCGGAGACTCGCTGACTATCCGCATGCCCGTGTTTGAGTCCTGGTTTAAACTGAAGATCGTCAGTACCGATAGCATCGAAGGGGTATGGGTAAGCCACGGAGATAGCAATTATACCGTTCTTCCTGTCACTATTAAATACGGAAGCAGGCGTTTTCCTGCTGCGGCTACCGCCTCCACCCTGCCGATCACCGGCAAATGGCGTATTGAATTCACCCGGCAGAATCAGACCAAACGACCAGCCATTGGAGCGTTCAAACAGCGAGGTGACCGGCTCAGCGGATCTGTCTTAACACCTTCGGGCGACTATCGTTATCTGGACGGCGTAGTATCGGGAGATTCCCTGTTGCTATCTACCTTCGACGGTGCGCATGCATTTTTACTGACAGCCGCTATCTACCAGGATCGCCTCCAGGGTACCTTCTATGCGGGAGCTACCGCCAAAGAAACATGGTCCGCTGTAAGAGATGAACAGGCGACGTTACCACGCGTAAAGACCACGATAAAAGAAGGAGATCAGCTACTCCTTAACTTTCATTTCAGGGATATAGATGGGCAGCCATTGTCGTTACAGGACGAGCGATACAAAAATAAAGTCATTGTCTTGCAGCTAATGGGGTCCTGGTGTCCTAACTGTATGGATGAGACGGCATTCCTGAGTAAATACTACCGTCAGCATAAGGAGCAGGGGCTGGAGATCATCGCCCTGGGATATGAGCTTAGCACCGATAGCGTAAGGTCTGTAGCAAGTCTGCAGCAGTTCAGGAAGCAATTCCAGGTAGCTTATGCGATGGTGAATACCGGTGTTACCGCCAGCGATCCGCTACGTACGGCAAAAACATTTCCTCAGCTCTCAGAGATCAAGGTTTTTCCAACCACTATTATACTGGACCGTAATGGTATCGTACAAGATGTCAGTGCCGGTTTTTGGGGTCCCGGAGCTCCCGCTTATCACCAGCAATATATCTCTCATTTTGAGGAGACGATCCAACGTTTATTATCGCCACGGTAATCCTATTTGATAAAATAACTAAAGGCGTTTCACCGGAGCGGGTACTATACCCATCTCCGGTGAAGTTGTGCCAACAATTGTGCAATCAGTTACTGCAGGGATTGCCTATTACCCAGTTGCGGTTATTGGCATCCAGACAGCCACAAACAGCTCTGCTCGTGCACGTTCCGGAGAAGAAGTAGCCGGAAAAAGGATCAAAACCGGAGCAAGGGGTATTCACCCTGCAGGTTGCGGCACGATTTCCTGCCTGGCTACCGCCACCGGCAATACTTTTCATTTCTTCTCTGGAAAGGCAATAAGCGGATAACATACTTGTTTTCATGATATTGGATTATAAGGGTTAAGATGCTGATAGTACGGTGAATGAGACGATAACTCCAATCATTGACAAAGCGAAAATGACACAATTGTTTGCGGTAAACAATACTCAATTTGGAGTAGGCGGCATTCCGAAAAAACAAACAGATAATAGTTACATTTGGGAGGAACCTGTCCCACTAAATGGTCCCCATCGCTATGAAATGTTTGTTGCTTCTCATCATATGCCTGATGCCCCTCGTTCGCTTACAGGGTCAAACCCCGCTACTTGACAGCCTGAAAAAAAATGTAGTAACTGCGGCATCTGAAACCGCACAATTATCTTCTCTCGTAGCGATATGTGAGCAATACGAGAACATGCCCCGTGATAGCATCAGGCAATATTTACGCTTGCTATCCATTCATGCAGCTCACCAACCACTGCTGAGGTATAAAATAGCTGCAGCTATCTGTACTGCGCATGCACTATTCAGATGGGATGAGGTAGACAGCTGCGAAGCTATTATTAAAAAGATACGTCCACTGTTAACTGTAAAGGATAGTAATACCCGTGCAGCTTATTTCCAGTTATCAGCGCTCAATGCAGGTTGCTCATTGGTACGTGCTGACTACCGGTCGGCTATGGCACAGCTTATTACCATCCTAAAAGAGGCTACTATATATCATGACTCTTTAGCCTTGGCCATCAACCTGAATACGTTGGGAGTGATGGCTTATAATCGCGACAGGCTACCTGATGCCATCGACAGATCTCTTCAAGGACTGGCATTCTGCCATGAAGCTCCCAAATACGATAAGATAAAAGCAGCTTTATACACTAACTTGGCAAACAACTATGCCTGGATCGGCGGGGATAAAAATGATTCTGCCCAATACTATCTCGACAAGGCTATTATCCTCAGTAAAAAAACACAACACTTATCCTTTCTAGCCAATGCCTATGCGGTGCAGGCCAATCTTTACAAATGGACAGGCCAGCCAGCAAAAGCAGTTCAATATATGCAGCTGACGCTCTCCATCCGGAAAAAAACCGAAGGAGTATTGTCCGGCTTCTCCAACCTGCAGCTGGCATTGGGCAACCTGTATCTGAATGAAAAAATGTACTTAAAAGCGCTGGATGTTTTCAAGGCGCCGGTCGACAGTATGCTCGGTTTGATACGACGTGGAGATATTACTAACAGCAAGATCAACTATGAACTGCTGCAATATTTTTATGAGGGAATGGCCCGTAGTTATAAAGCGCTTAACGATCCGGCTCGATACGCAGCATCGCTTGCCACATTAGTGTCTGTTAAAGATAGTCTTTACAAACATAATAGTGCGAAAGCCATTGCTGAATTGGAGACACAATACCAGTTGCAACAAAAAGAAAACATTATCCGCCAGCAACACTGGGTTATTGTACAACGAAACTACGTACTGACCGGAGTGTTGCTGGTGGTGTTTTTGGGTGCATTTATCGTTTACCTGCTCTTCAGAGATAGCAGGCGCCGGCAAAAATATCGCCTACAGCAAATACAGGAGCAGGAACAACGGCAGGCCGCTGTAGCCGTCTTGGATGCTGCAGAAAAAGAGCGAAAAAGGATAGCTACCGATCTGCATGATAACCTGGGTGTATATGCAGCTTCCATTGCATCCAATGTCAGCCAGCTTTCACAACATGTTCCTTTTGCGCATGAGCACCTCCTTCAGCAACTTAAAAACAACTCCCATAATATGATACTGGAGCTAAACGACACGATATGGATATTAAAAAAAGAAAGACTTCGGTTAACCGCTATCAGCGACCGTATAAAGACGTTCCTGTTACGCCTTTCAACAAGCCATCCACATATAGACATGGAGGTGCAGGAAGATATAATGACTGACGTAGAGCTACCGGCCGCACACGCTTTCCACCTGTTCCAGATCGTTAAAGAAGCTATTACCAATACTATCAAACATAGCGGGGCAGATCAGCTGGTGATCGTCATAAGATCTGAAAACGACTGGGAAATGATTATTACAGATAATGGCTGCGGCTCTCTACTTACAGATAACTTGCAAACTGACGGCAATGGATTACGGCATATCCGGTCCCGTGCCAGTATATGTGGCTGGTATATACACTGGCAAAACACTAAGGGCACGAGGATACACATCTCGCCTACCCCAAACTGTGTATTTTTTGTTACTGAGTAACTCCTCACCTTTCCATATGCGTCATTCAAACGAACATCTTATCATAGCTTTTGCAGATGACAACGCTATCTGCATATCTACTTTCCTGCAAAAAGTACGTGAAATCAAAGGATGTAGCGTATTATTTACAGCGAACAGTGGGGCACAATGCCTGGAGGAATTAAAGGGATGCCCATTACAACAGTTGCCGGACATCATCTTTGTAGACCTGGAAATGCCACAACTCAGCGGAATACAGGTTATTGCCATTGCGCGCACCCTCTATCCCTCTATCCAGTTCATCGTACTCACCGTCTTTGAGGATGATGATAAGGTATTTGATGCTATCAAAGCGGGGGCAGTGGGATATCTGCTAAAACATGAGTCCGCGGCAGCGATCGCGGCTGCCATGAAGCAGGTAATGGAAGGAGGAGCTCCAATGAGCCCCGGTATTGCCCGGAAAGCGTTACAGTTACTTTCCAGGTCAACGATCGATACAGTTGAAAGTACTAACAGCGCAGGCATACCGGCCATCATCACCGCCAGGGAAAGAGAGGTATTACAACACCTGATCAAAGGTTGGGATGCCAAACGCATTGGAGTGGCCTTGGGGATCAGCACACTGACAGCCCGTAAACATATTAACAATATTTATAGCAAACTTCATATACGATCCAAAGCAGAAGTTATTAGCCTTGTACATCAACACAAATGGATATAACTGTTACGGTATTACATACAACAAGCCACCCCTGAAGAGTAGCTTGTTGTATGTAAATATCTGATCGTTGTTTTTACCTGTTACAATCAGCCGACCATGTTCTACCATCGCGGGTAAAACTAATAACCAGTTTATCTTTATTGATAGTAATCAATCCAGTTCCGGAAGAACCAATACTAACCATGGTATTGTCATCTTTCCGCTCGAATTGTACGTCAGTTAAAGCAGGAATGTTGTCAGAGAATTTAAAGTCATATCTTGTATCCACTTTCGTAACGAAGATACTTCCATTGTCCTGTTTAACGTTCTTTTCAGCATCAGTATATCCTATCTTTCCTCTAAAAGTCCCCGCGAAAATATCTGTATTAGCAGGATCAGTGTTTTTACTACAAGCGGCAAATAGAAAAACAGTAAGTAGCAGTAGGCTTAATGCTCTGAACATTGATTTCATAAAACTGGTTTTTGATTAACAAATAGTAATTACCCGTGAGACAAACAGCATACCAGAATTTTTTGATTCCGTTAACAGACACGTATATACTACACCATTGCGATATAGGTTGGCGCATTATAATTAGCTCAATATTAGCTATGCACAACTCATCCTTATGGAGCCAACGCAGCAGTTAATAAGGGTCATTATGATAATTTTCCACACTACAGTGAAATGTATGAAGAAAAAGCAGAAAGGGTTAAATATTGCCCTATAGCCTGTGCACCGATATCATTATTAACTACCACACCAATCAAGATGAAACTAATACTTATGCAGTAATACTCCAGCAAATAGGTATTCAAGCAGTAGCAATTCAATTAGATATTAGAAAGCGTTAATATTTATTACTTTTACGTATAAATCATTAAAATGAAATATTGTACATTTCAATATAGCGTACGTTATCATAACGGGCAGACAAAACAAGGAACAGCGCCTTACCGGGGCCAGGATATTGACGCAGCAAGCCTCCGCGACTTTGTAGTTAGTTATTTTGCAGGTACTTCCGGGCAATATGATGACATAACCGTTCAGGTACTAACGGAATACCAGAATGAAGAAAAATGGATCAATGCCATTATCGACCTCAAAGACTTCCGCCACTTGCAGCAGTTAAATGGATACGCCGGTGAGTTGATCCAGAAATATTTTGCCAGCAAATAACCTATCGGGGGCTAACTCGGAATCGGTCATAGGTTTCCTTTCTTACAGCTCATACGATGAACTACGCCGTAAACCTTCATCATATCAGGCAGCAACCCATCTTCTCCCAAGTCTTTCACAATAGCCGCCACCTATCCAAAGTTATGATTACAGTCCCCAAAAGCCTGTTAAGTGTGACGAATACTTCCGCAGTATTTATCGAATAACAATAATTAAATACTAAATAATGATAAATAAAGCAGTTTTTACTGCCTTATTAGGATATGGGGTGCTGTTAGCTTGTTTTATTTGTTATGGTTCTATTAATTAATAATAAACCAATTAATCAAGGCATATTTTCGAGTGTAGGGCATCGACTTTCGGGTTTGTTTATAGTATATTTGCTACTTATCCGTTATAAAAAGCAGATCATACAATTATGAAAAACAACCGGCTGAATGCTGTTTTGCCACACCTGGTCGTAGTAATCATTTTCCTGCTGATTGCTATTCTATACTGCAAACCCGTACTCGATGGGAAAGTACTGAGCCAGCACGATTCCATCCAATGGCAAGGAATGGCTCATGAAGCCTTACAATATAAGGAACAACATGGTATTCCACCATTATGGACTGTCAGCATGTTCGGCGGCATGCCCACCTACCAGATAGCCGTTGAGTCTCCTTATCACATTGGAGAAATTATCCCTAAGATATTATCCCTGGGCCTACCCATACCTATCAACTTCTTATTTCTGGCAGCCGTTGGCTTTTATCTTTTATGTATTGTCTTAAGAGTAAGACCATGGATTGCTTTTATAGGCGCCATCGCGTACGCCTATGCCAGCTATAACGTGATAATAATAGCAGCGGGGCACGATACTAAGATGCTGGCGATGTGCTACATGCCGGCGGTATTAGCCGGTGTACTACTGATACTACGGAAGAAGTATTTTTTGGGCACGGGGCTTACAGCGCTATTCATGATTTACCTGATAGGGGCCAACCACCTGCAGATCACCTATTATTTCTTTTTACTACTGGGCATGCTCGGTATCGCATATGCGGTATATTGTATCCGGGAAAAACAGGTTAAACACCTGCTGATCAGCGGAGCATTGATCGCTCTTGCCGCGATGCTGGGTGTCGCCAGCAACCTAATGCTGATGTGGACTACCTATGAGTATTCTCATGAAAGTATACGTGGAGGACAATCGGAGCTCTCGCCATTAGCAGAACAGAAGGGGCTTACTACAACAGGAGGTCTGGATAAAACCTATGCATTCCGCTACAGTGTGGGACAGCTGGAGACTTTCACCTTCCTTGTACCCAACCTGATGGGAAGCAGCGACGTAAAACTGACAACCTCTTCCAATACCTATAAAGAGCTTACTACGCTGGGTATCCCTCCAGTAGAAGCTGAACGTATGATCCAGCAATGGCCGATGTACTGGGGTAATCAGCCTTGGACATCTGCTACCTACCTCGGGGCAATTATTTGTTTTCTGGCGGTGCTTGGATTCATTTTAACTAAATCCTGGCACAGATGGTGGATACTGGCGATCACCATACTTTCGATATTGATGATGTGGGGCGATAATCTGGCGTCTTTCAACTATTTCCTCTTTGATCACCTACCTTTCTATAACAAATTCAGAGCGCCTTCTATTATTGTTGTATTACCTCAGCTAACATTTGCATTGCTGGCAGTAATGGGGCTCAATGAATTAATAACAGCCCAATCCGATAAAAAGGAACTGTTCAAAAATTTAAAACTCGCAGGTATGATCACCGGCGGCCTGTTGGTCCTGCTGCTGATCATGTCTACCAGCCTGTCTTTTACTAATATCTCCAATGACCCTGAACATCCAAGAGGGGATGATCGCTTCAAAGCGCAATTGGTACAAATGTCTCAGGGTAATACTACTGTGGTAGATACGATGATGCGTGCACTCAGGGAAGACCGTGCGTCATTGTACCGCTCCGATGTAATACGCTCAGCAGTGTTGGTCGGACTGGCATTTTTACTATTGTGGCTGTTCCTCAAAGGAAAGGTCAATGGTAAAGTGATGACGGGAGGACTGGCTGTTTTAGTGTTGTTTGACCTCCTACAGATCGATCGCCGCTTTGTGGATGATAGTAATTTTGTGGAGCAGAGCAACTATAGGGCGATGTTTCAGCCATCTCCTGCAGATCAGCAGATACTACAAGACAAAGATCCCTATTACCGGGTGTACAATCTGGCAGGCGATCCATTCAATGATGCGATGACTTCCTACTTCCATAAATCCATTGGTGGCTATCATGCAGCCAAGCTGCAATTATACCAGGATCTCATAGAACGCCAAATTGCTAAAAACAACATACAGGTATTAAACATGTTAAATACCAAGTATGTTATCCAGGCCGGACAAGACGGACAACCGGTAGCACAGCGTAATCCGGAAGCATTGGGTAACGCCTGGTTTGTTAAAGGTATCGTATGGGCAGCGAATGCCGACGCAGAAATGCAGACATTGGATCATATGAATACCCGGGATAGCGTAGTGATAGATCAACGCTTTAAATCCCAGGTAACTACCCAACCGGTATTCGACTCATCAGCGACCATTCAGCTGAAGAAAAATGACCTCAACAG
This sequence comes from Chitinophaga pendula, assembly GCF_020386615.1. NCBI lineage: Bacteria > Pseudomonadati > Bacteroidota > Chitinophagia > Chitinophagales > Chitinophagaceae > Chitinophaga > Chitinophaga pendula. The sequence continues at coordinate 3,915,481 of NZ_CP077769.1, forward strand.
TATCTCTTATACGGCCAGCTCCACTAAGCCTCAATTTGCGGTGTTCTCGGAGATCTACTATAAGGCTGGCTGGCATGCCTACATAGATGGTAAAGAGGTGCCTTATGCACGCGTAAACTATGCCCTGCGTGGTCTTATGGTCCCAGCCGGTAAACATGAAATAGCATTCCGCTTTGAACCCGCTTCTTATTACAAAGGGATCAAGATCTCCTTATTCAGCTATATCGCGACATTGCTTTTGATAGCAGCAGGCATTGGCATGGCCTTCCGACGTAAAAAAGAGCCGGTAACAGCATAAAATATCCGTAATCATATTTAAAAAGGCCGGAGAGATGATATCATCTCTCCGGCCTTTTTTTTGCAAATAGTTATCAGCACAAAAGTGGACTATCTACTTTTATTTATTTTGGACCATACATATCATCTTATCCGTATTTACCTTTGTATATCACCTATTCATTCAAACTGAGTACCAATGACATTTGACATACAACCGGTTTTAGAAAATGAGATCATCGCACTTTACCCTTTGGAGGAAGACGATTTTGAAGCACTATACACCGTTGCCGCAGATCCGAAGGTATGGGAACAACATCCTAATAAGGATCGTTGGAAAAGAGAGGTATTTCAGGTATTCTTTGAAGGGGCTATTAAAAGTAAAGGTGCTTTTAAAATAATAGATAAACTCACCGGCGAAGTAGCTGGCAGTACACGGTTTTATGACTATAACTCATCTGACAACAGCATCCTGATTGGATACACCTTCTATGCCACCCGATATTGGGGAAAAGGTATTAATCCGACGGTTAAAAAGCTAATGCTGGACTATATCTTCCAATTCGTCTCAACAGCCATTTTTCAAGTTGGTGCTGACAATATCCGTTCACAAATTGCAGTCGGTCGTCTGGGTGCCCGAAAAATAGCTGAACAGGAAATGACCTATTACGGAGAACCTCCCAAATTCAACTTCGTTTACGCACTATCAAAAGACGAATGGCAAAACAGACAGTTATAATACTGGTAAAGACAAGAAATTATTTACCACCGATCCGGCTTTCTTCACTCTGAATACCCGTCTTCCTCACCCGACTGCTTCCCATCTTGCCAAACTTATAGGTAAATGTCAGGTTGACCAGGCGGGTATCGAAAGTATTCGAGAAAGAAACATTAGCATGTGTGATCTCTATCGTACGTTTGACATTCCAGCTTTTGAAGATATCGCGGACCGTAAGGCTTATCATACCGTTATCCCCTAAGATCTTCTTTTGGGTGGCGAAGTGCACCTGCCATACAGGTTGCAATATAGCAGGACCTAATATCATACTACTCCGGTAAAAACCGCTGAGTTCCATTCCCCATCCCTTATTAAACCGGAATTGACTGCTTCCTGTCATTCGGACCGTTGTAAGATCCCTATCAAGATATCCATCCTTAAAGAATGCTCCTTTATAGTAAGTATTCATCAATTCCCCATACAAGTTGATCGTCCACCATTTATAAAGCGGCACCGTGCCATTAGCATTTATACCTATCCCTCTTACTTTGTCTATATTAACTGTTCCGCCGATAAAGGCCTTATCTACCTGCTCGTAGACCTGTGTAATATTATCCTGCGTCAGGTTGTAGACCAGCCCTAACCTGATCTTATCACCATAGCTGTAGGCTAGTTCAACATTAGACGAATATTCCGGTTGCAACACAGGATTACCGGTGATCGAAGTATATCTGTCATAGAAAAATATAGAAGGATTCAGGTCCTGGTAGGTTGGCCGAGTAATTCTTCTTCCGGCCGAAAAGGTCAGCTGCTGATCATGGATACTGTCCAGTTTGTAGGACACAAATAAGGTAGGGAACAGATCTGTATAGTTCAACCTGAAAGAGGAATCCCGCTTATTAACAAAATCATACCTGGATGCCCGGCCATAGGTATTCTCCACTCTCAGCCCTGCCTGTATGGAGACCCTGTTCAATTCTCTTCGCAAACTCAGGTAGAAAGCATTAATATTCTCTTTATACTCAAACCGGTTATTAAGACTTTCATTCGGAACTATCTCCTCCCCCCGTTTATTGAAGTAGATTCCTTCACTGTTCCTCCTGGAATAGGTAATCTGTGCCCCAGCGGACATTTTGATATCTCCCCATATGCGGCTGTCATAGTCGGTCCTGGCACTATAGATCTTCGCGGTAAAGGGTGTATTGGAGATCAACACATACCTGTTATCAAACGTATTATTCGAAAGGTAAGTATCGTTCTCCGACAGTTGATTGGTTTTATCTTTAAAATCAAGGTAGTCCAGCGAGAGATTCAGCTCTTGCTCAGGATTGTCAAATTGATTACGCAAGTACAGGCTTACCGCATTATTCCTAGCATTATCCGTCAGGTTGCTTTTTACATACATCGTAGAATCCGGTGTTCCGGGAACCTGGCTAAATACATTTTTGTAACTACCTCTCTCCTTATAGGGACTATAAAATCCACTATAGGCAATACCAATACTTGTCTGCGGACGGATATCATAATCAATCCCTATCTTATAATTGGTGCTTTTTTTACTGCTGGCTTCATAATAGTGCTGTGCTAACGTGTAATTATCTATTCCTCCCGGATAATCATACTTCCTGTCCCGGTAAGAATCAAAATAGTTATTCAATACGGAATAGCTGGCATTACCATAAATATTCACTTTATTATTCCTGTAATTAAAATTCAGGGAATTATTAGTCCTTGCATAGCTGCCTTGACCGTAACTAAGTGTAAGATTACTATTGAATCCCTTTGTTTTGATCTTTTTGGTCCTGATATTGATAATCCCCGCGGTTCCACTTGCGTCGTATTTTGCTGGCGGATTAGGCATGATCTCGATCTTGTCTATTGTACCAGCCGGGAAAGACTTTAAATAGTTGGACAGATCCTTTCCGGAAATATGTGCCGGCCTATCATCTACGAAGATCTTGACGCCTGCACGCCCTCTCAGGCTAATTCCACCTTCTTCAGAGACACTGATCCCAGGGGAATTTCCTAAGATATCCAGTGCATTGGCACCCGCATTGGCAATAAGTGTATTCACATTCACTACCTGTCGGTCCAGTTGCTGCTCAACCAGTGGCTTTTGTTCAGACTGTACAACCACCTCTTTGAGATTACGATTGTCACTAATCTCTAATGCTATTACCGGCAGTTCGACAATACGATGATATTGGTCAATGGTAATGGGAGGAGCACTATATTTTTTAAATACGAGATGACTGACCTCCAGCCCATATTCACCACTATCCAGCCCTACAAAAGAAAAATTACCTGTTTTATCACTGATCGTCGTACGATAAAACAGGGTATCTTTTTGCTTTTTAAGAAAGATGGTTGCGCCCTCGATATTTGCGGTCGTTCCTTGCTGGATAATATGTCCCGTTATAGTTCCTTGTACATTCGTTTGCGCGTGAGCATCTTTTGAAAGCCAAGTAAAAAATAGCAGGAAATATAATGGGGTCCATCTCATCATAGGGTATTCAATTGAAATACAATAATAAAGCATTATGAATTTATTTCCATTTGACAGCTCATTTTATTTTTGCTGTCAAATGTTCTCCAATCAACGCAATACTCTGCTGTAACATCGTATCATGATTACCCGGCACTGTGTAGACTTCTACTTTTGTGAAGTACTGTTTCCACCCCAGGCCCTCTGCTATGTTGTACCATGGTGTATCTCTTCCTTTTATAAGTACCAGCGGTATATCCAGCTTTCTACCGCTTAGCTGACGAGACATCATTTCATTGGTAGCCTGTAATTCGAACAATTGCATCATGGCAGATAAACCTGCCGGTTTGATACTAATCTGCTGATCAACAGTTTTCATTAACAGCTGTTTCATCCCCTTCACCGTATGTTCCTTCTGCATATTGCGCTCGAGTTCGCTCACCCAACGTGGGTAAGGGAATCTGATCACACCATATTGTTCAAAAATGCCAGCGGCGATCTTCGTCAGCAATGAAGCCTTATTAATTTCTTGTTCTGAGGTATGTATAGTGTCTCCTGCCGCTACATCAATAATGCCAACCATAGCCACCTGTGCTCCCTGTTCTTCCAGTATACTGGCCATTTCATATGCAATACAACCACCAAATGAATGCCCGATAAGCTGATATGGCCCATGCGGTTGTATCTCCCGTATCCAGGCAACCTGTTGTCTGGCAATATCCGCCAGTTGCTGTAACGGCTCTTCTCCTTCAAAGGAGCCCTGCATTTGTATGCCATAGATCTGATAAGGTGTGTCTATCCCCATTGCCAGTGCTTCATAAGCATTACTTACACCTTTGGACCCTGGTAAAATAAACAGCGAACGTTCTGCCGTTCCTGCCCTTAGCAACGTCAGATGAGGCTGCACTGTTTCCCTTTTCTGCCGGGTTATTTCCTGTAAGACTCGCCCTTTTTCGATCAATGCAGCCTGAGACCTGATATCCTGGCACTCAAACAACTGATCAAGCGATAGATGCTCACCAGCTAGCCGATGTAGTAACTGTACTGCCAGCAGAGAATGCCCACCCAGGTCAAAAAAATTATCCTGTAATCCCACCTTTTCTACCTCCAGCAATTCCTGCCATATCTGCGCCAGCATCTTCTCAATATCCGTTACCGGGGCTATATATCCTGAAGTACCTAGATGTATATCATCCCTGACCGAAAGAGCAAGCCGGTCCATCTTACCATTAGTAGTAAGCGGCAGCTGTTCCATCAGTATCAGGTCCTGCGGGATCATGTAATCTGGCAGCCGCTCTTTTAATCCTATCCGTATGTGTCGCTGTAACTGTTCCACATTCCCTTCAAACTGATGAAAAACATCCGCCTTAGGTACATAATAGGCTACTAATTTATTATTACCCGTTGTATCTTTTTTTACGACAACACAATTTGCGGCCAACACCTCCAGTTCATGAAGTACTGTTTCCACTTCACCTGGCTCCATGCGATACCCCCTTATCTTCACCTGTTCATCCCGACGTCCTATATATTCAATATTCCCATCCGGCAACCAACGGGCAAGATCTCCGGTTTTATATACGCGCTCTCCCGTTATGAAAGGGCTGTTGATAAATTGCCGCGCCGTTAACGCTGGTTGATTTAAATACCCTCTTGCAACCTGCACACCACCTATGAGCAATTCCCCCATCACACCTATCGGTGCAGGCTCGTAATGCTCATTCACTATATAGATATGCACATTATCCAATGGTTTGCCGATTGGATAATATCCTGTTGGTAGGTGCTGCTCACTATTAGCTTTACAAGTGTATACGGTAGCACCAACAGTTGCTTCCGTAGGACCGTATTCATTCACTATATCAACTGGCAGCTTTCTGCTGGTCAGTGACTGGACATGGCCTGCATACAATGCCTCTCCTCCTAATATGATCCTGTCCGCAAATCCTTTCTCATAGCGGGCAATGTAAGGTTCCAATAATACCATGTGAGCAGGGGTCAGTTTGATGAAATCATAGTTACCCTGCACCAAAAGATCTTCGTCGTTGATGGTTTCCAACCCCACTCCGCTTGCGAACACCACACATTTACCGGCAAGCAACGGCACAAATAAGGCCGTCAGAGAAGCGTCAAATGTATAGGACAGATGAGAAAGGCTGCCAATACCAACACCTTCACTTATATATCTTTTCTGACTGTTCAACAGGTAATTTACCAGGCTGTCGTGCGCTATCATGACACCTTTGGGCATTCCCGTAGAGCCGGACGTATAGATTACATACGCCAGTTGTTGCGGTATGATCTCCGGCAACACCCCCTCTGATACAGGTAAATCAGCATATATACTTTCATCCTGTATATTAAGGACCGGTATCCCCACGTCAGGTAGTGCTCTCATAGCCGCTGCATCACTCAATACTACCTGGGCAGCCATATCCTCCAGCAAATAAACAATCCTGGCTGCCGGAGCATCCGGATCGACAGGCACATAAGCGCCTCCAGCCTTTAAAATTCCAATGATCGCTATTAACATATCAACGGAACGGCGCATAAAAACCGGTACCAATGCCTCCTTTCCTACACCTCTTTCCGTCAACAAATTTGCCAATTGTGTTGCTTGGTCTTGCAACTCCCGGTAACTTAACTGCCTGCTATTGTCCTTCACTGCAATGTTATCAGGTGTTGCTTTAACCTGGCGATCAAACAGTGCCACAAATGTAGTATCCGGATATTCGACGTTAGTATCATTAAATTCAAATAGTAATTGCCTTCTCTCCGCTTCACCAAGTAGGGGAATTTTTCCAGTCACCTCATGAGGATTGGATACAATTCCATCCAATAAGCATTGATAATGTTCCATCAACCTTTGTACGGTTTCTCTACGATACAAAGCCGTACTATATTCCACATAAATACTTATACCTTGAGAGGTTTCCCGGACGCTAACACTGAAATCATATTTTGCTGTAACATGTGCATATGCAACAGGAGTGAGTATCAGTTCATACAACTCCGTATCAGTAGCTACCGGTGTATTCTGAAATGTGAACATGACCTGGAATACCGGGGTACGACTCATATCCCGCTCCACTCCCAGCGCCTCCACCACCTTCTCAAAGGGAACCTCCTGGTGTTCATAAGCGGATAAGGTCTCCTGTTTCACCTGTTGTAAAAAGCTGATAAAAGATCCCTCTCCGGAGACCTCACTCCGCAACGCCAATGCATTGACAAAAAAACCAATCAAACCTTCTATCTCCTGGTGATTACGGTTGGCTACACCTGTACCTACACAGATATCCGATTGTCCTGTATAGCGATACAATAATACCTTGAAGGCAGCCAGTAACGTCATGAACAGCGTCGTTCCTTCCTGACGCGACAAATCCAACAATTTATCACTCAGACATATAGGTAAAGTGGTAGATACACTGTCGCCCTCCATGCTTTGGATCGCCGGCCGAGCATAGTCTACTGGTAGTGCCAATGGCGTCACTCCTGACAAACGCGATCGCCAGTAGGAAAGCTCTCCGTCCAGCAACGCTCCCTGTATGTATTGACGCTGCCACCAGGCATAGTCGGCATATTGTACAGGCAGTGAAGGTAAAACCACATCTTCTCCCTTTACATAACTACGATACAGTGTCATCAGTTCAGTGGTCAGAATAGAAACAGACCACCCGTCAAAAGCAATATGATGCAATAATACAAACAGCGTATGTTCTCCGGGACTATGCCCTATTACCGTAACCCGCAGCATATAGTCTGACGACAAGTCAAAAGGGATCGCGCCTGCTGCCGACAGATAAGCAGCAATACTCTCATGTGTGGCCAATAACACTGACGCCGGCTGATATTCCAACTCCCAGTCTGACCAGGGTAAAATATGCTGATAACCTATACCTGCGTCCTCCCGGATCACCGTACGTAATATCTCATGTCGACGGACAATCTCCCGGAAAGCAGACCTCAGCGCTGATATATTCAAAAAGCCACTCATCCGGAAGACCCAGGGCATATGATAAGGAATGCTTCCCTGCAAACGGTCGATAAACCATAAACGTTCCTGCGCAAAAGATAAGGGAACACGATCCCTAGCAGGATGTGCGCTGATAGCAGGCAATAAAGAAGATAACTGGCCCGCCTCCAGGTGACCAGACAATGCTGATATCGTCGGGTAGATAAAAATATCTTTAACACTTACCTCCAATGACAGCTCCTTGCGGATCGCTGACACCAGTCGCGTCACCAACAGCGAATGACCTCCCAAAACAAAAAAATTGTCCGATAAACCTATCCGCTCTACACCCAACATAGTGGACCAGATCCTGGCCAACGAACACTCCATTAATGTGCGGGGAGCAATATAATCTGCTGTGCGATCCAGATGGCTCATGGGATCCGGTAACGCTCGTTTGTCTATTTTTCCATTGGCAGTCAGCGGCAGGGCATCCAGCGGGATCACCAACGATGGATGCATATATTCGGGCAGACGACCACGTAGGTAATCCAGGAGCTTTACCGCTTCAATATCCTTACCTACCACATAAGCCACCAAACGATGCTGAGCTACCACCACCACCGCCTGCTGTACAGAGGAACACTCTTCCAGGACCGATGCGATCTCGCTGGGCTCTATACGGTAACCGCGTACCTTCACCTGCTCATCTATACGACCATGATATTCGATATTCCCATCAGGTAGCCAGCGAACAAGATCTCCGGTACGATACAAACGACCATCCCGCAAGTCACTCCACCGGTCCGCAACAAAACGACTAGCTGTCTGGTCCGGCAGATGCAGATATCCTATCGCTACCTGCACGCCCCCCAGATAAAGCTCTCCGGTTACACCTACAGGTACCGGGTTACCTTGTACATCCAATATGTAAGCCGACACACCAGCCAACGGTTTACCAATCGGCAAAGTAGACAACCTGGCAGCATGCTCCTCATCATAACGGTAGATAGTCGCTGTCACAGTCGTCTCTGTAGGACCATACTCATTATAAAAAGCAGCCACCTTTTGCCAACGCGCAGCCAGAGATTTACTACATGCCTCTCCTCCCGCAATCACCCGACGAAGGCGGCCGTTACTAAATGGTGTCAAGGTCTCTAAAAAGCCTGGCGTCGCATGTAAGTGAGTTACACCACTGGATACCAGGAACCGCTCAAACAGACCAGTCTCCAGCTGCAGCCCTTCCCGGAAAAGTACCAGGGTAGCACCGTGCAGCAACGCCAGAAATAACTGTTCTACAGATGCATCAAAACTATAATTGGAAAACTGTAAGATCCGTTCGCCAGCCTCAATATTGAACAGCGCTCTTTGCGTATGGATCAAACTAACAACTGAACGTTGAGATACCATCACGCCTTTAGGACGCCCTGTTGATCCGGAAGTATAGATCACATAAGCAGGATCATCACCGCCTGCTAAAGCCTGCGGTAAAACATCCGGATGAGCTTCCTCGCCAGATAATACTTCTTCTACCACCAAAATAGCCAAGGACGTACCATCCGATAATAATCCCTTGCAGCGTTGGTTACTGACCACTACCTGTGCGCTCGTATCTTCCAGCATATAAGTGATCCGAGAAAGTGGATAACCCGGATCTATCGGTACATAGGCACCTCCGGCCTTCAAAATACCGAGTATACCAACGATCATCTCCATAGAACGATCTATACACAATGGTACCAGGCTACCCGCCTTCACACCTTTAGATTGCAGCGCTACTCCCAGCCGGTCGCTATAAGCGTCCAGCGTAGCGTAACTCATCGTAGTATCTTCAAAAAGTAATGCGGTAGCTGCAGGTGTACGTGCTGCTGCCGCTCGGAATAATGCCGGAAGGGTCTTCTCCTCCGCTGGTATCACTGGGGCAGGACTACGAAAATCATGCAGCAGTTGCTGCAGCTCATCCGATCCCAGCATACCTAATTCACCAATAGTTGTATGCTTGTCTGCAACGATCGATTCCAGCAAATTGCGATAATGTATTAATAACCGTTCAATCGTATTCCGGGCATATAAAGCGGTAGCATATTCGATATGCAGTTTAATACCTAATCTTGTTTCGCGGAGGCTAAAGGAAAAATCAAACTTTGAGGTAATATGCGAAAACCGTTGATCCTGCAGAGAAAGTCCATATAGTTCTGTCTCGATGGCATCCGGTGTATTCTGTAATATGAACATGACCTGGAATACCGGGGTACGACTCATATCTCGCTCCACTCCCAGCGCCTCCACCACCTTCTCAAAGGGAACCTCCTGGTGTTCATAAGCGGATAAGGTCTCCTGTTTCACCTGTTGTAAAAAGCTGATAAAAGATCCCTCTCCGGAGACCTCACTCCGCAACGCCAATGCATTGACAAAAAAACCAATCAAACCTTCTATCTCCTGGTGATTACGGTTGGCTACACCTGTACCTACACAGATATCCGATTGTCCTGTATAGCGATACAATAATACCTTGAAGGCAGCCAGTAACGTCATGAACAGCGTCGTTCCTTCCTGACGCGACAAATCCAACAATTTATCACTCAGACATACAGGTAAAGTGGTAGATACACTGTCGCCCTCCATGCTTTGGATCGCCGGCCGAGCATAGTCTACTGGTAGTGCCAATGGCGTCACTCCTGACAAACGCGATCGCCAGTAGGAAAGCTCTCCGTCCAGCAACGCTCCCTGTATGTATTGACGCTGCCACCAGGCATAGTCGGCATATTGTACAGGCAGTGAAGGTAAAACCACATCTTCTCCCTTTACATAACTACGATACAGTGTCATCAGTTCAGTGGTCAGAATAGAAACAGACCACCCGTCAAAAGCAATATGATGCAATAATACAAACAGCGTATGTTCTCCGGGACTATGCCCTATTACCGTAACCCGCAGCATATAGTCTGACGACAAGTCAAAAGGGATCGCGCCTGCTGCCGACAGATAAGCAGCAATACTCTCATGTGTGGCCAATAACACTGACGCCGGCTGATATTCCAACTCCCAGTCTGACCAGGGTAAAATATGCTGATAACCTATACCTGCGTCCTCCCGGATCACCGTACGTAATATCTCATGTCGACGGACAATCTCCCGGAAAGCAGACCTCAGCGCTGATATATTCAAAAAGCCACTCATCCGGAAGACCCAGGGCATATGATAAGGAATGCTTCCCTGCAAACGGTCGATAAACCATAAACGCTCCTGCGCAAAAGATAAGGGAACACGATCCCTAGCAGGATGTGCGCTGATAGCAGGCAATAAAGAAGATAACTGGCCCGCCTCCAGGTGACCAGACAATGCTGATATCGTCGGGTAGATAAAAATATCTTTAACACTTACCTCCAATGACAGCTCCTTGCGGATCGCTGACACCAGCCGCGTCACCAACAGCGAATGACCTCCCAAAACAAAAAAATTGTCCGATAAACCTATCCGCTCTACACCCAACATAGTGGACCAGATCCTGGCCAACGAACACTCCATTAATGTGCGGGGAGCAATATAATCTGCTGTGCGATCCAGATGGCTCATGGGATCCGGTAACGCTCGTTTGTCTATTTTTCCATTGGCAGTCAGCGGCAGGGCATCCAGCGGGATCACCAACGATGGATGCATATATTCGGGCAGACGACCACGTAGGTAATCCAGGAGCTTTACCGCTTCAATATCCTTACCTACCACATAAGCCACCAAACGATGCTGAGCTACCACCACCACCGCCTGCTGTACAGAGGAACACTCTTCCAGGACCGATGCGATCTCGCTGGGCTCTATACGGTAACCGCGTACCTTCACCTGCTCATCTATACGACCATGATATTCGATATTCCCATCAGGTAGCCAGCGAACAAGATCTCCGGTACGATACAAACGACCATCCCGCAAGTCACTCCACCGGTCCGCAACAAAACGACTAGCTGTCTGGTCCGGCAGATGCAGATATCCTATCGCTACCTGCACGCCCCCCAGATAAAGCTCTCCGGTTACACCTACAGGTACCGGATTACCTTGTACATCCAATATGTAAGCCGACACACCAGCCAACGGTTTACCAATCGGCAAAGTAGACAACCTGGCAGCATGCTCCTCATCATAACGGTAGATAGTCGCTGTCACAGTCGTCTCTGTAGGACCATACTCATTATAAAAAGCAGCCACCTTTTGCCAACGCGCAGCCAGAGATTTACTACATGCCTCTCCTCCCGCAATCACCCGACGAAGGCGGCCGTTACTAAATGGTGTCAAGGTCTCTAAAAAGCCTGGCGTCGCATGTAAGTGAGTTACACCACTGGATACCAGGAACCGCTCAAACAGACCAGTCTCCAGCTGCAGCCCTTCCCGGAAAAGTACCAGGGTAGCACCGTGCAGCAACGCCAGAAATAACTGTTCTACAGATGCATCAAAACTATAATTGGAAAACTGTAAGATCCGTTCGCCAGCCTCAATATTGAACAGCGCTCTTTGCGTATGGATCAAACTAACAACTGAACGTTGAGATACCATCACGCCTTTAGGACGCCCTGTTGATCCGGAAGTATAGATCACATAAGCAGGATCATCACCGCCTGCTAAAGCCTGCGGTAAAACATCCGGATGAGCTTCCTCGCCAGATAATACTTCTTCTACCACCAAAATAGCCAAGGACGTACCATCCGATAATAATCCCTTACGGCGTTGGTTACTGACCACTACCTGTGCGCTCGTATCTTCCAGCATATAAGTGATCCGAGAAAGTGGATAACCCGGATCTATCGGTACATAGGCACCTCCGGCCTTCAAAATACCAAGTATACCAACGATCATCTCCATAGAACGATCTATACACAACGGTACCAGGGTACCCGCCTTCACACCTTTAGATTGCAGCGCTACTCCCAGCCGGTCGCTATAAGCGTCCAGCGTAGCGTAACTCATCGTAGTATCTTCAAAAAGTAATGCGGTAGCTGCAGGTGTACGTGCTGCTGCCGCTCGGAATAATGCCGGAAGGGTCTTCTCCTCCGCTGGTATCACTGGGGCAGGACTACGAAAATCATGCAGCAGTTGCTGCAGCTCATCCGATCCCAGCATACCTAATTCACCAATAGTTGTATGCTTGTCTGCAACGATCGATTCCAGCAAATTGCGATAATGCCCCAACAACTTCTCCATGCGCAACTCGCTGTACAACCTATCATTGTAGACTATCCTGATCTGCATACCAGAATCCAGCAACGTGATTGTCAAACTGATGTCAAAGCGGGAAGTAGCAGTGTCATTATTTTCACCTGTTAGCCGGATCTCCCCTAAATCCGGTTCGGTAACCGACGGCGTGTTCTGCAAGGCAAACATCACCTGGAATACGGCACTACGGCTCATATCCCTCTCTATTCCCAGTGATTCGACTATTTTCTCAAAGGGTACATCCTGATGTTCATAGGCTTCTAATGTCGTCTGCCTTACCTGTTGTAGTAAAGCAGAAAAGGGCATCTCGCCTGTTATATGACTTCTGATAGCCAGTGTATTAACAAAAAAACCGATCAGACTTTCCAACTGTTGCTGTTGCCTGCCTGCGACTGGGCTACCGATACAGATATCGTTTTGCGACACATATCTATATAGCAGTGCATTAAATGCGGACAGTAAAGTCATATACAAGGTGGCACCTTCCTCCTGGCTAAGAGTCACCAATGCATTCTTCAATATGTCATTGCAAACCAAACTAGCTTCCCGTCCACTCATTATTTGCTCTTTCGGACGGGGATAATCGGTAGGAAATGCCAACGGTTGAACGTCTTTGAGCTGCTTTAACCAATACGCTATTTTTTTTTCAAGCCTGTTCCCGCTCAAATATTGCCGTTGCCAAATTGCATAATCAGCATACTGCAGGGCAAGCGGTGGTAAAACTGGTTTTACTCCCTTGGCATAACTAAGATAAAGCGCCGTCAGTTCCCTGACGAGTATCGATACGGACCAGCCATCAAAAGCAATATGATGAAGCAGTATACACAAGGTATATAGGTTCGTCTCCCTTTCTATCAACGTTACCTTCAACATCCAATCAGCAGACAGATCGTAAGGCAACGAAGTTATATGCGTTATATAGGAGCTAACGCTATGACCAGACTGGTGAATAGCATCCTCTGTCACATAAGTCATATGCCATTCATCTGCCGGCTTAATATCCTGATACCCTACTCCGTCATCTTCCAAAATGACGGTCCTTAATACTTCATGCCGTACTATCACCATGCGGAATGCACTCTCCATTGCTAACCGGTCTAATCTGCCCTCCAGGTTGAATACCCAAGGCATGTGATATTGTATGCTGCCCTGCAGTTTATCAATGAACCATAGTCGTTCCTGCGCAAAAGACAACGGCAACCGGCGCTGTTTATCCCTATCCATCTTGTGCGGGGCATCCGTTATACTATTCTCTTTTACCTTATGTTGCTGAAAATATTGGATCAAAGATGGTTTATGCTGCCTCAGTTCCTCCAGTATTTGCTGGTTGATATGCATTCCCTTTCTCACACTCAATGCCAATTCATCATTAGAAAAAGATACAATGATGCCTGCATCATTTGCTCTTTCCAACAACTTAACTATACTAATAAGACTCAATGTTGTCATAACATCCATGAATAAATAAAACGACGCTGCTAAACGATCCGGGAACCTGTTACTGGCGTATAGTGAAATGCCAGCGATGCCAGTGTAGCTTGTTTACCTGTCAATTTCTTTGTTTCTTCAGGCAGGTACACATACTTCAAAAACGAAGATGTAAGTTGTCCTTCTTCTGTAATCCAACCCTCCTGTACTAAATCACGATAAATAGCTTCTTGGGCGTCAGGTTGTATCCCTTTCGCCCAAAGATCCCTTTTGAAATAGCCACGCAGGAACCAACGGTCAAGTCCGTTGAAGGAAGGAGTATATCCCGTGCGGGTATGGCATGTCAGGTAGTTATTCAATATCAATGCATTTCCTTCAGCGATAACAGCACCTACCGTTTTACTTTCAATAAAATCCTCTAGCTCCGATAACCATTGTACAGCTTCTTCATGAATACATTCTGTACCATTGAAGTTAATATTTAGCGTCATCTTCCCGTCAATAGCAGCAATAGGAGGTTCAAAGGAATACTTTCCGGTACCCATAGGGATGCCAGCATGTTCCATTTGTGTATACAAGTCAGGAGCTTTAAGTCGGAACCACTCCTTTATATCGCTGCTACATTCCTGCCATTTGCTATTTTCAAACATCTGAGTAGAAAAAACCAGGGTCCTGGCATCAGGAGCTTCCCTGATACCAAGTAATATCAAATAGTCTGGTCGTTTCCTATGCCAGGCACTTTCACAATGAAAAGGGAAATTATTGGCAAAGCCACCTGCGCCTCTTTGTGTTTTTAAACTTGGAATAGGCACAATATTATCAATCAGGGGAGCAGTACCACGGCCTTCCTGTCGAAAATTAAAAGGTTCTGCATTTGTCAACCCTCCTAATGCCATTAACATGGCCTCTGATACAAATGTATGCTTATAAGTAGGCGGTAGCGACCCTCCTGTGGAAGGTGTGACCGGTAATACGCTATCAATTGGCAATCCTCTTATTAACACAGCACCAAAGCCGTTTTCCAGTTGTTGCTGAACAAAATTCCTTGATGTCGGAGTAAAGCACTCCGTTAATTGCCTTGCTGCAATGATAAATGCTTCCTGCTCATCATTTCTATACGGATTAGCAACTATTGCCAAAGACTGTTCACGTAGTCTCTGGTGTTCTGTAGCTGACAGCTTCAACACGGCACTCTCAGGGAACATTGCTATATTATCTCTCAAAAATTGACAGGGCCTTGCACTACGGTAATCGATCCAGTGATTCATACTTAATTGCTTTAGGGTTCTACAGTTTAATAGTCTCATATTGTCCCCCTTCAACAGGGTCCGGCTCCCGGTTCAATTTCAGATACGCAGATAATCCTTCAATCGTCTTCAGATCAAAGAAAGTACCAATGGAAACTTCCATATTCAATTCCTTGCGAATAGATGAAATAAACCTAATGGCCAGTAAAGAATCTCCTCCTATGTGAAAGAAGTCTTCATTGACACCCACTTCATCCAGCTCCAGCAGTTCTTTCCATATAGCTACTAATTTTTCTTCCGTCTCATTCTGCGGAGCCATACGTTCTCCTGTTGCAACATCGGCCGAAGTAGCCAATAATGCCCGTTTATCGATCTTGCCATTGGCCGTAAGCGGGAACTCCTTCAGTAAAAAGATATGACTGGGGATCATATATTCCGGCAGTAGCTGTTGTAATTCACTCCTCATCTTGTGCACAAGCTCCTGTCGCCCGTGATAGTCCGCATCCAATAGTAAGCTATCATTCAGCTGTATATAAGCATACAGTTGAAGATGTCCGCTCTCTTTTTCTGCCGGCAATACAGTCGCTACCCGGACATCACGGAGTTGTTGCAATGCCTGCACTACTTCTTCCGGTTCTACCCTATATCCTCTGATCTTTACCTGTTCATCTTTACGTCCAATGTATTCGATATTGCCATCCGGATGCCGGCGGGCCAGGTCCCCGGAACGGTATAAGCGCGCCTCCTTATTAAACGGATGATCAATAAACCTGTCTGCTGTCAGATGCGGCTGATTGAGATATCCTCTAGCCAATTGTGCCCCTCCTATATATAGCTCTCCGGCAACACCTGTTACTACCGGCTGCAGCTGGTCATCCAGGATATATAGCTCCATATTGTCAAGTGGCTTTCCTATAGGGATAGGAATACTACTTGCTGTCGCATCATTAATCTCCGGGAAGTAGGTATATACACAACATCCTACAGTAGCTTCCGTCGGGCCATATTCATTGATCACACAGATATCCTTTCCTTTAGCCGTCAACTCACGGATATGATGTGTATATAGTGCTTCTCCTCCTATTACAAGTCTCTTAGTCAGTAAAGTATCATGCTGCTCAATCGCTGCCAGCAATAGGGGCATATGCGCCGGCGTCAGTTTGATAAAATCATAGGGAGCATGTTCATACAGCAGATCATCATTAAAAATTTCGGTCGCTACGCTGGAAGATATTACTACGTACTTACCTGTAATTAGCGGCACCAATAAGGCGGTCAGAGATGCGTCAAAAGTATAATTCAGGTGTATAAAGCTACCTGCTGTCGTATAACAGTCCGTATATTGCTTCCTGCTGAACAACAAATAATTGAGCAGGCTATGGTGTTCAATCATGACCCCTTTAGGCTTCCCTGTAGAGCCAGAGGTATAAAGTACATACGCCAGATCACCCGGAGCCACAGCCGGCAGATTACCTCTATCGTCTGTAATATTAAGCTGTTGGCCTATCCTCATCACGATTACCTCTTCACTACTTGTTGCGATCAGGTCCTCTTGTTCTTCCGTACATACCACTATTGCCGAGCCGGTGTCACTAAGCAAATAGGCAATACGTTCCGCAGGCCAGGCAGCGTCTACCGGCACGTAAGCCGCTCCTGATTTCTGGATACCGATTATGCCTATCAGCATTTCCTTACAGCGCCCCGTACATAGCGGAATAAGCGTACCAGTTTTTACCCCTTGATCTTTTAACTGGTATGCCAATTGATTTGCTCGTTCATTCAATTCCCGATAACTAATGTATCCGCCCTCGTATACTAATGCAGGTTGATCCGGTGTCAGTAGTACCTGCATTTCAAATAACCGGATCCAGTTACCTACCATATGTTCCGGAGTAACAATGTCCGTATTATTAAATAGGTGCAGAACTTCTTCGCTATGGGCCTCACTCAGCAAGGTAATATCACGAATATGGCCTGCTGGTTTTGAAACGATCTGCAACAGGGCTTGCTCAAAATGTGTTTTTATTTGCTGTACATATTGTTGATCCAGCAAGGCAGTATTATAATAAAAATGGATATCTATATGATCATATGTACCTATCGTAATGTAAAACGGATAGTTAGCCTGCTCTTCAATGCTAACATGTTCCACTTTCAGTTGCCATTCGTGTGCATCCACGATCTCTGAAACCGGATAATTCTGGAATACCATAATACTGTCAAAGAGGTCGCCCGGTATAGCTGTCCAGCGTTGTATGTCCGTCAGGGCAGTATGTTGATATTCCCTGGATCGCAACTGGTCCTGGAATATTCCCTGTAACCATTGACCTATAGATTGTTCCTTCTGAAATATCGCATGGAGAGGCAGCGTATTGATATACATACCTACCCTTCTTTCCACTCCCGGCAGGTCTTCCGGCCTACCTGAAGAAACTACACCAAATGTCACATTTGTCTTGCCCGTGTATTGATGCAACAGGTAGGCCCATATTCCTTGCATGATTGTATTGACAGTAATCCGTCGCTCCCTGGCATAAGCAACTACCTGAGATGTAAATGCTGCTCCCAGTTTAATCACATCTTCCTGGTAGCTCCCCATTCCTTTGGTTCGCTTATCAGATGGTAAAATAAACGGCAACAAAGTACCTTTATCTAACCCCTCGAGGTATTGCCGCCAGTAAGCCGCTGCCTGTTCCTTGTCCTGCCGGTTTATATAACGGATATAATCTTCATAACGATCTTCTGGTTGAAGTATCGGCACCTGACCTGTTACCAGCGAGTCATACGCCGTCAAAAATTCTTCCATTAATACAGGAATAGACCAACCATCATGTAATATATGGTGAGAGGTCCACAACATCCTATAGTGATTGTCGCCTAGTTGCAGTAATACCACCCGCATCAAAGGAGCCGTTTCAAAATCAAATCCACGCTGCCGGTCAGCGAGCTCATATTGCAGTACTGCCGTTTCCTGTTCTGCTGCATTAAGGTGCCTGTAGTCTACTATTTCTATTGGCATTTGTACATCCCTAAGTACACATTGCACCGGGATATTAAATACATTGTGATATATACAGGTACGTAAAATGGTGTGTTGCCTCATCAGCTGTTGCCAACTTGATGCAAAAGCCTCAAGATCCACATCCCGCAGGTCACATTTCAGCTGATTACGATAACTGGTAGCGTCCTTGTCATAAAGGCTGTGAAATAGCATCCCGGTCTGTAAAGCGCTCAAGCGGTAACAACGTTCTATGGATAATCTTTTACTGATCCCGGTATCGCCCAGCGGAGCATCCAGGAAACGGTCAAGCTCTTTATAATCCACATCGCCAGATAAACCGAAATCTGCCGGACTATATTCAACAATATGGTGTACATCTTTCTCCCTGCAATCAGCACATATTACCTCCAGCAAACGTTGATATTCGGTAGCCAAGGCTTTGATGGTCTCAACATTATAATGTAATGTACTATACTCCCACTTCGTCCGCAGGCAACCATGCTCTATACGGCTAATAATGCGAATACGTTCCCTTACGCCAAAGTCATCAGGAATCCGGGTAGTCTCAACAGGTACCCCCCAATATTGACCAGCAGTCAAATGGTCCCCTTCGTAACAAAACAATATTGTTGCCCACGCCCTATTCTTCTCTGGCGTCATATATTGCGTCACATCGAAACCGAGACCTCCATCTGGTGTTTGCCGGAGTTGTTCTTTTATCTGCCGGATCCAGTCGCTATTGCTCATGCCTGCTGCGTAGCTCAGCATTATAGGATATCTGCTAGCGAGTCTTCCGACCAGGCAGGAAACCTCCGGTAAGATATCCCCTGCCCTGCCATGACCTTGCCGTTCTATTACGACATCAGTGCTTCCGGTCCAGTTACATAACACCCTCCCAAGTGCTGCGAGCAATAACTCATCCACATTAATGTGATACACGCGTACGGCCTCCTGTTCCAATGCCGTTGTCTGTGATTTTTCCAGTTGTAATTCGAGTGAAGCAAATACCTTATGGGGTAACAAATCACCCTGGCTCGTATGGTCTGCCGGAAATGCCTCCATCACTGACATGATGCCTTGCCAGTAGGAAGTGTGTTGTTGTAAACGTTCACTCGCGGCATATCTTTGCAGACTTTCGTACCACTGCAGGTTCGAAATATGTGTATGCTGAAATGGAACCGGGGTCATCTCTATTTTTGCAGCCAATAGCCCCTCTAATGTTTGCAAAAGGATATTACGGGAAATTGTATCCGCAATCAGATAATGTATCGATACTAACAACTGGTGGTAAGGTTGCTCATCTGCCGTTTTTATCCAGGTAAAACAACTCACTATTCCTCTTTCTATATCCAGCAGCGAACTTTGTTCAGTACCTAATTGTATGACGGCAGCTGGAAACTGTGTACTAGCTACCTTAGAAAAATCGGTTTGCATTAGCTCCAACTTCCTGTCGCCATAGTGTTGGGTCCAGGTACCGTTCGCTGCCCGTCGGTAAACGAAACGTAAACTGTCATGATATTGAGGCAACTGACTGACTGTTTCCGCAAGCAATGCTGGTGAGACTGCCTTATGTATTGGTATCGAAATAGTATAGCTATATCCAGACGGCTGCCGCCCAATCCCTTCAAAATAAAGCTGTTGTGCAGGTAACAGGCCGCATTCACCAGTAACAGACAACTGCGTCCCTTCTTGTTTCATCAGTTGTCGTGTCTTTAAGGCGGTCGCAATTTGTCCGATAGTTTGCAGCGTGAACAAATCTCCCACTTGTAGCTCATATCCCAAATGCCGTGCCCTGCTCACTACCTGGATACTGACAATAGAATCCCCCCCCAGTTCAAAGAAGTTATCCATAATACCTACCTGCTCCGACGCGAGCAGGTCCTGCCAAATCCCCGACAGATCTGCCTCCATCTGGTCCCTTGGTGCCACATATGAAGCAGTTAGCAATGTTCGGCTATCAATAGCCATCAATGCTTTCTTATCTATTTTCCCACTGGATCGCAGCGGAATACTCTTCAATTCTACTATAAAACCTGGTATCATGTACTCAGGTAACCGCCCTTTCATATACTTCAGGATAGCAGCCTGATCAAATAACTGATTTACGACCACATATCCTACCATCCGTTTATGCTGATGCTCGTCTTCTGTTACGATCACTACTCCCGCGGTTACACCCGGCGCCTGTTGCAATACATGCTCTATTTCTCCAAGTTCTATCCGGTATCCCCTGATTTTCACCTGCTCATCCATGCGCCCTATAAATTCAATGTTACCATCTGGCAGGCGACGCACCATGTCTCCAGTCCGGTACATATGTCCCTGTCCATTAAACGGATCAGGAACAAATTTCTGCACCGTTAGTGCTTCATTATTCAAATACCCCCTGGCTACCTGCATGCCACCAACGCATAACTCACCGGGCACACCTGGCGGAACAGGATTATTTTTTTTATCTAAAACATATAACTGAGTATTGGCTACCGGCTTGCCGATAGGCACAGAGCTGATATCTTTCCATTTACCGGTTGGTCTGTACAAGTACATGGCCACAGAAATCGCAGCCTCTGTAGGACCATACTTATTGTAGAAATCACATATTGGCGCCCATCTGTCCGCCAGATCCTTTTTACATATTTCGCCGGCCGATATTACCCTTTTCAAACCTCCATAACTACCCGGATTAATTGTCTGTAAAAATGCCGGCGTAGTATGGAGATGCGTAATCTGCTGTTCTGACAAATATGTTTCAAATGCATACTTGTCCAACCGTACATGCTCCGGTACGAGCACCAATGCAGCGCCGTTGATCAGTGGCAGAAATATCTGCTCTACCGAGGCGTCAAAGCAATAATTGGTAAATTGTAATATGCGCTCTTCTTTTGTTATTTTAAATACCGTACTCTGGTGCTGTAAGAAGTTGATAATATTGCGGTGTTCTACCATCACCCCCTTCGGACGTCCTGTAGAGCCTGAGGTATAGATAATATAAGCCAGATTTCCAGCGGTAGCTACATTGCTGAGTCCCTCTTCAGCTGTCAATACAGGAGATATATTTTCTACCTCGACGGTTTTTATCTTTTGTTCGTCATAGGTTATAGTTAGAAGGCTATTGTCACTGCTAACCAATACGGTAGCCCCAGTATCATTCAGTATATAATCTATACGCTCTTGCGGATAGTCCGGATCGACAGGTACGTAAGCCCCCCCTGCTTTTAAAATGCCGAGTATCGCCGTGATCATATAGGGAGACCGGCGACAAAATATAGGTACCGGTACATCTGGCTGTATCCCGAATGCCCGTAATTGACCAGCAAGATTATCTACACGCTGGTTCAATTCCGCATACGACCATTCGCCTCCATCAAAAACCAAGGCAATATTGCCCGGGTTATCGATCACTTGTTTTTCAAATAGGGAGACTAATGTCTCGCCCTGCAAAAAATCAACTCCTGTTTCATTATAAGCATGTAATTGCCGTTCCCGTTCCTCCCCTGCCAACAGCTCAACATCCGCAAGCTGGCTGCCAGCTTTACCCAATAATTGCAACAATACGTGTTCAAAATCCCTTTTGATCTGGTGCACATATTGTACGTCCAGGAATTCATCTTTATAAATAAATTGAACAGTAATAGTTTCATCTACAGAAAACCGGATCAGTAAAGGATAGTTAGAGGTTGGTTCATATCCCGCGAGATTTTCTACCTTTAGCTGCCATTGCTGGGTGGCTACGATTTTAGAAACAGGATAGTTCTGAAATACCATGATGCTATCGAACAGGTCTCCCTGCACACCGGACCAACGTTGTATATCACTAAGAGAGGTATATTGATACTTACTGGATAAACCCTGTTGATATTGTATATGCTGTAACCACTGCGTGATGCTCTCTTCTTCATGTAAGGCAGCATGCAGTGGTAAGGTATTAATATACATCCCGACCCTACGCTCTACTCCTGGCAGGTCCTCCGGCCTGCCAGATACGACAACTCCAAAATTCACATGTTCTGCACCTGTATACTGGTGTAACAGCCACGCCCATGTTCCTTGCATCAAGGTGTTTACCGTAATACGATGTTCCTTCGCATAACTATTGATACGCGTTGTCAGCTGTTTATCCCAATGAAGCTTCTCTTCACAAAAAGCGCCTACCCCTTTCGACCGTTCTGCTTTGGCAGCGATAAAAGGTAGCAACGTTGCACTTTCAATCCCATCCAGGTAACGACGCCAGTATTTTTCTTCCTCTTCTTTATTCTGCCGGGACAGATAACGGATGTAATCTTCATAATTATCCTCCGGTCGTTCTGCAGGGACTCCTCCTTTTACCAATGTATCATACGCTGACAGGAACTCTTCCAATAATACCGGTGTAGACCATCCATCCGTAAGCAAATGGTGAGTTGTCCACAACATCCGGTAGCGGTCGTCACTCAGCTGTAATAATACGATACGCATCAATGGAGCCACCGTAAGATCAAAACCTCTCCGGCTATCCTGCTCTTCATATGTGCATATCGCCTCAGCCTGCTCCTCTTTCCCCATATGTCGAAAATCTAACACCTCTATTGGCATAGTTACTTCTGTATGTACACACTGCACCGGTATTTTAAAAGTCACGTCCTGAAAACTGCTTCGCAAAATGCTATGATTCTTAAGCACATATTGCCAACTTTCTGCGAAGGCAACCAGATCCAGGCCGATCAGGTCACACTTTAGTTGCGTCCGGTAAGCCCCCGCCTCTTCATCATATAAATTATGGAACAACATCCCAGCTTGTAAGGCACTAAGCCGGTAAATAGCAGATACATTGTCTGTTCGTCCTTTTTCTTCGGATATATATGCAATGAGCTGCTCTTTATTACTTTTAATAAAAGCGATGATCTCCTGATTATTTTTTATTGCGTTTACTTCGTCCGTTGTTAGCTTACTCTTATTGGCCTTCAGGATCAATTTAACCCCGTCTACCGTTAAAGAGAAATGATGTTGTCTAAGGTTTTCTATAAACTCTTTGATCTCCATATAGGCAATTTGGGTGGTTAAAAAATCATCACATCATCATCTGGTGTATTGTCTGATCCCGGATTATCCTTCTTAAGGAATGAGTCCAGTTCTTCATAGGTGATATCTTCAGAAAGACCATAGTCCGAAGGAGTGAGTACTCTGACACCCAACCCGTGTTGCTCCTGGCAGTGAGCGATTATTGATTGTAGCCAGGCCTGACAGGTAGCAGATAACTGTGTTATCGTGGCCAAACTATAATGCAGCGTACTATAGGTCCATTTCATGCGAAGCTGATTATCCACCCATGTTCCAACAACATGTATCTTTTCGCGGACCTGATATCCCGCTGGTAAATGTTCTTCGAATAATATCACAGCCGAATGCAGACTTTGAGAAAGATGCAACGGCTCCTCATAGGAAAAGACAATATCCCACTGCCGCTGATCAACATCTTTGAGTGCTGTATTATCTTTTAAATATTCATATCCCACACCTCCATCTGGCGTCTGGCGTAGTGACTCTTTTACATGTCGGATCCAGGCTGACATTCCCCACTCTTTAGCATATGTTAGTTGCACCGGATAGCTCGACCTAAAATGACCTACTTGTCGTACTTCGTCCTCTTTATCTTCTGTCTTACACCTGCTATCGCCCACCATTCCGATTACAACTTCCGGATGTTGCGACCATTCACATAATGTTCTCGTTAAAGCTGCTATCAACAGATCCGCAATAGTCGTATTGTAGACATTATTAATATCCTGCAATAGCTGGCTGACTTGACCCAACTCAAGATCGCTGACATGTGACGAATACTGCCCATGCCCTGCTAACGTAACTTTCGTATTATTATCCACTGGCAGTGACCGTACGCCAGCTAACTGTTTCTTCCAATAAGGCAATTGCTGTTGTAATACACTACCTGAACTGTATCGCTGCAATGCTTTCAGCGCGCCGAAGTAAGAGCGTTGTCGATGAGATGTTATATTAGCAGCACCGGCAGCTCTGGTCGTTAATCCTGCTTCCAGCACTTCGGTAATAAATTGCCAGGACGCATGATCCACCACCAATGGATGGGCGAACAGCACAAGCTGGTCATTTGTATCTTGTACAGGTTGTTTGATAAGCAATAAGCGAAAAACGCTACCTACCAAGACATCCAGCTGACGGCGTTGTTCATCACAGGCTGCTGTTATAGCTACCTGCCATTCATCCATTTTTACGTCAGCAAGATCCAACGTGGTAATTACAGGATGATGCCCGCTATCATATTGTACCCAGGAACCATCTTCCCGCTGTTTGAATGCCAATTGAAGACTAACATATTCTTTAGCCAATTGCTGCACTACATCCTGTAATTGGCCTTCAGTCACCACTTTATTTAACGATAAGTGCAACGTGTGGCTGGCGGCAGATACACCAGCGCCAGCTGATGCGAAGTACTGCTTTTGTCCCGGTAACAACACATACTCCATTCCAGGCACATCGGGTTCATCCTGCATTAACGCATCGGTACGCTCCCTTAATGCTGCAGAAATGCGCGTAATACTCTGATATATAAATATATCCCCTACCTCCAGCTCATGTCCTAGCAGACGGGCTCTGCTCACCACCTGTATCGTTATGATTGAGTTTCCTCCCAATTCGAAGAAGTTGTCATGAATACCAATACGAGGTACATTTAGTAGCTCCTGCCAGATACTTACCAATTGTTCCTCCATCTCATCACGGGGAGCTTCGTACGGTGCATGTTGTATATAGGGCGATATGTCTGTTTGCAGTAATAGCTGACGATCTGTTTTACCATTGACAGTTAATGGTATATTATCCACCGCAATGAAAACTGAAGGGATCATATACCCAGGCAGATATGCTGATGCATGATCTATTAACTGCTCTTTGTCCTGGCCGATTGCTGATACATAGAAGCATACCAGGCGCTTATTTCCTTGCGGATCGTCCTTGACGACTACGGCTGCAGCACTAATTGCCGGCAGCCTGTTCATCACGGTTTCAATTTCGCCGGGCTCGATCCGGTATCCTCTCACCTTGATCTGGTCATCCACTCTGCCATGATAGGTAATATTTCCATCTGGCAACCAGCTGCCGAGATCGCCCGTTTTATATAGTCGCTCTTCAGGATTAAAAGGATGAGGAATGAATTGTTGGCTCGTTAATGCGGCATTGTTGAAGTAACCATTTGCCAATTGTACCCCACTGATACATATTTCCCCGGTGACACCTACGGGTAATACATGTAATGCCTTATCAAGTATGTAAACATGGGTATTAGGCACCGGTTTACCAATTGGTATCATGTCTGCTAACGCCTTCACCTGGTAATAGGTAGCACAGACAGTTGCCTCCGTAGGGCCGTAGGTATTGTATACCGCCACCCTATCATATAATTGATCAATATCAGATCCCTTCAGAACATCTCCCCCACTGATGATAGCTCTTAGCGAGCGGGCCAGATTTCCGGTATCATTATAATACCTTACAAAAGACGGATTCGTGCTCAATACCGTAACAGACTCGTTATGTAATAGCGTGGCTATACGGGGGAAGTCCTTATTATCTTTTACAACGATCAACTTACCTGCTACAGTGAGAATAGGAAATATTTCCTCTACAGCAGTGTCAAAAGCTATGGATGCCTGTTGTATCATCACATCTTGGTCAGTCAGTGTAAAATGTTCCCGGAATGTACTGACGTAATTACGGAAGGCGGCATGACTGATCATCACACCTTTAGGTAGGCCCGTAGATCCCGATGTGTAGATGACATATGCCAGATCCTCCGGCTTGGATATAGGGTCAGGATCATAGGTGGGCTCTTCCATGACCTTTGACCAGGCTCTACTCAATGCTATTATACAGCCTTGTACAGCAGCATCCGTTAATGCTATACTGTCTGAGGTAAGGATTACCTTGGCACCCGTATCATTCAATATGTACGCAATACGCTCCCCTGGTGTAGCTGTATCTATTGGAACATAAACACCTCCTGCTTTCATAATACCCAATATGGCTACTATCATATCCGAAGAACGCGGCATACATACAGGCACCCATGTCTCCCTGTCAACCCCGTTCTTTCGAAGGAAATGTGCAAGCTGATTGGCTCGTTCATTCAATTGCTGGTAAGTAAGTATTGTATCTTCAAATACCAGGGCAATATGTTCTGGGTTAAGTGCAGCCTGCATTTCAAATAGCGAAACGAAATTGCTATCTACTGGTTTTGTCACTGCTGGTACGCTATACCGCTGTAATACATCCGTCATCTCGGTTTCACCGATCAGCGGTATACTGTCTATTAGCTGTCCGCTATTTTGCACTATGGCTGTAAGCAGATGTTCATAATGATGTAATAAACCTTCTATACGATATGGCAGGAATAGCTCACTACAGTAGTTAGCCCACAGTTCCAAACCCTCTTTCGTTTCTCTCACACTGAGCTCAATATCAAACATAGCTGTAATCACGCCATTGTCCTCCGGAGCTAATGTTACATGACCCAGATTCAAAACCGTTGCCTCAGGGGCATTCTGCATAGCAAACAGTACCTGGAATATGGCATTGCGGCTCATATCCCGGTCAAGATCCATTCCCTCAACTATCTTCTCAAAAGGAACCTCCTGGTGTTCAAAAGCATCCAGTGCCGTGCGTTTCACCCGTTGCAAAAGGTCAGCAAATGGCATATCACCCACAACCTGGCTGCGCAGTGGCAATGTATTCACGAAGAAACCGATCAATCCCTCCAATTCTTCCTGTTGCCGCCCTGCAATTGGTGTGCCTATACAGATATCATGCTGCCCTGTATAGCGATACAACAACACCTTAAATGCTGAAAGCATGGTCATGAACAGCGTCGTTCCCTGTTGATGGCTGAATTGTAACAACTGCTCACCCAGAGAACTGTTCAGCGTCCTTACCACAACGTTCCCCTTTATACTCTGTCTGGGCTGTCTGGGAAAATCCGCAGGCATATCCAGAGGAGATACTCCCTTTAACTGCGTTGTCCAGTAAGCCAGTTTTTTCTCCAGTACTTTTCCTTCCAGATAACCACGCTGCCAGATAGCATAGTCCGCATATTGCAATGATAACAGTGGCAAACGTGCAGGACGCCGGGATTCAAATGCGCTATATAGCTCCTGTAATTCCTTTACTAACAAAGAGATCGACCAACCGTCGAAAGCAATATGATGCAACATTACAAGCAGTACGTGTTCCGTATCAGACACACTGATCATGTGCACCCGCAACATCATATCACTACTGAGGTCGTACGGCTGTTGTACCGCGGTAGTAAGATAAGTACGTATATCGCTGCCTTGTGCCAGCAAATCCGCCAATGTCAGGTATTGTAACTGCCAATCTTCAGCAGATCTGACAGTCTGATACCCTACCCCTTCACGTTCCAATACTTGCGTACGCAAAACTTCATGCCGCCTTACGATCTCGCGGAAGGAAGCTTCTACAAACCGTACATCCGGCTTGCCCTGCATACGGAATACCCAAGGCATATGATATTGCAGACTTCCCTGCAGTTTATCGATAAACCATAGTCTCTCCTGTGCAAATGACAACGGAATATGAGCCGTTCTTACCTGTACAGTTACCGGTGGCAATAGCTCTTTTTCCTCCTGGCTTTCCAGCTGCGCTGCCAATGCTTCCACCGTAGGATACAGGAAAAAGTCGTTGATACTTAACTCTACCTGCAACTGTTTACGGATAACAGACACTACTCGGGTCACCAGGAGCGAATGTCCTCCCAGCTGGAAGAAATCATCCTGGATACCGACCCTGTCTACCTCCAGTAACTCCTTCCAGATATTCACCAGGTGTTCCTCCAATGGAGTGCGCGGCGTAGCAAATGTGGTATTGATCTGCTCACTGGCATCGAATTCAGGCAATGCCTTTTTATTCACCTTTCCTGTTGCTGTAAGCGGCATAGACTCAATCTCCATAAAGAAGCCAGGCACCATATAATCCGGTAGTATGCCTGCCAGGTATTCCTGCGCTTTTTCGCGGCTGTAACCTGCAGCAGGTACTACATAGGCAATCAGACGTTTATTGCCCGTCTTATCCTCGTTTCCTATTACTACACAACGGGTAACAAAAGATGCCTGTTGCAATATATTCTCCACCTCTCCCGGCTCTACCCGGAAACCGCGTATCTTTATCTGGTCATCTACCCGTCCTATGTATTCGATATTACCATCCGGCAGCCATCTGGCCGTATCACCGGTTCTATACAACCGGTCGCCTTCTTTCCCGCTATAGGTATCGGGGATAAATTTGTCTGCTGTCAGCGCTGGCTGATTCAAATACCCCCTTGCTACCTGCACACCACCAATATGCAGTTCTCCTTTCACACCTACCGGCACCAGCATGCCACCAGCGTCCATTACATAAAGTCGGGTATTAGCTACCGGCTTACCTATAGGCAACGAAGTCATTCCCTGAATAGACAGGTCTGGCGCACAGGGATACTCCGTAGCAGTGATAGCCGTCTCCGTCGGACCGTACTTATTATAGAATCTGCAAATAGGCCTCCACCTTTCGAACAGGGCAATACTACATATCTCTCCACCAGCTACCACACGACGCAATCCACCATAGATATCCGCACGGAGGTTATTCAAAAAGCCAGGGGTAGCTTGTAGATGAGTAATCCTTTTTTGCGTCAGGAATGTCTCAAATTGTTGCGCATCTCTCCTGACCTCATCAGGAATGAGCACACAGGCCGCCCCATTGATCAGCGGCAGGAAGATCTGTTCTACAGAAGGATCAAAACAGTAGTTATAGAACTGTAATACACGATCTTGGTGATCAATATTAAATACCCTTGTCTGATGTAACACAAAATTGACCAGGGAGTGATGCTCCATCAGTACCCCCTTTGGCCGGCCAGTTGAACCGGAAGTATAAATAATATACATCAACTGATCAGGCCGTAATTCGCTATCCAAATTATCTTTAGGCCCTTTGTCGATAGCAAACCATTCACGGTCCACTGCTATCACTCTGGTCAATATCTGCCTATCTCCCAATAGGTGACTGCAATCCGCACTACTTAGCCCTATAAATGCAGTAGTATCTTCCAAGATGTAAGCAATACGGTCTGCCGGATAAGTGGGATCTATAGGTACATATCCTCCTCCTGCCTTCAATACGCCTAATATACTGATGATCATTTCAGGCGAACGGTCAAAACAGATCGGTACGGGCACCTCTGCTTTTACACCACGTGCTTTTAAATAGTGCGCCAACTGATTGGCCCTTTCATTAAGCGTTAAATAGGTAAGCGAAATATCTTCAAATACCAATGCTACATTATCTGGCGTACGAGCAACCTGCTCTTCAAAAAGATGAATGAGTGTTTTGTCCGACGGATAAGGCACTGCCGTATCATTAAACTCGAACAACAATTGATTTACCTCTTGTGGAGACAGGATATTCAGTTTCCCAACCGGTACAGCCGCATCGGCTACTACTGCCTGCAACAGGTTGGTATAATGCTCAAACAGTCGTTCTATCGTTGCTTGTTTGAACATATCCGTACAGTAAGAAATGCTCACAGCTATTCCATCTTCCTGTTCAGACACATTCATGATCACATCAAAGCGCGTACTGATGGCTGCTATATCCTCTGCACTCAGCAGTACACCTCCCATATCCAGTTCTGCATGTTCAGGGGTATTTTGCATAGCAAACTGTACCTGGAAAATGGCGCTGCGGCTCATATCCCTTTCCAATCCCAATACCTCGACTATCTTCTCAAACGGCGCTTCCTGGTGAGCGTATGCCTCAAGCGTAGTAGTTTTAACCTGTTGTAACAACGCAGAGAATAGCATGTCTCCCACCACTTCACTACGAAGGGCTACCGTATTCACAAAGAAGCCGATCATATTCTCCAACTCCTGCTGCTGGCGGCCTGCCACCGGTGTACCCACACAAATATCTTCCTGACCGGAATACCGGAACAGCAATACCTTGTATACCGCCAACATGGTCATAAACAAAGTAGTTCCTGCACGATGGCTCAACGCCAACAACTGTTGATGCAGCTGTTTATCCAACCGACCCGATATACTGCTGCCTCTGACACTCTGGTACGGCAGCCGCGGAAAATCTTTCGGTAGATCAAGCGGTGCTACGTCCGCCAGCTTTTGCTTCCAATAAGACAATTTCTGATCCAAGACCTCTCCATCCAGGTAAGATCGTTGCCACATCGCAAAATCGGCATATTGTAAGGTCATCATTGGTAAACGGGCAGGACGCTGCGTAAGGAAGGACTGGTATAATTCCGTAAACTCTTTTACCAATACGGCCACTGACCACCCGTCAAATGCGATATGGTGCAACATCACCATCAGCACATGTTCACTGGCAGAAACCTTGATCAGATGTACCCGTAACATCATCTCTTTTGAGAGATCATAACGATGCTGCATCTCTGAGGCAATATATTCCTGCATATCGCTGCCGCTACCCATCAATTCCAGTACGCTTATCTGCTTCATCTTCCACCTGTCCACTGGTTTTACCTCCTGGTACCCTACACCGTTATTATCGGCGATCACCGTACGTAGTATCTCATGTCGGCGAACGATCTCCCGGAAAGAGGCCTCCAGCGCACGGGTATTCAACTTACCTTTTAAGCGGAACACCCATGGCATATTATATTGTACACTTCCCTGCAATTTGTCAATGAACCATAGACGTTCCTGCGCAAATGACAGTGGGATCATTCCTTCCCGAGCCTTCGGTTTAATCGTAGGCAACAAATCTTTCTGACGCTGCGCAGCAATATGTGCAGCGAGTGACGAAATTGTCGGATAAATAAACAGATCCTGCAGATCCACTTCTATCTGCAGCTGCTTCCTGATAGCAGACACCACTCTTACTACGAGCAGTGAGTGACCTCCCAATTCAAAGAAGTCATCGTGAACACCCACCCGTTCCAATTTGAGCAATTCCTGCCAGATAGCCGCCAGATCCTGCTCCAAAGGAGTACCTGGTGCTTGTTCTTTAGCCCCTCCGCTCCGGACCGCAAGTTTCCCCATTTCACTCAAAAACTGCCGGTCCACCTTACCATTATTAGTCAGTGGTAAATAAGGTATGGCAATAAGATCTGCCGGCATCATATACTCCGGTAAGCGCTGCAATAAAGCAGCTTTAATATCCTGTTGCAAAAGCGTCGTTATCTCGGCAAACAATGGTTGGTTTGCTACAGGCTTCGTACTGTCAATACTACCGTAAACCGGCAATATAAAGTTGGATACCGGTACCTGCGATAACACCAGGTTGAATTTCAGCGCGTCCTCATCTAGCAGGAATTTCGCCTGGTAGCCGGCAGCGGTGGCAGCAGCAAGTAATTCATTGACTTCCTTACTTTCTGCATCTTCCGTATCCAGATCACTTTGTAACGCGCCTACTGTCAATATATCCTGTTGCGCCAATGCACGTTCCAACTTTCTTTCCTTATATAAACGGGGATTAGGCACATCTTTTATCGCAAGTAGCTGCGGCATGCTCTCCAACAGGTTCTGTGCGGCATGCGAGCCAGCGATACCCATCCACTCCGTCCAAACGGGTTCCGCTAATGACACGGTCTCTCCCACATGCAATATCACCGTATACCGGTACAACGACAGCTCATTTTCATAAGTACCTTGCTTCCATTGGATATCTACATGTTTGATCTGCGGGAAACAGGTAGTCAACCCGTAGAAATAATCCGGCGTCAGACAAAGTTCTTCCTCTAGCAACATTTCCTGATCCAGCTGCCAGTTAAATTCCCGTAGAGATAGATGCTGCTGTACCTGGTTAAGATGAAGCCGCCCTTTGAACATCCGTAACAAACGAAGGTCCCTGACATCACCAATGATGATACGGCCATTATTGTCAAGCATGCTGATACTATTGCCGATCACATCCGTCAGATAAGACGCTCCCGGAAAATATTGTATTACGGAGTTGATCACAACCGTATCTACTTTCTCCCCGTCCGGCAATTTTACTTCATGTGCGGGACAAACCTGTAATTCAACAGGCGTATACGTTTTGAGCCCTTTGGCAACCCTGTTCCGGATCTGGTTAATAGAAGATTGTGAGAAATCTGTTCCAAAGTATTTGTCTATCTGCCCCGACAAAGCAAAGTAGATCAGGCCCATGCCACATCCTATCTCCAGCACACGTGAAGGCTGTTCTGATAGGATCACCCGGGTAATATCATCCAGCCACGATCTCATCTGAACAGCAGGGATCTCCTTACCCGTGAAGCTGTCATTCCACCCTACCAGGTTGAACTCTGCTTCCACATTTTCCGCCGTTTCTGTCTGGCTATATTGGTTTTGATATAATTCCTTCCAACTCTCTACCTGCTGTACATATAAAGCACGCTCCTTTGCTGCTATCACATCCCTCGCAGGTACATAATAGCTTACAAGCTGATTGATATCCATTGCATCCTTCCTGGTCACTACACAATTGACAGCAACCGGCCCCAGCTCATTCAGCACATTTTCCACCTCACCGGGTTCTATACGATACCCCCTTATCTTGACCTGGTCATCAATACGACCGAGATAAAGTATATTCCCATCCGGCAACCATTTTGCGAGATCGCCTGTGCTGTACATCATTGCACCGGGTATATCACTGAACGGGTCCATTATGAACCGCTCTGCCGTCAGTTGTGCCTGATGCAGATATCCATTAGCGACACCGGCGCCACCTATATACAATTCACCGGGCACTCCTACAGGCAATACACCTTGCGCGGCATCTAAAATATATAACACTACATTATCCAATGGCTTACCTATCGGTACACCTTGCTGTAAGTCTACCGTATCGTCATTAGTAGCGAGTACATAAGTACTACAGCCTACCGTTGCTTCCGTAGGGCCATATTCATTCACGATCTCCCGCACCATGTTCCTGCCGGTAAGAAAACGGATATGTGCCTGTTGCAGCGCCTCTCCTCCGATCACTAACCTGGTTGCCAATAACTGCTCAGGGTATGCCTGTACCTCTTCTTCCAGCAATTGCAGGTGTGCAGGCGTCAGCTTGATAAAGTCATAAGGAGCATACTTCCTGAATGCTGGTGATCTGAATACGTCCACACCGGATGAACTGGCCAGCACCAGCGACTTCCCTGCCAGCATAGGCACAAACAACGCGGTAATAGCCGCATCAAAAGTGAAAGACAGGTGCAGATAACTACCGGCCTCCTTATTATTGCTATCCAGGTAATGATGCTGGCAATACTGCAGGTAATTAAACAGGTTACCATGTGTTACCATCACGCCTTTAGGTACTCCCGTAGATCCAGAAGTATAGATAATATATGCCAGCTGCTGTGCAGATGGTTGTACTACAGACAACCCTTTTACCTCATCGCTTGTCGTAAAGCTTATTTTATCCAATTGGATAATGACAGACAGCTTTGCGACCGATTCCAATATAGGCGCACAGGTACTGCTCGCCAATGCAATGTGAGCTTCAGTATCCTGTAACAGATAAGCGATACGCGCTGCTGGCCACGCCGGATCAACGGGTACAAATGCGGCTCCCGCTTTCAGGATGCCTAGTATACCAACAATCATTTCCGGCGACCGGTCTATGCAAATAGGTATCTGCTCCCCCGCTTTAATACCGAGCACCCGCAACTGATTCGCCAATTGGTTAGCCCTTTCATGTAATTCCCGGAAAGAAAGACGACTATCGTCCTGTATAACCGCCGTTTCATCTGGCGTAAGCAATGCTTGCTCTTCGAAAGAATCAATCACCGTTCTATCCTTCCTGGGCACTATAACCGTATGATTAAATGCCGATAATACCTGATGCTTCTCTGACGGCGCCAACATATCCAGCCGATCCACAGCCGTCTGTATATCCGCTACAATAGCACGTAACAACTGCTCATAATGATGAAAAAGACGTTCTATCGTTTCCTGCTTAAACAGATCCGCACAATATTCTACACGGAACTCAATACCTTCTTCCTTCTCCCGGAGGTCAAAGGTGAGGTCAAACTTAGACGTCACATTCTTATAAAGCTCACCCGACAACGCGAGATCACCTAACGCCAGGGCAGGAATATCCGGGGTGTTCTGTAAAACGAACATCACCTGTATCAACGGATTAGCCGCCGTATCCCTTTTTCCCGCTACCGCCTCTATCACTTTCTCAAAAGGCACATCCTGATAGGTATACCCTTCCAGCGTGGTACTCTTCACCTGCTGCAACAGCTCTCCAAATGCTACGCTGCCGTCTATCTGACTACGCAACGCTAATGCATTCACAAAGAAGCCGATAAGTGATTCTGTCTCCTTACGCGTACGATTGGCAATAGCAATACCCACGCACACATCTTCCTGCCGCGTATATCTATATAACAATACCTTGAATACGGACAACATGGTCATAAACAGGGTAACACCTTCCCTGCGTGACAGCTGCTGAAGATCATTACTTAATGCCTGATCCAGGTAAAAGTAAATAGTGCCACCCCTCGTACTGGGAATAGCTGTACGTGGATAATCTGTCGGCAGATAAAGTGGCGTAATATCCCGCAGTCGATGTTGCCAGTACTGCAACTGCTCGTCTAATATATCCTTGAGATACCGGTGTTGCCATATAGCATAATCAGTATACTGCACCGGTAATTCTGGCAATACTGCCGGCTGACCGGTTTGATAAGCATTATACAAGGTCACCAGTTCGTTGACCATAAGAGACACGGACCAACCATCAAAAGCAATATGATGGAAAACCACGATCAGTGCATAAGATGCCTCCTCCAGTTTTATCAGCTGCGCCCGCAGCATATAATCCGCTGATAGATCAAATGGCCGGATCATCCACTCATGGACATACCGGTCAAACTTATCGGGATCAGTCAGGCCCACATCTTCCTTGTATTCCAGCTGCCAGTTATCTGCCGGAATGATCTCCTGGTAAGGCGTGCCATTTTCCTGTTTCAGCACAGCACGTAGTACCTCATGGCGGGTGATGGCTCCCCGGAATGCTGCCGATAAAGCGGCCATATCAGGTGTTCCCTGCAAACGGAATACCCAGGGCATATGATATTGTACACTACCCTGCAAACGGTCGATGAACCATAAGCGCTCCTGCGCAAAAGACAGTGGCAGCCGCTCCTCTCCTGATTGCGGAGTGATGGCCGGCAATGACAGGGAATGCTGCCGGTTCAGCAAATGGGCGGATAAACTGGCAATAGTAGGCGAAGTAAATACATCCCTCACCCCTATCTCGATCTGTAATTCTTTCCGTATAGCCGATACCAGCCGGGTCACCAGCAGAGAGTGACCTCCGAGCTCAAAGAAATCGTCATGTACTCCTATCCGCTCCACACCCAGCAATGATCGCCATATAACAGCTACCTGCTGCTCCAATGGCGTTTCAGGTGCCCGGTAATTAGAGATGGTCTTGACATGTAAGGTAGCCCGCTCACTTAGGAAGCGATAGTCGGCCTTACCATTATCTGTTAGGGGCAAATATTGCAGTGCGATAAAGTCGGCCGGTACCATATAATCCGGCAGACGTTGCAATAACAGATTACGCACATCCTTCTGCAGCAACGCTGCTATCTCGGCAAACAGCGGGATATTGGTAGTAGGGATATGACTGCTATTGTTACCGTATACAGGCGATACAAAATTATCTATATCAGATAGTGAGAATAGCAAATTGACCTTCAGCGCGTCTTCGTCCAGCAACAAACGGTATTGATATCCCTTCGCTGCCGCTACTGCCATGATCTCACCGACAGCGCCTATTTCCGGATCATTCTGCGATATATATGCCTGCAAAGCATTGACGGTCGCAATGGTTTTCTGCTTAAGCCCCGCCTCCAGCAAACGCTCCTTCGCCAGCCGGAAATTAGGTACATCCTGTATAGCTATCAGCGACTCGCCAGCTTCCAGAGCAGTTATTATATCTGCAGGTCGGCCACCTGGCTGATTCCAGCTCGCCCATTCCGGCTGTAGCATATCAGGAGCCTCCCCGATGTGCAGGATAACCGTATACCGGTACAACGATAACTCATTGATGGCCGTTCCCTGCTTCCAGCGAATATCCACATGAGAGATCTCCGGATAGCGTGCTGATAAATGATAGAAATACTCAGGGGTAAAACAGAGCTCTTCCTCTGTCATAGCTCCCTGCTCCATCTCCCATTTAAAATCTTTCAGGCTGGCATCTGGCGACATCTTATTCAACTGCAGCCTGCCTTTAAACCACCTCAACGAACGATGATCCCTGACGTCACCGATAATGATACGTCCCTTACCCGGGAGCATACTGATACTTTTCCCTATCACATCCGTTAGGTACTGTTCAGCCGGGAAATACTGACTGATAGAGTTCAGCAGGATCGTATCCACCACTGTACCAACCGGTACCGACACCTCATGCGCCGCACAGATCTGTAAGGTAGTAGGACAATAGTCTCTCCTCCCCTTTGCAATCCGGTTACGTATCTGGTGAATGGAAGACGACGAGAAATCCGTCCCCGTATATTCGCGGATCTTGTCGCACAATGCATAGTAGATCAAACCTGTTCCACAACCAATCTCCAATACATGCCCAGGCTGCTGCGCCAGGATCACCTCCACAATATCATCCAGCCATTCCCGCATCTGTGTCACAGGAATCGGTTGACCCGTAAAACTATCATTCCAGCCGATGATATTGAATTCTTCATCTTCGGCTGTCACCTGCTCCGTTTTACCGTATTCAGATTCATACAGATCTTTCCAGCTGGCAACCCTTTGCAAACACAATGCCTGCTCCGTTGACCGGACAGTACCGGTATCAGGCACATAGTAGCAGACCAGGCTATTCACACCCATCATATCTCGGCGCGTCACTACACAGTTTGCAGCCACTACAGGCAATGCGTTCATGATATTCTCCACCTCCCCTGGCTCTACCCGGAAACCACGGATCTTAACCTGTTGGTCTGCTCTGCCCAGGTATTCAAAATTGCCATCCGGCAGCCTTCTGCCGAGGTCACCGGTCTTATACAACCTGGCATCAACATCCTCGCTGAAGGGATCCGGCCTGAACCGCTCCGCTGTCAATACCGGCTGATTCAAATAGCCACTCGCCACACCAGCGCCTCCAACATATATTTCTCCGGTCACTCCTATCGGCACCAGCTGACGGTCCATATCCAGCACATAAGCCGTCCTGTTCTCCAATGGCTGACCGATGGGGATCATTTTCAGGTGATAATTGCTGTCCAGCCGCCAGGTCAATGAAAAAGTGGTGTTCTCTGTTGGTCCGTAACCGTTGATGATCGTTAACGCAGGATACTTCCTCATCACCCGGCCTATGTGCTCCTCAGAAAGTTTCTCTCCCCCTGTAAGCACAGTTTCGATGGTAGCAAAGATGGTAATATCCGTATCTGCCACCTGGTTGAACCAGCTGGTCGTCAACCACAGTTTATTCACCTTGTGGTCGATAATCAGTGCCTTCAATTGTTCGTTCACCAGCAGCTTCTCCCGCGGCGCCAATACCAGGTGCGCACCATTCAATAAGGTGCCCCAGCATTCAAAAGCAGCTACGTCAAAAGAGGGCGAACTGGTAGACAACATGATATCCGTCGGCACAAAAGTATTATAGGACACTCCCTTTACAAGGCTCACCAGGTTACGATGTGTCATCAGTACCCCTTTAGGCCTGCCGGTAGAGCCAGATGTATACATCACATAGGCTACATGTTTGGGCACATTGATGATCGCCGGGTTAGTAGCCGGATAAGACGAAAGATCCAGTGTATCCACCACGATCACTTCCACGTCTCCCGCCGCCGCACCGACAAGGTCTTTATGTGCCCGGCTACTCAATGCCAGCGGCGCCTGTGTATCCTGCAGCATATGCCGGATACGGTCTTCCGGGTAATCCGGATCGACCGGCACATATACGCCACCAGCCTTCAGGATACCTACAATACCTATCAGCATATCCAGCGAACGATCAATACACAAGGGCACCATCACCTCCACACCGATTCCCTTGGATTGCAGGAAGTGCCCAAAACGATTGGCCCGTTCATTCAGCTCCCGGTAAGTCAGCTGCTTACCTTCAAACGACAGCGCAATACGATCCGGTGTAGCTGCTACCTGTGTTTCAAATAGTTCGATAATGCATTTATCAGCAGGGTAGTCAGATACCGGACCTGCATAATCTCGCAACAAAGCAGCGTGCTCCGTAGCAGACAGGAGTGGTAATGCCCCCACCGGACGATCCTCGTCCTGTAATACCGCTTTCAGCAAGGCCTCATAATGCGCAATAAAACGATGGATAGTAACCGCTTCAAAAAGATCTGTCGCATACCGGAATCGCAACGCCAGCCCTTCTGCCGTTTCTTTTAGCTCAAATACAAAATCGAAAACAGCCGTATTATCATCGTAATAGTCGCTGGATAATGTCATTCCTTCCAGCTCCAATGCCGGCAGCTCCGGCGTATTCTGAAAGGCAAACATCACATTGAACAAAGGATTCGTATGCATGTCACGTTTGCCGGCTATAGTCTCCACCACTTTCTCGAAGGGCGCATCCTGGTGTTCATAAGCATCCAGTGTAATATGTTGCACCTTATGCAGTATATCCCGGAATGTCTCGCTACCCGATACTTCACTACGCAACGCCAGCGTATTTACAAAGAATCCGATAAGCCCGGCCAACTCTGCCTGACGCCGTCCCGCTATAGGTATCCCCACACAGATATCTTCCTGCCCGGTATAACGGTGCATTAATATTTTAAATGCCGACAACAGGGTCATGAACAACGTCACGCCCTCCCGTTGTGACAACTGCAATAAAGCATTGCTCAGCTCCTTATTAAACAGATAATTGATGATCGCACCCTTGCTGCTTTGGATCAAGGGCCGTGGATGATCCGTCATAAGCTTTAAAGGCACCGCACCTTGCAACTGCGTCTTCCAATATTGCAGCTGCCGGTCCATCATGGCGCCTTCCAGGTACTGACGCTGCCAGATCGCATAATCAGCATACTGCACCGCCAGTACCGGTACGTCAGCAGGCAATCCTCGCTGAGAGCTATTGTATAATGCGAGTAATTCCTGCACGATCAATGGCAAAGACCATCCATCAGCAGCAATATGATGTATCACTATCACCATGACATACGACGCATCCGGCAACTGCAATAACGTAATCCGCAACATGTAATCCGCAGATAGATCAAATGGCTGATGGATCAATGCGGTTATCTCCTCCTGCTGCCCCTCACTCTCCGTTATTACCATCTTCCAGGACGCCACATCGTTGACCTGCTGATAAGCAATACCGTTTTCCTCCCGGATGACCGTACGTAATACCTCATGCCTTTGAAGGATCGCCCGGAATGCCGATTCCAATGCAGTAACAGCTACTTGGCCCTTTAACCGGAATACCCATGGCATATGATATTGCAGACTGCCTTCCAGTTTGTCGATAAACCATAAACGCTCCTGCGCAAAAGACAAGGGCAGTCGGCCACTATCCTTACGTGGCGCGATAGCTGGCAAAAGACTGCTGTTACCCGCTGTCTGCAAATGCGTAGCAATAGCAGCTACCGTACCGTGCAGGAAAATATATTTAACCGTCAGCTCCCATTGCAACTCCTTCCGGATAGCAGCCACTACGCGGGTAACCAATAAGGAATGCCCGCCCAGTTCAAAGAAATTATCATATACACCAATAGTAGGTATCCCTAATATCCGCTGCCAGATATCCACCAGCTTCGCCTCCAGATCATTGCGGGGCGCAACGTAGGCCGCCTGCCGTATCGCCGTATTGGCGATCACAGGCAACTGCTTTTTATTTACTTTCCCATTGCTCGTAAGCGGGATACTGTTAAGGGAAATGATAAACCCAGGCACCATATAAGCAGGCAGCTTCTCTTTCAGATATGCTGATACCATATCAGCCGCGTAGACTGCAGCAGGTACTACATACCCCACCAACCGGCCGTTGCCGCTGGCATCCTTGTCTGCAATCACCACCGCTTGTTTTACACCGGGTGCTTTGGACAACACAGAAGTGACCTCTCCTAACTCTATCCGGTGCCCCCTGATCTTCACCTGGTCGTCTGCACGGCCCAGGTACTCCAGGTCCCCATTGGGTAACCGTCTCACCATATCCCCAGACCGGTACCAGCGTTCGCCGGCTCTATAGGGGTTAGGCATAAATCTCCGGCTGCTCAACCCTGGCTGGTTCAGATATCCCCGGGCCACACCAGCGCCACCTACATACAACTCACCTACTACCCCTGCCGGCACTAACATTCCATCACCGTCCAGCACATAACAACCAAGCGTCGGTATCGGCTTGCCAACATTACTGATCTGCTTATGCAAGTCTTGCAACTCCAGCTTTTTATAGGTCACATGCACTGTCGTCTCCGTAATACCGTACATGTTGATCAGGCTGCAGGCAGGATAATGTTGCGGCCAGCTTTTAAGCCGGGAGGGCGACAAAGCATCACCACCAAGTATCACATAGCGGAGCGCTAATGGCGGCAATGTCTGCAGCAACTGCTCTTGCAACATATAGAAGGCGGCTGGTGTCTGGTTCAGTACCGTCACCCCTTCCTGCTGGATCAGGTTACCAAATGCAACCACATCCCGTACCGTTTCCCGGCTGGCAATCACCAGCCTGCCACCAAAACATAAAGCGCCGAAGATCTCCCATACAGAAAAGTCAAAGCTGAAAGAATGTGCCAATGTCCACACATCCTGGTCATTGAAATCAAATAACGGCCGCTCCGGCTGTAACAGGCTGATAACATTTTCATGAGAGATCATCACCCCTTTCGGCTGACCAGTGGAACCGGATGTATAGATAACATATGCCAGGCTGGAAACCGGTACTGTAACAGGATGGTACACATCTGCAGCTGTCGCGCAACGCTCCGCTATATCCACTATCTCAACAGTAGCATCTACAGCATGCAGCATAGGTTTGCAGGCAGCTGTAGCGACTAATAGCTGCGCCCCCGTATCCTGCAATATGTATTGTATCCGATCCGCAGGGTATTCTGGGTCTATCGGCACATAAACGCCGCCAGCCTTCAGGATACCAAAGATACCCTTGATCATATCAAGGGAAGGATGCGCACAAACAGGCACCATCACGCCCTCTCGCACACCTTTCTCATCAAGGTAATGAGCCAGCCGTTCTGCCTGCTCATTAAGCTCGCGGTAAGTAAGTGAAACCCCTTCAAAAGTGAGCGCGATATGATCCGGCACCCGGTTTACCTGGGCTTCGAACAAAGAAAGTATCGTCTGATCCGCCGGATAAGCAACATATTCGTTAAAGTCATATAACAGGTGGCTTTGCTCCTCCGTTAACAACATAGGGAGTTGCGACAGGGGCAACTGACGGTCTGCAACAACACTTTCCAGCAGTCGCTCATAATGTTGCAACATGTTGGCCATTGTCCGCTCGTCAAACAGGTCCCGGCAGTAAGTAAGCGTCAGCTCCACGTCTTCCGGGTGCAACGTAGCACTCAACTCTAGGTCAAACCGGGTATGCAGCACCTTGTTGTCAAGGGGGGTAAGCAGTACATCTCCCCACTCTTGCGTAGCCTCCGGCATATCCTGTAATACAAACAGCACCTGGAAGATAGGGTTACGGCTCATATCTCGCTCTCCACCCAATGCTTCCACCACCTTCTCAAAAGGCACCTCCTGGTGCTCGTAGGCCGCCAGCGTGGTCGCCTTCACTTCCTGCAACAACTCTCGGAAATGCAGATGGCCATTCACCTTGCTGCGCA
The DNA here is from genome assembly GCF_020386615.1 of Chitinophaga pendula. Lineage (NCBI taxonomy): Bacteria > Pseudomonadati > Bacteroidota > Chitinophagia > Chitinophagales > Chitinophagaceae > Chitinophaga > Chitinophaga pendula. Next base: position 3,957,617 of record NZ_CP077769.1, read on the forward strand.
ATGCCAGCGTATTCACAAAGAAACCGATCAGCGACTCCGTCTCCTGCTGATGACGCCCCGCTACCGGCGTACCTACACAAATATCTTCTTGCCCGGTATACCGGTATAATAACGTCTTAAATGCCGACAGCAAAGTCATAAACAGCGTTACGCCTTCCTCACGGGCCAACGTAACCAACGAAGCGCGCAACGCACCATTAAGACGGTAATGTATAGCAGCCCCCTGCGTACTCTGTATCGCAGGTCGGGCATGATCGAGGGAAAGCGAAAGCGGTGTTACTTCCTGTAAGGTCGTCTTCCAGTATGCCAACTGCCGCTCCAGTAAGGGGCCTTGCAGATATTCCCTTTGCCAGCAGGCATAGTCGGCATATTGTACCGGCAATGACGCTACCGCCGCTTGCTGTCCGTAAGCATGCTGCCCATATAAAGCCTCCAACTCCCTGGCCAGTACCGATACCGACCAACCGTCAAATGCAATATGATGTACCAGTATCAACAGTACATAGCTGCGCTCCGATTCCTGTACAAGGTGTACTTGCAACATACTATCACCAGACAGATCATAGGGCCGGTTGATGATCTCCGCAATATAGTCTGCGATAACACCGGCTTCCGCTGCCGTCGCAGATTGTAGTTGCCAGTTGTCACCAGACAATACCTGCTGGTAACCAATACCGTCCTTCTCTGTAATGACCGTCCGTAGTACCTCATGACGTTGGATAATATCCCGGAATGCCGCTTCCAGCGCCGGGATATCCAGCCTACCCTGTACCTGGAATATCCAGGGCATATGATACTGTAAGCTACCTTGTAATTTATCGATGAACCAGAGCCGCTCCTGAGCAAAAGATAAGGGCAAAGGAACATTACGGGGCCGCAGACTGATAGGTGGCAGCAACTCGTTGGCATTTGCATCCCGGCTCGCACTGATAGCTGCGATCGTCGGGCGCAAAAAGAGCTCCCTGACACCCAGCTCCCATTGTAGTCTCTTACGTATAGCAGCAATCACTCTCATCACCAGGAGAGAATGACCGCCCATATCAAAGAAGTTATCGTATATGCCGACCTTTTCTACGCCCAGGATAGGTCCCCAGATATCCGCCAGCTGTATTTCCACCTCATTACGGGGCGCAGCATAAGTAGTTTGTAAAGGGCCCGTTGGCGCTATCGCCAGCAATTGTTTCTTGTCTGCTTTTCCATTCGATGTCAGCGGTATCGCATCCACAGGTAGCAGGAACGCCGGTACCATATAGGCTGGTAAGTTACGCTGCAGGTACTGTACCACTGCCGCCTGGTCAAAGTCTCCCGATGGCACCACATACCCGGTCAATCGTTTGTTACCCAGGGTATCTTCACTGGTAACCACAGCAGCCTGCTTTACTCCAGGTGCCTGCTGTAACGCATTCTCCACTTCTCCCAGCTCTACCCGGTATCCCCTGATCTTTACCTGGTCATCCGTGCGGCCCAGGTAGCTGATATTACCGTCAGCCTGCCAGCAGGCCATATCACCAGTACGGTAAAGTCTGCCCGCACCGAATGGATTGGCAACAAATCGCTCCGCAGTGAGCGTCTCCCGGTTCAGGTATCCCCTCGCCAGCGAAACACCGCCTATGTATAACTCCCCGGCCACACCAATAGATACCAACTCTTTGTTAGCATCCAGAATATACAATTGCGTATTAGAAATAGGTTTACCGATAGATACTGCCACCTCACCGGCATCAACTGGCACCTGCCAGCAGCTGACGTCAATGGATGCCTCCGTAGGCCCATACAGGTTGTACAACGCAGCACCGGGCAGCTTCTCTCTAAATAAGGTAATATGCCCGGGCTTCAACGCCTCCCCGCTACATAACACCTCCCGGAGAGAAGAACAGTCACCTGCCTCCACACTATCCAGGAACACCTCCAGCATAGAGGGCACAAAGTGGATCATCGTTATACCATGCCGGTCAATCAACGTACGCAGGTAAGCAGTGTCCCGCTGTCCCTCCCGGCCCGCAAATACCAGCTTCGCACCGGCCAGTAACGGCCATATCAACTCCCATACCGATACATCAAAACAATACGTGGTCTTCTGCAATACCGCATCCCCTGCCGTCAACCGGAAGTAATCCTGCGCCCACAGCAGCCGGTTCACAATGCCGGCATGCTCCACCATTACCCCTTTCGGATGACCGGTAGAACCAGATGTATAAATAACATAAGCAAGATGATCGGGTAATATCGCTACCCCAGGATCTGTGACAGACTCCGCCGGCCATTCCTGGATAGCAGCCACGTCGGTCACCTCCAGCGATGGAGCGATCGCCGACAGCATATCACAATAGGCGGTACCACTTAGTACAATAGCAGCACCAGTGTCCTCCAATATAAAGCGGATACGCTCCGCCGGGTATGCAGGATCTATCGGCACATAAGCCCCGCCGGCCTTCAACACACCCAGTATAGCCACGATCATCTCCAGCGACCGGTCCACACACAACGGCACCAGCACATCTTCTCCTACACCTTTGCCTCTCAGATAATGCGCCAGCCGGTTGGCATGTTCATTTAACGCCTGGTAAGTATAAGTTTGGCCTTCAAAGACAGTAGCCACCTGTCCCGGCGTACGCAACACCTGCGCCTCAAATAAACCCACCAGGGTCTGTGTGGCAGGGTAAGCGACAGCCGTATCATTAAAGGTACCTAGCAATAAGGAATGCTCTTCCGGCAGTAATACCGGCAAAGCCCCCACCGGCGCCTGCCGGTTCTTCACAATAGCCTCCAGCAACTGACCGTAATGTTGCAACATACGCGTCATAGTCGCCTCGTCGAAAAGATCCCGGCAATAGGTTAGACTCAGTTGCACTCCTCCTTCCTGAAGTACCGTAGCACTAAGCTCTATATCGAATTTGGCATATACCTGCGTATGCGCCAGCGCCGTCAGCCGGATATCACCCAGCTCGTGCACCGCCGCTTCCGGCATATTCTGCAATACAAAAAGTACCTGGAAGATAGGATTGCGACTCATATCCCGCTCCACACGCAATAGCTCTACAACCTTCTCAAATGGAATATCCTGGTGCTCATAAGCTGCCAACGTAGTCGTTTTCACAGCTTGCAACAGCGTGCTGAAAGTATCGGTAGCAGCTACCTGACTACGCAATGCCAACGTATTGACAAAAAAACCGATCAGCGACTCCGTCTCCTGTTGCCGCCGGCCTGCCACCGGCGTACCAATACAGATATCCTGCTGATTGGTATAACGGAACAACAGCGCTTTAAACGCCGCCAGCAAAGTCATAAAGTAAGTAACACCTTCCTCCTGGGAAAGCGCCAGTAAACCCTCATGCAGCACCGCCGGCAACTGATACTGGACGATCGCGCCCTCGTTGCTTTGTATAGCCGGACGTGGATAAGTAGTAGGCAGTTCCAAAGGCGTTACCTCCTTCAACTGCCGCCTCCAATAGGCTTGCTCCTCATGCACAAGATTACCCGACAAATAATTGCGCTGCCACAAAGCATAATCAGCATATTGGATATCCAAGGGCAACAACTGGTCGGATGACTGTCCCGCATACCGCAGATACAGGGTCTTTAACTCCCGCACCAGCACAGATACAGACCAACCATCGAAAGCAATATGATGCACCAGCACCAATAATATATGCTCATCAGGCTGCACCCGGATCAGGCTTACCTTCAACATCTGGTCCACAGACAGGTCATACGGCTGCGATACAACAGCCGAAATATATGCGGGAATAGTCTGCCCACCGGCCGTCAATGCCTCTTCCGTCAGCAGATGCAACCGCCAGTCCGTTCCGGCCTTAATAGCCTGGTATCCCACCCCATCCTCTTCTCCGATCACCGTACGTAACACTTCATGCCGTTGTACGATCTCCTTAAAAGCAGCCTCCAGTATCGCAACATCCAATGCCCCCTGTAACCGGAATACCCAAGACAAATGATAAGGCACACTGCCCTGCATACGGTCTATAAACCATAAACGTTCCTGCGCAAACGACAAAGGCAGGTGGTCCGATCCATTTCTCTTAACAGGCTCGATCTGCTGATGACCGCGCTGCATAGTATCACGGTGTAATAACAAGAAGGACTTAATGGACTCTTTCCACTCATCAATCAATTGCCATAGGGCCGGCGCTACTTTATCATGCTTAGGTACCCTCAGTTTCAATTTATCTTCTTCCAGAAAGAAACTAATACCACTCTGTTTGGCTTCTTCCAGGATACGGTTAACAATACTAGCACTCATAGGAGTAATAAGTTTGGAGTTTGATGTTGGGTGTTTGGATTAAAAACAAGCTATCGTAGATCGGCTCAATTAAAAAACGATCTCCCGCTCATACAGCAATTCTTTCTCACCATAAAGGCGTTCCGCAATAATACCTCTGGCCGTACATTCATTCACCAGCTGATCAGATTGTACAATTGGGTCAGACTCCGAAGTGTACTTGGTACTGGTGATAAACTCGATCCATGGCTCCTGCCCCATCGCATATACATAGATCTCTTTAGGATGGAAAATATTGACCAGCGACATCCCCCGGCTGCAATCAGATCCCGACAGCCGCCTGGTATTATCCTGATCCCGTGTGATCTTTTTGGTAAGTAAAGGCCCATACAGCCATGTCAACGGCGCACCGTGACATTCCATACCCAGGAAGATCACATCAACCTCACCGATCCGCTTATAAATATGCTCATAAAGCTTCGGCTCCAGTATCCGCGAATCCGCCATGAACATCAAACTAAACTCACCGATCTTGATCAAATAACATAACTTACATAGGATATTCATATCGCTATGCTCCCCCGTAAAAGGAACACCCGTGATCGCCGCATCCGTAAATGTCACCGTCTCCATCTCGTCCAGCTCTATCACTTGCTGAAAACCCACATGGTTGAACATCATCTTCAGATCCGGATCTTCCAGCTTCCCTCCCTTGGCACGTGGTACCACAATATTTTTGATCTTATGACGCAACGGCAATAACGTCTCAAACAAGATGTGGTCCTGGTGATTATGAGTAATGATCACATAATCGATCACATCCGGCAGGTCGGCATCAGAAAAATGCTCAATATCTGAATGATAACCATAGTAACTGATCAAAGGATCTACCAGTATGCTCACATCCTTGGTCTCTATCAGGATACACGCATGCCCGAAATAACGCATGCGGATCTTGTCACCGGTATATTTATCGTAAGTAGGATGCGGCGTCTCTGTAAAGAACGTCTCAAACAAAGGCGCCTGCGCCGGCGTAATATTCAGCAGCTCCTTGATGTAAGACAATGTCTGCGGGTTACGCTTCATCTTCGCCAGCGCGTCAATACCAGCATGATCAAAAGGAATATCCAGTTGCAGAATGTTCATGTCACTCAACCGGGGCGTACTCAAACAGAAAGGCCGGTGGTCATTATCCGTGATCCATAACGCCAGGGACTGCGCACTCTTATCATAGAATTCACTGGAATAAAGCAAAGACTCAAAGAAACGGAATCCCGCATTGCCGTTACGGTCATAATGCAACTCTACATACCCCTGCAACAACTCCGGCACCTTCGCATACAACTCCTCCAATCCAAATCCTTTCGCATGCACCTCCAACAGCTCATCCAGCTGCTTCACCGCTTCGTAAAAGGCGATCATCTTCGCACGCTTGGCAACCGTCTCCTCCCGGAGCAATTTCACATCCTCGATCCGGCCACCGGGTATATCCATGAAAGGTCCGCCCAATAACAATGGGTTACGTACCGCTTCAGCATGTAGCTCAGGTGCCTGAATGTAAGAATCAATGATCTTCAGATGCCGGCCCACAATATTCATAGCTGCAGTAGCAGGAGAGATCAAATGGCTCCAGGCATACCATTTATCTACCAACGCTTCAAATACCACATTAGGCTTGAGATAAACTTTGCTTTCCATCATAGATAATTTAGTTTATAAGAAATGTTAGTTTTTTCAACAATCAGTTGCAGCAATTCCCGGGGCGTATCGAAAATGAAAAAATGCCGCCCCTTCATCATCCTGAAATCAACCTTAAATGCACATTCCTGCTGCCAGAGCTGTACACTCTCCTCCGGGATCTGCTCCTCCGTTCCCATCACCACCGTCATACCGACTCGCAACGGCGCCCGTCGCTCATACCGGTATGTCTCCACCGCCTCAAAATCAGCCCGGATAATAGGCTCCAGGAACGCCATCAACTCCGCATCCGCAAAAAATGCCTCCGGACAACCATCCAACTCCTTCAGCTTAGCCACAAATCCCGCAGGCGACAACTCATGCCAGCGCCCCGCCACCCGCTTCTGAGTAGCCGGCCCCGACCTGCCCGTCGCAAAAAAATGCAAGGGTGGCCGTAAACCCGCATTCGTAATATGATGCATCAACTCAAATCCCACCGTCGCACCCATACTATGACCATATATCACATAATCCCCCTCCGCCGTCACCGCCTTCACCTGCTCAAACACATCCAGTGATAACGCAGTAAGATCCCGCAACAAGGGCTCCTTGATCCGCGTACCCCGCCCAGGATACTCAACAGGTACCAACTGCAACACAGGGGGTAACACGTCCTGGAAAGGACGGTAAGAATACTTATTGCCACCCGAAAAAGGCAGGCATAGCATATTGATCCGCTTCATGACTGATTTACAATTTTATTATAATGATCATGCACAATCCTCCCCGCATTAAACTTGATCGTCCTGTCTGCCAGGTCGAAAAAATCGTCGTCATGTGTCACCGCCAGGATCGTTTTACCACTATCCCGTATCTGCTGGAGCCATGTATGGTAAAACGTACTCCTGTTCTGCGGATCCTGCTCCGCCGCCCACTCATCCAGGATGATCAACGGCTTATCTTCTAACAAGCTCAACACCAAAGCAAGGCGCTTCTGCTGCCCCTTGGACAAATTGACATCCACCTGCTTACGTACAGGATCGACTTTTAATATGCCCGTAAGATTGAATTGCTCCGTATAACGATGTAACTGCCGGTTGTCATCCCCCAGATCATGCTCATCATAGTTGGATTTGAAAAGATGATGGTTCGTATACACAACCGACATATTATTACCAAAAACAGAAAATGAAGGCCAATCCACCAGCTCATCATCGATATATACACGCCCGCTGTCAGGCCGGTATAGTCCCGTCAGCAGATTGATAAAAGTCGTTTTGCCACTGCCATTACCACCGGTGATGAAAACGATCTCCCCTTTCGAAAGCGTCAGCGATGGTATCTCCAGCGTAAAAGATGCCGCCCCATCCCCATATCGGTATACAATATCCTCAAAGCGGATCGTCTCAAATGCCCGCACCTGCTGCCATCCCGTATCGGACAAGGCATCAGCCTCCAACTGCTGATCGATGCGGTTGATCCTCCTGATAGCAATCCGGAAAGAAGTATATGCCGGCAGAAACAGGATCACCTGCGATAACGGCGCCATCATAAATAATACCGTCGTGATAAACGCCGTCACTTTTATCACATCTATCTTCATCAACACGGGCAATAAAAAAAGAATGATCCCCAACACAACATACCAGCTGTAAATACCCGACAGCTCATTCACAGCATAGCGCTTGGCAGCCTTGGTATTGAGTGTTTTACTCTCATGCCGGTTCACATAAATATGTTTATCAAACAGGTTATTACTCCGCTTGGCCGATATCTTGATCTGCTTAAATCCATGCAGTAACTCCCGCAAATGATCATAATATACATCCTGCAAATCCCTCACCACATTCAGATCCTTTTCGATCTGACGATCCCGGTATACATATATGGTTAAAAGAATCGCCATGATAGACAACAACACCGCCCCGCTCACAAATGATGTATAAAACAGGTAAGCCAACCCGCAAATGATCGTCACCGTCGCATTGATCAGCGTAATGAAGACACCAGGAATACGACTCAATATCCGCGCATCACTAATAGCCGCATAGATCTTCTCCGATCCCAGTTGCTCAAAAGAACCGTACGACGCATGCCGGACCTTCCCGATAATCGACAACTCAATATCACACATGATCTCATTCGTCAATGTCACCATATACTGCTGGAAATAACTCGATGCAATAAAAGACAGCAGGATAAGCCCTATAAAACTAAATACGGCCGTCATGTCAATCCCGCCCTGCTGCGACAGGTGTTTCAACGTGGTATTGATCAATATCAGGATGCCGACATTGGTGACGCTGCTGATAAGGCTCAACAAAAAAATAGCAACGTAAAATAACTTCGACCTGTTCTGAAATAGCTTAAATACATTCATGCCGGCGGCTTCCATATCGGTTAACAATAAAAATTCATGGCTATGGTTAACAGAGCTCTATATAGTCGTATGTCTTATCCTCCTCCAGGGCAATCAAAGCCCCTAACGCTCTGATAGTCGGATAGGTAAAAATGGCGGTAAGTTTTATATGCACCATACACGCCTGGTAGATCTTGTTGATCACCATATTGGCATTCAACGAATGCCCTCCCAATTCAAAAAAATTATCTGTAATACCTATATCTTCTCTTTCCAATACCTGCTGCCATATCTCCACCAGCAACACTTCATAACGGGATACAGGAGGCACCAGTTCCCGCTGTGACACCACAGCGGCATCCACCGCCAGCAAGGCATACAGCTGCCGCTTGTCAACTTTGCCCCGCATCGTCAACGGTAGCTCATCCACAACCAGTACCTGCTGTGGCAACAGGTGATCGGGCAAACAGCCCCGAAGCGCCGCCTGTATATCGGCTATATCCGTCTCCGTATTAGCTATGACCACAAAAGCAACCAATGCCGCTTCCCAACCCGTCTTCCCATTACCAGTCACTACCGCATCCCGTACCCCTGGCAATGCCTTCAACATTCCCTCCGTTTCTCCCGGCTCCACACGGATACCTCTTATCTTGACCTGCTCATCCCGCCGTCCCGTAAATACCAGCTCCCCTCCCGTCACCCACTTACCACTATCGCCCGTACGGTACAGCTTTTCACCGGCCACAAACGGATGATCAATAAATCGTTGCGCATACAACAACGGATCATTCAGATAGGCTACCGCCAAACCAGCACCGCCTATATATATTTCCCCTTCCGTCCCAACAGGTAACAACTCAAGCTGCGCATCCAACACATAAATACTGCAGTTGGAAATAGGCTGCCCTACCGGGATCAGCGCATCTGCCCCCTTCACTTCATGATAGGTAGCACACACCGTCGTCTCCGTAGGCCCGTACGTATTATATACCGGGATACCCGCATCCCGATAATGTTGTATATGTTCCTTCCTCAACACATCCCCACCACTGATCACTACCCGTAAAGTGTCCGCCGCCGGCAGATATTGCAACACCAAAGGCGTAGCGCTCACAACCGTCACCCCCTCCGCAGCGATCATATCACTCATCGCCGACAAATCCCGCCGCTCCTTCACAATATGTAATCGCCCTCCAACAGCCAGCACAGGAAAAATCTCCTCTACCGACGTATCAAAACTCACGGATGCCTGCTGCAATACCACATCGGCCGCCGTCAACCCGAAATAAGTATGGAAATGTGAAACGTAATTACTCATCGCCGCATGCGTAATAGCAACCCCCTTAGGACGTCCCGTAGTACCCGATGTACACAGGATATAACAGACCGCCGCCGGCGAAACCGCTCCATGATCCGCCATTACCGCTGCTGATACCTCCGATGACACTTCCACTGACGCGATACCCTCCGTCAGGATACACACCGCATGTGTAATCGACTTGTTCAATAGCTCACTGGTACACAAAGCATCACACGACATCTCCTCCAGCAAAGCCATGATCCTGTCATCCGGCTCATCCGGATCAACAGGCATATAAGTCATACCCGCAAGCATACATCCGATCATCGCACTGACCATCCCTTCATCCCTGGGCAATACCAACGCTACAACCGACTGCTCCCTGATACCGGAACGTCGTAGCAAAGCCGCCATGCGTATAGCCTGCTCATGTATAGCAACATAGGTAAAACTGGCAACAGCGGTAGTAATGGCCACCCTATCCGGATAACGTGTAACAGCTTCCCCCCACATAGCCGCAAAAGATGATTGCGGCCAACTACGCCTTACACCAGCTGAATACCCAAGCAGAGCCGATTGTTCACGCTCAGGCAGCAATGGCGCGCGACCCGCTGCCATCTCCGGCGTCCCAATCACCGCATGGATCAAGGTAGTAAGACCGGCAGACAAAGCAGCGATCATCTCCTCCTGCAAATAATCATAATGATAAATGAAACGGAGATCCATTCCCCGCCCATGATAATCCCGTATATACACCGACAATGGATCTATCTCCATCGTATTCGACAATGCCGTCACATCCGCCAACAGATCACCCAACTGAGAGACATAAGGAAAATCCTCATATGACACCCGCACGTGATACAAACGCTTGTCCAACTGGTGCAAATGCAGATCGCCTACAAGATTACCATACTGGTATTGCTGATGCCGTAATACCTGGTACATCGTCTTACCGGTATAACGAATGATATCCGCCAGCGTAGCAAGCGGATCAAAAACAAAAGGCATACATACCAGGTTCATAAACACACCTGCCGTAGCCTTATAACGCTTCTTGGGCCGGTTCAATACCGGCATGGCAATAGGCACAATATCCTGCTGCTGCGTACGCCCCAGGTACACCAGCAATAAGCTGATCAATATCTGGAATACCGACGCCTTATAAGTGGCCGCCACCTGCTCCAGCTGTCGCTTTACATCCCCATCAATATGCAGGGAATAACTACCACAATGAGAAGTAGTCCGCTTCTCCACAACACGCCGTGGGAACAGATCAGCCGGTAAAGTCGCATATTGGGATAACCAGAAATTTTTATCCTCCTGGTACTTGTTACTGTTTAGATACTGCTCATCATCAATACAATACTCACTATAAGCATAGCGCTCATACGTATATATTTCGCCGGACAATTTCGCCTGGTAAGCCGCCGCCGCCTGGTTCAACAACAACATAAAAGACCAACCGTCGCCAATAAGATGATGCACCACCGCATAGTAGTAATACCGATCAGCTGCCACCTTCAGCAATTTCATCCGGAACAGGTAATTCCCCTCAATCACAAATGGACGCAGAAAATCATCCTCCATCCATCGCATAGCCGTCTGCACCGGATCCTCAGCACCACTCAGGTCGATCAGCGCCAGCTCAAATCCCGTCACTACATCCCCTATCGTACAGGTCAGCTCATTGTCAACCACTGAAAACAGGGACCCATACACTTCCTGTGAGTCTACAACTACCTTAAATGCTTCGCTTAATAACCGGTGATCCGGATGGCCTGTCAGGGTGACATAACCACCAATATTGTATTTCGACGGATAGGCAGATATTACATGATCTAACCATATCAATCGCTGGGTTAAAGTGGGCTTACAACTCCTGGGCATCAAACAACTAATTTAAATTCACAACATGGATCTCATACACCATCTTTCAAATAAAATGATAGCATATGCTACAGAATGCCGGCAACGTCTGTGAGTTTAAATAGTACTGGCTTATCTAGGCTATTAACTCTAACGGACATAGGTAGTCACTACTCATACGACAACTGACCAAATGTAAAAAATATTCTTATACCTCCTCTGAAAAATTTCTTAAAAAAATGTGAACGATATAATTGGCATTAACGTATCACCACATTATTTCATTTACTAACTATTTATATCTGTGCTTATCATTTCTTACTTGCAACTCTTCCGTCATCAGTTTATAACAAGGCTGCAAGTCCCCCCTAAAATCACTTTTTATATCATCCACATGCTTCTGTCCGATCTTCCATACACCTAAAGTCCCTACATTCTGTTGTGCAGCATAGTGCATTTCATTGGAACGATTGTGTTCTATTTGACGTTAGCTTTGTTCTCAGCATTAAGTGCTGGTCCGTGCATCGCAGCCAGCCCTGCCAGCTGCAATTTGAGCTTTCCGGTTGATCATAACGATGCTGTAGAGAAGGATGCTTAGCTTCTCGTTACTGATTGTTCAGATTGCCTGGATAATCCATATGCTGGCTATTTATCCAATTGTTACTTACAGTTGTAATCCATTCATTAAAGCCTGCATGTATACGCTTCGCTTAATTAACTAGCGCAATAGGTGTCATTCCTGCATTTATTGTCGGAATCTCTCTTGTCAAGCTATATATACGCAGCAGTCCTGCTTCAAACCGCAATATATCGGGATCTGCCGCTACCCGCCGGTCACCAGTTTCGCCCCCATAGCATCCGCCTCGCTTTCCAGACCCCTGTCATCATTAATGTTGACTTTTCCCTTTAACTGCCGGGTCGCCTGTACTCGCCCCTGCTTCTGCTGCACCACATGCCAGGCCTCATGCGGCAAATGCCGTTCTTGCCCACTTGCCACATGTATATCCGTCCCCTGGGCATACGCCAACGCCTGCATCTGCCCCGGCTTGTCAGAATTATAATGCACCTTCACATCATCCATCGAAAATCCCGACAAATGCGCTATCCCCGTCTTCAGCTGATCCGGTAATCCCGTATCATTCGCTTTTCGCTGCACCGGCTGTTCTTCTTCCAGCAACGCAGATGCCCCTCCTGCTACACGTTGCACCGGTTCCTCTTCTTCAGCCATTCGCTGCACCGGCTGTTCTTCTTCCAACAACGCAGATGCCCCTCCTGCTACACGTTGCACCGGTTCCTCTTCTTCAGCCATTCGCTGCACCGGCTGTTCTTCTTCCAACAACGCAGATGCCCCTCCTGCTACACGTTGCACCGGTTCCTCTTCTTCAGCCATTCGCTGCACCGGCTGTTCTTCTTCCAACAACGCAGATGCCCCTCCTGCTACACGTTGCACCGGCGCATAAGCTGGCCGCGATACACCCGTAGTACCGGGATGATCCGATATAGCCCTGTAATGATGGAAGGTCGGTTGGAAATGTTTACCTAGGAATGACATGGTATGGGGTCTGGTTAAGTAATAGTATGGGATACGAGCCTTTCACAACAATCTGCACTTCTTCAAGCCGCGCTTTCTATTGAAATATACAAATAATTATTGACATTTTGCCCGGGGTCTTACGATCCCTGGCCCCCGCGACACCTGTCATACAGACTGCCCGAAGGTCAGTAAATTGTTGTCAGGGTCCAGCAAGGCAAACTCCTGCTGTCCCCAGGGCTTTCGAGCCAACGCGCCCGCAGGATGAATAGCAACCCCCTTCTCCAGCAACGATTGATAAAGCGTGTCAATATCATCTGTGCCCAGCATCAGGTACCCCTCATAATCAGTCGTCCCCATATCCCGGAAACCTAAGCTGTTCACATAGTAGTCCCTGGTTATTTCCTTATTCCGCATGGGAAGTTTGGGATGAATAGTAGTCAGCATAACAGATTTAACCTTTAAGTTAATAAGATATTCCAAAAAAAAAGGCAGGAGCATCCCCCCTGCCTGTTCCTATTCCTATTTTACAGCTACTTAGAACGCACCCGACAACAACGCAAACTCCTCCTCCGTCAGCTGAATACGCACCGACTCCATATTCTCCTGCAAATGCGACAGCGATTTCGTACCCGGTATTAACAGGATATTATCAGCACGCTTCAATAACCAGGCTAACGCAATCTGCGCAGTGGTAGCCTGGTACTTGTCAGCGATCGCCTGTATCCCCTCCTGCATCTTCTGCGGCCCCGATGCCAGCGGATACCAGGGTATAAAAGCAATATCATTTTCTATGGTATAATCCAGCACACCCTCCCACGACCGCTCAGACAAATTATACTTGTTCTGCACAGACACAATCGGCAATACCTTACGGGCACGCTCGATCGTCTTGATATCCACCTCCGATAACCCTACATACTTGATCTTCCCACTTTTTACCGCATCCACCACCGGCGCCAACGTCTCCTCCACCGGGAACCTGGGATCCACCCGGTGCAGTTGCCATAACGTCAGTTGATCCGTTTTCAACCGCTTCAGACTATCCTCAATAGTAGCAGCAATATACACCGGATCCCCGTTCGCCTCCCATTTGCCAGGCCCACTACGCTGAAAACCTCCCTTCGTTGCGATTACGATCTCATCATAAGCACCGTGCAAAGCCTCCTCAAACAATACCTCGTTCGTATATGGCCCATACGCATCCGCCGTATCAAAGAAATTAACCCCGCTTTTTACAGCCGATTGCAACAACGCAATAGCCTGCTCCCGATCTGGCGCATCACCCCATACCCCCGGACCCGTTAATTGCATGCCGCCGTATCCTAACCTGTTAATAGACAACTCACCACCTAACTGATACGTGAGTGAAATGTTATTGTTATTACTCATGATGTTTTTTTTTATAATATATTCGATAATTTACTTGTTCCTTGAACTTATCTTGGACAACTATTTCCTGATCAAAATGTGTTCCGTTCCTATAGCTCTCCTGTACCATTCCTATAGCATTCGTATAGTCATTGTATAAGCGAGGCATATAGTTGCATATACAATACTTATACAAAGCTTATACAACCTATATGCAACAAAATTGCAACAAATTGATTATCAAAAAGATAATCACATAATAATTTTATAAAATACAATACATGAAAAGGGAAAAAATGCCCCGTCTCAGTGCTGGTAATGTCGCAGGAACCCAAAAAAACAAGCTCCTGCCCATCACGAGCAGGAGCTTCGGAATAACGATCAAAAACAGCTATCAGTTACCTGGGTTAAAATTATAACGAAGCGTTATACCATAGGTCCTGGGATCACCCAACACCGCCGCATATTGCCCTGCATTCCCGGCAGCAACCAACAACTGCTCAAAATAGTTTTTGTTAAACAGGTTACGCCCCCATACAAATAATGACACTCCTTTCGCCGCCCGGAAACCGACCCTTCCATTCACCAACACATAACCGTCCACATTCAGATAAGGAGAAGGTGACGGACTGGAAGAAAACTCAGAGCGGTAAAAACCATCCAGCGCCAGGAAGAAACGACCGCCTTGTCCGAGTAACCGGCCTCCCGTAGATACCTCGCCTCCCAGCGAGGCCGTCCACTTGGATATACCAGGCAGTCTGCTACCGGATATATCCTTGAAGGCACTGGCTCCACCCGTTTCCTCCAAAGGCACCGGCGCATTCTTAAAGGATTTATATTTACCGTCCGTATAAGATACCGCACCAAACAACGACAGCTGGTTCCCAAACCGGATATTACCGTCCAACTCAGCACCACGCACCCGCACCTTCTCCGCATTGGCCAGGTACCCACGGTTCACACCTAGTTCAGCAGTCTGTACCTGCGTCTGGAAATCCTTGATATCAGTGTTATACACAGCCAGGTTCAAAGTAGAAGAAGCAGAAGGTGATGTTTTAATACCTACCTCAAAATGCTGCACATATTCCGGCTTGATCACCGCCAACTCCAGCATTGGCTTCCCGTTGGCAGTAGGAAGACCTCCCAGGTTGAGCCCCACCGGCTTATAGTTCGTTGAATAAGTAGCATAAGTATTGATAGCGCCACTGGGCCTGAAAGAAACCGTCAGCTGCCCGGAAAGGTTCGTATTATCCGTATTGGTATTGAACGCCTGATCCGTATATACGATGCTCTTTAACGCCAGTAACGCCGGGTCCGTAGTCTGCAATCCCCCGTATGTCTTACGGTCAAAATCAATCTTCTTGTAATCGTAATTGTATCGTAAACCAGGCAATACATGCAACTTATCCGTGATAGCCCAGTCCAGCTGCCCGAATACCGCCCCGCTGAACGTCTTCAATCTCGATGAAGTCCGGATACCAAACCCATCCAACAACCCGGGCGTCTTCCACAACTCACTGGTCGTACTCTGCGAAAAACGCCATTGCGCTGATCCCGATTCCTCAATATGCACGGGCGCCGTCTTAAGATCCTGCCCGATCACAAATACACCGATCACCCCACTCAACCGAGAAGAGAAATTACCGGCATACCGCACCTCCTGCGACCATTGCTGATGCTTGGACGTCGCCTGCGATAAAGTCAATACCGGCAACCCCGTAAAGTCACGGTCATTAGATGGATCCCAGTTCCAATAACGCCAGGCTGATGTAGCCGTCAAAGTACCTCCGCCTATCTTCGCATCCACATTCAACGATACCCCTCCCTGATCATTATCAGAACGCCAGGTCGTATTATGATCGATCAAACGGTCAAATGGATTACGACTGGGTAACTCATACTTAAGGTCCGCAATGATATTGTCAAATTGCCGGTAGGCCGGACGTTGCGTCTTTACCACCCCGGCTATCACCTGCGCATACCCCTCCGGACGCTGCCTGGAAGCATCCCCTATCAACGTCAAACTAACCTTGTCCGATGCCGTATACAACAACTGCACACGGCCGCCAATGTTATTCAGATCATTCACATGCCGCTGCGAAACAACATTATACAAAGTACCGTCACGCTGCGTCCCGGAAAACGCTACCTTACCGGCCAGCTTATTAGCAAGCTTACCGGTAACAGATGCCTTCGCCTGCAAATACCCGTAATTACCATAACTCACCTCCGCACTGGCGCCTGGCGTAAATGAAGGCTTCCGCGTAGTAATGTTCAACGCCCCAGCCGTCGTATTCTTGCCAAACAATGTCCCCTGCGGCCCCCGCAATACCTCCACCTGCTCCACATCCACAAAGTCAAATGTCGTAGCCGCCGGACGGGCATAATAAACCCCGTCCAGGTAAAACCCCACACCAGGATCAATACCGTCATTAGTAAGACCAAAAGTAGATCCCAACCCACGGATATTCAACGTCGTATTCCGCGGATTCGACGAATACAACTGCACCGAAGGTATCAACTCCTTCACCCGGTTCACGTTAAAAGCACCGGCATCCTCAATAACACTACCCCGCACAACCGAAATGGCAATAGGCACATGCTGTATCTTCTCATTACGGCGACGCGCCGTAACAGATACCTCGTTCAACTGACGGTTATCGATCACCAACGTAACCTCCAACACATGCTGGTTCTGCTCCGTCACCTCCACCTCCTGAGTCGTAAAACCAATAGAAGTAACCGCCAGCGAAATCGGGAACGGCGCATAAGTACGTAAACTAAACTGGCCCCTGTCATCAGCAACAGCATGATTCGTGGAACCCTTAAGGCTAATAGTAGCACCCGGTAACGGTGCCCCCTTCTCCCCTCTCACAACACCCGTGATCACTTTCTGTGCATAGGCGATGTTTACTAATAGCATCGTAAAGAACAATAGAGGTATAACTTTTCTCATGATAGTTTTGTATAGGTTGCTTTTTATTAGTTCATATAGTCTATCAAACTTATAGACAAATATAGTTCGCTGGTTTTACTTTTTTAACTTTTTTTTAATCTGTACCTTATTATTTATCTGTCAAAAAGCAAACCTATCGCCGGAAACATAAGCCCATAAAGAAAAAAAGGATCAGATTACCGCCTTCCCTTGAGTACAAAAGCAGTAACCTGATCCCGTGAAGTATATCATGCATACAAAAGGTTATGGTTGGCCACCACCACCTGCAGCACCATAAATATGACCGGTCGTATAACTGGCATCACTAGCTGCCAGCTGTACATATATAGAAGCCAGCTCCACCGGCTGCCCAGGCCGGCCCAATGGCGTATTCCCGCCGAATCCTTTCAATTTCTGCTGGGTAGCACCCCCACTCACCTGCAAAGGTGTCCAGATCGGACCCGGCGCCACCCCATTTACACGTATACCCTTAGGAGCCAGCTGCTTGGCAAGCGACTTCACATAGTTCATCGTCGCAGCTTTGGTCTGCGCATAATCATACAGATCAGGAGAAGGATCATATGCCTGCTCAGATGCCGTACCTATTATAACAGCACCTGGCCGCAAATGCGGCAACGCCGCTTTTATAATCCAAAAAGGCGCATAGATATTTGTCTTCATCGTCGCATCAAACTCCTCGGTAGTGATATCCAACAGGGAAGCCTTCGTCTGCTGCCGTGCCGCATTGCTGACAAGAATATCCAACCCTCCCAGCTCTTCCACCGCCTGCGCCACCAATTGCTGACAGAACTGCTCATTCCGCAAATCTCCGGGTATTGCCACCGCCTTCCGGCCTTCTGCTTTGATAAGCGCAATCACCTCACGCGCATCCGGCTCCTCCGTAGGATAATAGTTGATGGCCACATCTGCTCCCTCGCGCGCATATGCAATCGCAGCCGCCCTCCCCATACCGGAGTCTCCTCCCGTGATCAACGCCTTCCTGCCTTTCAAACGCCCACTGCCCTTATACGACTTTTCCCCGTGATCCGGTTGAGGATGCATCTTACCCGCCAACCCCGGCCAAGGCTGCGACTGCTCCTCAAAAGGTGGCGCAGGATATTTAGCAGCAGGATCTTCCGGCCCCGCATAATCCCCTGCCGCAGCAGGACGGCCATTCTGCCCGACCGCAATCGGCCCGATCGCCACCATGGCCATACTGGCGCAGATCCCCGTGATCGCAGATCGCCGGTCCATGACACTTTTAGCATTACTGAGTGTGTTCATATCGCTCTTTTTAATTCAGGTAAATAGCTGCCGCAATAGCATACATTCTTCTGTAAATGCTATCAAAAGCCGTGCAGGCTAATAATAAGAGTATAAGCCTGTAAAAAAAGAGGCGCTGGCAACAGCAAAACGAGGAATGTTGTAGACGATAATGCGCAGATTACATATATAGCTCAGGCTGCATTTCCCTCCTATAAAGCACAACAGCATCCTGTTACGCTCCTGATCCAACCGGGATTAGTGCCATATGAATTATAAAGAGAACCAGGATAATAACAGTGCCCCTAAGGAACAGCTACACCACTCGATTATAACAAATTAAACAATAACACTGCGCCTAACCACTCCATAGGATTATATGAAGAGTTCAATAAGGAGGACACACAGAAAAGATGGGGAACATATGACGACCAGGGCAAGCTCAAATAGAATGACTCTCCTGATAGCCGGCGATAATAACAACTTGTCTGCTTCAACAAAAAGCCCCCGAAAGCAAAGATCAGCTTGCTATCGGGGGCGTTCGTAGGTAGACTACCCTACCTGGATCAGGCATCCGGGATCTCAGGCTCTACCAGTCTCGTTAATTTATCCAAAGAATCCTGCCAACCCAAATAACACATCTCTACAGGGATAGCCGCAGGAATACCTTCCTGGGTCACCTTAATTTCAGTACCAGCAATCGTCTTACGCAACGATACCGTAGTGATCATCTCACCTGGCAAATTAGGATCATCGAAAATATCTGTATACTTCAAAAACTCATTAGGCTTGAGCGCTACATATTTACCGCCGAATGAATGACCATTACCCGTGGTAAAGTTGGTGAATGACATCTTAAAGGTGCCTCCCACCTTTACCTCCATTTCATGAACCGTACAAAGAAAACCATACGGTGGCAACCACGCAGCAATCGCCAACGCTTCTGTAAAGGCACGGTATACTTTCTCCGGTGACGTTTTAAGCACTCTGTGCAATGAAACACTATTATTTGACATAACATGAAGTTTAAAATCCTACTCATCTGGCTTTTCGGTTCCGCCCGTTTTTGTAGTGGTAACTGCTCCACTGATAGCACAAAGATGGCCGCATTTTTTCACTTCGCAGAGGTTAGATAAGACAATCTAAGGGGTCAATTGCGACCATTTGTCCCGGCATCAAAAAAGACACCCATTATCCACTCAACCGACTTAAAGACCATCGGAAAACCAACACCGTCACCAATATGAGTCCATCTGCTTACCGCAAGCAATTCAGGACCACCATAGCGTAATAAATAATGGGCACAATTAGGTTGCAGCAGATCATGCACACTTGGGCGAGTGGTACCTTACAGTAATCCTTTTATCCCAACAAAAGCCATGTTACTTTTCATTAATGCTATTCCCTATTTCGGTCCCGCTGTCGCAAGACGGGTAATAAAAGTCTGCTACAGGATAAGTAGTAAAGATCCTTTTTTTTGGGATGGCAACTCTCCTAAAATAGCTTCAAACACGGATTACGAGGAGAAAATTCTTTGCAAAATGTCCACAATACACGATCTTACAGCCCGAAGTCCTTATGCCTCCTGGCGGCCTGGTACTTTAGTTTAATCAGTTATCTGATTCCCGAATAAAGCATATACTATCAAGATTAAGGCCTATGATATCATATAAATTATTATTTTCACCGCTATATATAGAACAAAAAATTAATAGTAATGTCCCTGTTAAGACGAGTGTCGATAGGATAGGATTATAAGAACGCCGTTCAAATTAAGTAAGCCAGCTGAAGTAGTCCGAAAGCGGAAAGCAAATAATATATTCTTGCGGTAGACGACGATCAAAAACATATGCAGATGGTAAGGTATAATACCCGGTACTTATGTAATGATGCCAGCATTTAGTCTAATCCTGTATCGAGAAAACCTTTTGAGCGAACTTTAGAGGTCATGTTACAAGTAATTTCAACCTGTTAATGTCACAAATTAGATGCAAATAAAGCCCAATATGTCCCTGATAAATACGATGCATAGATAGCAAAAGTTAACTTATACTGATCTGTCCACGTAAATCATTTAAGAATTCAATTAAATAATAAACTATTATGCCCATAATAGAGGACCTGCCAACAACACGGGTTGTAATAACAGGGATGGGAGTGGTTGCACCCAATGGATGCGGGCTGAATGCATTCGCAGAAGGTATAGCCGCTGGCACTTCCGGTGTGCGGCTCATCCCTCAGTTGCAAGAATGGAAACAAGGTTGTCAGGTAGCAGGAATGCCCGAGTTTGATGATACTGTACTTACACCTTTTTTCACCGAGAATGCTTTAAGACACCTCAACAGCAGCTCTATTAAATATGGCTGTGCTGCCGCGGTCGAAGCCTGGGCAGACGCTGGTTTAACAATCAGTAAGGAAACGATGGATTGGGACACCGGATGCATCTTTGGTACCATGGCCAGTGATTTGAACGTTATCCGCGAGCTGATACAACGTATAGAAGCACATGAATACCGTAAGATGGGTACCCGTTTTATTGAGCAGATCATGTTTAGCGGTACCAGCGCTTACATCGCTGGTTTGCTGGGCGTCGGTAATATGGTGTCTTCCAATTCGTCCGCGTGCTCAACAGGTCTGGAAGCTATTGTCATGTCTTACAATCGCATAAAACATGGCTATGCCAAAAGGATGGTAGCCGGAAGCAGCGAGTCTGCCAGCCCTTATATGTGGGCTGCTGCTGATGCAATGGGCGTGCTGGGTCGTAAATCCAACGATAAGCCAGAAGCGGCATCCCGTCCGATGAGCGCAACAGCATCAGGATTCATTCCAGCTGCCGGCGGGGGGGCACTGATCCTTGAAGAGCTGGAAACAGCCTTGCAACGCGGCGCCCGTATCTATGCAGAGATCAAAGGTGGTGCCATTACATCCGGCGGTCAAAGGAACGGCGGTACCATGACGGCTCCCAATATGCAGGGGGTACAACGCTGCATATCTGATGCTATTACCGCCAGCCAGATAGACCCGAATTCAGTAGACCTTATCTGCGGACACCTGACATCCACCTTTGCAGATAAAGTGGAGATAGGCAGTTGGGTAGAAGCATTAGGCAGAAAAGGCTCGTCATTTCCATATATCAACTCGCTGAAGTCAATGACCGGCCACTGTATGGGAGGAGCAGGATCTGTGGAATCCATCGCGGCGATATTACAATTACATCATCAATTTATACACCCGAGCATTAACTGCGAAGATCCTCATCCCGAAATAACGGCATTGATCGATCCTTCCCTTATACCTGTAAAAAAACTGGACCACGCGGTCAATACCGTTATGAAAGCCAGTTTTGGTTTCGGGGACGTTAATTCCTGTATTGTATTTTCTAAATATTAAAACATATTTTTCCATGGAACGCAATGAGCTCCTGAATGAGTTCAAAACTCTTTTACGCCCTTATGTTACAGATAAAGAAGTGCTGGAAGATTTTGATGAACAAACCCACCTGACCAATGATCTTCATATTAATTCAGCACACGTAATAGATGTCGTACTGGATGTAGAGAACGCATTTGATATTCTGATAGATGACGCGTCTTTCGAAAAAATAACTACCGTAGGTTCGTGTATCGACCTGATCATAGAAAAAACAGCAGAAAAACTTCAATGAAAAGAGTTGTAATAACCGGAATGGGCGTCATTGCTCCGAACGGTTGCGGGTTGCCTGCGTTCACGCAGGCCATCCGCAATGGCAAATCTGGTATCCGGCAGATTCCCCAGCTCGAGGAATGGCATCAGGGATGTCAGGTAGCCGGTATACCAGCATTTGATGACAGTATACTATCGCAGTATTTTACGGAGAACACTACCCGGGCCTTAAAAAGTACGTCTATTAAATATGGTTGTGTAGCGGCGATAGAGGCGTGGCTGGATGCCGGACTGGTTGTTGGCAACGAACA
This sequence comes from Chitinophaga pendula, assembly GCF_020386615.1. NCBI lineage: Bacteria > Pseudomonadati > Bacteroidota > Chitinophagia > Chitinophagales > Chitinophagaceae > Chitinophaga > Chitinophaga pendula. The sequence goes on from NZ_CP077769.1 coordinate 3,980,112, forward strand.
ACCAGACTGGGATACCGGTTGCATTTTTGGTACCGCCTCCAGTGATCTGGGAGTAGTACGGGAGATGCTGGGCCGGATCGACGCGTTGGAATACAGGAAACTCGGCTCCCGGTTTACAGAACAGACAATGTTCAGCGGTGTCAGCGCATACGTAGGTGGCCTGCTGGGATTGGGTAACCAGGTATCTTCTAACTGTTCTGCCTGCTCAACAGGAACAGAAGCTATTCTACTAGGATATGAGCGGATCCGGTTTGGTTATGCCAAACGGATGGTGGTTGGGAGCTGTGAAGCTTCCAGTCCTCACATATGGGGAACATTTGATGCAATGGGAGTGCTGAACCGTAAATTCAATCATCGCCCTGAGGCCGCCTCACGTCCAATGAGTGCTACCGCGGGAGGGTTTATTCCTGCCGGTGGTGGCGGCGCGCTGATCATTGAAGACCTGGATACAGCCCTCCAGAGAGGTGCCAAGATCTATGCAGAAATCAGCGGCGGGGCCGTTACCTGCGGAGGACAGCGGAATGGCGGCACGATGACCGCTTCCAATATAGCAGGAGTACAGCGTTGTATCGCGGATGCACTTTCCAACAGCCACATCACGCCGTCTTCAGTAGACCTGATCTGCGGACACCTGACCTCCACCTTCGCAGATAAACTGGAAGTACGCAACTGGGCAGAGGTATTAAACAGGAGCGGCAAGGATTTTCCTTATATCAACTCATTGAAGTCTATGATCGGTCACTGTCTGGGGGGAGCCGGCTCCATCGAATCAATCGCAGCCATTCTGCAATTACATCATCAGTTCGTTCATCCCAGTATTAACTGTGAAGACCTGCATCCTGAAATAGCTTCCCTTATAGACCCTTCCCGTATACCGGACAAAGAAAAACCTTCTGCAGTCAATACGGTGATGAAAGCTAGCTTTGGGTTTGGTGATGTTAATTCCTGTATCGTATTCAACAACTATCAGCAATAGATGGCATGTCAATAGGGAACGATATTGTTTACTTATCTGACGAGCGAAGTATTGACCGTTACAAGGAAGTTCGCTTCGTACAAAAGGTGCTAACTGCTGAAGAGATTTCCCTGATCGCTTCCATAGACGACAAACATACTTTCCTATGGTTCCTGTGGTCGTTAAAAGAAGCTGCTTACAAATATTGTAAGCGATTGCATCCGACATTGCAGTTTTCTCCATTGAAGTTTTCAGTGGACGGCTTTATTGCTCCGCATCCTTCGCTTTTGTTGCCAAGCGATATGCTGCCCCTGCTACAAGGAAATGGTTTTGATACCCTGCCAGTACTGCATGCGAGGGTCCGGACCCCGTTCTCTTTACTGGCCACACGGTCCATTTTCACTAGTGAATATGTATTCAGCGTGGCCTGTAAAGATGATCACGCATTCGACAATGTAAGCTGGGGCGTTAAAAATATCGCAGGCACAGATCACTTCACACAATCTGCTATGGTCAGGAAATTCCTGTCCGACCATATGTTGCAGCAGGGTTCCATTCCCCGGGATGCCACATTCTATTTCTCAAAAAATACGGCCCAATATCCCGAACTCTATATTAACGACAGCAGACACGATTCACTTATTTCTTTTACCCATGATCATTCTTTCATAGGGTATGCCATGTTATCGGACACTAATAGCTAAACGGCATTTTTCCTGACATCAGCTATCCATTCCCGGAAATATCTTTCGGGGTTCTGGCATCCTGCTTCCGGATATTGCGTTATCAACGAGTGGCTAAGCTCGCTAAATAGTTCAATCATGGCCATCAGGCTTTTCCAGGCGTCTTCTTCTTCATAACGGCCATAAACACCCGGCAATTGCGCTGTGATAAAAGGGGCCGCCCATTGTTCTATATACCTGCCTTTATGCCAGGTCTCAAATGCTTCTCCTTGTATACTTTTCGTATACATTTCGATGATATACAGCAACTCCTTTTTCATGATATGATCACACTCAAACTTGGCCGTAAAGAACTCTTTTCGCTGCAATTTGACCGCCATTTGTAAGGCATACTGCCAGAACTGGTTCACAGATTGATGTAATCGCTCGATCTCAAAGGATTTAGCCTTCTTATAAGCGAATACTTCGCGGGCATATTTCATTTTTGATTCGTGATCGCCTTTGTCTATCAGCGGATAATATCCCCGATGTATCTGATAGGAAAATTCGTTAAATAACGCCTCCACTTTTCCCCGTACAATACGAGGTATTAACCGGTAAAGCGGTTTATACTTCCTAATAAATGCATAACGTTTTCCCCAGGCAAGATGGTGCGTGCTGATAAATCCTATATCCAGGCATACGCCATTGGCGAAATATATCTTGGACAGGTTCCTTGTCGCCGGCCAGTGAAAGTAAGACACCGGTTCCGCTATTTCTGACAACCATTCACTATTGGTCCTGTAGTACGGGGAACGTTTACAAAACACAATAACGTCGATATCGGAATAGGCATCCGGCAGTCTCCCATCATTACCATTAGAGCCGGTAATGAGTATAAAATCGATATCCTTATTTCTGACAGCCCACTCCCGTATACTGTTAATGATCTGCTCCTGGTTACTTGCCATATCTTAATATTTATCTATGATCATTTCCTGTTTTTCGTATAAAAGTTCTTTCTCCCCATACAGACGTTCGGCGACACGCCCCTCGGCTTCGCAATTTTTCACCAGTCGATCCGACTGAATAATTGGATTGGAAGCCGCTGTATATTTGACGCTGCTGATAAATTCAACCCAAGGCTCCTGCCCCATAGCGTATACATACACTTCTTTGGGGTTAAAGATATTTACCAACGACAACCCTCTTTCACAATCTGAACCGGCCAATCTGCGACTACTATCCTGTTCACGTGTCAGCTTTTTTGTCATCAGCGGGCCATAAAGCCATGTCAACGGAGCACCGTCACATTCCATACCCAAGAACATGACATCCACATCTCCGGTCTGTTCATAAATGTGCTGGTACAAAGCGGGTTCTGATATCCTGGAATCTGCCAGGAACATGAGCTTAAATTGCCCTATCTGCACATGAAAACAAGCTTTTGTTAATATATTCAAATCACTGTGTTCACCCATAAATGGTAAACCGGTGAGCGTAATATCCCCAAAACTCATCGTCTCCATTTCATCAATGGCAGTCACATTTTTAAATCCTATATGATTAAACATCAGCTTCAGGTCTGGATCCTCCAGTTTACCACTACAGGTGCGCGGTACAATGATGTTTTTTATTTTATGCCGTAATGGTAGTAATGTCTCAAACAAGATATGGTCCTGGTGATTGTGTGTGATCAATACATAGTCGATCCTATCAGGCAGATCTACATCCGAAAAATGATCCAAATCAGAATGATATCCATAATAACTAATCAGCGGATCAATCAGTATACTGACATCTTTGGTTTCTACCAGGATACAAGCATGGCCAAAATATCGCATTCTGATCTTATCTCCTGTATATCTATTATAGGCGGGTGGAGCAACGGTAGTAAAAAAGGTATCAAAAAGGGCTTCCTGATGAGAAGTAATATCTAGTTGCTCTTTGATGTATGCCTTTGTCTGCGGTACTCTTTTCATTTTTGCCAGCTCGTCTATACCGGGATGATCGAACCGAATAGCCAGCTGCAACACCTTTTCTTCATTTAAACGAGGTGTACTGAGGCAAAATGGGCGGTGGTCGTTATCCGTTATCCACAATGCTATACTTTGCATCGTGGTATCATAATATTTACTTTTATATAACAGGGATTCGAAAAACCTAAAACCAGGATTGTTATTGCGATCATAATATAACTCTACATATCCTTTAAGTAAGGGGGGAACTTTTTTATACAGTTCTTCCAATCCAAACCCTTTCCCTTCTGCCAATAGTAGTTTGTCCAACTCCCGGATCGCTTGCGCAAAACCGATGATATGTGCATGTTTTTCATGCGTATTATCCAGCAGGTCTTTTACAGATGTTGTCCTGTCGCCTTCCAGGTCCATAAAGGGTCCTCCCCGCATTTTTGGATTTAATACGGCTTCCGCATGAAGACCGGGGGCAGAGATATACGATTCCATGATCGTCATATGCCTGCCTACAATATTCATAGCAGCAGTAGCTGGAGAGATCAGATGGCTCCAGGCATACCACCGGTCAACTAATGGTTCGAAAACAACATTAGGTTTCAGATACACTTTTTCTTCATCCATGTAATGACAGTTTTTTAAACACTTTATTATTGTTTGGCCAGCAGACAATGTTGAATAACCAGGCGAAGGTTAGCCAGATAAGCTGTTGCCAGCTGCCGGATAGTTTTGTTGTTGTAATGCCTGCTGCTAAATGTCCAGTCGAAGATCAATGTTCCCCGCTGTACGATGATGTTAATGGTGATCTTGTCGCTAATGATATGTTCTTCTGTCAAACGATCGCCCGAGGATTCTGTTGCACGGGTAAAAATGCTATCTTCATTAAACACATTATCCAGCTGTCCTATATAGTTAAAAACGATATCCCAGGGAGCAGTACCAGACAATGCCGGTAACTGATGCAGATATTTCAATACTCCGTACCCCAGTCCTTTGCCCGGAGTTTGTCGTAACTGTTCCTTTATGTTTTTGATCATTTCGCTTATCTCTCCTTCCGGAGCCGCCAATAATACGGGATACAAAGTGGCAAACCATCCTACTGTACGGCTCAGATCGATATCGTCACTCAACTGCTCGCGGCCGTGGCCTTCCAGACCGATAGTCACCTCTTCTCTACCACTCCAGGCACACAACGTCCACGCCAGGGCCGTCAGCAAAAGATCATTGATCTCTGTCTGGTAAACACGTGGGACCTCCTGCAGCAGCTGTTGTGTGAAGGTTTCTTCTAGTACAACAGATATCAGCTGCATATCACGGCGGAGTACAGGGAATGCATATTCCTGATCGACTGGTAAGGGTTGATAACGTTGGGTTACACCTGTCCAGTAATCGGCCTGTGACAGAAGTGCTGGTTCTTTACTGTAATGCGCCAGCCGGTCATACCATTCACGGTAAGAGCTGCCCTTATCGCCAAGGCTACCCACTCCTCCAAGTAGCTCTTCCAGGTCTTCCAGCAGGATACGCCACGACACTCCATCTACGGACAAGTGATGGATCACGATCAGCAAACGGTTATAAGATTCATAAGATGGTGTCTCTAACAAAACAACCCGCACCAACTCCCCCTTCATTATATCCAAACTCCGTTGGTAATGGTCTCCCCGGGTACGGATCAAGGTACCTAACTCCGGGGCAGCTACCTCACCAAGCGCTTCTACTATCAGGCATCCTTCATAACTCCCGTAATGCTGTTCCCAACCAGTGGCTCCATGCGTGTATACGAAACGTAAGGCATCATGATGAGACAGCAGCTCTCTGACAGCTGCATCCAGCAAACCAACGGACAACGTTTTCGGTACTCCCAGCAACACGCTCTGGTTAAAATGAGATACAACTGGGCCCGCATGTTCAAAATACCATTGCTGGATCGGCAACATACCACTGACACCGCTTAAGTACCCCTGTTCACCCAGTATGCCTGATAGACCTTCCTGCGTCGACAACATCGCTGATAATCGGGAAAGGGTCTGGTGCTGAAAAATATCCCGAGGCTGGATCATGCAGCCATGACGACGAGCCCGGCTCACTACCTGGATCGTAATAATCGAATCTCCTCCCAACTCAAAAAAGTTATCATGGATGCCCACACGTGGTACTCCTAACAGCTCCTCCCAGATACCGGCCAGCAACTGTTCTGTCGCAGTGCGGGGCGCTTCATACGCACGTTCCGCTATATCTTCCTGCGGAGAGGGTAAAGACTTACGGTCGATCTTACCATTCAATGTCAGCGGAAAAATGCTCATCTCCACCAGGATACCAGGTACCATATAATCAGGCAGCTTACTACGCAAGTAACTATGGATACCTTCCCGGTCAAAACTTCCCTCCGGTATCACATATCCTACCAGCTGCTGATGGCCATGGGTAGTTGACCGGGCTACTACTACTCCCTGGTGTACCAGACCGCTCTGGTACAAGGCACTCTCTATCTCTCCCAACTCTATCCGGTAACCGCGGATCTTTACCTGGTCGTCTATTCGACCGATATATTCAATATTACCATCCGGCAGCCAACGCCCCAGGTCGCCCGTCCGGTACAAACGCCCATCACCGTAAGGATTGGATACGAAACGTTCTGCTGTCAGTTCCGGACGGTTCAGATAACCTCTGGCTACACCTGCTCCTCCGATATATAACTCTCCAGGTACACCCAACGGTACGGGCCGACCTTCCCTATCCAATAAGTAAACGACGGTATTATCTATAGGCTTCCCAATATTCACTTTGTCAACAGTCGTGATCCTTTTAGTGGTAGACCAGATAGTTGTTTCAGTCGGGCCATATACGTTTGTGATAGTAGCACTGGTTTTCTGCAACAGCTGTTCTATAAGTTCATCCGGCAGATTCTCTCCGCCTATAATCAGATGTTTCAGTGCTCTTAAAAAGCGATACGATTGCCGGTCTTCCAGTAAAGCCTTTAAATAGGAAGGTGTTATCTGCAGCGCTGTAACAGGTACCCCAGTGATGTCCTCTTTTTTATCTGTCTTAACGAATAGTTGTCTCAGCTCATTTAGATGGTGCAGGCTATTCAGTACTTTTTCGGTCGCTATACCAAAGTCCATCAGACAAGCTATTTCGGTAACTCCGATCGCTGCAAGTGTTTCTATTAAAGTGCTGCAGCTTTCTTTAGTCCCAAGTAAAGCTGAGGTATTCCAATATCTTTCAAACACCAGGTCTAATAGATCCTGCAACGTGCTTTCGTCTATATCATCAAAATGTATATCTGCACTCTGTGCCAGATTTTTTAACAGGCTCAAGTTAGACCTGAGATAAGCCTTAAACGGTTCTCTTGATTCTGCTTTTACTGTATCGTAGTCTGCTCCTATATACGTATGCAGCATCAGGGCAATACGGGCTTTTTCGACGGGGTGCCCGTACTCCTGCAAAGTTTGTTTGTATAGCCGGATGTTACGTTCCAGGTCTTCTGTCTTCTGTCCTAAAAGATGTGTCAGTATATCAGCCCCTATTTTCCCCGCACTTCTGAAGGTTTCAGGATTTCCGCTGGAGGTGATCCATAATGGTACCGCAGGACGGGTAGGCCGGGGGAATATTTTCACATCGATCTCTTTGTCAAGCCCGTTTATCCGCTGTATACTTCCTCCTTTCCATAATTCCCTTAATTCTTCGATCTGCCGATACATATTGACATGTCGCTCTTTATAGTTGGCAGGCATCAGTATAAAATCATCTGCATGCCAGCCGGAAGCAATAGCCAGAGATACGCGGCCATTAGACAAGTTGTCCACTACAGCCCATTCTTCGGCAGCCCGGACCACATCATGTAATGGTAATACCAGGCTACCTGATCGTATATCTATCTTTTTGGTGACAGTTGCTATTCCTGCCGCCACTACAGCCGGATTAGGGAACAAACCACCAAATTCATGAAAATGCCGTTCCGGGATCCATATACCGGCAAAATCATGATCATCACCAAATTTTGCGGATTGCAGCAGGAAGTCGTATTTCCCTTGCCGGTCAGCATCATCTACACTGGAAAAGTAAAAAAGGCTAAAGTCCATTGTCGCAGCTCCTTTTCCTGGCAAATATTGGTCAAAGGTATCCAGCTGCCGACTATTTCCCCGCAAGGTGACTTTAATTCCGTTACAGATGGTCCAAAGTATTTCCAGTATCGAGATATCGAACGAAACAGAAGTAATAGCCAATAGGTGATCCCCGGAGGTCAGTGGTAATGCCTTACACATTCCACCTGAAAAATTGACCAGGTTATGATGTTCAATCATTACTCCTTTAGGCTTACCGGTTGACCCTGAAGTATAGATCACATAGGCCAGATTGGATGATTGCAGCTCATTCGTCACATCGTGCTCCGGCTCCTGCCTGAATATCTCGGTTCTTTCATCCAATGCTATCATTGTGATCCCTGATATTGACGGAATGGCACTCCGGCTATCGGAACTGCATAATACCAGGTTTGCACCGGTATCCTCCAACATATAAACTAGCCTGTCCCGCGGATAGGTGGGATCTACCGGCACATATGCTGCTCCGGCCTTCAAAATACCCAATATACCAATGACCAGCTCCAGGCGTCGCTCTATACACACGGGTACCAGCTGCTCCTCCCTGACACCTTGTTTACGCAGATAATGAGCCAATTGATTACTACGAATATCCAGTTCATTATAGCTCATCGCTACCCCCTCAAATATAAGGGCACTTGCATCCGGCATCTTGCTAACTTGTTCCGCGAACAGGTCTAATATTGTCTTATCAGAGGGGTAAGGTACCGTCGTCGCATTGAAACCCTGCAGATATTCCCATTCTACCGGAGTTAGCAGTACCAGGTCTTTCAGCTTTGCTCCAGGATTATCCGGCAGTTGACGTAACAGGTATTCAAAATGTCCGGCAATGGCATCAACATAGATGTCATCCAGTATGGAAGCGTTATAACTGAATGAGATAACCGTCTCTGCAGCAGACATTATAATGATACTCAGGGGGTAATTAGTTTGTTCCTGTACTTGTACATTAGCTACTTCCAGCTGCCATTGCCGGTTAGCGACAACTTCCGACAAGGGATAATTCTCAAATATCAGCAGACTATCGAACAGGTCTCCTCCTAAACCGGTCCAATTTTGGATATCATTTAGTGCACTATACTGGTATTCCCTTGCGCTGATCTGTCCCGTCTGTATATCCTGCAACCAGGCTGTTATATGTTGTTCGGGATCATACACGGCATGCAAAGGGAGCGCATTGATATACATACCCACACGCTTTTCCACACCTTCCATATCCTCCGGCCGACCAGATACCGTAACACCAAAAACGATATCTTTCTGACCAGTATAGTAATGCAGCAAATAGCTCCATACACCCTGCATGACGGTGTTGATAGTAATATGATGCTGCCGTGCATATTTTGCCAGCAATGCAGTAAATGCCGCATCCAATACAAGACGTTTTTTCCCGTAGCTACCTGCTCCCTTTGTCCGTTCAATACCTGGCCTTACAAATGGCAACAAGCTACCGCTGCTTACTCCTGACAAATACCGCTTCCAATGATCTGCCTCCTGTTGTTTGTCTTTCTTCTCGATATACCTGATATAATCTTCGAAGCGGTCTTCTACTGTAATATCAGGCTGCTGCCCGGCGGCCAGTTGTTCATAGCATTCCAGGAACGCTTCCATGAGTATCTGCATAGACCAGCCATCGAATAAGATATGGTGTGCCGTCCATATCATCCGGTAGCGGGTATCACTTAACCGCAGCAGATTAACGCGCATAAGTGGTACTGCTTTGAAATCAAACCCTTGCTCCTGGTCAGCCCGTTCAAATGCACTCACTGCCAAACCTTGCGACACTACATCCATCGATCGGAAATCATGTATAGTCAGTGGCAGGTTTGCCGTTTGATATACGCATTGCACTGGTATATTGAATACATCATAATAAAAACCGCTCCGTAGAATGCTATGACGTTGTAATACCACAGACCAACTTTTACTCAGCAATTCCTGATCTAACCCGGATAGGTCACAGCTGACCTGCTCTATGTATGCTCCTCCCCTGTTGCCATACAGCCCATGGAATAACATTCCCTGCTGTAGTCCACTTAGGCGGTACATACTGGTTAATGACTTTCTACGCGGTACTCCGGCTATATCCGGCTCATCCAGGAAACGATCCAGCTCGGTATAACTGAGCTCTTTTCCCAGGCCAAAGTCCGACGGTGTGTAAAAAACTTGGTGCTTTTCCCGGCTGATACAATCCGTAATCAGTGTTGAAAGATATTTTATAAATGACTGGCTTAATTTTTCTACGGTGTTATGCTCATAATGCCGAGCGCTGTAGCGCCAGTCCAGGTGTAACTGGCCCCCTTGTATCCATCCGTTAATTACCAGCTTTTCTGTCTGTACATGATACTGGCTGCTATTTTCTCCTGTCTGCTCAGGCACTGCAGCAAACAGACCCTGGTTGTTTAGCACATTATCCAACTGGCCCAAGTAATTGAACACCACGTCCCAAGGGGCACTACCTGACAATCCGGGTAGCCGGTGTATATATTTCAGCACGCCATATCCTAGTCCCTTACCTGGTATCTGTCGTAATTGCTCCTTCACTCCCTTGATCACATCCTCTGCATTCTGAAGAGGTATCGCTAATAACACCGGATATAGGTTGGTGAACCAACCTACCGTACGGCTCAGGTCTATTCCTTCTCCCAGTTGCTCTCGCCCATGACCTTCCAGACCGATAGTCACCTCTTCTCTACCACTCCAGGCACACAACGTCCACGCCAGACTTGCGAGTAAAAGATCATTGACCTCGGTCTGATAAACACGTGGTACCTCCTGCAACAACTGTTGCGTATATGCGGCTTCCAAATGAACAACATGGTGTCCTATTTCCCGCCGGCTGACCATATCGTTATAAGTCCGATCGACTGGTAAGGGTTGATAACGTTGGGTTACACCTGTCCAGTGATCGGCCTGTGACAGAAGTGCTGGTTCTTTACTGTAATGCGCCAGCCGGTCATACCATTCACGGTAAGAGCTGCCCTTGTCGCCAAGGCTACCCACTCCTCCAAGTAGCTCTTCCAGGTCTTCCAGCAGGATACGCCACGACACTCCATCTACGGACAAGTGATGGATCACGATCAGCAAACGGTTATAAGATTCATAAGATGGTGTCTCTAACAAAACAACCCGCACCAACTCCCCCTTCGTTATATCCAGACTCCGTTGGTAATGGTCTCCCCGGGTACGGATCAAGGTACCTAACTCCGGGGCAGCTACCTCACCAAGCGCTTCTACTATCAGGCATCCTTCATAACTCCCGTAATGCTGTTCCCAACCAGTGGCTCCATGCGTGTATACGAAACGTAAGGCATCATGATGAGACAGCAGCTCTCTGACAGCTGCATCCAGCAAACCAACGGACAACGTTTTCGGTACTCCCAGCAACACGCTCTGGTTAAAATGAGATACAACTGGGCCCGCATGTTCAAAATACCATTGCTGGATCGGCAACATACCACTGACACCGCTTAAGTACCCCTGTTCACCCAGTATGCCTGATAGACCTTCCTGCGTCGATAACATCGCTGATAATCGGGAAAGGGTCTGGTGCTGAAAAATATCCCGAGGCTGGATCATGCAGCCATGACGACGAGCCCGGCTCACTACCTGGATCGTAATAATCGAATCTCCTCCCAACTCAAAAAAGTTATCATGGATGCCCACACGTGGTACTCCTAACAGCTCCTCCCAGATACCGGCCAGCAACTGTTCTGTCGCAGTGCGGGGCGCTTCATACGCACGTTCCGCTATATCTTCCTGCGGAGAGGGTAAAGACTTACGGTCGATCTTACCATTCAATGTCAGCGGAAAAATGCTCATCTCCACCAGGATACCAGGTACCATATAATCAGGCAGCTTACTACGCAAGTAACTATGGATACCTTCCCGGTCAAAACTTCCCTCCGGTATCACATATCCTACCAGCTGCTGATGGCCATGGGTAGTTGACCGGGCTACTACTACTCCCTGGTGTACCAGACCGCTCTGGTACAAGGCACTCTCTATCTCTCCCAACTCTATCCGGTAACCGCGGATCTTTACCTGGTCGTCTATTCGACCGATATATTCAATATTACCATCCGGCAGCCAACGCCCCAGGTCGCCCGTCCGGTACAAACGCCCATCACCGTGAGGATTGGATACGAAACGTTCTGCTGTCAGTTCCGGACGGTTCAGATAACCTCTGGCTACACCTGCTCCTCCGATATATAACTCTCCAGGTACACCCAACGGTACCAATTGCTGCCACGGATCAAGAATATGTACACTGAGCGTAGGTATAGGCTGGCCAATGATACTACTATGGCTTTCCAGATGCGACCAACCAAGTTCCTGAAAGGTAACATGTACCGTAGTTTCTGTTATACCGTACATGTTGATCAGACGGCAAGTCCTATACAATTTTTTCCAAGGCTTCAGCCTGGCCGGGTCCAGCGCTTCACCTCCAAAAATCACATACCGGACTAACAATGGGTATTTTACATTGGTAGTGACATGATCCTGTAGTACATAAAACGCTGAAGGGGTCTGATTCAGCACCGTAACGCCCTGCTCATTCAACAAATGGGCAAATGCATCGGTATCCCGGGCGATATGTTGTGGAACAATAACGAGCCGGCCACCGTTGAACAATGCACCATATATTTCCCATACGGAGAAGTCAAAACAAAAGGAATGAAATAAGGTCCAGACGTCGCTACTATTAAAATCAAACAACGGTTTATCCGTCTTGAATAAACGAACAACATTGCTGTGTTCGATAAACACCCCTTTTGGCATGCCGGTAGAACCGGACGTGTAGATCACATATGCCAGGTGATGTGGATACACTGTATTTTCCACCTGTCCGGCAGGAGATCGCCATATTGTGGCTTCTGCATCATCCAATAGCAAAATGTTTACTCCTGATAAGACAGGCAACATATGATGGCAGTCCCGGCTGCTTACTACCCATTCAGCACCTGTATCTTTCAGTATATAATCCAGGCGCTCTGCCGGATAGGCAGGATCCATCGGTACATAGGCGCCGCCGGCCTTCAGTATGCCCATTATTCCAATGATCATCTCTAAACTGCGGTCTACACAGATAGGCACCAGACTATCTTCCCGGATGCCCTGATGACGCAGGTAATACCCTAACTGGTTACTCCGTTCATCCAGCTCACGGTAACTCAGCGTCGTGCCTTCATATACTAACGCCGTCGCATCTGGCGTTCGCAATACCTGTTCCCGGAAAAGATCCAGGATCGTCTTGTCTTTAGGATAATTTACCTCTCCGCTATTAAAATGTTGCAATGTGGACATTTCCCCAGCCAACAACATCGGCAAGCACCCGATCTCTTTATCAATATCTGCCAGAGCACTACGTAGCAACTGTTCATAATGGCCTACCATCCGAACGATCGTTTCCTGCTCATACAATTCTGTACTGTACTCCACCTGTAGATGCAAACCTGTCGGACGCTCTTCCAACATAAACGTCAGGTCAAATTTGGAGGTCCGGTGCGTATACCCAGCCCAGCTGATTTCAACGTCGCCAAGGACTTCGCCTCCTATCGACGACTGACCCATGTTCTGTAATACAAATAATACCTGGAACAATGGACGACGGCTCATATCACGCTCTTTTACCACCGATTCTACTACTTTCTCGAAGGGTACCGATTGATGTTCATATGCTTCCAGGGTACGTCCTCTTACCTGCTCCAGTAAACGCCTGAATGTAGGATTCCCACTCAGGTCACTACGTAATACCAGTGTATTCACAAAAAAACCTACCAGTCCTTCCAGCTCATGATAAGGACGATTGGCGATAGGGCTGCCGACACTGATATCAGACTGACCACTGTAACGATGTAACAATACCTGGAAACCAGCCAGCAGCGTCATAAACATAGTAGCCCCATTCGACTGTGACAGCTGTTGTAGTCCTTGTTGTAATGTTATATCCAGCGTATGAACGTAAGAGGCACCTGCTACACTCACTATCGCGGGACGTGCATGATCCGTTGGAAGCTCCAATGGCGTTATATCCCGCAACTGTTGTTGCCAGTATGACAAGGAGCTTTCAGACACTACCGCTGCTGCGTGTGTACGCTGCCATAGTGAATAATCTGCATATTGCAAGGGCAACGCTGGCAGAGACTGCTGCTGTCCATAATGACCATATAGTATAACCAATTCCCGAACGATCACCGGCATGGACCAGCCATCAGATGCAATATGATGCAATGTCAGTACCAGTATATGATCTATTGGCGACAGTTCCAATAATGATCCGCGCAACATATAATCTGTACTCAGATCGAATGCTTTTGCAGTCAATGCATCGATATACGCAGACAAAGAAGTCTCTTCCTGCAATATCGGATCCTTTATCACTTCTAGCTGCCAGTCTTCACCTGACTGTATATGTTGATAGGCCGATCCCTCCTCTTCATGTATGACGGTGCGCAGTACTTCATGACGCTGGATGATCTGTTGTAGCGAAGATTCCAGTGCCGCCAGGTTCACACGGCCTCTCAAACGAAGTACAATAGGAATATGATAGGCCTGGCTGCCTTCCAGCCGGTCGATGAACCAAAGGCGTTCCTGGTTAAACGACAACGGTATCCGGCTGTGCGGGTCCCGCTTAAGGGCCATCAGCTTTTGATGCAGTGGATCATTAGATATTGTATTGTTATGTAAGAACAAGCGAATATCGTTACTATATTGTTTGATCTCCTGCATCAATGCAGGATCGATCGTTTTGTTCTTCGCGACCTTAACTTTTAGCTTTCCCTCTTCAAGAAAGAGTATGATATCCTGCTTTTTAGCATTATTAATAATCCTGATAACCTCATTTATTGCCACACTCATAATAGACATCGTATTCGTTTGTGTTGATAGTCAATGGCGCTCTTATAATTCAAAAACATCAAACTCCTCTTCAGATGCAGGAGTATTGTTCACGGATAAAGCGTCGATATATGCTGCCAGTTCTGCGATACATTTGAACTGGAATAACATTCTTATAGGAATATTTACATGTAATGCACGCTGAATATGGATAACAGCTTTCATGATCAGTAAGGAATGACCACCCAACTCAAAAAAGTCATCATATATACCTACCTGTTTTATATTCAGTAAGTTTTGCCAGATGTCTGCCAGGATAACTTCCGTTGCTGTACGTGGAGCCTCATAACTGATACTCCGCTGTACTGTCTCGTCCGGTTCGGGCAGGGCCTTTTTGTTAATCTTTCCAATTGGCGTTAAGGGTAGGTAGTCCAGAGAGACCAGCGCAGCAGGTATCATATGTTCTGGTAAGCAGGCTCTCAGATAGCTCATAATGCGACTACGATCAAAGATACCTTCAGGCACTACATAGGCTATCAACCGGTTGCTACCCTGTTGATCAGGCCGGGCTATTACGACCGCCTGGCTCACTAATTCGTGCTGCTGCAATGTGCTTTCTATTTCACCCAATTCTATACGATATCCTCTTACTTTTACCTGGTCATCCATACGGCCCAGGTATTCAATACTACCATCCCGCAACCATCGTCCCATATCTCCCGTGCGGTATAAACGGTCGCCTGATCTTTTACTGAAAGGATCTGGTATGAATTTCTCTGCTGTCAGCTCTTCCCGGTTCAGATAGCCACGCGCTATTCCATCCCCGCCTATGTAGATTTCTCCTGGTACACCAAGTGGTACAGGTTGCAGAAATGAATCAGTAATATATATCTGGGTATTTGAAAACGGGATGCCTATCGGTACGGTATGATACTGATGATCCAGATCCACACGATGTATACACTTACCGATAGTTGCCTCCGTGGGGCCGTAATGGTTGAATACGAGGCCACGATATCCCGCGGCAGATAGTTGTTCCAACACACTTAATGAGAAAGATTCGCCACCAAATACGATCACTTTCCGGGGTAAGGGGAGAACACCTTCTTCCGCATAAGACAGCCACAGAGATGGAACTATCTTCATACAATCAATGGTATTATCTTGCATGTATTGCACCAGTCTATCTTTGTGGAGTAACAGTTCTTCAGACAGGATATGTAAAGTCCGGCCCATGATCAGGGAGGAGAATAGTATGGAATGGCCTGCGTCTGCACTTAATGAAGCAAACAGCGCAAAAGAGTTACAGGTATGCAACGATGCACTTTCTATCATCCCGTATACGTGGTCTGTCAATGCGAGATGTTCTATCATTACCCCCTTCGGATAACCGGTGGAACCTGAGGTATAAATAATGTATACAAGATCCTTCACTCCAGCATGGCGATCTGCGACAACTGCCGGAGCAGCCTCAATGACAGGCCAGTCCTCCTTCAGGCTGATGAAGCTAATATGTGATTCCAGGGATGTTAACTTCTCTCTGACCTGGGGATTGACAATACATATCTTAGCATGGGTGTCTTCCAACATATAACGTAGCCGTTCACCAGGATAAGCTGACTCTAGTGGCACGTAGGCGCCGCCGGCCTTCAGTATGCCCATTATCCCAATGATCATCTCTAAACTGCGGTCTACACAGATAGGCACCAGACTATCTTCCCGGATGCCCTGATGACGCAGGTAATACCCTAACTGGTTACTCCGTTCATCCAGCTCACGGTAACTCAGCGTCGTGCCTTCATATACTAACGCCGTCGCATCTGGCGTTCGCAATACCTGTTCCCGGAAAAGATCCAGGATCGTCTTGTCTTTAGGATAATTTACCTCTCCGCTATTAAAATGTTGCAATGTGGACATTTCCCCAGCCAACAACATCGGCAAGCACCCGATCTCTTTATCAATATCTGCCAGAGCACTACGTAGCAACTGTTCATAATGGCCTACCATCCGAACGATCGTTTCCTGCTCATACAATTCTGTACTGTACTCCACCTGTAGATGCAAACCTGTCGGACGCTCTTCCAACATAAACGTCAGGTCAAATTTGGAGGTCCGGTGCGTATACCCAGCCCAGCTGATTTCAACGTCGCCAAGGACTTCGCCTCCTATCGACGACTGACCCATGTTCTGTAATACAAATAATACCTGGAACAATGGACGACGGCTCATATCACGCTCTTTTACCACCGATTCTACTACTTTCTCGAAGGGTACCGATTGATGTTCATATGCTTCCAGGGTACGTCCTCTTACCTGCTCCAGTAAACGCCTGAATGTAGGATTCCCACTCAGGTCACTACGTAATACCAGTGTATTCACAAAAAAACCTACCAGTCCTTCCAGCTCATGATAAGGACGATTGGCGATAGGGCTGCCGACACTGATATCAGACTGACCACTGTAGCGATGTAACAATACCTGGAAACCAGCCAGCAGCGTCATAAACATAGTAGCCCCATTCGACTGTGACAGCTGTTGTAGTCCTTGTTGTAATGTTATATCCAGCGTATGAACGTAAGAGGCACCTGCTACACTCAGCGTAGCAGGTCGGACATGATCCGTCGGAAGATCCAATGGCGTTATATCCCGCAACTGTTGTTGCCAGTATGACAAGGAGCTTTCAGACACTACCGCTGCTGCGTGTGTACGCTGCCATAGTGAATAATCTGCATATTGCAAGGGCAACGCTGGCAGAGACTGCTGCTGTCCATAATGACCATATAGTATAACTAATTCTCGAACGATAATCTGCATGGACCAGCCATCAGATGCAATATGATGCAGTGTCAGTACCAGTATATGATCTGTTGGCGACAGTTCCAGTAATGATCCGCGCAACATATAATCTGTACTCAGATCGAATACTTTTGCAGTCAATGCATCGATATACGCAGACAAAGAAGTCTCTTCCTGCAATATCGGATCCTTTATCACTTCTAGCTGCCAGTCTTCACCTGACTGTATATGTTGATAGGCCGATCCCTCCTCTTCATGTATGACGGTGCGCAGTACTTCATGACGCTGGATGATCTGTTGCAGCGAAGATTCCAGTGCCGCCAGGTTCACACGGCCTCTCAAACGAAGTACAATAGGAATATGATAGGCCTGGCTGCCTTCCAGCCGATCGATGAACCAAAGGCGTTCCTGGCTGAATGATAAAGGTATATAAGTAGGTCTTTCCCGGGTCTCTAAGTACAATGGCAAAGTGCTTTTATCCATTGTCTCCAGGTATTTAGCCAGTTGTGTGAGGACAGGGTAGCTGAAGATATCCTTGATCATCAGCGGTATTTGATATTGGTGCCGAAGGATAGCAATAACCCTCATCGCTAACAGAGAGTCTCCCCCCAATACGAAGAAATCATCAAGGGTACCTACTTGAGCTACGCCCAGCAGCTGTTCCCATATTCTTGCCAACAGGCGTTCTGCGGCAGTTACCGGTGCTTCGAAATCTTTTCCTGGTTGTTCAGCCGCCTCCGGAGAAGGCAGCGCTTTACGATCAATCTTTCCATTGGCAGTTAGGGGGAAAGCATCCATTTCCACAAGGATGTTTGGTACCATATACGCAGGTAACGTGTTCCGCAGGTAAGCATTGATTTTTTCGCGGTCCGGGCTTCCTTGTGGTATAATATATCCTACCAGTTGTTTATGTCCACCAGTTACTGTCCTTACCGTTACGACAGCCTGCCTGACGTAGCCACTCTGGCATAGCACCTGTTCTATCTCTCCTGGCTCAATACGGTAGCCTCGTACCTTTAACTGATCATCCAGTCGGCCCAGGTATTCTACTGTACCATCTGCCAACCAACGTCCGAGATCTCCAGTACGATACAGGCGGGCATCAGTAAGATGAGGAGCCTGTATAAATTTTTCTGCTGTAAGATCAGGACGATGCAGATATCCTCTCGCCAGTTGGGTGCCGCCTATACATATTTCGCCCGCCACCCCGACAGGATATGAACGTGCGTATTTGTCCAGGATATATACCTGGGTATTATGCAAAGGCCTGCCGATCTTCACCGGCTCTTGCTGATGTAATCGTTGTATCGTAGCCCAGATCGTCGTTTCTGTAGGACCATATACATTCCATACAGCGGCAGCTGTACGGGTAAGCTGGGCTTTCAGTTCGGGGGCTATAGCTTCACCTCCCGCCAGGATGGTCATACCCGTAGTATTGGTCCAGCCGCTATCCGTTAGCATCTGCCAGGTTGCGGGGGTAGCCTGCATATGCGTAGGCACATGTATCGACAGCTGTTCCATCAGCAGGAAAGCATCCATTGCTTTATCCCGCCCTGTCAGGATCACTGTACCACCAGATATCAGCGGCAGGAATAATTCCAGGTAGGCAATATCAAAACTAAAGGTGGTAACAGCCAACCAGCGGCAGTATTCATCGATCTGCAAATGCTGCTGCATGGATAATAGAAAATTGAACAAGGAGTGGTGTTCGATCATCACTCCCTTAGGCTTTCCCGTAGAACCAGAAGTGTAGATCACATAAGCCAGGTCATGTGGATGTATATTATATAGAGCCATCTCACATGGTACCGTTGACTCACCGGCTGCTATTTCTTCCAATACGATGATATGCAATCCATCTATGGGTGGTAAATATGGGCGGCTCTGACTATCACTTAATACCACAGATGCTCCTGTATCGGTCAACATATATTCCAGACGGTCCTGCGGATAGGCAGGATCCAGTGGGACGTAAGCTCCTCCCGCTTTCAATATACCCAAGATGCCAGTCAGCATAGCAGCTTGGCGACCTGTGCAAATCGGTACCAACGTACCTGGCTGCATTCCCAACTGTTGCAGGTAAACCGCCACGCGGTCACTTTCTTCATGCAGTTCCCGATAGCTGAGTTGCTGATCTTCGTAAATCAATGCCGGAGCATCAGGATTCGCTATTACCTGCTTCACAAAAAGATTGAGTATGCTTTTATCAGCAGGATACGCCGCTACTGTCGCATTGAAGGATAACAATAGCTCCCGTTCCTGCGCAGTAATAATATGCTCCCTGTTTATCTCTTCCTCATAATGATCTAGGTAACATGAAATAACCGCTTCAGTATAATGCAAAAGATCTGTCAAAGATTTACCTGATGACAGTTTCTTACGTATTGAATAACTAACTGACAACTTATCCCCCGTGATATTGACCGTATGGTCCAGGTAGGTATTAGTAGATTCATAGTTCAATGCTCCATCACCGATGGTATCGAGCTGTTGACCTGCCGTTACTCCCATCTCCAGTTGATCGTACACATGGAAATTGATAAAGCTGAAAAGCGTATCAAAGAATGGATTCTTATCAGAGAATCTTTCATCCGTTATCCTGGTGATGTCCAGTAATGAGGTTGCCCCCTTATCTTTTAGCGTGATCAGTTTTTGCTGTACTTTTCTAAAATATGTTTTCCAGGTAAGGGGAGCATTTCCTTCCACACAGAACCTGAATGGAATCGTATTGAGAAAACAACCCAATAGTTTTTCCCCATCTTCCATAGCTGGCCGGTTGTTGGTTACCAGTCCTACGGTCAATTCTTCTTCATGCGTCAACATACTTAATACATACAGGTAGGCCCCGAAAAACAATCCATTCAGGGAAAGATTATCCTCTTTAGTCCGTTGTTGTATTTGTTTAAGATAAGCTGCCGGATAAGTCTTTTCCAGTTGCTGCTGCTCCGCGTCTCCTGAGAAGATATCCAAGCGCTTATAGCCTGCCATCTCTTGTTTCCAGAACTCCTTGTTCTTTCCGTTTTTCTTCTCCACTATACTTTCCACTACAAAGTCCTTATATGTACATTTCAGTGGCCTCAGTGCTGCCGGTGCCTGATTTTTCTGGAGGTCCCAGTAAAGATTATTCAACTCTGTACTGAAAGTTGCCATACTCCATCCATCCAGTATCGCATGATGGAATTGTAATAAAAGTACGGTCTGATTATGCTGTACATGGAAAATGGTGAACTTCCATAATGGAGGGTTGTGAACATCAAATGGTCGTTTACGTTCTTCTTCCAGGTATGTTTTAACATACTCACGTGCCTCTTCTTCTGTAATATGGGTAATATCAGCAGTATCTACCGCTATAGATACACTTTTATAAACGATCTGCATGCCAGTGTTATGCAGATCCAGCTTAAAGGCGGTTCGTAGTATTTCATGTTTTTGTGTCAACAACGATAAGGCCTGTTTGAAAATATGTACATCAACGCGTTCGGACAACTGGTATATGAACTGATCATGATATACCGCAAGCGCCGGGTTTACCAATGATGCATATACCATTCCGCTCTGGATATCACTCATCGGATAAATATCACCGATATTTTCCGGCGCCATCATTACCGGCAACATTTCTTCATATAAATCAGACAGCTCCTCTCTTACCAATAGTTGCTGCTGATTGGACAGGCCTATCTCCGTATGATCTATAAAATCAGCTAATTGCCGGATCGTTGGATGCTGATATACGTCAAATATCTTGATCTCCTTACCGGATGCCTTACGTAGTCTGCTGACAAGGCTGATTACCTTTATGGAATCTCCTCCTGATTCAAAGAAATTGTCTTCCAAACCAATAGGTCCCCATTCGAGCAGCTCCGACCAAACACCCGATAATAGTATTTCTGAGGTCGTTACAGGAGCAACATAATCATTATCCGTACATTCTACTGGAGATAAGGACAGTAATTGTTTGCGGTCTACTTTACCGTTCGGCGTCAGCGGAAGACTAGATAACTCTTGTATAACACCCGGCACCATGTATTCAGGTAACTTACTCCGTAGCCAGGATAGCAGCGCTTCCTTATCATAAGATGCGGCCGGCACCAGGTAACAGACCAGTTGGGAATGACCTTGAGCTAAAGCACGTGCCAGTACTACACACTGGCTAACCTGACCACTCTCGTACAACGCATGTTCGATCTCTCCCAGCTCTATACGGTAACCACGGATCTTAACCTGGTCGTCTATACGACCCAGGTATTCGATGGTCCCATCCGGCAGCCAGCGGCAAAGGTCTCCCGTCCGGTACAAGCGGCCACCTTCGACATAAGGATCAGGCAGGAACTTCTCTGCGCTCAGTGCCGCACGCTTCAGGTAACCACGCGCTACCTGTACACCGCCAATACACAACTCACCAGGTACACCTACCGGCAATAACCGTTGAGTGCTATCGGTGATATAGATATTCGTATTGGAAACCGCACGACCGATCGGTACGATGCTGCCATTCCAATCAGAAGGTACCTCCCAATAAGTAACATCTATCGCCGCCTCTGTTGGTCCGTATAAATTATGCAAACGGACATGTGGTAAACGTGTCTTAAACAAGGACACCTGTGATGCCTTCAAAGCCTCGCCGCTGCACAGGATATCACGTACGCCAGAACAATCACCCTCCTCCAGGTCCTGTAAAAACACCTCCAGCATGGACGGTACAAAATGTAATAAACTAATACCAGCACGACCGATCAGCGCCCGCAGATAGCCACTATCCTTATGCCGGTCTGCTGACGCAAACACCACTTTAGCACCATATAACAAAGGCCATAACAGTTCCCATACCGATACATCAAAACTGAAACTCGTCTTCTGTAACACCGCATCGGTACTGTCTAGCCGGTATGTATCCTGGGCCCAGCGCAAACGGTTCAGTAAACCTCCATGTTCATTCATCACACCTTTAGGATGACCTGTAGAACCGGACGTATAGATCACATATGCCAGATCCTTTGGGGCAACCATATGGTCCACAGCATCAGCGGAAATACCCTCTAACCAGGCTGCTTCGTCCAGTAGTAGCAGGCGGCACTCAGCAGGTAATGACTGGCTAACGCCACGGCTGCTTAATACCAACGAGGCACCGGTGTCTTCCAGCATATACCGTAAACGTTCCTGCGGATAGGCGGGGTCCAGTGGTACATAAGCACCACCAGCCTTCAGTATCCCAAGGATACCTATCAGCATCTCCGGGCTACGTGTTATACAGAGAGGCACCAATACGTCCCGGTCAACTCCCTGCTGACGCAGGTAATGAGCCAGTTGGTTGCTGCGCGCATCCAGCTCCCGGTAGCTCAGCATCTGCTCTTCATACACGACAGCAGGGGCATCTGGCATAAGCAAGACCTGTGCACTGAATAAGTCCAGCACGGTTCCCTGTTCATAGCGTACTTTGGTACCCTGTAAAGTATCCAACCGGACACGCTCCTCTGTTGTAAGGAGGATAATATCGTCCAGCTGTTTTACATCCTGGGATATGATCTGCTTTAATACATGTGCAAAATGAGCAGAGATCATTGTCACATAATCCCTTGCCAGCAAGCTACTATTATAATGAAAGCGAATGATGGTACATGTAGCAGTAGCTATAATATTAATGCTAAGCGGATAGTTGGTTTGCTCATGTACCTCTACTGCTTCTACCTGTAAACGCCAGGAACGGGAGGCAGCTACCTCCGATAAGGGGTAGTTCTCAAAAACTAGGATACTGTCAAAAAGATCGCCACTTAATCCGGCCCATCCCTGGATCTCATTCAAGCCACTGTATTGATATACGCGACTATTCAACTGGTCTGATTGTAAACCCTGCAACCACTTCTCTATATCTGCTATCCCGGTATATTGACTACGCAGGGGCAGCGAATTGATATACAGACCTACACGCTGTTCTATCCCAGCCAGATGCTCCGGACGGCCAGACACCGTTACTCCATAAACTACATCTGATTTGCCCGTGTAACTATGTAACAGGTAAGCCCAAACACCCTGCATCAAAGTATTGACCGTAATATGGTGACGACGGCTATAACTGGTTAAAGCTGTTGTCAAAGTAGCATCCAACTCCAACTCCTCCTGAACATAATGCCCCTCTCCTTTCGTTCGCGAGGCGCCCTCCCGGACAAAAGGTAATAAACGGCCATCTTCCAGACCTGACAGATAACTTTTCCAATAAGCAGCTGCCAGTGATACATCCTGGCCCTCCAGGAAACGGATATAATCTTCGTAACGATCTTCTTCCTGCCCTGACAGCAATCCTCCAGAGGATAAAGTTTCGTATGTCGTCAAAAATTCTTCCAGTAATATCTGCATGGACCAACCATCAAACAAAATATGATGTGAGGTCCAGATCATCCGGTAACGATGAGCATCAAGACGTAACAGGCTAATACGCATCAACGGAGCAGATCCAAAGTCAAAACCTTGCTCACGGTCTGACAATGTATAGGCAGATACCGCCGACATATCCTGAGACTGGTAGTCATAGCATAACAACGGTAAATGCACCTGCTCATACACACACTGGACGGGTATATTGAATACATCGTAGTAAAAACCACTACGCAATATACTATGGCGGTCCAATATGGCTTTCCAACTGTCGGCAAATACCATTTCGTCTACGTCTATCAGGTCACAGCACAATTGCTCTATATAGGCATGGGCATTCCCATTATACAGGCTATGGAACAACATCCCCTGTTGCAAGCCACTCAGGCGATAAAGACCGGAAATATTATCCCTACGCCGTACCCCATTGCTTACCTCATCCAGGAAAATATCCAGCTCTTCATGGCTGATCTCTTTCTCCAGTCCATAGTCGGAAGGGGTATATGCCGTGCCTTGCTGTCCTTGTATGAGACAGTGGCTGATCAACGTGTTCAGACCTGACAGGTAAAGTGCCGATAAGGATAATATACTTTCACGACGGTAGTGAAGACCACTGTATCGGATGTCGATATGCAGCCTACCTCCCTGTACCTTACAATTGATCTGTATCTTCTCGCTATAACGGTGCGTACTGCTCACGCTATCTCCTACCGATTCTGACGCTACTCCCAGTAAACCATCTCCAGACACCGCGTTGTCCAACTGACCTAGGTAGTTGAATAAGATATCCCAGGGTAAAGTGCCTGATAATCGTCCATCACCACATTGGTAACGTAATACACCATAACCTAAACCCTTGCCTGGGACCTTTCTTAACTGCTCCTTCACCCCCTTGATCAGGGCAGCCGCACCCGCATCCTTACCTAGCCAAAGGTGTACTGGGTACAGGCTCGTAAACCATCCTACCGTACGGCTCAGGTCCATACCTCCACCCTGTAACTCTCGTCCATGACCTTCCAGACCGATCTGTAAAACCTCTTCCCCCGTCCAATCTCGTAGTGCCAGACCAAGACCCGCCAGCAGCAGGTCGTTGATCTCCGTATGATAGGCCTTACCTGCTTCCTGTAGTAACTGACGTGTCTCCACAGCTCCCAGCAAGACGGATACCTCTTCCATATCTCCATGGCACACAGCTCCTGCGGAGGCTAGATCCACCTCCAGCGGACGGTAACCCGCATGAAGACCCGACCAGTATCCCGCTGTCGCCGATAGCTCTGATGAAGAGCCATAAGCTCTCAGGCGGCTTTGCCACTCCCGGTAAGAGCTCGTCTTACCACCCAGCACCCCAGACCGGATCACTTCAAATGACAATAACTGGGACAGGTCTTCCAACAGGATACGCCACGATACCCCATCTATTCCCAGGTGATGAAATACAAGCAGCAAGCGGTTATCTCCCACTGAGAACGGTGTCTCCATCAATACCACCCGTAACAACTCCCCTTTCCGGATATCAAGACTACGCTGGTAACGGTTACACAAATCCGTGATATGATCTCCCAACCCGGATGGCGATATCGAACGCAGGTCTTCTATTGCTAATGTTGCTTCGTGATCTCCATAATACTGTAACCAACCCGTTTCCGTCTCCTCGTAACGGAACCGTAACGCGTCGTGATGACGCACTAGTTCCTGGATAGCTGCCGTTAATCGGGTACTGCTTACCTGTTTGGATATAGTTAATAATATACTCTGATTAAAATGAGACACCGCTGAGCCGGCATGTTCAAAATACCACGACTGGATCGGCAGCAGCCCACTCGCTCCCTCCAGGTAACCCTGTTCGCCAGACGCTACGGATTGACCCTGACGACTAACCAGTAACTTTGATAAACTCCCGATCGTCTGGTGCTGGAAGATATCTCGCGGTTGAAGAGCATACCCTAAACGGCGTAAGCGGCTAACCACCTGGATCGTGATGATTGAATCACCTCCCAGCTCAAAAAAGTTATCTCCGGTCCCTACCTGGCTTACGCCAAGTAAGGCCGACCAGATACCAGACAATACCGTTTCCAGCTCCGTTGCAGGAGCGACATATGCATTTCCAGTACCTTCTACTAAGGACAAGGACAGTAATTGTTTGCGGTCTACTTTACCGTTCGGCGTCAGCGGAAGACTAGATAACTCTTGTATAACACCCGGCACCATGTATTCAGGTAACTTACTCCGTAGCCAGGATAGCAGCGCTTCCTTATCATAAGATGCGGCCGGCACCAGGTAACAGACCAGTTGGGAATGACCTTGAGCTAAAGCACGTGCCAGTACTACACACTGGCTAACCTGACCACTCTCGTACAACGCATGTTCGATCTCTCCCAGCTCTATACGGTAACCACGGATCTTAACCTGGTCGTCTATACGACCCAGGTATTCGATGGTCCCATCCGGCAGCCAGCGGCAAAGGTCTCCCGTCCGGTACAAGCGGCCACCTTCGGCATAAGGATCAGGCAGGAACTTCTCTGCGCTCAGTGCCGCACGCTTCAGGTAACCACGCGCTACCTGTACACCGCCAATACACAACTCACCAGGTACACCTACCGGCAATAACCGTTGAGTGCTATCGGTGATATAGATATTCGTATTGGAGATCGCACGACCGATCGGTACGATGCTGCCATTCCAATCAGAAGGTACCTCCCAATAAGTAACATCTATCGCCGCCTCTGTTGGTCCGTATAAATTATGCAAACGGACATGTGGTAAACGTGTCTTAAACAAGGACACCTGTGATGCCTTCAAAGCCTCGCCGCTGCACAGGATATCACGTACGCCAGAACAATCACCCTCCTCCAGGTCCTGTAAAAACACCTCCAGCATGGACGGTACAAAATGTAATAAACTAATACCAGCACGACCGATCAGCGCCCGCAGATAGCCACTATCCTTATGCCGGTCTGCTGACGCAAACACCACTTTAGCACCATATAACAAAGGCCATAACAGTTCCCATACCGATACATCAAAACTGAAACTCGTCTTCTGTAACACCGCATCGGTACTGTCTAGCCGGTATGTATCCTGGGCCCAGCGCAAACGGTTTAGTAAACCCCCATGTTCATTCATCACACCTTTAGGATGACCTGTAGAACCGGACGTATAGATCACATATGCCAGATCCTTTGGGGCAACCATATGGTCCACAGCATCAGCGGAAATACCCTCTAACCAGGCTGCTTCGTCCAGTAGTAGCAGGCGGCACTCAGCAGGTAATGACTGGCTAACGCCACGGCTGCTTAATACCAACGAGGCACCGGTGTCTTCCAGCATATACCGTAAACGTTCCTGCGGATAGGCGGGGTCCAGTGGTACATAAGCACCACCAGCCTTCAGTATCCCAAGGATACCTATCAGCATCTCCGGGCTACGTGTTATACAGAGGGGCACCAATACGTCCCGGTCAACTCCCTGCTGACGCAGGTAATGAGCCAGTTGGTTGCTGCGCGCATCCAGCTCCCGGTAACTCAGCATCTGCTCTTCATAAACGACAGCAGGGGCATCTGGCGTAAGCAAGACCTGTGCACTGAATAAGTCCAGCACGGTTCCCTGTTCATAGCGTACAGCCGGACCAGTATGTTGTTCTAATAACAAGCGAGCTTCATCCGGCTGCAATAATGAAAAAGTATTTATCCGTTCTTGTGGTGCAGTAATGATTTGGTATAAGATTCGTTCGTAGTGAGATACCATTCTTTCAATGGTATCCTTCCTATACAGATCCGTATTATATTCTACACTAAGTTGCAGGCCATAGCTGGTTTCTTCTGCAGAAAAGGTCAGGTCAAATTTGGAGGTCTGGTGTATGAACGGTTCTACACTCAAAGCTACCTCTCCGGCTACGGCAGCAGGGAGTGTTGCCGCTTCCGTGTTTTGCAATACAAATAACACCTGGAATAAAGGATTACGGCTCATATCCCGTTCCTTTACAACGGCCTCAATCACTTTTTCAAGGGGTACAGACTGGTGTTCATAAGCCAATAAGGTACGTTCCTTTACCTGGTTCAACAAGTTCCTGAATGTGGGATTACCACTCAGATCACCACGTAATACCAGTGTATTTACAAAAAAGCCGACCAGCCCTTTCAGCTCATGGTAAGGACGGTTGGCAATAGGGCTACCCACACTCACATCTTCTTCGCCACTGTAGCGATATAACAATACCTGGAAAGCTGCCAGGAGGGTCATGAATAAAGTCACTCCTTCAGCCTGCGATAATTGTTGCAAGCGTTTTTGCAAACCGGTATCGAGTAATATTTCATAAGATGCACCTTCGCCACTCGGTATGGCCGGGCGAGCATAGTCTGCCGGCAGGTCCAGCGGAGCAAGTCCCGACAAGTATTCTTTCCAATAGGACAGCGCATCTTCATAGGCCTGTCCGGCTAAATGTGTACGCTGCCAAATTGCATAGTCAGCATACTGTAACTGGAGCGCTGGTAAATCCGGCAGACCGTTTCCCGTATTAGCCGCATATAACGCGGCCAGTTCTTTGACAATAATCGGCATAGACCATCCATCCGCCGCTATATGATGCAACGTCAATACGAGTATGCACGCTGATGCAGATATAGGTAACAAATGTCCACGTAACATAAAGTCTGTGGAGAGGTCAAATGGCTGGCCGATCAATAACTGAATATGATCAGCAATAGCACCCTCATCCTGCAGGTCATTCATTTTAGTTACGGCCAAATGCCAATTATCGGCTGGTTGTATTTTTTGGTAGGCTTTTCCTGCTGTTTCATGAATTACGGTACGCAGTATTTCATGCCTATCCACTACACTTTTTATGGCCTTTTCCAGGGCGATTACATTAACATTGCCTTTTAGCCTTAATACAATTGGAATATGATAAGCTTTGCTGCCTTCGAGCTGGTCTATAACCCAGAGGCGTTCCTGGCTGAAGGACAATGGTATCTGTGCCGGCCGGGATTGAGGCGTAATAACTATAGTAGGATGACCAGTGGGTTGTTCAGCCAATTGCGTTGCCAGTTCTGCGATAGTAGGATACTCAAAGATATCGCTGATCGATACATCGACATCCAATTTCCTGTTGATCGCGGCTACCAACCTCATCGCCAGCAGTGATTGCCCCCCCAGTTCAAAAAAGTCATCGTGTATACCCACTCGATCCACTTCCAGCAAGGCAGCCCATGTTTCCGCCAGTAAGGTTTCCACTTCCGTACGTGGCGCAGCATAATCACCTTGTTGCTGTTGTTCCTGGCTTTCGGCGGCAGGCAATAATTTACGGTCAATTTTACCATTGGTTGTTAACGGCAGACTGCCCAGTGGTATCAAAAACGCCGGTACCATGTGGTCTGGGAGTTTACGCCGGAGATGATCCAGCAATCGCTCCCGGTCAAATACATCTGCCGGTACTATATAACCAGCCAGTTGCTGGTCTCCCTGTGCGCCACGTCTGGCTATCACGACCGCTTGTTTTACCAGTCCGCTTTGCTGTAACACATATTCTATCTCTCCCAATTCAATACGATAGCCACGTATTTTCACCTGGTCATCTATACGTCCAAGGTATTCTATTGTACCATCGGGTAACCAACGGCCCAGATCACCGGTACGGTACAAACGTGCATCCGACTCTTTGCTAAAACGGTCTGCGATAAAACGTTCCGCTGTCAGATCAGGCCGGTTCAGGTATCCTCTCCCCAGGCCTGCTCCGCCAATGTAAAGTTCTCCTGTTATACCGATAGGAACCAATTGTTGCCGGGTATCCAGTATATAAGCACTTAACGTAGGGATGGGTTTACCTATTACGCTGGTACCATTATGCAGATGTATTTCTCCTATTTCCTGATAAGTTACGTGTACTGTAGTCTCGGTAATACCGTACATATTGATCAAACGGCAACTGGGGTATGCCTGTTTCCATGGTGCTAATTTACCAGGATTTAGTGCTTCTCCCCCAAAGATGACATACCTGACCGATAGCTCATATTTTTTTGCCGTCATGTGATCCTGTAGCAGATAAAACGCAGACGGAGTTTGATTCAGGACGGTTACCCTCTGTTCTATCAATAACTTCCCGAAAGCGATATTATCTTTAGCCACCTGCCTGGGTACCACAACTAACCTTCCTCCATAAAACAGTGCACCGTACATTTCCCAAACGGAAAAATCAAAACAAAATGAATGAAACATGGTCCATACATCCTGCTCATGAAAATCGTATAGCGGCCGATCTGTTTCAAAGAGCCTTACCACGTTCCTATGTTCAATGAAAACACCCTTTGGCATGCCGGTGGATCCCGAAGTATAAATTACATAGGCCAGGTGATCTGGCTGCAGATTATTTGCAGGAAGAGTAGATGGTTCGGATAGAAATGGAGCATTCTTCTCGTCAAGTACGATTACATCCAAGCCATTGCTGAACGGCAATACTTGCCGGCTTCGACTGCAGCTCACTACTAATGTGGCAGCCGTATCGTCCAGCATATATCGCAATCGATCTACAGGATAATCCGGGTCCATTGGAACATACGCCCCGCCAGCTTTCAGGATACCTAATATCCCAATGATCATCTCTATACTCCTTTCTATGCAGATGGGCACCAGCACATCTGCGCCTACACCATTTTTTTTCAGGTAATGCCCCAGCTGGTTGCTGCGCAGATCCAGCTCTCTGTAACTGATATGGTTGCCTTCGCAGATGACAGCCGTTGCATCGGGTGTACGATCGGCTTGCTGGCGAAGAAGGTCTACAATGGTTTTATCCCTGGGATAATCTATATCGATTGCATTGAAAGACGCAATTACCTGATGCTGCTCCTGTGCCGGTAGTAATGTGATGCTATCGAGTGTACGGCTACCATCTTCCAGTATCTGTGTCAGCACCTGTTCGAAATGCCCTATGATA
Organism: Chitinophaga pendula; assembly: GCF_020386615.1. Taxonomy (NCBI): domain Bacteria; kingdom Pseudomonadati; phylum Bacteroidota; class Chitinophagia; order Chitinophagales; family Chitinophagaceae; genus Chitinophaga; species Chitinophaga pendula. Next base: position 4,010,738 of record NZ_CP077769.1, read on the forward strand.
TTCACCGCATATGTTTCTTCCAGTACAGAAGCATTATAGCTAAAAGAAAGTCTGGTACTACTACCGGTACTGATCCTGATCGTCAATGGATAATTGGACTGTTCGTGTATACTTACGGCTTCCACCGCTAACCCAGCAGGCATAGCTGCTACGACCTGGGAAACGGGATAGTTGTCAAATACGAGCAGGGTATCAAACAAATCACCGCTGAGGCCAGTCCACTCCTGGATACTGCTCAATGGTGTGTATTGGTATTCTCTTGCCATGAGCTGCTCCTGCTGGATCCCTTGCAACCAGGTGCTCACCTCCTGCCCTACCTCATATATGGTATGCAGTGGCAAAACATTAATATACATGCCTACCCTTTTTTCTACCTCCGGCAGGTCTTCCGGCCGGCCGGATACCGTCAGTCCGTATACTGCATTGGCATTACCGGTATAGCGGTGTAACAACAACGACCATACACCTTGTAATATGGTATTGACCGTGACCCGGTGCAGGCGCGCGAATGCTTGTATCTCAGCAGTCGTGTGGTTATCGAGTAACAATACCTTCTCCTGGTAGATACCCACTCCTTTGGTCCGGTCTGCAGACGTTGCGACAAATGGAAGCAAGCTGGCTGTTGTCAGGCCAGTCATATAATTACGCCAGTAAGACTCTTCTTTTGTTTTGTCCTGCAGACCGATATAACGTATATAATCCTCAAACCGATCTTCCGTCCACTCGGCTATGCTTTCCCCGGAAATGATAGCATGGTAAGTCTGCAGGAATTCTTCGATCAATATTTGCATGGACCAACCATCAAACAGAATATGATGGGCGGTTAGCAGCATTCTGTAGCGAGCCTCTTCCGTTCTCAACAACGTAATGCGCATCAGCGGGGATTGTTTAAGATCAAATCCCTGCTCCCGATCGTTTATCTCATAAGCACTAACTGTATTTGTCAAGACATCCCCGCTAAGATGACGCAGGTCTTTCAGCTGGATATCGAGTGGTATATGTTTGTATACACATTGCACAGGTACCTGAAACGCATCATAATAAAATCCGCTTCGCAGTACGCTATGTTTTTCCAGCAGATGTTGCCAGCTCTGTTTAAATATATCCGGCTGCAGAAATAGGAGATCACAGCAAAATTGCTGAATGAAAGCTTTTACTGCACCATCATATAGGCTGTGAAACAACATTCCCTGCTGAAGGCCACTCAGCTTATAGATCGCCGTTATATTCTCAGACCGTTTACGAGCTGAGATATATTCGATCAATGACGACTTGTTTTCTTTGATATAATTAATGATCTCATGATTCTGTCTGATCAACTGAATGTCTTCTTCACTCAACTTCTGTTTATCTCCTTTCAATACGAGTTTTCCGTTCTCTACAGCTAACGCAAAGTGTGACCTCTTGAGGTTTTCGATAAATGCAGCGATTTCCATTTGCTCCTGTTTATTTTGCAACGTCTGATACCTGGTCTGCCAGTATTTCTCCAAATTGATTACGGGTTACTTTTGTGTATAAAATATTATTGCACCATACGTAGTTGACCTGTCCCCATAATGTTGCACTTGCCACATCCGGGAAAAAGCCGGACCCATTCAGGTTGGCGCTTGTATTACAGAGTAATGGCAACCCGCTTACTGCCTTAAAAGCCTGCAATAATTCATATATGAGAGAATTATTCTGTGCATTCACGGTCTGTAATCTTGCGGTACCATCCAGGTGACAAATAGCCGGTACACGTTCTTTCCAGGTTGTTCTCACTTGATGATCGAATAACATATAGGGATCTTCGCAACCGGGATCAAAGATAGCAGAGGCTTCTTCTTCAAGACAAATGGGAGCCACCGGACGGAAAGGTTCTCTTTTCTTGACCCTGTTCAGTACATCTTTCATACGGGGGTGTACCGGCGATGCGATGATACTACGGTTGCCCAATGCTCTAGGTCCTAGTTCTGCTGCGCCATTCAGGAGTACAACCGGTTCACCGGATTCATATAAATTATGAGCTAACTGCTTCACAGAACAAGGTGACTGCACCCAACCTTCTACGGGTTCATTTGACCGAACTACCGGTCCGCTATACACATTCCAGGCCACCGCGTTTTGCGTTGTTCTAATCAGAAATTCGGAACAGGCGGCACCTATTGCACTACCAGAATCATTGGGGAAAGGTGGGACGTACACTTCGTTAAACATACCGCTGTTACGGATTGCGCTGTTCCATTTAATATTCAGGGCACAGCCACCCGAAAAACAGAGATTCTTTTCAGGATAAGGATATTTCTCTATTTTCTTTCTCAGATGCTCGAGTAATAGTCTTTCCAGGTAAACATGCAAGGTAGCCAGTACATCTTCATCCGGATATATCTCCGGGGAAATGATGTTACGGATCTTGCTGGAAAATATATGGGAGAATTCATTAGAGATCTCTATAGTCTCTTTACGGACTTTTTCAAAAACGCTCAATAGCTCTTCTCTTACGGTACCCAATGCAATATAAGACATGATCTTTCCCGCAACGGAATACCCACCAAAAAAACCTTCTATTTCTTTTTTCTTACGGTCATCTTCCAGCTCTGCTACCGTTTTTTTGTAGGGTCCAAAGTACTGTGCAAACGTGCTGTAAATACCTCCCAGAAAGAGGAATAAATGGCCCAGGTTCCTTACCTCACGTGTACGCACGTCAAAATAGTATAACCTGGGATATTGCCCACCGTCCCAGGTGAGTATATAACTACTTTCATTACGCGCAGCAAATGGACTGGTACAATAAGCACTGGTTATATGCCCGGCTACATGCATGTAACTGGCATAGTCATATAGTTTACCTCTTATAGGTAAGGCCTGTTTGAATTCATAGCGTGTGAGTACATTTTCTTTCAGGTTGCTCTCGTTATAGGGCGCTACTTCGAGGGACAAGTCCTTCCCCTCATCTACTACAGGGAGCATCGGCACTCCTTTCCAGAAAAGTCCGGAACCATGCCACCCGTCAATCACAAACTGGTCGACCTGATCAATACTGTAATGATTATCTTCCAGTATCTCCTGAATAACAGATAAATCTTTTATTGCACTGTATCTGGGATTGTTGTTAATCTTTTCAATCTCTATGCTGAACTTCAATTCCCCGTTATCAATCAGGGCAACGCCGCCATCGTGCGTAAGCTTAAGACCACAAATAATCATTTGGTAAGGGTTATAATATGAATAGCTTTTTTAAAAATCCATGATATTGCTCAGATCATCAGCGCCATCTTCCTCCAGGAACTGATCTAATTCCTGGTAACTGACCTCTTCCCCCAGTCCATAGTCGGAAGGGGTATATGCCGTGCCTTGCTGTCCTTGTATGAGACAGTGGCTGATCAGCGTGTTCAGACCTGACAGGTAAAGTGCCGATAAGGATAATATACTTTCACGACGGTAGTGAAGACCACTGTATCGGATGTCGATATGCAGCCTACCTCCCTGTACCTTACAATTGATCTGTATCTTCTCGCTATAACGGTGCGTACTGCTCACGCTATCTCCTACCGATTCTGACGCTACTCCCAGTAAACCATCTCCAGACACCGCGTTGTCCAACTGACCCAGGTAGTTGAATAAGATATCCCAGGGTAAAGTGCCTGATAATCGTCCATTACCACATTGGTAACGTAATACACCATAACCTAAACCCTTGCCTGGGACCTTTCTTAACTGCTCCTTCACCCCCTTGATCAGGGCAGCCGCACCCGCATCCTTACCTAGCCAAAGGTGTACTGGGTACAGGCTCGTAAACCATCCTACCGTACGGCTCAGGTCCATACCTCCACCCTGTAACTCTCGTCCATGACCTTCCAGACCGATCTGTAAAACCTCTTCCCCCGTCCAATCTCGTAGTGCCAGACCAAGACCCGCCAGCAGCAGGTCGTTGATCTCCGTATGATAGGCCTTACCTGCTTCCTGTAGTAACTGACGTGTCTCCACAGCTCCCAGCAAGACGGATACCTCTTCCATATCTCCATGGCACACAGCTCCTGCGGAGGCTAGATCCACCTCCAGCGGACGGTAACCCGTATGAAGACCCGACCAGTATCCCGCTGTCGCCGATAGCTCTGATGAAGAGCCATAAGCTCTCAGGCGGCTTTGCCACTCCCGGTAAGAGCTCGTCTTACCACCCAGCACCCCGGACCGGATCACTTCAAATGACAATAACTGGGACAGGTCTTCCAACAGGATACGCCACGATACCCCATCTATTCCCAGGTGATGAAATACAAGCAGCAAGCGGTTATCTCCCACTGAGAACGGTGTCTCCATCAATACCACCCGTAACAACTCCCCTTTCCGGATATCAAGACTACGCTGGTAACGGTTACACAAATCCGTGATATGATCTCCCAACCCGGATGGCGATATCGAACGCAGGTCTTCTATTGCTAATGTTGCTTCGTGATCTCCATAATACTGTAACCAACCCGTTTCCGTCTCCTCGTAACGGAACCGTAACGCGTCGTGATGACGCACTAGTTCCTGGATAGCTGCCGTTAATCGGGTACTGCTTACCTGTTTGGATATAGTTAATAATATACTCTGATTAAAATGAGACACCGCTGAGCCGGCATGTTCAAAATACCACGACTGGATCGGCAGCAGCCCACTCGCTCCCTCCAGGTAACCCTGTTCGCCAGACGCTACGGATTGACCCTGACGACTAACCAGTAACTTTGATAAACTCCCGATCGTCTGGTGCTGGAAGATATCTCGCGGTTGAAGAGCATACCCTAAACGGCGTAAGCGGCTAACCACCTGGATCGTGATGATTGAATCACCTCCCAGCTCAAAAAAGTTATCTCCGGTCCCTACCTGGCTTACGCCAAGTAAGGCCGACCAGATACCAGACAATACCGTTTCCAGCTCCGTTGCAGGAGCGATATATGCATTTCCAGTACCTTCTACTAAGGACAAGGACAGTAATTGTTTGCGGTCTACTTTACCGTTCGGCGTCAGCGGAAGACTAGATAACTCTTGTATAACACCCGGCACCATGTATTCAGGTAACTTACTCCGTAGCCAGGATAGCAGCGCTTCCTTATCATAAGATGCGGCCGGCACCAGGTAACAGACCAGTTGGGAATGACCTTGAGCTAAAGCACGTGCCAGTACTACACACTGGCTAACCTGACCACTCTCGTACAACGCATGTTCGATCTCTCCCAGCTCTATACGGTAACCACGGATCTTAACCTGGTCGTCTATACGACCCAGGTATTCGATGGTCCCATCCGGCAGCCAGCGGCAAAGGTCTCCCGTCCGGTACAAGCGGCCACCTTCGGCATAAGGATCAGGCAGGAACTTCTCTGCGCTCAGTGCCGCACGCTTCAGGTAACCACGCGCTACCTGTACACCACCAATACACAACTCACCAGGTACACCTACCGGCAATAACCGTTGAGTGCTATCGGTGATATAAATCTTTACATTATCAAGTGGTTTGCCAATCGTAACCTGGCCATTAGCGTCTATCGGTGACAAGGACAAGGTAGCACTGACTGTATTTTCTGTAGGTCCGTATGTATTGATCAGTTTAATATGATTAGATTGTATCTTCCTGGCCAACTGCACATTCAGCATTTCTCCAGCGGAGATGACGGTTTCCAGACCATCCAGTCCATCAGCGAGTACAGATTGATAACTTGGCGGTAAAGCGACTACCGCTGCTTGTTGCTCACTCAACAGTTTACGTAATGCAGCCGGCTCCATCAGGACCTCAGCAGGTGCAAGTAATAAATGTCCTCCATTGAGTAAAGTGCAGAATATCTCATAACAAGAACCATCAAAACTGAAAGAGGCAAACTGGAACATCCTGGTCCCCACCTTTAGATCCAGTGGGCTCACCTGACTACAGACCAGGTTTACTACGCCGCGATGTTCTATCATTACACCCTTTGGAACTCCAGTAGATCCCGAAGTATAGATCACGTAAGCCAGATCATTGGGATGAACAGTGTGTTCTACCGGATGTTCCGGCTCCAGAGAGAGCGTCGTTACTTCTTCATCAAGTGAAAACAGGCAGACATTTGCCGGTAACATATGTTTGCTTCGTCGGCTACTTAATACCAGAGCGGCACCCGTGTCAGCCAGCATATGGTCCAGACGTTCCTGCGGATATGCGGGATCCAGTGGTACATACGCTCCACCGGCTTTTAATACACCCAGTATACCGATAATCATTTCCAGCCCTCGTTCTATACATAAGGGTACCAATGTTTCCTGCGTAACCCCCTGTTTACGGAGGTAATGCGCTAACTGGTTACTGCGGATGTCCAAATCACGGTAGTTCAGGATTGCCCCTTCGTATGTTACGGCAGTAGCTCCCGGATTATAGGTAGCCTGCTCCCTGAAAAGCTCAACGATCGAACGATCCAATGGATAGGGTACAAATGGGCCATTAAATTCCCGTAATAACTGTGTTTGCTCCTGTGCTGTTAACAGCGTAATGTCACTTAACTGTCGCACCTGTCCTGATACGATCTGTTCCAGCACATGGGCAAAGTGACCCGCAATAGTTTTCACATACTCTCTTGCCAATAGATGGCTGTTATAACTAAAGCGGAGCTTCGTTGCTGTTTTACCAGGCAGGATGATAATGCTAAGCGGATAGTTGGTTTGCTCATGTACCTCTACTGCTTCTACCTGTAAACGCCAGGAACGGGAGGCAGCTACCTCCGATAAGGGGTAGTTCTCAAAAACCAGGATACTGTCAAAAAGATCGCCACTTAATCCGGCCCATCCCTGGATCTCATTCAAGCCACTGTATTGATATACGCGACTATTCAACTGGTCTGATTGTAAACCCTGCAACCACTTCTCTATATCTGACATCCCGGTATATTGACTACGCAGGGGCAGCGAATTGATATACAGACCTACACGCTGTTCTATCCCAGCCAGATGCTCCGGACGGCCAGACACCGTTACTCCATAAACTACATCTGATTTGCCCGTGTAACTATGTAACAGGTAAGCCCAAACACCCTGCATCAAAGTATTGACCGTAATATGGTGACGACGGCTATAACTGGTTAAAGCTGTTGTCAAAGTAGCATCCAACTCCAACTCCTCCTGAACATAATGCCCCTCTCCTTTCGTTCGAGAGGCGCCCTCCCGGACAAAAGGTAATAAACGGCCATCTTCCAGACCTGACAGATAACTTTTCCAATAAGCAGCTGCCAGTGATACATCCTGGCCCTCTAGGAAACGGATATAATCTTCGTAACGATCTTCTTCCTGCGCTGACAGCTCTCCTCCAGAGGATAAAATTTCGTATGTCGTCAAAAATTCTTCCAGTAATATCTGCATGGACCAACCATCAAACAAAATATGATGTGAGGTCCAGATCATCCGGTAACGATGAGTATCAAGACGTAACAGGCTAATACGCATCAACGGAGCAGATCCAAAGTCAAAACCTTGCTCACGGTCTGACAATGTATAGGCAGATACCGCCGACATATCCTGAGACCGGTAGTCATAGCATAACAACGGTAAATGCACCTGCTCATACACACACTGGACGGGTATATTGAATACATCGTAGTAAAAACCACTACGCAGTATACTATGGCGGTCCAATATGGCTTTCCAACTGCCGGCAAATACCATTTCGTCTACGTCTATCAGGTCACAGCACAATTGCTCTATATAGGCATGGGCATTCCCATTATACAGGCTATGGAACAACATCCCCTGTTGCAAGCCACTCAGGCGGTAAAGGCCGGAAATATTATCCCTACGCCGTACCCCATTGCTTACCTCATCCAGAAAACGATCCAGCTCTTCAGGGCTGATCTCATTACCCAGTCCATAATCAGCGACAGTTACGGGTGCTGCAACCGCTGGTACTTCTTTGTCCCCTGACCGACCGGCTTGCAATGATGATAGTTTAGATATGGTTGGGTGTTCGAAGACATCTCCTACCTCCAGTGGGCAGCCACCACGCCGGGCCCTACTTACCAGTTGTATCGCAATGATCGAATCGCCTCCCAGTTCAAAAAAATTGTCGTGGATACCCACCTGCTCTACCCCCAGCAACTCTGCCCATATTTCTGCCAGTAATATTTCCGTATCTGTAACTGGAGCAGTATAACTTTCTGTTGGCTGTTCAATATGCTCCGGTGACGGTAACGCTTTTCTGTCAACCTTTCCGTTCGCTGTAAGCGGTAAATCTGCTAACGGGATCAGTATTGCCGGCAGCATATATTCCGGTAGCTGGGACCTCAGATAGGCCAACAATTGTTCTTTATCGAAGATATCTACCGGCACCACATACGCTAGCAGCTGCTGATGACCCTGTGCACTTGCCCTGGCAACTACTACAGCCTGTTTTGCATATCCACTTTGTACGATAGCCTGTTCGATCTCTGCAGGTTCTATGCGATAACCACGTATTTTGACCTGGTCGTCCAAACGACCCAGGTATTCAATATTTCCATCCGGCAACCAGCGTCCCAGGTCGCCTGTGCGATACAATCGTGCAATAATGTTCTCCTGAAAAGGGTCAGACAAAAAGCGCTGTGCGGTCAATTCTTCTCTATGTAAATACCCCCTCGCTACCTGCACCCCTCCTATACAAATCTCTCCCGGCACACCTACCGGCAACAAACGTTGTTGTGCATCAGTAATGTAAATCCTTACATTGTCCATTGGCTTTCCGATCGGGATACTATTTTCCTGCTGCATATCGAATGAGCGGGTATCCAACGTATATACGGTACTACCGACAGTGGCTTCTGTAGGTCCATATTCATTAAATATGATGACATCAGCTCCACACTCCGCCAGCGGTTGGATATGTTGCGGTTGCAATGCTTCACCACCAATAACCAGGCGTCCTGACAAGGTCCTCCCCGACAGCCGGCTAATAGCTTTTTCCAGCAAACCAGTATGAGCAGGCGTCAGTTTTATAAATGCATAGTCCGCATTTGCTGCAAATGCAGGCTCTTCAAAAGTCTCCAGTGAAGAAGGTGCTGCACTGATAACAACCGGTAAACCGGTAATGAGTGGGGTAAATAGGCCGGTAACCGCAGCATCGAAGGTAAATGGCAAATGAACCCAACTGCCCGCAGAGGTGCTGGCTGCCGGCATATATAGCGAGCGGCTATTCAATAAGTAATTCAGCAGACTGGCATGTTCGATCATTACTCCCTTAGGTGTACCTGTAGAGCCGGAGGTATATATTATATAAGCCAGCTGCGCTGGCAGTACCTGTTGGATTAGGGGTGCTGCCGATCCGGAAGAAAACAACAGGCTATCCTCATCCAGCGATAAAATCTCGCAGGTAACCGGTAAAACATGCCTGCAATTACGATTGCTTAATACCAAAGAGGCCCGGGTATCTTCCAGCATATATCTTAACCTATCTTCCGGATAAGCGGGATCCATCGGTACATAGGCTCCTCCGGCCTTTAATATAGCCAATATACCTATCAGCATCTCCGCGCATCTTTCTATGCATACTGGCACCAGTACCTCCGGACCAATACCCTTTTGTTGCAGGTAGTGTGCGAGCTGATTACTACGTTCATCCAGTTCACGATAGTTCAGCTGTATATCTTTATAAATCAGTGCTATTTCATCCGGAGTAAGAGCTACTTGTTCCCGGAAAAGGTCCAGTACTGTCTTCTCCACGGGATATGGAACGACTGCTCCATTAAAAGTCTGCAATAATTGCTGGCGTTCTTCTTCTGTCAGTAAGGTAATATCCTGTAAGCGCGATTCATCTTTGTCTACAATTTGTTCTACGACATGTGCAAAATGTCCGGCAATGGTTTTTACGTATGCTGTATCGAGGATAGAAAGATTATAGGTAAAATATATCTGTGTTTCTTCTTCAGCGATGATCATGAGGCTTAGCGGATAATTCGTTTGCTCATGGACATGGATATCTGATACCCTCAGTTGCCACTTCCTGGTAGCTACCAGGTCTGATATAGGATAGTTTTCAAATACAAGTAAGGTATCAAATAAGTCGCCTGTGAGTCCTGTCCATCCTTGTATCTCGCTTAATGAATTGTATTGGTATTCGCGAGCACTGATCTGGTCCATTTGTAACGCCTGTAACCAGTCAGCAATCTTATCTTCTTGCCTATAAACAGAATGTAAGGGCAATGCGTTAATATAAAGGCCAACGCGCTTTTCTATACCCTCCATTTCTTCCGGCCGGCCGGATACAGTCACCCCATACACTACATTCCTGTTCCCCGTATATTGATGCAGCAAGTAGGACCATACTCCCTGCATCAGCGTATTAACGGTAATATGATGCCGACGGGAATAGCGGATCAACTGGGCCGTAAGAGCCTGATCAAGTGTCAGCAGTTCTTTACCATAATCGCCTACCCCTTTGGTCCGTTCACGGGATGAGTTGATAAAGGGTAACAGGGTAGCACTTGTCAGACCGGACAGATAGTTACGCCAGAAAGAAGACGCAGTCTCCTGGTCTCTGTTTTCCAGGTAACGGATATAATCCTCATAGCGATCTTCTCCTTGTGATAATATACTGGTACCATTCACCAAAGCTTCATAGGTTATCAGCAGTTCTTCCATCACTATCTGCATGGACCAACCATCAAACAGGATATGATGAGAAGTCCATACCATACGATATCGATCTTCTTCCAGTTGCAATAATCCAATCCGCATTAGCGGCGCTTTACTAAAATCAAACCCCCGCTCCCGTTCCGCCACTTCATAGGCAGCGATCGTTGCTTTATCTTTCGAACGGTAGTCGTGTATCGATAAGGGAAGACTCACTTCTTTATATACACACTGGACAGGGATATTAAATACATCATAATAAAATCCGCTGCGTAGAATACTGTGACGCTCTAATAAAATCTCCCATGATTTTCCGAACAAGGAGATATCCAGCCCTGACAGATCGCAGGATAACTGTTCTATATAAGCACCTGTTTTTACATTATACAGGCCATGGAATAACATCCCCTGCTGCAAGCCGCTTAAACGATACATAGACGATACATTGTCAGACCGTTCCGTATTTACTTCTGTGGGTGTATTCGAAATGTATTCGATCAAGTCGTTTTTGTACGTTCGTATATAGTCAATAATCTCTTCGTTTTCTTCAATAGACCTGATCTCTTCATCCGTCAAAGTATCTGCGCTACCTCTGAGAAAAAGGTATCCATTTTCTGCTACGAGAGTAAGCTGTAAAGCCTTTAGTGAGGTTAAAAATGCCGGGATATCCATCGTGTACACTACCTTTTTTAGAATCTCATAATATTTTTTGTATTGCTTGTTTTCTTTTTTTCTTTCAGAAAACGGTCTAGCTCTTCATGGCTGATCTCTTTCTCCAGTCCATAGTCGGATGGGGTATATGCCGTGCCTTGCTGTCCTTGTATGAGACAGTGGCTGATCAGCGTGTTCAGACCTGACAGGTAAAGTGCCGATAAGGATAATATACTTTCACGACGGTAGTGAAGACCACTGTATCGGATGTCGATATGCAGCCTACCTCCCTGTACCTTACAATTGATCTGTATCTTCTCGCTATAACGGTGCGTACTGCTCACGCTATCTCCTACCGATTCTGACGCTACTCCCAGTAAACCATCTCCAGACACCGCGTTGTCCAACTGACCCAGGTAGTTGAATAAGATATCCCAGGGTAAAGTGCCTGATAATCGTCCATTACCACATTGGTAACGTAATACACCATAACCTAAACCCTTGCCTGGGACCTTTCTTAACTGCTCCTTCACCCCCTTGATCAGGGCAGCCGCACCCGCATCCTTACCTAGCCAAAGGTGTACTGGGTACAGGCTCGTAAACCATCCTACCGTACGGCTCAGGTCCATACCTCCACCCTGTAACTCTCGTCCATGACCTTCCAGACCGATCTGTAAAACCTCTTCCCCCGTCCAATCTCGTAGTGCCAGACCAAGACCCGCCAGCAGCAGGTCGTTGATCTCCGTATGATAGGCCTTACCTGCTTCCTGTAGTAACTGACGTGTCTCCACAGCTCCCAGCAAGACGGATACCTCTTCCATATCTCCATGGCACACAGCTCCTGCGGAGGCTAGATCCACCTCCAGCGGACGGTAACCCGTATGAAGACCCGACCAGTATCCCGCTGTCGCCGATAGCTCTGATGAAGAGCCATAAGCTCTCAGGCGGCTTTGCCACTCCCGGTAAGAGCTCGTCTTACCACCCAGCACCCCGGACCGGATCACTTCAAATGACAATAACTGGGACAGGTCTTCCAACAGGATACGCCACGATACCCCATCTATTCCCAGGTGATGAAATACAAGCAGCAAGCGGTTATCTCCCACTGAGAACGGTGTCTCCATCAATACCACCCGTAACAACTCCCCTTTCCGGATATCAAGACTACGCTGGTAACGGTTACACAAATCCGTGATATGATCTCCCAACCCGGATGGCGATATCGAACGCAGGTCTTCTATTGCTAATGTTGCTTCGTGATCTCCATAATACTGTAACCAACCCGTTTCCGTCTCCTCGTAACGGAACCGTAACGCGTCGTGATGACGCACTAGTTCCTGGATAGCTGCCGTTAATCGGGTACTGCTTACCTGTTTGGATATAGTTAATAATATACTCTGATTAAAATGAGACACCGCTGAGCCGGCATGTTCAAAATACCACGACTGGATCGGCAGCAGCCCACTCGCTCCCTCCAGGTAACCCTGTTCGCCAGACGCTACGGATTGACCCTGACGACTAACCAGTAACTTTGATAAACTCCCGATCGTCTGGTGCTGGAAGATATCTCGCGGTTGAAGAGCATACCCTAAACGGCGTAAGCGGCTAACCACCTGGATCGTGATGATTGAATCACCTCCCAGCTCAAAAAAGTTATCTCCGGTCCCTACCTGGCTTACGCCAAGTAAGGCCGACCAGATACCAGACAATACCGTTTCCAGCTCCGTTGCAGGAGCGACATATGCATTTCCAGTACCTTCTACTAAGGACAAGGACAGTAATTGTTTGCGGTCTACTTTACCGTTCGGCGTCAGCGGAAGACTAGATAACTCTTGTATAACACCCGGCACCATGTATTCAGGTAACTTACTCCGTAGCCAGGATAGCAGCGCTTCCTTATCATAAGATGCGGCCGGCACCAGGTAACAGACCAGTTGGGAATGACCTTGAGCTAAAGCACGTGCCAGTACTACACACTGGCTAACCTGACCACTCTCGTACAACGCATGTTCGATCTCTCCCAGCTCTATACGGTAACCACGGATCTTAACCTGGTCGTCTATACGACCCAGGTATTCGATGGTCCCATCCGGCAGCCAGCGGCAAAGGTCTCCCGTCCGGTACAAGCGGCCACCTTCGACATAAGGATCAGGCAGGAACTTCTCTGCGCTCAGTGCCGCACGCTTCAGGTAACCACGCGCTACCTGTACACCACCAATACACAACTCACCAGGTACACCTACCGGCAATAACCGTTGAGTGCTATCGGTGATATAGATATTCGTATTGGAGATCGCACGACCGATCGGTACGATGCTGCCATTCCAATCAGAAGGTACCTCCCAATAAGTAACATCTATCGCCGCCTCTGTTGGTCCGTATAAATTATGCAAACGGACATGTGGTAAACGTGTCTTAAACAAGGACACCTGTGATGCCTTCAAAGCCTCGCCGCTGCACAGGATATCACGTACGCCAGAACAATCACCCTCCTCCAGGTCCTGTAAAAACACCTCCAGCATGGACGGTACAAAATGTAATAAACTAATACCGGCACGACCGATCAGCGCCCGCAGATAGCCACTATCCTTATGCCGGTCTGCTGACGCAAACACCACTTTAGCACCATATAACAAAGGCCATAACAGTTCCCATACCGATACATCAAAACTGAAACTCGTCTTCTGTAACACCGCATCGGTACTGTCCAGCCGGTATGTATCCTGGGCCCAGCGCAAACGGTTTAGTAAACCCCCATGTTCATTCATCACACCTTTAGGATGACCTGTAGAACCGGACGTATAGATCACATATGCCAGATCCTTTGGGGAAACCATATGGTCCACAGCATCAGCGGAAATACCCTCTAACCAGGCTGCTTCGTCCAGTAGTAGCAGGCGGCACTCAGCAGGTAATGACTGGCTAACGCCACGGCTGCTTAATACCAACGAGGCACCGGTGTCTTCCAGCATATACCGTAAACGTTCCTGCGGATAGGCGGGGTCCAGTGGTACATAAGCACCACCAGCCTTCAGTATCCCAAGGATACCTATCAGCATCTCCGGGCTACGTGTTATACAGAGGGGCACCAATACGTCCCGGTCAACTCCCTGCTGACGCAGGTAATGAGCCAGTTGGTTGCTGCGCGCATCCAGCTCCCGGTAGCTCAGCATCTGCTCTTCATAAACGACAGCAGGGGCATCTGGCGTAAGCAAGACCTGTGCACTGAATAAGTCCAGCACGGTTCCCTGTTCATAGCGTACGGATGAGCCTTTACTATTATCCGATAACAGCTGTAACTCTCCGGATGGTATCAACCTTATGTCACCGACTGGTTGGTATATATCCTGTACGAACTGATCAAAGATGAAAAGTATTCTATCTACAAACAGTTGTATTTCTTCTTTGGTAAAATACTCATACTGAAAATCTACTCTTATCTGCAGAGGTTGTTGTTTGCCATGATCACGCCAGTAAAAATGTAGGGGGCTACTTTCAAATCGGCTCATTAATTCATAGGTATAACAGGACAGTCCTTCAAATCCCAGTTCGAAGTCGAGGAGGGAATAGTTTACAATTACATCAAACAGCTGCCGTTGTCCATATTTCAACAGTTTCAGGTGCCTGTTCAGATGGCTGACAGGATATGCCTGCCGGCGATAATCGCTCAGCTGTTGTCGTTTTATTTCCCGGAGCAGGTCTGCCACCTGTTGTTCTTTTTTGAAATATCCTTTAAATGGGATAGTACCGGTGAACATGCCCATTACCTGCCATTGTTGCTTCCTGCGGTTATATACAGGCAATCCGAACACCAGTTCTTCCTGTCCGGTAATATTTGCAAAATAGATGATCATGGCAGCCAACGTCAGCTGTTGGAGACTGGTATTGGTCTCTTTTTCGATCACCTCCCATTCTTTCCGCTTTTCAGCAGGAATTACGGCGGTAAAGGTGCCGGTTTGCTGGATTTCGTTTTGCTGGAAAGTATACCTTCTCTGGATCAGCCGCTCCGGCAGTTGGGTAAACTGCTCTTTCCAATAGGCCTCGTCCTTTTTATAGGTATCTGATGCCAGGTATTGATTAGCCTGTATGATCTCCGCAAAATAGGAAGGATATTCCGCTGTAGTCAATGTTTCCTGTTGTCTGACGAGGGTTGTATAGGTATCCGCGATATATTTTGCACAGATGGAAAACCCATATCCATCCGTCAGCAGGTGATGATAACGGTTATACCACCAGTACTCTTCTTCAGCAATTATGAGGAGTGTCTGCTCAAATAAAGGTTGTTTGCTCAGATCAAAGGCCCGGTCAAAATGCTCCTGCATCCACTCCAACGCTGTATGTCTGGGATCGGCAGTATGGCTAAGGTCAAGTACATTCAAAGTAAGAGGGCTTGCCTCTTCACTCAACCAGCAACCTGGTTCCTCCTTATCAAGATCGAACTGTATCCTGAATACATCAAATACAGTGGGGATGGTACCTAGCACATCGTTGAATATTTTAAGATCCAACCGACCTTTCAATACCAGGTATCCGCCAAGATTATTATGAGGGCTCTCAATATCTGTAATCTGGTCATAATAAACGGCACTTTGCGCCGGATGCAATGGGCTCCTGCCATCGGCACGGGATACATCATCGTTCTCCATAGGTCTCCTAAAAAGTTGTTGTCATTTCATTAAACGTGAATGCTGGATTCTATTACCTGGTCAATAACAGCTGGGCATAAAGGTCATCTGAAAATGGTACAAGAATAAGTTTTGGTCCTCTACATGACATAGGGCCGCAATATTCCGTAAATTTTTCCTGAAAGTAAAATAACAGTTTCTTAATACTTTTCAAATTATCACTTATAGTATATTTTATTGTGATCTGACTTTCCGTCCATTAGCAGACTGGTCAGCCACAAGTTCTGCTACCATAAAGGGTCACAACAGTACAGGTATTACGATAGTATCTGTTTTGCAAACAATACATATACTTTTTTACCATAAGACAGTTACCCCATCTTATGTAAGATCTGTTGCCAGCTAAAAGATGGCGACTAAACAGGAGGGTTTGCGGGAATTACTATGGAAGTATATAAGGAATAGGTGCTCCACCCAAGGGTTTCATACAATGCCTTTCCGGCTGCCGTTGCTACTAATACACTATTTTGGGGGTTTCTGGCCACAGCGATCTTTTCAAGTGTTTTCAAAACAATTGTTGCCAGCCCCTTCCGGCGATGGTCTATATGAGTTTCTATACGATCATATACTACGATGTCTTCCACGAAGACCAAACGTCCAATGGCGGCAATGTCCCCTTTAGTTGTCAGTATCCTGACAACAGCTACGGGCATTTCATCTTTAATTTCCATTATATATTCTGCCATTAGGTTTGCCTTAGCGGGAGACATCGGTTGCCTGCAAGTCATCATAAAACCAAGCGGTTGTATGACCCAGCGTGAAGGCAGGATATCTTTCACTATTTCCGGAGCTGCACATAGCTTCAGAAAAATCCATGGTTCAACGATCGTGTTTGCGAGTTCCATCCATTCATCGGTAACATTGGGGAATACATAACGAGCTTTCTGCTGTAGCCAGCCTACGTCTACCCTGAACCCGCTGCCATTTTTGACCGGTGCACGTAAATTACGGGACAAGGCCCACCCTTTCAGCCATTTTTCTACTATAACCGGATCTGCCATATATCATATATATAGGGTAAATTACAAATAAATCAACGAATCTACACTACCAAGGGTGTTAGTCACGAGCACCCGGTTATTTTACCTGGCAGGCTATTTTAACAAAATACCATATCCCGGAAATACCGACGAAGCGAAAGTAATAAGTGGTTTTAGTAACACCATGATAATGCAATAAACTGCCAGAAAAAGTGACAGTAAAAATAGGGGTTGTAGCGAAAAGCCCCGGCAACAAATACGTTCCGGGGCTTATGAGTTCCAGTTTTCAGTAAGACGGATTAATTATTGACGTATTTTAAAGTAGTGGTCTTAAGTAGTTTACCAATTTTACGGTTGATCGTTTTGTGTGATGCTACGCGGCCTTTTGTATCAAATTCATACTCATAGCCAAGTATGCTTACCGCCCCTTCTCTACGCTCCACCGGGAGGTTCAGTGCTTTAAATATAGGCAAGCCGTTTTCCATTTGTTCTTTCAGGTATTCAGGATCACCGGGCTGACCCGGCTTCCCTGTATGGTAGGCGATGCTGATAGAATCTGGTAAATAAGCATCGGTAGGATAATACTGCTGATTCAACAGAAAGTTGCCGGTTTCTGCATCTACGCGCCAGCGTTTTTCGTACGTATTGTTTCCCTCATATGTCCTCTCTGTACGTCCGGAGATATAGTTAGCTGAAACACTATTGTAGGAATAAACTTCTTCTGTCCTACTCTCGTTAGCTCCCGCTTCGTTATAACTATACTTGTTCTTTCCACGGATAAGTCCATCACTATTATAAAGTGCAACCGTCCTTTCCTGCAGGTAGGCATTGGCAGATGGCGTCGATCTCATCCAGCGTTCAACGGATTGTATCCTTGTTGAACTTGCCACGTAGGTGAATCGGTATTCTCTTATAAAATCAACATCTACCAGAGGTAGGCTAGCGCCGCCGCTATTTCTCCTTTTCCCTTTGAAATGATCAGTAACCAAGCTTAACCGACCAGATGCATCATAAGTATATTGCAAAGTATTAGTCCTATCGTACCAAAGCGGCACTAAATCTTCTGTTTTAATGAATATTTCTGCTAGTTTATAGCTATCTGAGGTGTAAGTATCCGGCAATGGGATACCTCTCTCGGTTTTGCCAGTCCTGGCGTTTTCTGTTTCCGGTTGAATCTTTTCTGCCGGAAGGTTGTTCTTTTTACAGGATGCCGCTACCAGCAACATGCCTGAAAGAATGCATGCAGTAATTCTCATGAGATATAATGTTTAAGATTTAAAAGGAATATCGTGCTCCTGCCTGTAATTGCCAGCGGGAAGCGATGGGATCTATTGAATATGGTTTTCCCGGGTCAGTGAATTTATACAAGGGATAGCCTTCTGAACTACGTGCCGGGATGTATGGCTGAAGGCCAACGCTCGCGGTGGAGTTGTAAGTATTAGGTGCGAAATAAACAGTCCCCCAGTCTTTCGAGATCAGGTTAGTGAGATTGATCACATCGAGGGAAAGGGTGATCGTATGTTGCTGTTTATTTGCTTTGCCCCAATGAATATCCTGTGCTATACGCAGGTCTGCATTATTATTCCAGGGTGTGCGGCCTGCATTACGTTCGGTAAAGTTACCACGCCGGGAACGGAGGTAGGCGTTATTGTCGACGAAGTGGTCGAATGCTGCTGCTTGTTCACTCGGTGTGACGAGCACCGTATGGCCATCGTCGCCGACTATCGGTGCAAAGAAGCGGACAGCTTCTCCTGCTGCAGGGATATAAGCCAATGCCACCTGCTGTGGTGTACCCTGCGGTGTGAAATTCACGAAACCGTAAGTAAAAGGGCTACCGGATTGCGCTGTTACCAGTAAAGATATCTGGGTGGATAGCGCTTTTGACCATTCTTTACGATAGGACACTGTGGCCACGATACGATGCCTGGTATCGAAATTGCTATAGGCCAGGCCAGGATTGTTAGGGTTTAATGCCTGGTTCAGCTGCCAATTGGACTCCATGGAATTACGGATACCATTAGATACATCTTTGGACATACCGTAAGTGTAAGCTGCTGAAAACGACAATCCATTCGCAAAGCTATTGCTTACCTGCCCGGTAATACTGTAACGGTAACCCTTGCCGGTATTGGTCAGTTCATATGCATTAGCAATACGAGCATCTACACTCCCGTTGAATACGGGTTGTTTACGTAGTGATGCTGCTGTATCATAAATATAGTAGTAAGGAACATCTCTCAAGTTGATCTGGCGGAACATTACATCTTTAATTGTTTTGGTATACATGGCTTCTACCGAATATTTAAATCCATTACTGGCATTATATTCTATCGCGAGGCTACCACGCAATACTGATGGCATTACAAAGTCGTTGTCGACCACATCTATCTGTGTTTGGCCTGCATTTGCATCATTTACTACTCGTCCCTGTTCCCAGGCAAAGCCCGCTATACCTGGGTAAGGATTACCAGCGGAAGGCCTTAGCGGGTCGGTACCTGGCCGATAGGGTGATGGTGGGTTGCCATCGGTACGCAGGTCGATCGCGCCGAAGGTGCGTCCGTTATTATAATAAGCGTAACCCAGCCATGCCAATGGTATACGACCGGTAAAGAGCCCAGCGCCTCCCCGCAACACCCATCGCTGATCACCTGTCAGGTCTGCACGAAAGCCCAACCGGGGTGATATTTGAGGTCTGTCGAGATAGTTTTGTGAGATCATTCGCAACGGTGTATAGGTATAAGTAGTCCCAAAATCTGCATCTGTGACAGCATTAGCAGCTCTTTCGCTCAACACCTGTTTATCCGGTACGTGTGTATAGTCTATACGCAGGCCGGGTGTAATGCGAAAGCGCTCTGAGATACGGATCTCATCCTGCACGTATACGCTCAGGAAATTGATGCGGAAACGTGCAGCAGGGTGGTTGAACAGGTATACCCTGCTATTATTGGTATAGTTGAAATTACCTTGTACCCGTTGAGGTTTGTTTACCAGAAAATCTTCTATGCGCTGATAGGTAACTCTGCCGTTCCATCCATTCACAAAGCCGTAGTCGATATTATAGAATTCGTTGTGGGTACCGAAGCTCAATGTATGTTTGCCTAGGCTCAGCGTCATATTATCCGTAAGTTCGAACGTGCGTTGTTTAAGGTTGAATATGGATGCTTCCCGGTCCGTACCAAAGAAAATGGTAGATCCCGGTGTTCTACCCACGATCTGTACCTGAGGGAAAGCCGGATCGCTTTGTGGTGTACGATAATCATGAATATGGGTATAACCCAGCATGAGGCTGTTGGTGAACCGGTTACTGAACCGCGTCTTAAGTTCGGCCACCGTAGATGACTGATTGTTCATTTGCCGATAAGCGATGCTGCCGAAGCGGAAACTGAATTGATCGCGTTCGAGGTGTAATGCACTGGAGCGGATCGTATTATTACGAAGTACCAGCTGGTTGCGGTCATTTATATTCCAATCGAGGCGGTTAAAGAATTTCTCACTCTTCGCAGTTGCATTGTACAGGCCATCGGTACCCGGGTCGAAGTTGTACCTGTTGATGGTATGATTGCGGATTGCATCAGCATCTGCTTTACTGAGTATACCCGACGCTGCGATACTTCCGGCTACTTGCTGTGCGGGGTCCTGTCTCCGTGTTACTTCTGCATTCGTAAAGAAGAACAATTTGTTTTTGACCAGCGGGAGACCGACGCGGAAACCTGTTTGTATCTCATGAAAGGAAGCTGGCATCTTTTTTTGCTTTTCTGTGCCGGTCCGATCTGGTCCTATCATGGAAGCATTCCTTCCATATGCATATACAGATCCATGTATTTCATTTGTGCCGGAGCGCGTCACGGCATTGATACTTCCTCCGGTGAAATTACCAATCTTCACGTCATATGGAGCCAGGTATACCTGCATGTCTTCGATGGCATCCAGGGAGATCGGATTGGTACGGGTAGAACTACCCGGCATATTAGAAGTGCCTGTTTGTCCGCCGGTAGAAGGACTAAAGCCGATAGCATCGTTGTTGACAGCACCGTCTATTGTTACGTTATTATAGCGAAAGTTGGTACCGGCAAAGCTATTGTCCCGGGAGCCCTGTGGTACGGTGCGTGTGATGTCTGTAATGCTGCGGGAGATGGTGGGCACCTGTTGTATTTGCTGCTGGCTGATGCTTTTTCCGGTACCGTAGGTATTTATTTTAGTTGTTTTGGTACCCTTTACCACCAGCTCCTGCAGTAGCTTGCTACTCTCGGTCAGGCTCAGGTTCAGTGTAAGCGCTTCTCCCAAGGAGACCTTAGGGATGTTTCTTACTTCAGGATTCATGCCCATGAACTTTGCTTCTACTATATAAGGACCTCCTATACGCAATCCAGTGAGCAGGAATCGACCATCTGGCAGTGCGGCTACGCCATATCTGGTGCCGGAAGGTTGGTGTAAAGCGGTTACAATAGCACCCGGCAATGGTTGTCCAGAAGCATCGGTCACCCGTCCTTGCAGGCTGCTGCTGGTTTCCTGCGCCATTACTGGTACTACAGCGTTGATAAGCAAGTTAAAAACAAGAAGGACAATAGGTATTAAATATGCTCGCATCGTAATAAGTGTTAAGGAAGAATGATCTGGTCGATGATATGTATGACGCCATTAACACCACCAATATTAGGTTGCTTTATGCGTGGTGCTATCAGATTGCCGGTGGTCCGGAATTTGCGTGCACCTTTTTCCAGAATGTAGCTGGGTCTTGCACCCGGTCTTACCAGGTTGGGAACGGCCTGCTCAGGTCCGATATGGATACCGATAACGAGGCCTCCTATCATATCTGGCAGGAATCGTTTTCCCCCAATTAGCAGCCTTGATAACACACTTTTTTGCATGTCGGATTCCAATGCATCAAAATCTGCCTCCTCCGGAAACCCGTTGGCTGCAAAAGCTATATTGTCAGGTGCGAAAAGCGTCATTCCACGTCCCAACACGAATTGCCAAGTATCTTGATAGTCAGGGTCTGCCAGCAATGTTTCCATTTCCGGAAATTTTTTCAGGCAATGTGCCAACATGGACAAATCCGAACGGCTGCGGATCAGTTCCAGTAACGTACGATCAGGTACATGGCAAACACCTTTTATTTTATGCAGTACACCATCTCCTATTGCTACATTTGCCACTGCTACCGGCATGCCATCGATAAAGAGACCTTCGTAGTTTCTGCAAACCCGTGGCTTTGCAGTAGCGTGAAGAGAGGTGAGATCGATCGAAAAGAAGCCGATCATTGTTTCTCCGTTGATACGACCTGGTAGTATATGATATCGCAGGATGGCAGACAGTCTGGCTGGTTCCGTATTCCGTATGGCATTCAGATCCAAACCGGCAGCTTCGAAGGCAGAATCTATCGGTGCGAATACGGAGAACGGGCCTCCATTGAGTATGACAGCATCTTTATCGAGTCCGGACCGATAAAAAGCCTCTTTGAAAAGTGTAAGTTGCTTGTCGTTGTTAATGTACGCTACCAAAGTTGGCAGAGGACTGCTGGCAGGTGCCGCTTCTTCTTTTGTACAGCCTGTCATCATACAAATCAACATCACACAACCCAATATGATCTTTTTCATGTGTTTCAAGGAATTAATATGCTGGTGATTTTATGTAATACTCCATTTTCACACGGAATGTTAGCGTAATTAGGATCAGCGCCATAGTTGGGATATTTAGCGATCTGTGCGACATTACTATTATGCTTACCACGGAACGTAATATTATTAAAGATGGCCTGGTTGCCACTTATACTCACCCTCGAGCCATCACGCATAGTGATAGTACCATTGTTGGCTGCTGCCATGCGATATAAGCTGCCGGTAAAGAGCCTTCCTTCTGCCAGATGGTATCGCAGTACTGCTTTCAGTCTCTCCGGGTCTGCGCTGAGTATCTTGTCCAGGGAAGACAGATCCAGGCCTTCCAGCTGGCTGGCCGACCAGATGAAAGCCGTATTTACAGGAGCCAGTACGGTCCAAGTTTTCCGGGCGTCAGCCAGAGAGTCTGTAAGGCCTGCACGTTGTAAGGCGGCAGCAAACAGTACAACGGTAGAATCATTATGTATGGCATGCATTACGGTAGGTTCGTTCTCTACATTGATATTTTCGCCAAGCACTTGTAAAAATCCATTGCCGGCCGGATTATCTACTGCCAGCAATTCTACTCCATTCACGGTCGTGACCGTATCGTTTCCCCGCATAAAACGTGTAATGTATATATTGGAGGCGGCTGTTGTAAGCATAGCGCGGTTCTCTGTCAAAGGAAGCTGGCGGAAGGCAGGCGCACCAGGTATGATCAAGTATTGCATCCAACGTCGTTTTTCGGCATAGGACAACCAATACCAACTGATGATAGCTTGATTTGGAATAGCCATGAATGTTACCGGTCGCTCTGCCTGTAAGGTATCGCCCATTCTTGCTTCCTGTACGATCTGATATATATTTCCCAGGCTAAAATTATCTTTCAGCAGGAATAATATCCTATTCCCATATCCTGTTGGCTGTGCTGGCGTATCAGGCATTTTACTACATGCATTGAATAATGCAACAGTTAGTGCAAGAACAATTAAAAAGAAATATTTTGATTTCATATAACGGCTTATCTCGGTGTATAAAAAAGCTGGTCGGTAAAGTAGATGTTCCCATTGTCGGTAATGCTACCGTCACCAGGGTATTTTTGCACGAGGGCCTTTGCAGCCGGGTCGTTCTTCCACTGTGCGAATGCCTGGTTATTCTGCCAGGAAAACACCGGGCGAAAGGGGAATTTCAGCTGGGTTTGCGCGCCCCATCCATTCACGTCCCGGTTATAATCATTATACCATTTGTTATTCAACAGAGGTTGTTGCATATCGTGGTAAAAGAAGGGCGAAAAAAGGCCACCGAGAAACAAATGCATACGTACTATCGAGTCCAGTGAAGAATGAAACACCAGGTAAGCCCCTGCTTCCCAATCGGCATCTATTCTGAGTGGATTTTTATTCGCCAGGTCACGGAGGTCATTTTCTGAATGCAAGCCAGCTGCTTCGAAGGCCTTATTTGTCGGTGCTATTACGGTAGGAAGTCCTCCTGTGAAGTCACCAATGGAACGATCAATATTCCTTGAAAGCATCCAACTATCCGAACTTGCTTCTTCGTAATACATATCCCATTGCAAGATTGCATCCTGTCTTATGCTATCTGCAATCTTCAGCGCGGACCTAAAAAGGCTGAAATCAGGATTGTTATCCAATATCTCTATCAGGTTCCTCTTGGGTACCGGTTGCAATATTCTATCAATCGGATAGATATAGCCATTTGAAGTGACAATGTTCTTTGTAAGATCGCCCGTCTCCACATCGTTGATGAACAATTTATTTTGTCCGGAGACATAAAGCAGCGGCGCTATTATGCGGTTACCGGTGCCTGGCTTGTAAATGGTATCTTGTCGCAGGGTTTCGACAATTGCAGTCAAGGTCTTGCTAATAATACCCTGCGGAGTCATCGCAACTGGTACAATATGATAGTTTACCATTCGAGCTAATTCAGCAAGCGCCATGCTATTAATACGTGCTTCCGTATATCCCGCCGCCTGCATGGCTTCATTAGTCGGCGCAAAGATCGTCGCACCTTTATTAGGGGGTAGTTTACCGTTGGTTCCTACCCTGATGAATGCTTTGTTATAGAGTGATAATTCACTTCTGCCCGCCAATGTTTTAACTATTTCTTCTGTTGTGACCGGTTTTGTATGGCTAACAAGCAGGTCTGAATCTGATGGTTTCAAACAGGCGCCGGTCATCGCTACAATAGCAGCTAAGACGATGAGGACTCGTTTATATGATGTGCGTTTCATTTCAGAATAATCAATGATAATTAGCGAATAAGTGCTTTTTCCGGGACTACCATAGGTCTGTCAATGCGATGTACTACACCGTTTAGTGCCAGCAAATCGCTTACTCCGGTGAACAATTGGGCATATCCATTGCCGTATTGTAAGTCGTACGGATAACCTTCCTGAAAACGTTTGTGTCTCACCATCAGCCCCCCGCCATCAAGAAAGAACAATACGTCTTCCTGCACAATAACCCCTGGAAAAAAAGTCCCATCTTTACCAGGATAGGCATCCTGTATATCAGAAAGAAAGAACATGCTGTCTTTCAGGATATAACAGCTGAACAAGAAGCGCTGGTGTGTTTCCGGCCCGATATGCTCCATGGCTGCCTCATCAAATCCGAATGCATTCATTTGCGTATTGGATAATGCCAGTATGGTGACAGGCCCGGGGCCTGCCAGTTGATCCAGCAAACCAAATTTTTTCAACGCGGCTGTGAACTGGCTATATTCCGGCCGGGTCATTATTATATCCTTGACGGTAGGTTTCGGTAAGCTCAACGGTTTGTTCAGTACATGCATATGCCCATTTCCTGCCGGGAGGTCTGGTTTATCCACGTTTACACCGTTGATGTGCAGGTATACCTTTCCTGGCTCAACATTATAAATGGCTTGCCCCGGCAATGGTGTAGATGTATAGACAGCCCTTCCTTCCAAGGTATTCATTCTGAATACCAGTGTTTGCGGTATGTCTATACCTTTGATCTTACCACGGAGGATATGGTACAATACCCAGTTTTTTAAGGTAGCAGCTGGCATACGCTCCAGGCTATCCGATGAAATACCTGCGCGCTCAAAAGCGCTGTTATCAGGGATCAGCCAGGTATAAGGTGTTTCGCCGGTAGTGAGAGAATCCAGTCCTGCTTTTTTTATTGCATTCCTGAACAGGCTAAAGGCGTAGTTATTACCAAGCAATATGCTGATTGACCGGGCTTCTTTCTGTGCTGCAGGAGAGGGTGCATCCTTTTTTATACATGCTGACAACCATAGCAGCAGCATTGAGATATAGATAATCTTTTTCATTTTTTATTTTTGAGGTACCTCATTAAATCCGCGCTGTATCTGCATGAGATATACCCGGTCGTATACTATCTCCATTATATTGATTGTTCCATAAATGTGATAGTCATTGTTAGCGTTTACGATCAGGTGTAGATTAGGTGTATAATACTTTGCCAATGTACCTGCAATTTTCAGGCTATTGAAGGTGCGGGGATTGGCGGAGCTATAGGTACTAAATTTTACGGCAGGGTTATCGATATCCTGATACCGGAATACATAACAGGGTAAGCCCCCACCGGGGTATCCGTCCAGCCGCCCCGCAGCGCCAACTACTTTATCTGAAGCATAACTTCGTAATGTATCATCGACAAAAAAATCAGACCTTGGAGGGATAGGCAGGGCAAGGTAGTCGATGTCCGTATCCATTCTTTTCTGCAAAGTGGTATGATAAATAGGAGGCGTCCCTACCGGAATTGTGACGTCATTTGGCAGGTAGGTCGAATAGGTAATAATCGGCTTTTCGGGAAGCATTGCCCCCATTCCAATCTGTGTAAAGGATGGTTTCTCTCCTGATAGGTTTACGAATCCGACATAGAGTTTTGCAGGATCAAAAGCTTGATGGATAAATTGTTCTTTGCGTACGTACAGTCCGAATAGTTTTTTCTCCACGTCGCGGGCGAGGGCTTCAATAGTGTATACCTCTCCGGCTGAAAGATCGATGGTAGTGTCGATCAGTATATTGCCACGAATAGTGGCAGACAAGTCTTTAAAATTTACATTGTTCCTCGGGCGGAATACAAATACAAGACGATGTCTGCCAGAAGGTACCTGTGCCCATGCGGAGAGATCGAACCCATTGATGGCGGGTGCTGTCAGCACATGCGCGTTTCCCGGGTATTCATAATTCACTGGTCCCAGTAGGGATTCGCTTCCTCTGCCATCCTGGATAAGACTGTTGAAACTACTATTAGCAGCATTAATAGGATATGACAAGCTAAAAAGTTGCCGTGTTGCCATAAAATCTCCTACCACTTTTGCATTTACCGGCAAACCATCGGCATCTGTTTCGGGATCCATCAAAAATGTAATAAAGGGTACAACTCCGCCCGTATGTAGTGCATCTGCTGCATAAGGTATGCTATTGAATACACGTATGTAAGCAGGATTTCCCAATAGTGGTGCTTCTTCATATTTCTTGCATCCACTCAGTATGATAAACCCCGCCAGTATAAAAAAACAAACTCTATACATGATCATTAGTTGTTGTGTTTGATGATGATGATACGTGCTTTTTCTTGCTGTGTGCCAGCACGATAGGTCCTTCCTACCAGCGCCACGCTATACACCCCATTTTCCATTATGGGCGCTGTGTTTTCCAAATACATCCGGGGGTTGGCAGTATATGCCCGTCGCACCTGCAGAGGCACCACCTGGGGTAATAATTCACCGGGTACACCAACTGGCGATAGCGAGGAACGATATACGCGTATCTGATCAGGTACTAATCTGGCTCCCGGCACTACCGGATAGAAAAAATTGGTTGCAGAAAAACTGGCAAACTTTACTCCCAGGTACAGTATGTAAGGGTTTTTCTCAGGTAGCAAGCCTGATGCCAGGTTGACGGTTGCTCCATAGATTGAAGTCTCAGGCTGATGGTTTGGAAGCATGTTATGATCCCCCATAAACGTTGCATACGGCAGATCAGGGCTGAGGTTCAGGAATCTCGATTGCGATACATATGGGATGGTAGCCAATCTGCCTAGACCATTGGTACCGTCATCCGGTCCAGGACGAGAGTTGTCCGGGTTTGGCAGGTACTCATCCATATAGATGGAGCCGGTCATATCGTTTGCAGCAAATAACAAACCGGTGGTCCCATCTGGCTTTTCATGTACCCAGATCGTATGGTTATCATAAGGATATAATTTGATAGTAGCAGCAGCCAATACCCGTCCCTTATCATCGGAAGCCTCCACATGATGCTCCCCTTGTACAAAA
The DNA here is from genome assembly GCF_020386615.1 of Chitinophaga pendula. NCBI lineage: Bacteria > Pseudomonadati > Bacteroidota > Chitinophagia > Chitinophagales > Chitinophagaceae > Chitinophaga > Chitinophaga pendula. The sequence continues at coordinate 4,038,515 of NZ_CP077769.1, forward strand.
ATTCGATAATCTGCTAGTATGGGTTTTCCGGTAAATTGGCTACCTACGTATGGTAATTCACTTCCTAATTCAGTACCGTCTACTTTCACATGTATACTCTTACCAGGCAGTGCGTTTACTGCGTGCATACGGGCATAGGAGTAGTTGACGCCAGGATCATATTCTGTGACAACCCGATAACTGTTTAAACGGAATGATACGGGATTAAAGCGAGAGCAATCCCAATATCCTTGGTAGGCGTCTGTCACTATGATACAGTAAACACCACCGGGTTTGAACGTGCGTAACTTTGGAGAGATGCCTTGTTGTGGTTGTATTACGCCAGGCGCACAGCCGTCGTAAAGCGGCACCATGGGATATTCGGCCAGTTGCTTTTCAAAATCCGGCGAAGTGCCACCTCCTGAAAACAATTTAAACTGATAAGCACCGTAAGGAATTTCTATGTATTCGGAATTTGTTCCGGCTGCGATGCCTGTCAGTGCATTGTGTACCAAACTACCATCAGCATATGTAAGGGTCATTGGCCTTCCTAATCCGAAAGGATCGTTCGCCTGCCCCAGGTGAATGATACGTAACCGGAAATGGTCCGGGCTGGCCGGTGGTGTATTCTGCCGGGGAAGTATACGCAGGGCACCATCACTGGTTACATAAAAGTCTATTGGTTTCGAATAGCTATGTTCTAGTACGGTATCCAACAAGTCTTTAAAAGCTGTTTTCAGCTGCACACGCGCCCGGCCGTTTTTATCAAGCAGCGACATGGGTATAACGAATGGGCTACCATTTTCCGAGGTGGACCAGGCGCCTTTCGGAAACAGAGAAAGACCTATAGGCGTTCCTCCCTGAGATCCGAATGATGTTAATGGTACGTTATTGACCATTACATTCAGCGGGCTTGCTATATAAAAATTAAATAGGCGGATAGAAGATTGCGATCGGATGGAAACATCTGGTCTGAAGTCATCCATATCTTTTTTTTCCTTCAGGCAACTGCTTAGCAATAATATACAAGCTGCCATTAAAAGGTTGCGTTTCCGGATGATAATACATTGATACATGACGGTCAGAAAAGTTTATAAGTGATACCCAGAGACACTTCGGTGCCTTTTTTGTATTGGCGATAGATATATGTATTGCCATGATATTTGCCGTTATTACCAGCATTAGTATATACCTGCTTATATTCGGGATCCAGGATATTTTTCAGGAATCCGCGTACGAGCCAACGTTTACCGAGCGACTGGCTGAATGTCAGGTCCAGGGAGGGTGCCGGGCGGTCATAGAGATCAGGGGTACCATCCATTTGTACTTGTATAAGCCTCGCTCCTACTATATTGAAGCTCACCATAGCGCTGCTTCCGCTTTTCCTGTTCTCATAATCGATGTAAGCATTTACGGAATAAGGCGCCTGTTCAAACACTGGGCTGGTGGCGGGTGAACGGCGGTCTATTGTGCGAGCGGCATCGAGTCGTTCCGGATTTTTATTGATGGTACTGGCGGCCATCATCACATTAGTCCCAAAATAAACATCCCTTATTGGTCGCCAGTAGCGACCCAGGCGATGACGAATCTCCAGTTCTACGCCATATACACGTCCTTCATTAGGATCATTCTGAAAAACAATCAGCGGGAATTCGGGTGCTGTAGAGAGATTACCCTGAGACTTGTAAAAGAACACGCGTTGCAATTGTTTCTCAATAGTTTTTCCGAATACGGATGCAGACAATACTTCTCCCGGTGCGGTAAACCACTCCCAACGGAAGTCCATACTTTTTGTAAGCTGGTTCTGCAAGTTGGGGTTGCCACCAATTACGGCAAACTGGAATGGGTCATATTCATAAATACTGATCAGCTCACGGATCTCCGGACGAGCGAGTGAGGTACTATAGGCCATCCTAAAGTTCATATCCTGTCGCCAGGTATAGATAAGGTTAAACGCGTAGAAGGGTTTATAGTCTGTGTAGTATCGGTTATCAGGTTGAAGGGTGCTATAGCGTAAGGAACCCGTAGATACGCCGGTCCGCGTTGACAGATCTCCCGGCACATGTACCTGGTTCGTGTCTACATGTGTTTTGATATCGGTGGACTCAAACCTCACCCCACCCACAAAGCGCAACGCGTCAGTAATCTTGGCATCCACCATGCCATAAAATGCGCGCGTTTCGTAGGAGCCGGTGTAATTGTTCGGAGATTTGCGGATCTGGTACAGGAATCCGCCTACTCTTGGCTTTCCTTCTTCATCGTAGGTACCCGGATCCTTTAGTCCTACATATTTTGACGACACCAGTTCATTGATGTTTCCATTTACCTGGTTCAGCAACAGCTGGCCACCACCGCCTACACTGGTACCTGGTAATCCAAGAATATGGGTTGTGAAATCCCGATCACGCCGAAGGAAGTTAACACCGAACTTTAACAACTGTTCTTTTCCGGTGATCTTAAAAGGCTGTGTGATGTCTACTTTGACATTGTAGTTCTTTTCTTTAAGGTAACGGAACTGGCGGCCATTAGGATCTGCGACCATAATGCTGGAATAATCATTTCCGACTCCATGTACCAGGCCGGCGACGAAGGCATATTCGTTTTTTCCCACAGACACCCCACCCGGATTGCCATATCGCACGCTATACAGGTTAGCCAGGTTAGTGGAACGGAAGTCGGGATCATTTTGTGTGCTCCTGGAGGAACTGATATTGTAGCTTACCCTTGGTGACCACCACATGGTAAGGAGTTTGTGGTCGCCCTGCAGATTGTAAGTATCAAAAGCACGGTAGGATAGTTTCAGCTGGTTGATGGTATTGTATACCGGTGCGGTAAGCCCCGTGTTCTGCCAGGCACCTTTGAGGTTACTCCCCACAGATTCAGCACCACGGCTGCCAACGAACTGAGCCTGGATGATATGGCGTTCGCTAAACCGGTAGGTGATACCGGCCAGCGCGCCATAGTTCAAGGTTTTTTTGCCGGTATTCTCAATATAGGATAAATAGCTGCCGAGGCGTGGATAGGCAGGTGTGATAAAGTTCGGGATAGTCAGCTGGTTGAATATCCTGTAATCCCCCGTCACTACTCCCTGAAAGAGGCTATAGTTATTACGAACACCGTTGTGGATATCTTCTGTGCGAGTGTAATAATTTCCATTCAGTATTATTCCCAACTTGTGTGCATTACGTAATTTAAAAGTATTGCCGAACGATATGTTATATACCTGATTGGGATCTGCCTTTTGATATGAAGTAGTAAGCACTGGTTCGAAGCGTTGCATGATATTGCTAATACGTTGTGCTTCTGCTGCCAACGCAGGATTTTGGCGGCTTTGTATGAACATCTCCTGTATCTGTACCAATCCGCCCGGGTATTGTTGTTTCAGCGCCTGAAAATCGGCAGACAGGTTATGTACTTTGACGCGTTGCCCCCAGAATCCCAGGCGGTTGTTGTAAAATCCATTGTATTTACCGTTGAGTCCGATAGTAGAATTGAAGCCTGCCTGTGTGGTAAATTCGAGTGTCAGTGAATCTGGAATAGAGCGTGTTTTCAATTCGACGATACCTGCGGAGGCATCCGCCGGTCTGTCTGGCGAAAGCGTTTTATAAATAGTCACGTTATCGAGTAAACCGGCCGGTATGATATCTAATGGTACAACGCTTCTGTCCGGATCTGCGGAGGAAAGTCTGGCGCCGTTCAGCTGGGCGATCACACTACGATCCCCCAGCCCACGGATCGCGACGTATTTATCATCTGTGATGGTTACTCCTGTTACACGCTGTAACGCCTGTGTGGTGGTGATGCTGCCGCTTTTGGTCATCTGTGCGGCGGATATCGCGTCCTGGACGATGCCGGCATTCCTCCTTTCGTTGAGAGTGGCTACCTCGTTGTTTACTTTACGGCTAGCTGTCACCTGCACCTCGCCGAGTTGAGTCTGGCTTTCCCAAAGGCTGATGTTAATACCAGTGCTGCCACCGGTTACTTTTACTTCGCGGGACAGGTAACCAATATACGACACCGTAAGGGTAACTGCACCCGCTGGAGTTTTGATAACGAATGATCCATCTGGTCCGGAAAGTACACCATTACCGGTACCTTTGATCTTGATGGTCACTCCGGGCAGTGGTGTTCCCCCCTTTGCATCTGTTACTTTACCACGGATGATCGTTTCCCCCTGCCGGTTATCTTTTAGTACAACGAAGCCCTGGTTCATGCTATAATCCAGTCCGGCATTGCTTTTCATAGCATCTAACGCAGTCTGCAGATTGATATTCCCAGCAGGTAACTGTACCGTTTGTTGCAATTTACCGGCGATAGCATCGCTATAGGAAATGCGAACATGAGTTTCCTTTTCCAGTAAGCTGATAAGATCGGCGACCTTTAGCCGTGTACGGCCAGGATTGAATGTTCTACTCTGCTGCGCGTAACCTATAACGGGGTACACGAATACTGCCAGGATAACAGTGTACAATATTTTTTTTCTCACATGACGGTGTAACCGTTTCTTCATAAATTTTGATTTTCGATGGCATAGCAATTCCCCTTCAACAGTATTTCCGTGTTTCGCGGATATACTGCCGATCATAGTATGCACCCGTTCACATACGGGCCGCCGGTTAGTATATGATAATGTATTCCCCTTCTTTCTGGTAACTGCACCCCACCGTCTGGGTTAGTATCTGCATGGCTGTTTCCATAGACTGCCCGCTAAGGTTGATCGTTACTTTTCTTCCTACGAGTTGTTGCTGGCGGATGACAATCTTTATATTGAACCAATCGCTGATCATTTTACATACTTCGGATAAGGGTACCTGATGAAAGGATAATGTACCACTTGTCCAGTTGAAACTTTCTATACCGGAAATTTTTTCGCTTCGCAAGTCGGCTTTTACGGTATCATATATCAGTCGTCCCCCTGCTTCTACATCCGACAGGTGACGACTACCATATTGGACACGTACTTTACCCGTTCGTACTGCCACTACCGCATTAGGACCTTGCTGTTGTACTTCGAAAGAAGTACCTAATACGGTGGTACTCAGTTGTCCCGTCTCCACCCGGAATGCCTTCGTGGAGTTGCCCTCTACTTCAAAGAAAGCACGCCCGGTTACTCTTACGAGACGCTGTTTTTCGTCGTAATCTGCTGGTATCTGTACGGCAGACCCCGGGAACAGGTATACGATGGAACCATCGATCAACCTTACTTTCTTCATCACACCGGGTGGTGTCTCTACACGCCGGTCGGCCATTTGGATCATATTGGCCTGACGGCGGGAATGCTGCACGAGCATAAAGAGCGCTACGCCAGCTACTACCGCCACCAATATAGCGGCACAACGCAGTAAAAGGTATGTAATACGAAGACGGCGGGGAGCAACCGTACCTGTTTCATGGCCAACGAAAGCCCACATATCTCCTTTGATACGGCGGCGGTCGGTATCGTTAAGCATAATTTCTTCATTACGCTGCAACATCACCCATTTCTGTATGAATGCGATTTCTTCCGGACTGGCATTTCCTTCCAGGTAGCGGTCGATTATGTTACTGAAGTCCTGAATATTCATAGTCCTTTCTTGCTGCCTATATGAGTAGCTATTGGAAGGTTTAACCAGTCTATCTGTGTTACGAAATTGTTAAGCGTCTTAAAGTCAGACCAAATCGGCTAAGAGGATAAGTAATAATGCTTCTTTCAGCCCGAAGCGCAACTTTTTCAAGGCGGCGTTGAGGTGGTTTCGTACGGTTTGTTCAGACAGTTCCAACCTGGAAGCGATCTCCCTGACGCCAAGTTGTTCCTCATGACTAAGCCGGTATACTTGCTGCATACGATCTGGCAAGTCATTCACAAGGCCATCGATATGGTTAAAAATGATCTCTTTTTGCATGGGGGTTAACAATTGCTCCAGTTCTGGTTGTAATAGTGTTTCCATTTCCTGTTGACGGCTACGGTCCTTAATACTACGGGATATCCCTTTTAGCATTTCATTGCGGAGCATGGTATAGAGATAAGGTTCTGCAGCGTTGTTTACCATCATTTGTTCCCGTCGGAGCCAGATGTTCACAAATACGTTCTGCACCACGTCTTTGGCGTCGTCTTCATTTCTAAGGCGGCGATAAACGAAAAGATAAAAAGGCTCCCAAAAGCGGCCATACAGCTCGCTGAAGGCGGCGGCGTTCCCGGAACGAACATTGAGCAGGAGCGCATCACTGTCTAATTGCGAATACTTCATCCGGATCTAAGGGCAAGAGTTGACCTGCAAGTTAGCCAACAAGCACAGAAGCGGGATTTAACTTTACGTTAAGAAGTACCGAGAGGTACTACCGGAAAACCAGTAGTTTTCTTCGATCGGCCTTTATTATAACAACCTAATACGTTCTTCTTCCAGGTCAATCTGGAAGATCTGCCGGCGAATAATTTCATCATGTAGCTCCGGATCCTGACTCATTGTTGTGAGAAAACTTCTTTGCCTTTCGAGTAATTCCAGATAATTTTGTTTTGACTCTTTACTCATTCTCAGGTTATCGGGCTGTTTTATTTTATGTTCCCATTGTTCGATCATTCGCTGAAGGTGTGGGTCTTTGAGCAAGCCCATTTCCTGTTGCTCTTTCAAAATCCGTACGGTCTCTCTTACTAGGCTGTCTTTTACCTTTATTTTCATTTCTTCCTCCGGCAGTTCGCTGGAAAATTCTGTAATTCTTGATCTTCTGATGATATAGGGAAGTGTGAGGCCCTGGATCAGCAGCGTGAGCAGGATAACGACAAATGTTATAAACAGTATCAGGTTTCTGTATGGGAAGGGGACGCCTGATTGGAGAGTTACCGGGATCGCTAATGCTGCAGCCAGCGACACTACGCCTCTCATTCCCGTCCAGCCTAATAGTATGGGCATTCGCCACATTCTGCGTGGGCTGCCTGCATTAGGTGCTACTCCCGGCCTGAATATGAGTGTAGCTATCAGTGCAGCATAGGAACTGATGATCCTGGCGACAATCAAAATGGCAGTTACCAGCGCCCCATATCCAATCGCTTCACGTAATGGTATGCCGTCGGCACGGAGACCAGCCACTACTTCCGGCAATTCCAAGCCAATCAACATGAAGACGACGCCATTTAATATAAAGATCAGGGCTTCCCAGAAGCTGGAACCTTTAACCCGGCTGGAGCTGGATAGATATTGAAAGCGCCTGTTGGCCAGGAATAGGCCTCCGACCACTACCGCCAATACGCCGGAACTATGCATTTCTTCTGCTATCCAATAAAGGAAGTAGGGTTCAATCAATGAAAACACTATATCCGAAGGAGCGTCAGTAGGTAATAATTTGTGTGCCTGCATAAAGAGCCACCCAAAAATTAATCCTATACCAATGCCGCCCATGACCATCCATGAAAACTGTAGGGCTGCGTCCTGGAAGATGAATTGTCCAGTGCCGATAGTCACCAATGCAAATCTGAAAATGATGAGAGAGGACGCGTCATTGAGTAAACTTTCTCCTTCGAGTATCGAAGCGGTAGATCTGGGCACTTTCACGAACTTCATAATTGCACCGGTACTCACGGCATCGGGTGGAGATACAATACCACCCAACAAAAATCCTAATGCCAATGTAAATCCCGGGATAAAGTAGTTAGTCAGCAAGGCGACTGTCAGTGCAGAAAAAAGCACAACAAGAAATGCAAAACTGCCAATGATGCGCCACCATTTTTTCATTTCTTTAAAGGAAATGCCCCAGGCGGCGTCAAATAAAAGCGGTGGCAAAAAGATGAAAAAGATCATATTCGGATCAACCTGTACACTGGGCAGACCTGGCACAAAACTGATCAGGAGACCTGCTACGACCAGTAATACCGGATAAGCCACCCGTAACCTGGTAGCTAACATTTCGATAAGTACGATGATGCCGATAAGTGCCAATAAAAAAGGTAGATGTTGATGCATATGCCAATAAAATACATCAAAAAAATGACACTGCAAATCTGCGGCAGCCTTATTGGGCAAACGATTGTGGATATCGGATAAGATATAATTTCCGTGACTTTATTATGTACGTTACGTTTATAACTATCCTATCTGGCCGTATCCTGCCTATTTATATAAAAAGTTTTAATACCCAACCTGCTTTTCCTTCACTCCAAAAATCCATCATTATGAAAAAGATTAAACATTTTTCAACTGGTACAATGAGACACCTTAGAAAGCATTCACGATGGAGGCGAAATGCCGCATACAGCAAGATCAGGGCGAGTAGCACCGCCCTTCGCTGCGTTACTATTTCAGCGATCTGTTTTAATTTGATATGGCATCTATTTCGAAAACTATATATTAAACATTAAAGACTGTCATTATGAAATCTACCCATTCATTCCCACTCATTTCCCGATCTGACATGAAAAAAGTGAAAGGCGGCGGTGTTGCTGTGGTTGCAGTTTGTCCTGTTGTCAAGTGTATAGACCCCGATCGTTGTCCCGGCACGACCAGCAGTGCATGTGTATGTAATGCCAGAGGAGCCTGTGTAAATAGGTAATGTAAAATTATGCTCATCTTACCTTTCCAGTACGCCAGACGGCTGACGTTTGAATTTGATCTCGGACACCAGCGTTCCTATAAGGATCAATATACCACCGATTAACAAGCGCCAGGAAAGGCCCTCTCCCAGTAGTAATATAGCTGCTACAGCAGCAAAAACAGGTTCGAACAAATAAATGATCGCTACCTTTTCTGCGCTGATGTATTGTTGGGCGATATTTGAAATAGTGTACATATACGCTGTTGAAAATAGCGCGCAATAGATTATACCAGTCCAGAAACCGCGCCCCTGTGGAAACCAAGTAGCAGCAGGATCAACACCGGCTACACAAAGCATCACCAAGGTGCAAGCCAGGAACATAGGGACAATTGTCGGGACGATATTACCTTCCGCGGATAATTGTTCCACCCTGATCAAATAGGCTGCAAAGCCGAAAGTTCCGATAATCGTATATAGGTCTCCTATACTAACCGAAAGATTATCTTTAATGGATATAACGGCTAGCCCCAGCAGCGCGATGATAGCCGCGAGCCAGATCCTCCCGTCAATCCTGCTTCTGTAAACAAGCAGTTTTATGATAGGAATTACAACAACACTGGTACCGGCGACAAAGGCGCATTGAGAAGCAGTGGAATGTTTGAGACCCAGCGTCTGGAAGTTGATACCGATTAATAGTGGTATGGCCAGAGATATGCTATCGAAAATATGTTTTTTTGTTATTTTATTTAGCTGCCGGTGTAAGACTAGTGCCAATACGACGGTTGCTAACAGGAAGCGGTATAGTAAAAATGTCGATTGGGAAACGCCCTCTACTGCCATTTTGGTAACGGGAAATGATATTCCCCAAAAAGCAGTCCCTAGTACAAGTAAGAAAATAAGGAGGTATTTCTTGTTCATCTTTTTCTTCCATCTATTTATTAGCACTGCCGATATCCAATGATCATTGGAGAGGCAGCGATTTAAGTATTATTTCAATGTCTTTTTTACGAGGATATCGATCTGATCATCCCCACCTAATCTGAAAATATGCTGTCCGAACGGTGAAAATCCATTCTTCTCATAAAAGCGAAGTGCTCTTGCATTCTTTTCCCAGACGCCCAGCCAGACAAAATCCATATCCTTTTCGCGGGCAATCCGGAAGGCCTGTTCATAGAGTAATTGCCCTATGTTCTTCCCATGATATTCTTTCCGAACGTAGATACGTTCGATTTCCAGCGCCCTGTCACCCAGCACTTCTGTTTGAGCCGCTCCTGTGTTGATTTTCACATAACCGATCACCTGCTCCCCCGATCTCGCAAAATAAAATGCAGATCCGGCATCACCAAGCTCGGCCATTAACTTCTCCTGCGAAAAACTCTCTTCTAAGTATTGTGCCATATCCCTTTCGGCATTATGGGAAGCGAAGGTATCGACAAAGGTTTGTATACTAATCCTTTGCAGTTCTTCTATTTCTGTCACTCCTACACTGGTAATGTGGATATCTTCCATGTATATGCGTGGTTTTATTTACCTGTATTAGGCAAATCTACCACTACTTTGATGCATTAAAAATGCTAAATTTGAATAAATTGATGCAAAAATCGCATCAATAACAGATATGACCACACAGCAAATCGAATACTTTCTGCAATTATCTGAGGAACTCCATTATTGGCGTACTTCTTATAAAGTGAATATTACGCAGTCTGCGCTTAGCCGGCAAATAAAGGCTTTGGAAGACGAGTTAGAGATTGAACTTTTCAAGCGCTCCAACCGAAAAGTTGAGTTGACGCCTGCAGGTAAGTTCCTGCAACAAAAGTGGAAACCAGTGATAGAACAGCTGAACGCTGCTACCCGCTATGCCAGAAAGATCCATGCGGGAGAAGGCGGAAGTATTGTTATTAATCACCCCGGGTCTGTGAGCTACGATCTTTTACCGGCACTACTTGGTCGCATATCCTCGCTTTTCCCGGAGATAAAAGTTGAGCTGGTACAGCTGAAACATACACAGGAAATTGAATTGATGAAGGCCTTTCAGGTGGACCTTTGTTATAGCCGGCATCAATACATTGATGAGCTGTTGACGTCAAAATTAGTACGACATGATAAACTTGCGCTCGTAGTGCCGGAGGCTCATCCGATAGTTCAGGTAACTGACATCAGCACGGCGACTTTGGAAAATGAACGTTTTATCCTATCTACCTTAACAGATGGGGAGACTTATCAAATGAAGCTGGGAGAGATCTTTACACAATATGGTATTGTTCCTAATGTCAGTTTTGAATCTGATTTTGGTTCGGTGTTATTGAGTCTTGTGCAGCGAGGTCTCGGCATATCTATTATGCCTTTGTCGTATTCATATGCTCAATATCCTGGTGTTCGTTTTGTCACCATGCCTTTTGAAGTGCCCTTGTATGTGCACTGGCGAAAAGAAGAGGACAATACAGTGATCAGGAATATCCTGCCATTAATATAGCTGGTATATTACCTGTAAGGGCTGACATCATCCTGTAGCATACAAAAGGCTGTAAATCAGTAATGTTTACAGCCTTTTGCCTGTCCATGAATGTGGGTGGTCTATTACTCAGGGATGATATAAACGCAGCGATTTCTTGCTACCCAACATATCTGATCGGGTGGACAATCCTTATCGCTTTCACAATAGAGTGCAGGCGCAGCGTTGGCACCACCACCTTTAATTTCAATTAAACCGGAACGGGAAATAAGATCAAATTGGTTTTCTTTTTTCATAGCAGGAATTTTAACCTAAGATATTCACAACACCTGCTATAATATCTCAGCATACCGATTCGTAAACGCTGTTGATTTGAATATTAATTAATGCCCCTTATTTAAAAGTAAACCCTCCGGAATGCAGTTGATTTTCCGGAGGGTTACATTTTAAGCGAAGGCGGTCATTAGAAGTTCAGGGCTTGCATAAATTTCCCGAAGATGGAATTATTATGATAAATGCCCATGAATGCTTCTGCTCCAGGACCATACGCAAATACCGGCACCATTACACCTGTGTGGTCATCGGTAGAAAATTTACCGGTGATCTTTCCTGTTTTAATATCCCCTTCAGCAATCGTGAGCCCACCTGTTTCATGGTCAGCAGTAACGATTACCAGTGTTTCGCCATTCTTGTCTGCAAAATCCAATGCAGCTTTGATCGCTTTATCGAAATCGATCACTTCTTCGGTTACATATTGCAGGTCATTAGTATGGCCGCCATCGTCGATCTTAGCACCTTCTACTACCAGGAAAAAGCCTTTCTTATTTTGCTGCAGTAGTCGAAGAGCAGCATTTGTGGTGCGCATCAGCCGTTCGCCCCTTCCCGCTACGCGTTCTTCCTTTATTATCCCGACCAGTTTGCCCTGTTTCACTTGTGTGACCTCATCCGTTGTGTATTTCACCTGGTAACCTTTACTGGTGAACTCGGAGAGGAGATTACGTCCATCCATGCGCTGATCAAAATGTTCGCGGCCGGCACCTATTAATACATCTATGTTGGCGTTGACGTAGTCGGCAGCTATTTGGGGTTGCATTTCGCGGGTCTTCTGATGGGTAGCAAATGCGGCAGGTGTCGCATCGGTAAGATCAGTGGTAACGACGATACCCGTTGACAACCCATGCCGCTTTGCGATTTCCAGTATTGTTGGCTGCGGGTTACCGGCACTGTCCACGCCGATAGCACCATTGTAAGTTTTTTGTCCGATAGCAAACGCTGTAGCGCCTGCCGCAGATTCGGTGATATAGTTATCGACAGCATTAGTCTTGGAAAAACCGATACATCTGAAGCGTTCCAGACTCAGTGTGCCTTTGTTGGCTGTTAGGCCTGCATAAATCTGTGTAGTACCCATTCCATCTCCTATCATAAATATGATGCTTTTTATTTTAGGCAATGGGTGTCTGGATTCCATGCAGGACATGGTGTATGTAGAAAAAATGAGTGTTGTGATAATATATTTTTTCATATCGTCTTTTTAGTCTGATATGTAAAGTCTGTCTTTAAAATCCAGGATTCTGTAGCAATACGCCCTGACTCAGGCTAACCTGCGACTGGGGTATAGGAAATAGTTCATTCACACCCGCCTTAAATGATGCCCCTTTCTGGCTGTTATATTTTCTTGCAAATTCGTTGAGCACTTTTGCTGCTCTTTTGGTACGTACCAGGTCAAAAAAGCGAAATACTTCGGTGGCATATTCTACCCTTTGTTCCTGCCAGATAGCCTGGCGGAGTGTTTCTTTGTTTGTGGCTGTTACATCGGGCAGGATCTGTTGGTTGCCTTCCCTTGCGCGTGCTCTTACCTGGTTTAGCGCCTGGAGTGCTTCCTGTGTATGCCCATTTTCGTTAGCGGCTTCTGCATACCACAACAGAATATGTCCCAAACGGAAAACGATCTGATCTTTGGCGGAGCTTTTAGGTTGGTCGGGCATTTCATTTTTCAGGATAAGATATTTCGTGCATAGGTATCCTGTAGCACTGGTACCCGTATTGCCGATGGTACCGTCAGGCAGTATGTCGCCAGTTTTATATACGGTAGCTTTCTTACGGGGATCACCTGGTTCAAAAGCATCTACCAAGTCCTGGGTGGGGTTATCATAGCACCAGCCGTAGGATAGTGGCCCACGGGTTCTGCCGTCTCCATCGCCGGACCCCTCTTCATCATAGAAGCGGGCATCATATTGAAAGTTGATCTCAAAGATGGGTTCTACGCCATATTCCCCATCGATTGTGAAATTATGATAGTATACAGGGTCCAGGCTATACTGTCGTGAATCCATAATCTTCCTGGTCCATATTTCCGTTTCGATAAACTTCGACTGCATGAGATATACGCGGGACAGTAAGGCCTGTGCAGCACCTTTGGTGGCACGGCCATAATCAGATTTTTCCTGATCGCTTTTGTTAGGCAGTATAGCTTCTGCATCCAGCAGATCCGTTTCTATCTGCCGGTAAATTTCCTCCCTTGTATTCCGGGGAATATTGTAATTGGTCAGCATTTCCTGCAGCATCAGTGGCACTCCGCCGAAGATCTGCACCAAGTTGAAATAATAATATGCCCGGAGAAATTTCCCTTCAGCCACGTATATCTTTTTTGTTCCTTCTTCCATGCCTTTTACGCCAGGTGCTTTTTCAATCACGATATTGGCGGCGTGTATACCCTGGTACAAGGTAGACCAGGCATTTTCGTAGAATGGGTTAGTTGCGTTGGCAGTAAAAAATTCCACCTGTATCATATCGGGGTTATCACCACCATTGGCCCTGGCATCATCTGAGCAGACATCTCCGAAGACCCATCTTACATATCCCGGATAGTTAGTGCGATAATTTGATTGTAGTGCTTTGTAGGCAGCGATTAATCCTTGTCTGGCAGTAGCCGGTGTCGTAAAAAATGTGGCGGTAGTTTGCCTGCCATGTGGTTCTATTTCCAGTAGTTTATTACAGCCGGCAAAAACGCCAGCGATCAGGAGCAGTATTGTTATGAAAAATCGATTCTTCATCATGATATCAAATAGTTTCGGTATTAGAAGTTTACATTCAGGCCAAGGGAGAGCGTACGGGGACGGGGGTAGTAAGCGCGGTCGATCCCTACATCCAGCGGATCACCGTCATTGCCATCGCGCATACCTACTTCGGGATCAAAGCCATCGTATTTCGTGATGGTAAACAGGTTCTCTCCACCTGCATATACTCTGACTTTAGCGATTCCCCATCTTTTTAGCAGTGACTGCGGGAATGAATAACCTAGTTGCAGGCTATTGAGGCGGAGGAAACTACCATTCTGGATCCAGCGGTCTGAAGGGCGCATGTTATTATTCGGGTCCAGCATGGTTATGCGCGGTTCTTTATTTGAGGAGCCTTCTCCGGTCCATACCTGCTCTTTATCCGGAGCGAAGTAGTTGGAAATACCGGATGAGTTAGTATAGTGTTTCCAACCGGTATATATCTGGTTTCCACCACGGCCGCTGATGGTCAGGTTGAGATCAAAACCTTTGTACCAGAAAGTAGCGGAAAGTCCATAAATCCGGGTAGGCCAAGGACTGCCGATATAGGTCTGGTCTTTATCGTCGATGACATAGTCGCCATTCAAGTCTTTATAACGGATATCACCAGGAGCGGCGCCAGGTTGTTTTGCTGCGGCGTCTACTTCTTTCTGGTTCTGGAAGATGCCATCTGTCACATAGCCGAAGAAACCGCCTATAGGATGTCCTGCCATTGTTTTACTTACCCTTACCCCACTGGTGATCTCACCTGCGTAGAAGGCGGCTCCATTGTTTGTCAGACTGGTCACTTCATTGCGATTGATAGCATAGTTCAAGGAGATATCATAACCGAAAGTATTTTTACGATTGCTGTGGAAACCCAGGGTAAATTCAACACCTTTATTTACCACGTTGCCACCATTTACATAAGGAGCTTCAGATACGCCTACAGTAGCGAGGATGGGCAGTCTCACCAGGATGCCGGAAGTAGCACGGTGATAATAATCTGCCCCCAGGGTAATATGATTATCTAATAAGGTTGCATCGATACCCAGATCTGTTTCTCTTGTAGCCTCCCATCTCAGATTCATGTTACCGATGCTGGAAGGCGTTGCGCCTAATTGTACCTCTTGTCCTTTGCCACTTCCGAAGGGATAGGGTATGTTCACTCTAAGTGTGGAAACGGTAGCGCTGGTAGACAGTGAGCTTTCATTACCCAGCGCACCCCAGCCGCCACGTATTTTAAGATCATTAATAAATTTCACATTACGCAGGAAGGGTTCATTGGACAGTCGCCATCCCAGGGAGAAGGAAGGGAAAGTGCCGAACCGGTTGTTGGCGCCAAATTTGGAAGATCCGTCACGGCGTATATTTACGGTGGCCAGGTAGGTGTTGCGATAGCTGTAGTTTATGCGGCCGAAATAGGATAACATACCCCATTCATCCCCTCCTCCACCAACGACCATACCGGACGAAGCGAGGTCCAGGTATTGCAGTGAGCGGGTAAGGCTGGCATCTGCTGGCAGGTTTCGCCCATAAGCACGGATGTAGGCATCATAGGAATGCTGAGCGGTGATGCCCACTAATCCATCGACCCGGTGCTTACCGAAAGTACGGCTATAATTCAATGTATTTTCCCATGACCAGTCAGTTCCGTTGGAGGCTTCCTCTTCTAGGCTGCTAACATCTTCCTTCTGTGAATTACTGACAAAATATACCGGGATATAGGAACGGTGTCGGCTATTTCCTACGTTGATATTAAACTGTGATTTGAAATTGAGCCCTGCCAGGAGGTCGGCCTGAGCGTAAAAAGAGCCCATCAGCATCCAAGCTTTATTCAGGCGTTGAATATTTTCAACAGCGGCAACAGGATTGTAGGTGTTAGCAAAAGGCGATACGCCATAGCTTCCGTCCGGATTCTTTACGGGCACGGTGGGCGCCATTTGGATAGCGGTACTGATGATACCTCTGGCATCGCTATCATAGTCAGAAATACTATTTCGTGTTGTATAAGTAAAGTTCAGGTTCTCTCCGAATTTCAGCCAGCGTTTCAGCTGGTGTGTACTGTTCATCGATACGCCAGTCTTAGTATAGTCTGTTCCTATTACGGTACCTTTCTGTGACAGGTAGCTGGCGCTCATACGATATACAGCACCCTCCTTTCCACCGGAGAAGGCCACTTCATATTTGCTGATGGGTGCTGTTCTGAAGATTGCGTCCTGCCAGTCAGTGCCTTGTCCATAGCTATCAGGGTTGTTAAATACAGGAGGTAATCCACCAGATGCCAATGCGGTATTGTAGTAGTTGGCGTAGGTAGCGGCGGTTGTCAGTTTGAGTTTTTTATATACCTGTTGCATACCGGTAAATGTGTGGAAGTCAACCTTCATCGGACCGGCACTTCCTTTTTTGGTAGTTACCAGGACTACGCCGTTAGCACCACGGGAGCCATAAATAGCGGCAGCAGATGCACTTTTCAGTATTTCTACGGATTGGATATCTTCGGGATCCAGGTTGTTAATGTTACCAAAGGGGTTGCCATCTATTACATACAGCGGATCGCTGTTATTGATGGTACCTACTCCGCGGATACGAATCATCATTCCCGTGCCAGGAGCACCGGAATTATTAGACACGCTCAGCCCTGCAACCTTTCCTACCAGTGTCTGATCCAGGCTAGCTGCTGTTCTGTTGTTTATCTGGTCACCGGCGACGGAGCCTACTGCCCCGGTGATATCTTTTTTCTCCTGTGTACCATAACCGATTACCAATACTTCGCCTAAGGCACTGGAGGATTGTTTCATTACAACGGATACTTCCAGGCTCTTTCCTTCCTCTACCTGTATTTTGGTAATTCGCTGAGGGGCGAACGAGATGAATCTCACCTCGAGTGTATATTCTCCCGGGGGTACTATCAGGCTAAAAGAGCCATCGCTTTCGCTTACGGTGCTTTTGTTCAGTTCCGTGATCCGGATACTGGCGCCTGGGAGTACATTACCTTTTTCATCTGTTACCTTTCCTATTATTTTACCAGGACTAATTTTAGCCGGTTTAACATCTTTTACGATCACAATGGTGTGGTTGATGATCTCATAGCGATAACCGCTATTTTGTAGCAGGCGCTGCAGGATGTCGCTGAGTGGCACATTATTAAAATTATTTTCAGCGATTGTTTTTTCGCTCAGTGCAGCTTTGTCGAATGCAAAGGCTAGTTTGCTAGCCATTGATAGCTCCGACATAGCTGCAGCGAGTGTCTTACCCTTCAACCGGATATGTAGCCTGATATGGCCAAGATCCTGGGCCGTACCGGTACGAGCCTGCAAGCAGAGTGTTCCGGCAAACACCATACTCAAAAGGAATACAGCAACTCTCATAAAATGTTTGATGGACCCCGAAAGGTTTTTTTTCATAATTTCGACTTGTTTAAATGGTGATGAACTATTTAAATACAGCGGTATTCACAGACCTTCCCGGGACTGATACCGCGCTGATCAATGACGGAAGTTGTTTCCAGCAGCTTCCGTTTTTTATGTTTCAATATGATTTAATAGATATTGATGATCGTTCCGTGAATACGATAATGTGTCTGCGTAATACTGCATATGATATGCATTACGTCCTCAATTTTATTATTGATGATAATATTCATAGAAAACCGAACTTTTCTAATATCTGTCCGCTTCGTTTGCAGGTGATAGTTAAAATTGTGCTCCAATACAGCTCGCAGTTCATCAAATGATACGCCATCCAGGTTAATATTGCCTTGTCTCCAGGCATTGGTAGCACCTGCCTCTTTTGTTTCTGTACTATAGGTATGATCTTGTTTGTTATAGGTCAGTTGCTGATCCGGCAGTAAGGTAGTCAGTGTATTTGTTCCGACGATAACCCCTACTTTACCCGATGCGACATTGATACGGATGTTGCCCAATTCGGGATATGCTTTAATGTTAAAAGTCGTGCCCAATACTACTGTGGCAATTGTATCCGTATGCACTACGAATGGTTGTTCTGGTAGCGACGCGACGTTAAAGAAAGCTTCCCCCTGTAAATATACATCGCGGTATCGGCTCTTGAAACTAGCAGGATAGCGAAGAGTGCTTCCCGCATTCAGCCAGACTTCGCTCCCATCAGTCAGTGTTACTTTTGACATCTTACCGGCAGGGGTAACGCTGTGGAGCCATGCTAATTCCTGTTGCCTTGCTACCTGTCCGGGCCGAAAAAAATAGGTAGCACAAGATAGACCTATCAGCACTAATACTGTGGCAGCCATCCGGAAGAAGACCCAGGTTTTCTGTTTTTGTACCGGCCTTGGCAGATCTGGCATGTCTGTGGTCAGCTGTTTATAGATACGATTACGCAGCCGGGTACGTACCTGTTCTTCTTCTACTTTATCTCTGAATACAGGCGTAGACTTAGCATCGAAGGAAACATACCAAGCATCCAACTGTGCCATTTCCTCGGGGGTACAGTTGCCTTTGGCTTCTTTCTGCAGTAATTGTAGTAAGTCGCGTTTGTTCACCTACGGTCTTTATAACATACTCGAACAACCAGACCTAATGTACCGGTCTATTCTCCAGCTTAACATTAAGGTAACATTGGTCAGCGCGGGGTTAACAGTACCGCGGTGACAGCCAGGATCATACGTGTACCAGCGTCATGAGCTAGATTATACTGATAAAGTGCTTTCCGTATCCTTTTGATGGCTGCGCTGATCTGATTGCGTACGGTTTGATGTGAGATATTGAGTTCATGGGCGATTTCCTCATTGGATAGCATTCCTTTTCTGCTCATCAGGAAAACGGTTTGCATACGTTCTGGCATACCACCGATTTCCTTTTCCAATAGTGTCTCCAGCTCTTTATGCATCAGATAGGTATCGGGATGATTAGTATGACCCGCAGCAGAGAGGGCGGAATAGCTTTCAAAAGTTTCTTTCAACAGGCTTTTTCTGTAAAAATCGATCACTCTCCCTTTAAGGGCTTTATGTAAATAAGCGCGGATAGACCCTTCTTTTGCTATCACGGAAGGGTTTTTAAGCAGCGACAAGAACAGGTCTTGCAGCATGTCTTCGGCATCTGCCGCCATTGGTAGGCGTCGATAGGCTACTTCATATAATTCTTTCCAGTACAGTTCGTAGATTTCATCAAAATGAGGGCGGCTTTGCTGTCTGTTTGGTTCGCCATTGCCTGTTTTGCTATCTGATCCGAGCATCCTGCTTGCAGTTAGGTGTTTATAATGCGACGCAAAACTCCGCTTTGAATCACAAAGAAATAGCTGTTCACAATAATTTAATGTAAATAAACACTTCTGTTGGGGATAAAATGAAACAATATTCACCCGCTTGCATGCTATTTAAACGTACTCAATGAATTTTTAAGCCGGCATTGTAAACTTAAAGGTTGTGCCTTTTCCTCTTTCACTAACAACGTCAATTGTGGAATGGTGTAATTCCAGTATTTTTTTGACAATTGCCAGTCCGATACCCATTCCCTTTTTGGCGGATGACTCTTTATCCAGCTGCTTATAGCGTTCAAAAATATACTGCTGGTCTTCAGTGGTGATACCTACACCGGTATCAGCTACCTGCACTTTTACACCATTTATTTCTTTCGAAAGGATAATGCTGATATGTCCACCATCTGGTGTAAATTTAAAGGCATTGTCCAGCAGATTCTGTAGCACGCGTTCGGTAAGTGCAATGTCGGCAAAGATGGCAGGGAGATCAGTTGTGGCATCAAGATCCAGCCGGATCGACCGCGCCGCTGCTTTGAGCTGATAGGACATCAAAATATCTGAGGCCAATTCATTTATCAAAAAGCGCTCTTTCTCCGGAATCACCAGATTCGCTTCAAGCTTGGCATATTGAAAAAGTTGTTCTACTAATCCAGATAGCCTTTGGGAGCTGGCGTGAACAATGGTGAGATATCGCTCCTGTTCTTTTTCCGATAGCTTATCTTTTTTGATCATTAATGTCTCCACATATCCCTGCATAATGGATAGCGGGGTACGAAGATCGTGGGATACATTGGCAATTAATTCCTGCCTGAATTTATCTGTGGCGGTTATCCTATCGATATTACTTACTATCACATCTGCCATTCCATTAAAGGTAGTTGTTAGTAATCCCAGGTCACCTTTGGTATTCCCTTCAATGCGGGCTGAATAATCTCCCTCTTTAAAGCGTTTTACAACGTTTGCTATCTTTCTGATGCTATTGGTCAGTAAAAGGAAAGTGGCAATACCTACGATAAAGGCAACTATCAACGTCACAAAGAAAATGTATACCCCCAGCTGGAGGTATAAATGATTGTTTACCGTCGCAAGTACTTCTCTTTGTTTTTGGCTGGCCAGGACAGCGTATACATAACCGGATAACCGGCTGTTTTCATAGACGGGTGCGGCAGAAAAAATAGCTGGTTCATGCGGAAGTTTGGGATTATCCCCCATGGGGCGTTCCCGCTCCTTTGCTGTCAGCCATTTTTTGACGACTGCAATATCGACACGACGTATTTGTACCGTTGTATCCGGCACTACAAAATCTATTATGTTGCCGTCAGTATCGAGTAAATAGACTTCGACACTGGGATTTGCCACCATTGTGGAATGTATAATATCATGTGTTACTGCGGTATCGGGCTTACCATCCCGGATAGGTTGTGTAAAGGTAGCCAGGTGATGTGCAATATCGCCAAACAATTGCTGGTGGGCGGCCGTATAATAAGACCGGGAGAAGGTCGAAGCGATTACTCCAAATACCAATCCCAGGACAACCAATACTATCGTAAATACAGCTGCAATTTTCCAGAAAAGCAAGTTGCCTTTTAAGGCTGTACGTTTTTCCATTATAATTCCTCGTTAAACCTGTAACCTACGCCCCAGGTAGTTAGAATATATTTCGGGGTTGAGACATCTGCTTCTATCTTTCCTCTCAAACGATTGATATGACTGTTGACGGTATGTTCATACCCCTCAAAATCGTAGCCCCACACCAGGTTGAGTAATTGTTTGCGGGTATAGCTTTTTCCCGGTCTGGATGCGAGTAAAGCTAATAATTCAAACTCCTTGGGTGAAAGATCTATCCGTAGTTCATGTAAAGCGACTTTCCTTTTGTCCAAATCTATTGTCAACCCATCGTACTGTATTAAGGTGGCATTATCCCGGATAGGTCCGGGAGACACATTTTGTTCGTTTCTCCTGAAAATGACTTTTACGCGCGCTATAAACTCTCTTACACTAAACGGTTTGGTCAGGTAATCGTCTGCACCGGTTTCCAATCCGATGACTTTATCAATTTCTTCCGACCGGGCCGTCAGCATCAGGATAGGTGTATAACGATCGGTTTGCCGGATCTTCCTACATATTTCCATACCATTCAGGCCAGGTAACATCAGGTCCAATATGATGAGATCGAACTTATTGTCTCTGGCTACCGTCAGGCCCTCCTGCCCGTCTTCGACCGCATACACTTCACCCCCGAGATCCTTCAAATGGATCTCCAGCAGTTCTATTATTTCCCGGTCATCTTCAATGATGAGTACTTTTTGCATGGTGTTCATTAGCTGGATACTGCAAATTTCAGTAAAAAACACGTCAAAAAGCGGTTGTGATACTTTTGTTATAACTCTGTTATGCCTTTGTAATATCGACCTCGTTCTTTTGTATTCAAAAAGGAAACACCATGCAAAAGAATATCCTGAAGTCAGTTACAATTTTGTCGATTGCCAGTTTTCTGGCATCCTGCAGTAAGGGAGATGATATGCCTCCTGTGCAGTCCAACACTATTACGATCGAAAATGTCCTTGCCAGTAAACCATTGGTTGAATCCGGCACATTCAAAGGCACCGGTACTGCGCCGGTAATACTTCCCGGGCAGCAGGTGTCATTTTCCTTTTATGCTGCCAAGAACCAGCGTCTCACGTTTGCATCTATGTATGGCTGGAGTAATGATCTGTTCTTTGCACCCGCTAATCCCGGTATTAAATTATATAACGATGATGGCAGTCCAATAACAGGTGATGTATCTGCGCAGATAAAACTCTGGGATAACGGAACGCGGGTGAACCAGGTACCGGGAGCCAATGTAATGCATCCAGGCACGGCGGAAGCTACTCAGAAAAGTATTAAGGAGGTGAATGGAATGGATGATTATGGAAACAGCTATGTAGCTGCTTCTCAACTGATGAATGTATCGTTAGCTTATGACGGTGATTCCAAATTTACGATCACCATAAAAAACACTTCGGGAGGCACTGCTAATGCAACTCCTTTCAGTCCGGGCGTATGGGCCATTTCATATGTCGCGGGCAATAAACTGTTGTTGCCTGAACCAATCTATTCGGCCGGCAAACCCACAGCTAATGGTCTTACCAACATTGCTGAAATGGGCGACGTGACCATGCTTGGTAGCTATCTCACTCAAAATACCGGCATTTTCACCCCATTATCTCCTGTACTGGTAGTGGTATATAATGGCACTGAAAACCCCTTCTACAAGACAGGTGAAAAAGATCGTGGAGAAGGATTAAAAGATCTGGCTCAGAAAGGGAATGCGGATATACTGGCAGCTGCTCTTAAAAGTAAGCCCGGTGTAAAAAGTGTTTATGTACTGAAAGATCCTACCAATACCGTGTTACTTCCAGCTATAAATAATGCTGCGGGCGGTAAGGTCTCTCAGCTGTTATCGCTACAGCCAGGCGATAAGATTGCCATCGCTACAATGTACGGCTTTTCCAACGACTGGTTCTTCGCTACTACTGGAAATGATATTGCGGGTAACCAAAAAGGGGACGTGACCGGATCGATAGGTTTATTTGATAACGGTACCGCTGTGGATCAATACCCCGGTGCGGGAGTTACGCAGGCCAACTTAGCCGGCACACCACTGACAGAAAGTAAACCCATCCAGACGGTTCCCAATCCCAATGCATTCAACACATTACCTACAGTTGCCAATATCATCAAGGTAACATTGCAGTAAAAACCAAAAACCAACCGTGTACTCATTTATTCTACCGTCAAGTATTCAGGATATGCCGCAAACAGTTTCCCATCGTTCATTTGACACTCGTTTTATTCTCTTTTTACTGGTCTAATTGTGTATGCAATTCAGTGCGATGGCCCAGACAAAATCGTTATCTACCTATTATTCTCCGGCGATGCCGGAGGATATCAGCCCGCTAGAAAAGCTGGGCTACGTCCTACTTTCAGATGCCGATCTCGCTGTATCTAAACAATTAGGGATTGCCTATCGGGCATCCGGGCAATATGCAACAATACTTCCGAAAAGCAGTAGTGGAAAAAATAATGACCTCCTGCTTCCGGTACCTGCCGTATTTATCCTGGATAAAAAAGGTGTGATCCGGTTTGAATACATAAATCCTGATTTTAAGCAGCGTATCAGTGCTTCCTTGTTACTAGCGGCAGCGGGTGCGCTGTATGAAGAACTGGTATCTGCTCACTAAGCAGCCCATCACCCTTAATTATTTTTAAATGACTGTCGAAATTCCTGCGGGGTGACACCTGTTTTGTTCTTGAATAATTTGCTGAAGGATTGTAGATGTTCGAACCCCAGTTTATAAGCGATCTCGCTGACTGACAGATGGGTAGTACACAATTCTTCTTTAGCCCTGGCAATCAGTTTTTCATGAATGTGCTGCTGCGTGTTCATTCCCGTCAGGGATTTCAACAAGGCCCCCAGGTAGCCGGGGGAGACATTTAATTCCCGGGCGATATGCCGGACGGTTGGCAGGCCGTTGTCGGTATCTGCAAAGTGGGTATCGAGTATTTCTTCCAACCGTTGCAATACCTGGTGGTTGGTAATCTTACGCGTGACAAATTGCCTTTGGTAAAACCGCTCCGAGTAGTTCAGCAAAGTTTCTATCTGTGCAATAATAATGTTCTGGCTGAATTTGTCTATGTGTGACCGGTATTCCTGCTCGATATTTTCGATGATATTATTGATCAATATCTCTTCTCTTTCAGAAAGGAATAGCGCTTCATTAACCGCGTAATCGAAAAATTCGTACTTCTTTATGCCGGCAGACAGCGATGTATTCCATAGAAAATCCGGATGAATCAACAATAGCCATCCTGTGTGTGCTGGTGTTGTTTTTCTGCTATGTTTAACATTGAACGCCTGGTTAGGCGCCAAAAAGAAAAGGACGCCCGAGTCGAAATCGTATTCCTGCTGACCATAAATCAATTTCGCATTGGTCGTCCTCTTTAGTGAAATCGAATAAAAATCAAATATAAACCCCTGGGACTCATCTTCGGTGCCAGGTTTGATCAAGGCATAATCCACCACACTAATTAAGGGATGTTCAGGCATCGGCAAGTTCCTGAATTTGTGAAAATCGCTGATGCTGTTTATCCGTCTTGGCGTCTGATGCTTCATTTATTGAAATTAATTATTTATCAGCAAACACTTTAGCAAATTCGACGGCGTACGCTTCCAGAGTTACCGTTCCCAATGCCGGGGTATGTTTGTCATAGTCCGCTCTTAGCTTTCCGGTATGAATAGCTTCGCCTAATTCTACATATTTATTGGCGAACTCTTCCGGCATTCCATTGTTTTTCAATGCTCTCAATACTTCCTCTTTAGGTAGCACCAGCCATTTCAGGCCTGGTATCCCAATGGCCTCTCCCAATACAGCCGCGATTTCTCTGCAAGTACGATCATCACTGGCTACATATCGAATGTGTTTGATGTTATCGGTTTTAGTCAGCTCTTCGGCAACGGCCACAGCGATGTCCTTTGGAGCAACCATGGTTAACCTGTCTTCTCCACCATATACACTGCCTATGAAGCCTGCCGATCTTATCATGCCTATAAATGCCAGCAGGTTATAATAGAAAAAGGAGGGACGGATATGTGTCAGGGCTATATTAGTAATACTATTGAGTATTTGTTCTGACTTATAAGAACCGGTAATAAATCCCGTGCCTGCTGGCAGATCAGCGCCATAGCTACTAAGAAATACTACCCGACCGATCGCGGAGGCTTTGACAGCCTGTTCATACGACCTGGCTATGGTTTCGTAATAACCAAGCTGATCTGGATTTGTATAGTCGGGTGGGATCATACAGAATGCGCTGTCAGCTCCCTTGAACGCGTTGGCTAAAAAATCAACATCAGCCAAATTACCTATTGCGGCTGTTGCCCCTAATCGCTCAATACTTTCTTTTCTTTCGAGATGGCTACTTATTACTTTGACACTATGGCCGTCCTTAATAAGCGTTTCTGTGAGTGGTTGTCCTATGTTGCCCAAGGACCCTGTAACTACTATATTCATTTTCTTAAATTTTGATGATACAAAATTCAATAATAGTAGTTGCCCTTATTTAGGCAAATCCGCTTTTGGTGTAGCCAAAATTAAGATTCAAGGTTGGGCGAGAGGGGACGGAGAAGGGATTCAATGTATCATCCTTATTTACCCATTAGCCTCCTAGCTATTGAACGGATCTCTTCAGGTGTTTTACCGTTGCCATCACCGCTATGCACGAAATAATAGATCTTGAGTGTGTTATTGGCAATACCAGTATATTTCTTCACCTTCTTTTTCCCATCATACGATGACACATTTTTTTTACTTACGGCGATATCTAAGGTATTTGCCAACGCCAAGGATATCTCCGACTTACTCTCATCTGTATTTTTACTAAAATCAGCAAATATCGCTGCACTTTCCCTGCTATTATCCAGGTTTTTCACATAAGCAATATCGCAATTCTTTATGCCTCTTTTTTGCCAGTTAGGTGTAAGTGCGATGTATGGTATCATCTCCGCATCTGCATATCGATCCGGATCACTTTCTGCTTTATGCCTATTGTAGACAGTTGTCTGGGAAACGAAATGTCCGCTGGGCTGGATAAAGCCAATGTAATATTTACCATCTTCTGAGCGCTTTTTTGCAATACCGTAACCACGTTTCTTACTAAATCTATTCTGTGTCGCTTCCTCCTTATTAATCCCTCCATTTTCATTATAATCGCAGCCTTCATTATTCGGATGATAGGCTGTTCTGGCTCCGTCGAGATCCAGCGAAATTTTTGTGGTAGTGACGTGATGTGTGGTATCAATATTAGACTGCGCCAGCAAGCACGCTGAGGGTAGGAACAGCAGGATGAAAGAACCGGTAATTTTTTTCATGGTATTGAGGTTAAGCAATTAAGATAAAAGTAAAAAGATAACGCCCCTGTAGTGATCGCATTCCACTGCTCAATGTTGTTATGGTAGCAATACGTTGGAATTCCATGGATATTGTATTGTCTCCACGCGATACATTTATATACGGTCCCTTGACAAAAAGGGATTGGTATTTAATCAAATGAGCTCGTTTCATTACCGGAACTATAAGGAACTACCAATCCGAGTACCATTTGTACCTCAATATCTATTTTTCGCAGACCACCATAAGCTGCCTTTAGTTTATTGCGCTGTCCTACTAAAAGGCCTATTGACGGACCAGCATTCAGATAGTCAGGTCCAAAACTGAATTTAGCCAAAACAGGGAGTATTATTCACTGTTTTCCTTGCGCTTTTCACCTATCTGCACAAACCGGAAAAATCAAATGCCGAAACAGCAATCTGTATCACCCAATTGTATTTGATATTAAATACGATGAAATATTCCGGAGACAGCTATTTAAAAAATGAATGCCCGGTAAGACTATCAGGCATTTTTATAATCGG
The DNA here is from genome assembly GCF_020386615.1 of Chitinophaga pendula. Classification (NCBI taxonomy): domain Bacteria; kingdom Pseudomonadati; phylum Bacteroidota; class Chitinophagia; order Chitinophagales; family Chitinophagaceae; genus Chitinophaga; species Chitinophaga pendula. The sequence continues at coordinate 4,065,174 of NZ_CP077769.1, forward strand.
CTGACTTGTTCGCCAGCCGCTAATTGGAAAGGATATTTTGTCCTTTTTTGTTTAGTAATCTAACCAATCTTTAAATTGAGCGGATTTATCACGACTAACAATAATATCTGTTCCCGTTCCACCTTTCAGATAGATCTTTAATTTCCCGTTCACATCATTACTTACATGGCTGATGGCATCAATATGAACAATATATTGGCGATTTGCCCGGAAGAAAAACCTGGGATTTAATTGTCGTTCTAATTCTTCGAGCGTCTGTGGTATCGTTTCAACGGAACCATCCCACTGTTTTGCGTAAGTTATTTTCAGTTCGGAGCAGAAACAGATGATATGCTCTATCAAAATTGTTTTATAGCCATTCTTATATGGCAATAAAAACCGGGTACGGTAGTCTTTAGGCCGGAGGTAGTGCATCAGCATTTCATGTGACAGTCTGGCCGGCTCTTCCAGTATGTTATCTACCTTATTTAACGCTACCTGTAGTTCCCTTTGATCGATAGGCTTTAATAAGTAGTCTACACTGTTATATTTAAATGCTTTTATGGCATGCCTATCAAAAGCCGTAATAAATATTACTTGGGATGACACCTTGACCCTATCAAGTAACTCAAATGTTGAACCATCAGATAGTTGTACATCCATTAGTATGACATCAGGCGGAAGATTTTTGCTAAACCATTCCATACTACCTTCTATACTTTCAATCACTCCGACGATTTCAATCTCCGGACGTAATATATTAATCAGCCGAACTAACCTATCCGCATTGAGCCTTTCGTTTTCAATAATCAGTAGTGTTTCAATCATATTTGATCAGTGGAATTGTGGAACTGCCAATAAATAAGCAGTATTGTTACGCGTCCTGCTCCAAAGTTGGCATCTTATTTATTTGAGCAACGGACTTTTAGTATCAATCCTATTTATTGAGGGCTGAAACGGCAAAATTACCTACTGAAGCGAAAGCGGATATATTCAATTTCGCCCGATCCGGACAGGAGACAAAGGGAGAGATAAAACGGAGCAAACGTTTGAATACTGGGTTGTCCGGTTTTGAATAACCAATCCCGATCTGGGAGATCTGACATGACAGATTTTACGGGTTCAGGATTTCTTCTAAATCGGGTTGCACCTTTGCTACCGTATACTAACCAAATCTGGGATACGGGTACGGATCGGCTACCTGTATTCCTGGCAGGTTTAACAAATCTTCGAACGTAAAAGGTTATTTATAATGAAAGCTCGGTTACTTCTGTTTATTATTCCAATGCTCTTTGGATTTTCGGCAATTGCGCAGGTTACCAGTGTAACGATTTCGGGTATTGTGAAAGGCCGGTCTGATAAATCCGCGATGCCATATGTAAATGTGATCATAAAACATGTTAAGGATTCATCATTTGTTGCTGGAACCATTACCAATGAGGAAGGCCGCTTCACCATTGCCAATATTAATCCGGGCAGCTATAACCTGGTTATTTCCTATATAGGATATGAAAGTATCCTTCAACCGTTATTTATTGGCAGCCTGTCTGCCTTCCTGGACATTCCCCCTATCGAATTGACGGAAGCTTCTACCACGCTAAAAACCGTATCCGTTACCGCCGAGGCTCCTGAACTCAGTAACAAACTTGATAAAAAGACCTATGCTGTCGCAGACAATATTAGTCAAAGTGGGGGGTCGGTGTTACAGACCATGCAAAATCTTCCCGGCATTTCTGTACAGGATGGGAAAGTACAGTTACGCGGAAATGATAAAGTAACCGTTTTGATTGACGGGAAACAGACGGCGCTGACTGGTTTTGGTAGCCAGTATGGGTTGGATAATATCCCTGCCTCAGCGATTGACAAGATCGAAGTCATCAATAACCCTTCTTCGAAATATGATGCCAACGGCAATGCAGGTATTATCAATATTATCATGAAGAAAAACAAACAAAGCGGCTGGAACGGTAAAGTAGGGTTTTCTGCAGGACTTGGCTCACTTTGGGTAAGGCAGGATAACCTTCCGACCATACGGCCTCAATATAAGTTCACACCGAAGATCAATCCTTCAATTGCAATAAATTATCGTAAAAATAAGGTCAACCTATTTTTACAGGCGGATAATTTGTATACCAAGACGTTAAACAAGAATGAATTTGTAACGCGGACGTACGACGACGGCACTGTGATCCGTTCTCAGTTGAAAAGGAACAGGAACACAAACTTCCTCACAACAAAGGCCGGGGTAGACTGGACAATTGATAATAGCAATACGCTTACTGTTTCGGGATTGTATGGTAGTGAAAAGATCATCGACCACGGCGATCAGCCATTTTTCAATGGAGACCTGTCTCAGCGTCGTCGCCTCTGGCAGTTTCTTGAGGACGAACTGAAGACCACAGCGATGGCCACTGCTGCCTACCAGCATAAGTTCAAGGAGGCAGGTCACCTATTGAATGTAGGTTTAAACTATACCTTTCACCGCGAGGATGAAAAGTATTTCTATGACAACTTCTTAATATCTTCCAAGGGTACAGACGCGTTTAAGCTGTTATCTGATGAACAGGTGTACGATCTGAACATTGATTATGTGAAACCTTTGAAGTATGGACGTATTGAAACAGGGATTAAACTCCGGAACCGATCTATTCCTACGAACATGGATTTCAGGCCCGGCACTAATTCTGTACTAGATACAACTGCCGGTGGATGGGCTACTTATAAAGAGCTGATTCCCGCGGTATATGGGAACTATGTTTTCGAGAATGCCAAATGGGAGGCTGAAGTAGGCTTACGCATAGAGTATGTGAGGATACAATATGATGTAAATCCCAACCACAAGACCTACAAAAGCGACGGTTATAATTATACCCAGCCATTTCCCAATCTGCGACTTGCCTATAAATTCGATGATAACAATAAGATATCCCTTTTCTATAACCGCCGGGTTGACCGTCCTAATGAGGTTGATATCCGCATTTTCCCTAAATACGATGACGCAGAAATAATAAAAGTGGGTAACCCGGCCTTGCGTCCGCAATTTACTAATTCATTGGAGCTAGCCTATAAAACCAGCTGGCATACCGGCTATTTTTATTCCGCGTTATACCATCGCTTTTCGGACGGTACGATCACCCGCATATCAAGCATCGTTCCCGGCAGTACGCTCGTATATGCTATATTCCAGAATGCCGGAAAAAGCTACAATACAGGGCTGGAAGCAGTCTGGAATCAGAAGATCTCTCCGATATATTCCTTCAACCTGAATGGAAATCTTTACCGGAACCAGATCAACGCATTTACTGTACACAATCTGTATCCAACACCTAATACTTTTTCTGCGGACCAACAGCATGCTATCTCGGGGAATGTGAAGCTGAATAATACCTTTCACTTTTCAAATGGCCTGGACGCACAACTAACAGCTGTGTATTTAGCGCCGGACATTCTCCCACAGGGAAAGATATTAACCAGGTTTTCAGTAGATCTTGGTGTGAAGAAGGCTATTCAGAAAGGTAAAGGTGAAGTCTTTGTTAATGCAACAGATCTATTCAACACTATGATTATAAAGAGAGCAATCCAAGGTACAGGGTTCAGATATACGAGTGATGATTATTACGAAACGCAGGTAATACGGTTGGGTTACAGTTATAAATTCTAGACCTGCATTCCACTAACACCAATACCAGAAAAAAAAAGAAGAAGGCTAGCGCCTTCTTCTTTTTTGCGTTAATATATTCCGGTTATTCCTATAGAAAAAATTCATACATTATAAATAAAAAGACTGTCTATTATTTTTGTTTTTGTGAGAGTTACTGCCTATAAGCCGATAATTGTACGGGGGCTGAGGTGTAAGATGACTGTTGTATCCCAACGGATGGCAATAAGGTAACATGAAAGAAAAGATAGCGCCCTCACCTTCCGGACTATTGTTTAACGCATGATGATAAGCTGACGGCTATACCGTCTTACCATACTTAAAGCATCGCCCTGAAAGCTGAAGGACGCATATTTGTAAGTTGTATAAAGTTATTACTGAACAAAGAAATACCGGAATATCCTACCTCGTAAGCAATCTCACTAATGCTGAGTTCCGTATCCTTTAGTAATTCCATGGCGCGAATGATACGTAACATTTTCAGGTACTGTGTAAAGGAAGTATTTAACCTGCTTTGAAAAAGCCTCGTCAAGCTACGTACGCTGAAGCCAAATCTACTGGCCGTATTTTCCAGTGTAACAGGGTCTCCTAATGCGCCCCTTAAATAGTCCGTAATTTGGTTCAGCCGCTGATCGTCCGTTGTGGGTAACTGAATGGAAAATCTTTCCAGGTTTTCTTTTGGCAGCAGGTGTTTGAGGGTGATCAGGAACTCATATTCCCAGGAGTTAGCGAAAAAATTGCCCTGCCAGCTTTCGCAGAAGGCCAACATTTCTGACAGTAAGCGACTAACAGAATAAATACCCAGCTCATCATAAAAAGCATGAGCCTTTTTTGTTTCATTGGGGAAATAGATATTGATAATAAATAAGTCTTGGGTATTAAATACCAAGTTGTGTGCATATTGCCCCGGTATCCAAATGTAGTGGCTGGAAGGAATATAAAAATCCCGCTCTGCAGTCTGTAAATAAGCAATTCCTCCAAACACCAATAAAAGCTGTCCTTTATCATGCTGATGGGACGGTAGCCGTTGCTCCGTTTGTTGTCGCATCACAACGATCGACGTGGGATGCTCATCCACTATTCTTATCAGCGTATCGACATTATTCATTTGGCCAAAATTAGCAAATATTAGGCTATTTATATAAAACCAATGCTTCAAAACGCAAATAGTTTTGTGTTACTGATTCATACAAAAACGACAGAAGAATGAATGATACAATAGTTAGGAAGAAAATGATTAAACCAGTTGCTCAGCTGGTTTAATCATTTTAATTGTATCACCAATGAATTCTATAGTACTTAAAATATGCAACTATATAAATACTTAATTCCCCTCTCCTTTTTCTCTTTGCCAGCAATCCTTCATGCGCAACGGGTTGCAGACGAGCCGATGACATTGGAAAAGATCTGGCTGATCACTGATACTGCCAACAGACAATTGAAGCTTGCCGACCTGGAGAAAGCGGAAAGTGCCATGGATGTGAGGATATCCAGGGATAAGCTCCTTCCTCAGCTTGCTGTAGCTGGAGACCTGGCTATACGGACAAATATGCCGATCTATACAAAAGGGTTACTGTCAAAGCCGGATATCATACCTATTTCCAGGTTAGGATACCGATTTGGCTACAACCTGGATTTCAATCTTTACAATGGGGGGAAAGACAGGCGCTATATCGAGATTAAAAAAAAGGAAGCATTGCGCCAGGAAAACGAAAATGCATTAAGACGAAACAATCTCCGTTATACTGTTGCGACGGCATATTACAATCTGTATAAGTTCTTGCAATTCCGGTCCTTTTTATCCAATGAGATTGCCACTGAAAAAAAACAGCTGGCAACGATTGAGAGCTTTTATCGCAATGGCATCGTGTTAAAAAGCGATGTACTAAGAAGTGAGGTAAAGATATCTCAGCTGGAGTTGACCTTATCCGACGTCGAAAAGAGTATTATGGTGGCCCGGCAGCGCCTGAATATGCTCATGGGGCGTGGAGACGAGGAGCTGCTCACTATCACGCCCCCGGAAATTCTGGAATCGGCAGCGCCCCTACTTTATGCGGATTATGGCGACTATGTAGCCATTGCCCTTAATCGGTCTCCGGATTATAAGCTTTCGATGGATAATTTAAAGATCAGTGAGCTGAATATCCAACAGATCAAAGCTGAATTGCTGCCCAGGGTTTCGTTCTTTTCCAACTATTTGCTTACGTATCCGCAAACCAGTTTCTATCCTTATTCCAATGATCCCTGGGGCTTTACCCAGGCCGGGATAAAGGTGGCCCTTTCCCTTGATAGTTTCTACAAGAACAGGCATTTATCTGCAAAGGCGATGCTCATAAACCGGCAGGAGGCGGAGAAGGTGCGTATAAAGAGGGATGAGATCACCATGGACATCCGGGAGGCCTATCTACGTTACGAACAGGCCTTGGAAAGCGTAAAAACAGCAACAGCACAGATCAAACAGCATACAGAAAGTGTGCGGGTGATCCGCAGCAGTTATTTAAACCAGGAATCATTGCTGACGGACCTGTTGGATGCAGAAAGCGCACTGCTGGAAGCCAATTTCAACCTAGTTGCTGCTGAGGTGGATGTGAGATTAGATTACATCGGGCTCTTAGTAAAAACAGGGATACTTTAAACAACATGACATGAACAAAAACAGATTTGACCGTATTGTAGTTATCTCGACCCAGTGGGTAGGAATGGTGTTTGTGCTGGGCCTCATTGTATGGAGCGTATTTTATGCTATAGATATATTCCGTTATGAGCAGACCAACGATGCACAGGTGGATGCCTATCTTTCACCTGTTAACGTAAAGGTGGGAGGTTATATCAAAAAGATATACTTCCAGGATAATCAAAGGGTGCACCGCGGGGATACGCTTGTACTCATAGCAACAGATGAGTTTCAGCTGAAAGCAGACGCGGCGGCGGCGGAGTTGCTCAGTGTACGTGCCAAGCTCGGTGTTTTGCAAGCCAATGAGGAAACGCAAAAAAGGAATATAGAGGTCATCCATGCACACCTATCAGGTGTACAGGCTAAATTACATCATCAGGAGTTGGATTACGAGCGCTATCAAAACTTACTAAAAGAGGAAGCTACTACCCGGCAAAAGTTCGAGCATGTACAGGCGGCGTTGCTGGTCAACCAATCAGACTACCAGGAAGCCACTGCGGCGCTTAAAGTGGCGGTTTCAAAATTAGACGACCTGTATGCGGAGAAGGCTGCTATAGCCGCCGACATTAAAATCAAGGAGGCCCTATTCCAGCGGCAGCAACTGGATATTGCCTATACGGTGATCAGTGCTCCCTTCGATGGAGAAGTCGGTAGAAAGACTATCCAGGAAGGGCAGCTTGTTCAGGCAGGTCAAACGTTGGTCTTTCTCACCAACGAAAAGGAAGCAAAATGGATCGTGGCCAATTTCAAGGAAACGCAAATTGCCAAATTCCAGGTGGGGCAGCAAGCGAAAATAGTATTGGATGCTTTTCCAGGTGAGCATTTTTCCGGTGTGATCGAATCTTTTTCGCCAACTACCGGTTCCAGGTATTCTCTTTTACCACCTGATAATGCTACCGGCAATTTTGTGAAGGTGATCCAGCGAATACCGGTAAGGATCAAACTCACGGAATCGGGGGACAGGTTATCAAAGCTGTCGGCGGGTATGAATGCCAATGTATCCATCGAAAAAAATTGATCATATGTCTGCAAATAAAATCCCCCTATTCAAAGACTGGGTTCCCCACTGGCTGGCTGCGATCACTATATTTGCTATTTTGCTGACCTCTCTGTTCAGCTTTGCATTATATTCCAGCAATGCTGCATCTGCAATGGGTTACTATGGAATTGAGCCTACAGACGTCCAATATTCTATTGTACTTATGTATGCCGCAGCTGTCGCCTTTCTGGCGCTGGACTTCCGGATCATTAAGTATATCACAGCTCGGAAATACCTGTTAGCAGGCCTGATAGCCAATGCAGCGACTTACCTGGTTTGTTTTTATACTAAGAACTGGGATTTGTTTATGATATGCCGGTTTCTACAAGGCGTTGCTTGCGCATTATTGTGCAGTATAGTCCTGCATTTGATATTTCCGCGGTTGCATCCGAGCCGTTCAAGGGTGATCGGTTATACGATATTTTACTTTGGTCTGCAAATGTCCATCCCGTTATGTGCCATTTATTGCACGCTCGTAGTGGATATTGTAGATTTCAATTGGCTTTTTTATGGCCTAAATGTGGTTATGCTGCCGGTAGTATTATTGGTATTAGTGACGATGAATGCCAAAGCGCGGTTTCATAAGCGACTTCCACTCTATCAGGTTGACTGGATCGGTTATGTCCTATATACTTTGCTTTGCCTGGATATAGGATTTGTGCTGGTGTATGGTCAAAAGCTCAATTGGTTTGGGCACCCATTGATCAGCTGCGGTTGCATTGCCGGTTCGTTATTATTAGTGACATTTGTCCTGCGAGAAATGCGGCTAAAGCGTCCTCTTATCAATCTACGACTATTCACCATCAAACACTTTACAATTGGACTGTTATTATTGGCCACTTTCTATATTTTAAAGGGTACGACCGGGATTCTTTACCAATATCTTGAGAATGTACTAGGCGTTGCCCCCCTGCATTTTATCCCTATTTGGGGGGCGAACATCCTGGGTATAGGTGTGGGTATGTTCATTACTTCCAGGTTCATCCTGGAAGGAAAATCATTACTTCATCTTATTCTATCGGGCTTTTTCTTACTGGCTCTCTTTTATTTATACATGCTGCGTACTATCTCTACTACCGGAGAAACGACTTCTTTTATATTCCCATTATTCGCCTATGGCATCAGTACAGGCATTTTGTTTGTTCCGCTAGTGGTATTTACGTTATCTTCTGTACCACCAGCGATGGCTTTCAACGCATCTTTGCTCGGCATCTTTTCAAGATTCATCGGGTTCTGCGCGAGTATATCCATCAACAATTATCTGCAGCTGTACACTAAGTCTGCTGTGAGGGAAAAGGTCCGGGAGTTTGTAACGGTGATCAACCCGCAGTTATCCCGTACTGTAAATGGTCTTGAGAAAGCCTATGCCTATGCAGGTAATGATGCTTTACATGAAAGTGCCGGGGCATCTGCTCATCTTAACAAGCTACTGGCCCAACAAATCTTTGCCAGGTCAGTAAGGGACTATTTTGATTACATGTTGATCGCGTGTGTTATTCTGATCTTCTTACTGTTCTTATTACCGTGTATGACGAATGTGGTGCTCAGCTTTCGAAGGGGTAGTACACCCGTGTAAGTTAGTCTTATGATACTACTCCATTGATTTCTTCGAGTGACATTCCTTTGGTTTCAGGTATTTTTTTCCATGTCAGCCAGAAGGCAGAGGCACTGCATACGGCAAATATCAGGAAGGTAAGTGCGGGGCCGGCATGTAGGAGCAATAGCGGGAAGAATTGTCCTACGATCCAGTTAGCGATCCAGAGGCTCATGGTAGCCAGGGCGATGGCACTGCTACGTACTGTTACCGGGAATATTTCATTGATGATCACCCAGGTAACGGGGCCAAATGAAAATGCGAAGCAGGCGATGAACAGCATGATGGGCAAGAGTAATAGCCAGCCGCTGGTGAGGTGGGTACTGAACAACCAGGCCGTAGCCATTAGTGAGAGCACAGCGCCGCCTATTCCCCAGAGCAATAAAGGTCTGCGGCCATAGCGATCGATACTATAGGTTGCCACCAAGGTGAAGAGCATATTCACGATGCCAATGGTTACCTGTCCGCCCAGTGCCTGCCCCCAACCAAAGCCCGCCTGTTCCAGTAATGAAGGGCCGTAGTAGATCACGGCATTGATACCGCTGAACTGTGATAGGGCGGCCAACAATATGCCGATAAGCAATGCCTGCCGATAATGGCTCTTGAACATATCTTTCAGTTTTACCTGTGTTACCGAAAGGGCGCTGCGGATCATAGCCATCTCGCGAACGGCAGCTTCTGGCCCCGAGATCTTTTCGGTAATGGCCTGCGCTGCGGCATATTTTCCACGCATCGCCAGCCAGCGAGGGCTTTCAGGGATCATTCCACTCATCACGATGAAAAGTATTGCCGGTATTGCACTAACAGCAAACATATATCTCCATATCTCCTCTCTAAATAAGAAATTGTGCGTGCTATCCCGCCATGGTTGTATTATCGCATTGGAAAAATAGGCTGCGAGTATACCGATTGTGATGGCCAGCTGATAGTAAGTCACCATCCTGCCGCGCAGGTTAGACGGCGCCAGTTCTGATATATACATCGGCGATATCACGGAGGCGGCGCCGATACCAATGCCTCCTATCAGCCGAAAAAAGATAAGGCTGTAAGCATTACCTGCGAAGGTACAGCCGATGGCTGACAGCGCAAATAATAACGCGGACAGCAGCATCACCGGCCGCCGCCCCAAACGGTTACCCATCCAGCCACTCACAGATACGCCAAGAATACAACCTGCCAGGGCTGATCCTACGAAAGAACCTTCAAGTAAGGCATCCATGTGGTACAATACTCTTACATAGGGAATCACACCGGAGATAACAGCCGTATCAAAGCCAAAAAGGAAACCTCCCAATGTAGCAGTGAACGTTAGTAACAATAAGTACCGGGTGTTGTGGGGAGATGGTATCATATATTCAGTTTTTCATATCAGCAGCATTCGTCTTTCACGTAGGCGACTACCAGGAAGGCTTTTCCGGCCCCCTTGTAGTGTACGTTGTATGTAGGCACCGATGCAGGCACGACGAATGTTTCTGCATAGTGGAATATTTCATTGGATGTCGGCGTGTATACAGATATTTCATCACCTTCTACCAACATACAGATGTGGCAGTGGCCATTGGTAGAGATCTCTACGTTGCCGGTAAATTCATAACGGTCTACCGTATAAAAGTGAACCTGGTGCGTTGGTAACTCGACTTTACGCCCGTGCTCCCAGGAAGTCACTATTTGAGGGGTGGATATCAGTTCCTGTTTTACTTTCTCTCCTCTCCGGTCGAAATACAGGTTATTGAAGGCATGTGCGATATTGATGGGACGAGGCTTACCATCGAGTCCAGGTCTTAGCCAGTCATACATTTTAAAGGTAAAAATATATGGCGTGCTGCTGATCTCCAATACCAGGTTATTCTTTCCGGAGGCATGTACGGTACCATTTGGAATAAGGAAAAGATCATGTTTATGTGCTTCATGCACCTGTATATATTGCGCTACTGGTAGTGGAATATTATGCTCCTGTGCATTTTCCAATGCTTGCTTGAACTGCTGCGGATCGATATTTTCCTGGAATCCGAGATACACTTCTGCCCCTGGTTCACAGTCGAGGATGTAATAAGTTTCGTCTTGTGTGAAGGTCTCCCCGAAATGTTCGCGGATGTATGCTGTACGAGGATGGCATTGTATGGAAAGGTTTCCTCCATCGAAGGTGTCGAGGAAGTCGAAACGAATGGGGAAATCTTGACCGAAGCGGGCCGCGGCTTTGCCCAGTATCTTTTTATGGTCGTGGTACAACAGGAAATCGAATGACGCTTCCATCAGTAAGCCGTTGTGTTCCAGCACGATACCGTTTTCAGGAGTGATCAGTTCGAATGACCAGGCATAATTGGGGGAATGAGGGTCGAGACCAGCGAGATGTTGTTTCATCCATTGTCCTCCCCATACACCAGTTTCGAACCAGGGCCGTGCCCGGAAAGGCCGATGCAACATGGCATCCAGCGATTCGCGAAAAGAAGTGCCCGTAGTCCAGGTGATATCATGTACCCGTTGCTCATCTACGATGATGGCTATTCGGGGCAGCAGGTATGCTTTGTGTGTATTGAGTACGGGCCAGTCGGCGAAGTAAAATCGCTTATACATCTGTACCGGTTCAAGGGTATCAGTAGCACCCAGGTTGTTGATACTACCGGCACGCATGCGGTATTGTATTTCGTTTTTGGGTATATCAAGATAGATCAGCAGTCCTTGCCACCCACTCAGTGCAGCACCTGTACCATAAACGATATTGATGTCTGCTTTTTTATCCGGCTGTAACATTTCCAGTTTAGCCGTATCAAAAAAATCCCGGAGCGTACCGGTAAATTTCTTCCCAAAGACAGGGTCATTGCCATTCAACGTGGTTTGCAGCATATCCTCTATGCTGGCAGCTGGTTTGAGGCAGGCACTGACATCATACCAATAGGCGGTAAGGCCCAGCCGTTTTATGGCAGCGCCGAGTTGTGTGCGGAACTGTTCCCATAGAACACCACCATATCCATCTATCACCAGGCATTTCTCCCGAGCGACCTGTGCTGCTAAGGCATCGAATCCGCTATAGATGGTCATGTGTGTATGAAAGGAGGGGAATATATTATAGCCTGTTACAGCCGGCTGGTAAACCGGCAGCAAGGGTTGATTTGATTTTCTAAAGTCCTTTTGTTGCGTGGTCTGTTCTGTTGGTATCATGCCTGCGCCGTTTATGATCAGCTGTTCTGTATCGTGTGTAAAAATTATTTGTGTGTTCAGCCCCTGTTGCAGCTGTGAAGCGAACAGATATTGTGCTTTTGCGATGCTGCCACCGATCACCAGTGCATGACAGCGGAATCGTTGTATCCATGGCTGCAGGAATATGCATAGGTTGAGAGCGAATGTATCAAACAATTGTGCGGCTTCTTGCGGATATGCCGTTACTAGTTCTTTCACGGAGGTCACTTTTTCTCCCGTCAACCCTTCAAATGCTTGCAGGAACCAGCGGGTAGAAAAATAATCATCCGCGATGCCTTCCTTAAACGTTTCGCAATAAAATGCCGCCTGTGCGGGTATATCCGGATGTGAGTGTAGCAGCTGTCCATTGCTATAGAATGCAGATCCGAATCCGGTTCCCAGTGTCAGGAATATATAGTGCTCGTTGCCGAGGGCCATGGCTGCATGACAGCCTATAGCGAAGCAGTGTGCATCGTTGGCGAAGTCTATGGAGAGGCGGTTATTGAAAGCTTCCTGTAATGCTGCTTTCAGGTGCAGTCCGAAAAATTTTTCAAATTTGTTCCCTACCCCGCTGATGGTACTTACCCCTTTTTTGTAATTAAATGGGCCAGGAAAGGCAATACCTACACCGTACACCGGGTATTCCGGTATTATTAGGTCGTCAATACAGGATTTCATGGCGGATAAGATGGTAGTGGCATCTGCATAGCTATCGACGGGTCTTGTCACTGTATGCCCATTGATGCCTGTCAATGCTGCGCTGATATGGCTCCCGCCTACGTCCATTCCGATGCTAAATTTACTCATTATTGCCACAAAGTTATTTTGTTCATATGTGCGAACATATTACTTTTTCACGAATAAGAAAAATTTAAAGTATTAATGATGCCGCAATTCACTCGCTAGACAATATTTGTCCCCTGTAGCTGAAACCTGACAACTCAACAGGTTATCCATAAAACAGGGTATAAAGGTTATAAAGGCTCTAAATGGCTTTCAAAAACGAAAAGGGAAACGAGGTATCTCATTTCCCTTTTTTATTTTTTCCAATAGTTATCCTTAAAAGACAATTGAAAAATACGGTTTTAAAAACTGTATTAGTTTAAATTATGTAAATATATATTGGGGTAAATAGACATACCGGTGAGTTGTCCATTGTAAGTAAATAACTTCGCATCGATCACCTCCAAACTGGGTAAAAGCGTGATAGAAAAAAAAGGATCATAACGTCCACCGCGCCTATCCGGGTCATAACCTTGTGCCACTAAACCGATAGGCTCGTTTGCGAAAATGGCGCGCGCTTCTGCTTCTGTATAATAGCCCGAAAAGTTGACGCCCTGCCAATTCACCCTGAACCATACATATTTCTTTTCCGATGGCTGATTTTGAGCGGACAAAGTACTGCTGAGAAAACCAAAACTGAGTAGTAATAATGCGAATAAAAAATATTTACGTTTCATAACTAAGTGTTTTCTGAAAAATAACCGGCTTTATATATAGTCTTTTATCTTTTCAGACGTACCTTATTGATCAAATCGGACGAAGTCTGCTGTCATTTTGCATTCCATACTACCTTTCACTGGTTCTTACCAATTAGATAAGGGCCATCGGTGATTTTATGACAGTAAAATTATTTGTTCCGGTTGTCTTTGATGCACCACCTTGCCATCAAAGAGATGGCGGCAAATACCAGGTAACTTAATCCAAGGTTCAATCCATCTCTTGCAGGTAGTAGTTCCACCACCCCATAACTTAATATGGAAACTGTGATCAGGTTTAAACCTCCAGCAAGGCCAATGGCTATACCTGCGTTTTCCGGGAACATTCCCATACAATGGGTCAGCAAGTTGTTAAAGATGTACCCTGCACAGACCTGTATCAGGAAAGCAAAGCATAAAAGGAAATATGAGTTATCCAAGAGAACGGTTGTAAAGATCATAAAGGTTACCAGCAATAACTGCAGGTTATTGCTCCAGGTCAGTTTTGACCGAAAGGGCATCTCCCTCGTTATTCTGCCGGCCAGTCCTCCGCAGAGCCATGCAAAACCCAATACCAGCGAGGCATACCCGGCAGTGACTGCACTCAGGCCGAAATGATGTTCAATGATAAATGGACCTGTCATGTTGTAAATCATGGTGATCGAATAAGCAGTCCCGACTATTAATACTCCGAAGGTAAATGGTGGTGAGCGAAGCATGCTGCCATAGGCTTTCGTTACTTTTGAAAGGTCGAATACCTTGGGTTTCTTGAGGGTTTCGCCACTGAAGATCAATTCCAGTACGACCATTATTGTTGCGGTAATAGCCAAGACATAGAAGTTAGCCGACCAATTAAAAGCCATTTGAAGATAACCTCCTATAAATGGAGCCAAAATGGGTCCCAGCGACCAGATAATGGAAAACAGGCTTAAGTAATGCCGTAGTTTTTCTCCTGTATACAAATCTACAAAAAATGCCCTCTTTCCTATGATAATCGCACTAACTGTCAGGCCTTGTATTACACGCATAACATCTATAAAGTAAATATTATTACTAAGCGCAATTGCGAGACTTGATAGTGCATAAATGATCAGCGATACAAGACTGATCCAATATCGTCCATAACTATCCATAATACCACCGATGAGCAGCTGGCCAACTCCGTAACTAACTAAGAAAAGTGTGAGGGTAAGCTGTACCTGCAGATTGCCCGTGTGTAAAGCAGCAGCCATATCTGGAAGGGAGGGGACATATATATCTGTTGTAAACCCTGAAAGCGGCAGCAGCGAAAAGGCAAGTATCTTTGATATATCCCTGTATTGTTTTTTGACCTTTTTGCGGGAGGAAATAAAGTTTGCTATTATAGACGCCATATGTAAAATTATGTACGTCAAAAATAGCTCAAGGGCCACCTGTTGGAGTTATTGGGTCCAAACGAATCCTTATGCAAATCAAACAATGTTATCCCTTATCTTCAAAGGAGAGGTTCCGGTATGTCTTTTAAAGAAGCTATTGAAATTAGAAGGATGTTCAAAGCCGAGTGCATAGGCAATTTCAGAAATATTTAGATTGGAATAATTCAGTAATGCGATCGCCTCGTTAATGAACCGGGCCGCAATAAGTGCAGTACTAGTTTTGCCTGTAACACTTTTCAATACGCGATTAAGATGGTTCGTATGGATAGACAGTTCCCTTGCAAAATCAGCCGGTGTACGTAAAGTAACCGGTTCTTCAGGCGTATAAACAGGGAATTGCTTTTCCAACAATTCCACAAACAGCCGGGCTATTTCAGCCGAGGCATCTATTTTGCCTTTCTGGACGGATGCCGGCTGGACCTTTAACGCCTCATGCAAGATCAAATGGAGATAGCTCGTCAATACATCAAACTTATAGGCATATGCCGAGTTAACCTCTTCCCTCAATTTCTCAAAAAGATATGACAGGGTCTTCTGCTGTTCCTTATTCAGATAAAAAACAGGGAGATCGCCCGTTTGGAATAACCTCGAAAATTGCCAGAAGCCTATGCGGTTTGCTTGTAAAAAAGTATCTGTAAACAAACAATGCCATCCACTTTGTACCTTAGATTGGGCCTCCCAGGAATAAGCGATCCTGGGGTTGAAGAAAAGTAATGCCGGCTTCGTCAATGCCAGCCTAGTCTGTGCATAACGGAAATATCCGGTTCCAATTATAAGAGATATCTTGTAGAAATCGCGCCTGCGAAATGGGGAATATCCTGAATACGCACTACGAGGAAACACCTTGAGGGCAGACACTTCAGTGTGATCCAATAAAAGCTGTTTTTCCTGTTCCCGGCATTTATTTATATAATAGTCTTGTATAGTCTCTTTTCTAATCATACTGCCATTAAGATAACCGTTTAACATAGTTTCCTTATTCCAAAGTTACTACAGGAATGCGAAAAAGGATACTAATCGGCAGGTCTTGCTTCTGCCGGTCGGTATCATCGTATGGCAGTTTTGAAATACCTAATGACTTTTTCAGCTTGATCATTGGTAGCGATGACCGCTTTGATCAGCAGTACACTGTCAAATGCCCATCAGGGCGTTGTTATCTTTATCAGACCGAAAAGGAGCATAATTTTCAGATTCAGGTAGCAGTATTAAGATACTTCGCTTTTGATACATCGATAAAAATCTGATTCTTTAATAACTAAAATATACGCCATTCTCTTCTTCCGCTTTCAATATTCAAATACAAATAACTTCTGGACCTATCCTTTAAAAGGTAAGCCCTTACTATACAGTTAACGGAATGTCCGCCAAATGCAGAAAGAATCTCCTTATTTATCCCACTTAATGAATTAGCCGTGAAATACAACATATACTTGACATGAAAACACCTGATATCTTGCAGAAAGAACTTATTTAACGGATAGTAGATATCAAACTTACTTTTACCTTTTCTATGTTTTTAGGGGTTATTACAGAAAAGCAACTGTCATCTGTTGTTATCCTGGAAGTGGTTTGAGCGCACCAAACACATCATTGGCTATATAGATGGTATGCTCATACCTGATTGGTTCTATATTGCAAGAAGGACTGTGTAAAATATAAACAACAAATGTATATACATGTTTTCTATGGCTTAAAAGTTGTGGAGGCAATTATCAGTAATTAGCTGATTATTTCCACATGGCGTTATTCACGCTTTTATAACATAACAACTGCTATGTATCGAGCTGAACATTTAAAGAATGATTCGGAAGGAAGATATCAAAAACTGATTCATGATATGGATCAGGGATATGGAGCAACGTTTTTAAGAAACGTAGAAGTTAAAGCTACTGATTGCCACCTGGCTCCATTTTCTCATTTACTTTATCCTATAATTCAAAAATCCAATGAAGAGTATTGTATTGGTAGAGGACGACGAATCCATCAGAGACATTTATTTGCTCTCATTTAAGGCTGGTACCTACGATATTATGGCATTTGAAAATGGAAATGTCATTATGAATAGCGAGATTGAGGTTCCTGATCTGTTCATACTTGATAAACAGATCGCTGGTACAGACGGTCTTGAACTATGCAGGTTTATTAAAAAAAGCGAGCGGTATAAAGGCGTACCAGTTATTATGTCTTCCGCCAATCCTGATATTGAGATATTAGCAAAAAATGCAGGAGCAGATGGCGTATTGACTAAACCCTTTTCATTGAAGGAATTGCGGGAAACAATATCGGACTTCCTAAAGCAATGTTGATCTCAGGGAATTTTTTATGGGATTTAGAACGGAGTGTCCAATTATCCATTCATAATAATGTTAAAAAAATACAATGTAAATCTAATTGTAAATGTACGGAATAATAAGAAGTGCTTTAAACGTGTAGTTGTAGCTTGTAAACGTCAATTTCCCCTGATGGGCTGTTATTATTTCATTAGACAGCCAAAGACCCATACCAGAACCGGGCTGCAGTAAATCACCCCGGTAAAATGCATTGGTCAATTGAGCGAGATCAATCCTTTCGGCATGTATTGTATTTATTAGGCAAACGGAAATATAAGCGGGATCATTCCTTGTTACGACAGAACATTTTATCTGAGTGTTAGGTAAACTGTATTTAATGGCATTTTCAAGTAAATTGAGTAAAACAATCCGCAGTTTATCCTTATCTGCTTTAGCATTCAAATTTTCGGATTCTTCATCAAAATGAATATCCAAGGAAATTTTCCGGGCATCTGCTAAAGGCTGTAATTGCCGGCATGTCTTCAGTATAAGTTCTGAAATATCGATGTCCTCAATGCGTAGCTTTAGTTTGTTGTCCTTGATCTCGCTGATCACTAAAAATTCCTGAACGACATTTTGGAGCCTGTTAATTTCCTCGAGCTGGCTTTTCAATAAGTCTTTAAATTCTTTACCCAAACCTGCTTTTTGGAGATTGACCTCCACTTCTGCACGCAGGATAGCAAGTGGCGTTTTCAGTTCATGTGATGCGGAGGCGAAGAAGTTGCGCTGTTGCTTTAAGGAAAGATCGATACGGCCAAGCATTGCATTAATGGTTTCTGAGAGTTCCTGGAGTTCATCATTCGTTTCTTTTACAGGTACCCGTTCCAGTAGCTGACCGGTATTAATTTTTTTACTAGTGTTGATGATCCGCTGCACCGGCAATAAGAAAAAACGCGCTAACCAATAAGAAACTAAGCCGGCGATAATTACGCTAGCCAGCGTTGATAGCAGTAATAGTAACAGCAAGTCTCTCAATGTTGACTGCAAGGGTGCGCTGCTGATCGCCAGCATAAGTTCGGCAGGGTTATCCTCGCTACTGCTGGCCACATATGCTATCCTTAATCCCAACGTATCAAAAACGCCTTGTCGCTGAGGTAGCCCTATTTGACTGATAATTCCCGGAGATTGAAAGAGTAATGTTTTGATCCCGTCATAACTTCTGGCGTAAATTTTCAGTTCTGTATTTTTTTCTGGCAATGGTATGATCACAGGGCTGACTTCCGTCTTATCAAGCAGTGATTTCGCACGTGATAAAAGATAATTATTGTTGTCGGCGATGATCAGTGCCTGGATACGCTGATAGCTATAGATATTAAGGATCGTGCTCAACACAGTGAACACCAGTCCGAATGCCAGTGTTATTTTAAGTCTGATACCTGGATATCTGCTAAATTTCATCATTTTAATCGCTTTCCTTTGATGGTATATCCTCTACCAACCACTGTTTGGATCAAAGGAACGTCGAAATCACGGTCAATCTTTTTGCGTAATTGGGAAAGATGTACCTCTATCACATTACTGCCCGGATCAAAATTCATATCCCAAACTTTCTCTAATATCTGGGTTTTGGTCACTACCCGGTTAGCGTTGCTGATCAGGTACTCCAACAAGGCAAACTCTCTATTGCTCAAAGGGATGCTTTTTCCTGCACGTGAAACCTCGCGGCTTAAAAGATCGATTTCAACGTCCTCAAATTGCAATTTCGTAGCGGATTGGCCCAAGGCTCGGCGTCTTACTGTACGTACTCTTGCTAATAGTTCGTCTAATTCGAACGGTTTGCGTAGGTAATCGATAGCTCCGTAATCCAGGCCCCTGATCACATTTTCTGTGTCTGAAAGGGCGCTGAAAATAATTACTGGTACCATTTTTCCGAAATCCTGGAGGTTTTTTAAAACTTCGAAACCATTCATCGAAGGCAGCATCAGATCGAGTAATATCAGGTCATAATCATTCATCAGTGCAGCCTCCAATCCTTTTGCACCATCAGCTGCCTGATCACAAATATGGCCAGCCTGTGATAAGCCTGCACAAACGAAAGTGCATAACTTTGGTTCATCTTCAACTACCAGTATTTTCATCGTATCATGAAGGTTTTATTGTCAATGGTGATACTGATAACAAGGTATACCTCATCGTTATGAATATTAATAAATCCCTGATCACCTCTATTTATTGCCAGTAAACTAAAATTATGGCCATTTTTGATCAATGCCTGAATATCTTCGACCTGTTCGGGTTTGAAATGGAACAATTTACCATTGGATTGAAGACCATCTATGCCTCCATAACTGTCTTTAATCACTTCTGGTTTAATTACTGTAAATGTCTGGGCCAGCTTTCCCGGGGGAATTCTTGGCGGTGGCGGTAGCTGGTCAACGTTTACCTGTTTGCCTGATCTAATATCTCTAACGGTATGCAGATGATATCCTATGGCTTCATCATTAGGGCGTGTATTATATCCTATTTCCACCTCGTTGCCGATTTGGGCTATGGATAAGACAAGGCTAGCCGTATGCGGACGAAATTCGAAACTCAGGAGGCCATCACCATCCTTTTGGATCTGCACACTATTGATATCTAGATGCTGATTGTGTTGATAACCGGTCACGGTACCCCGGATTTTCTTAAGATCACCGGCGTGCGCAGGAGGTTCCACTTCCGGCAAGGGGGCGGGCGGGCCTGGCGGTAGTGGACCGATCCGATTGATCAACAGCCCAATCACTACCAATAAAATCCCGACTACAATCACCAGGGCGATGGTCAGCACGGAGAAACCTTTATCTGCATTATGGGACATAATTATTCCTCTTGATCAATAAATTTACAACTAAATCCATAATGCCGCCAGCGCCGCGAACAGCGCCGGAAGCATGACCAGTACTCCTAATTTCAAAAATTGCCACGCACTTACTTTCAGGCCACACCGCCGTAGTTCCGTTAACCAAAGAATAGTGGCCAATGAACCCGTCACAGAAAGGTTGGGGCCAAGATCAATACCTATCAGCACACACGCCTTTACAATTGCTGGCAGATGATTAGTTGCTACTGCGCTACCGGCTATCAATCCTGCAGGAAGATTATTGACCAGATTACTCCCGATAGCTATCGTTGTTCCACTCACCCATCCAGTGACAGCTGGGCTGCGCTGTGCATACGCCTGCAATAAATGACTAATTCCTTCTACGAATCCCATTTGACTGAGCGCTTCTACCAGCACGAATAACCCCGCAACTAAGGGTAGTATAGCCCAGGAAATATTACCGATCAGTTTAAACGGGCTTTTTTTCCCTGTTATCATGACAATAGATGCGGTGACAATACCTGCCGAGGCAGTAGGTAGTCCTAATTGCCAATCCTTCAAAGATGCCAAAAGCAAAACAACGATGGTTCCAATAATACCCGCAAATGCGATCCTAGCTCCTTTTGACAGCGGCAATTCCCGGATATTATCAGCTACTGGTTGCCGTATTGCTTTCTTTTGTGTTAAAAAAAGTATCACAAACGTCAATATTACCGCGCATAATGATGGTAATGCATAGAGCTTTAGCCAAGCCAATAGCGGGGGCATGTGCCTACCATAAATAACCAGGTTTGCAGGATTAGAAATGGGTAAAATGAAGGATGCGGCATTTGCAACGAATGCGCAAATGTATAAATATGGTAAAGGCGCTCTAACTTTCGCCCTTTGCATTGCAGCCGCTACTGCAGGGGTCAATACGACTGCAGTGGCGTCATTAGACATGAAAGCAGTGATCACTAAGCCAACTATATAAACGAGGATGAAAAGTTTTATGCCTGAACCATGGGAAACTTTCGTGGCATGGCAAGCAAGCCAGTCAAACAGCCCCTCTTCCCTTGCAGATTCGGCAAGTAACATCATTCCTGTTAGAAACAGGTATACATCGATACCTTTTGTAACACCTAACCATGCAGTTGAAGGGTTGATCAATCCGGAAACAACCAATAAGATAGCACCGCCTACTGCCCATACGAATTCCGGCAGTTTAAAGGGTCTGATAATTACACCAGCTGTAGCCAAGATCACAATTGCATAGACAAAAAAACAAGACGGCATATGCAAATCTCCAATATGAGCATATAATAGTGTTTGTTGTTTTGTAGTCATCATTACGATTCATTAAACAGTTCGTGGATCATAGTCTTTTTTGAGTGTTTTATGATAGGTTAACCAAAGCCCAATTGACATAAGGCACCATTATCCAAGTGGAAGCAAGCCAGTACGGTGGCAAGGATGAGCAAAGATCTGCAGCTAAAAAGTACTTGCATTCCGCTTGCTTTATTATCACTGCTACCGGCAATGGCCGTAGCTATCTGTGATAAGATCACATATCTACGTTTATGAGTAGTTGCATCGATGACCGCGCCGGCCGGCGCGGTCATTAATATTCCCGCCACGCTTCCAATTGTCGTTACCGTACCGATAGGTCCGCTATACCAGCCTTTTGCAAGCAGAAAAACACCTAAAAAAGGGCCTATTCCTACCTGCATGTCGGCCATGGAAAAAATTTAGCGATTTAAGCGCACACACTATACTTTTTTGGTGGTTTGGCGGTAACTGCCAAGGTATTCATAAATAGCGTTTGAAAAAAGCTTAACAGTTATCGAACCAGGTAAGTCTGGCCACCGATGGACAAGGTCCTTGCGTCTAAAAGTCCCATATTATTTTCAACCACGACCCCAGCTGGAACGGGTCTTTTGATACCTGTACCGGCAAGCTCGGTGTTTATTTTCAGGTATTGAGCTAATTGCTCTACTGCTGGCGGTGGCAAAGAAACCACCATTTTTCCGTTAAGTACGATACCACTGATCATTCCCCGATGATTATGGTTTAAGTCCGATATCTTACCGGAAAAGTTGATCAGCTGTTCGCTGCCAGGGGGCTGCATTAATGGCGCTGGCGTATCAATGATCAAATTACCGCCCGACTTCAGACTATAGAAGCTGAAAACATCGCTGTCCACATCGGGTTTTGTATCCAACGTACCTTCTACAGTTACGGTATTTCCTTTACCTGCCATTTTCATCAGTTGGGCTCCCAGGTGAGGCGGAAATTTCACGATCAGGTTTTTACCCCCAGTTTGCAACCGGAAAGCATCAAATTCATGACGGTCGTTAGCAATATACTCTACAATCGTACCGCTGACTGTTGTAAGTTGAGCCAGGGGCGCTGGTCTTCCCGGCGGGCGGTGAGACAGGGTTCCTGCCAATTCATTACCAGGTGCTGGCGGCGGAGGCGTACCGTTTATCTGCTGGGCCTTACACCACAATCCCGAAAGTAGCACAACCGCTAAAAGGGTCGAAGTTTTTGTTGCATTTTTCATACTCACTTTTCTTTATTTTGAATTATTTAATAATCCAAAATTCAGCCCAGAAGCTGAAAATGGTATGAAATAGAAATTAATTTTTCTTCATACTATTATTTTCACGAATCATCCCGGATGTGTAGATCTTGGGGGAGAGTATAACTCCATACAGGAGTAGTCTGATGCAAGGGAATTAAAAGAGTTATAGTGCTACATGTATACACTAAACCCAACAAGTTCACTATGCTCGTGCTTTTGTTTTACGTCCTTACTAAAATAGCTTACATCGGAAAAAAAATTCTGCAAACGCAGCCTTTAGAAAAGGTAAAACTGGTAAATTTAAAAAAATCGATATCTCTTCACGAATAGTTGACCGGTTATGCAAAAATCTTATAACCACTTCTATGCTATTCTTTTTAAAAAGTTGAAAAAAAATCTGCTGTCCTTTTTCCGGATGCTTTTTCAGAACACGCAATAATACACTATCATAAAAAGAGAACCTTCGGGGAATAAAGAAAGAGTAGGACGTTGGCAGTTCATTTGCTATAAGTGAATCTATTATGTGCAACGTGTGTAATCGCACAAAAGAAAATGTATAACCCGACGACGCCTTACTGCACCCTCCGGCAGTGCCGATAGGGATAATGCGTTTATTTTTTTCTCCTGACGGAAAATTACCCATTGGGATAACACCATACTCCTTACTTGTAGTCACCATTGTCGTATCGTCAAAATGCTCCAACACATAATCATCCACACCTTTTTCTAACACTGTCGGCGGGTATATTTGATCTGTAAAAATGGTATATTCCAAAAGTGCTTCTGTGGAAGAAAACGGTAATAAATAACAAAATGCTACCTTTTTATCTTGCATCATTCTGAAATCCATCAACCGGATATTTGTTGCATTAAAAACCGGTTTCTGAGATTTGACAAACCGTCCTGCAAATTGCTGATACAATAACGGCCCATCATAGTTGTCAATAGTTGATTGTGGCAAACGGCTATCAAACACCATGTCAGCAGAAAATACGTCATCCGGCGTTACAACTGTGACCTTACTTTCGTTATCTATTACCTCTTCTACCGCTGCCTGCTTAAAAGTGATATTTGAATACCTATTTATTATGGAAAATGCACGATTAAAAAAACGCTCCGAACTTAACATTTGATAACTATAGGGATACATATCAGTTGTGAGATGAGAGGACCCCGCAAACAACTCTGCTATTCTCCACTGCTTAGTAATGATGTCATCAAATGAGGATGGCCCTTTTTCCCAAAAGCACCAGGTGCGTGGCGCCTGCTCCTTTTGATATTTGTCAAGTAACAGGATTTTTTTATCTCTGAGTTCTTTACGATTAAGTATTTCCCAAATAAGCATTATACCGGAGAGGCCCGCACCTACGATAATAATTTCAAAGTGTTTTTTTTCTTTGTAATTCATCGTCCTGCTTTATTTTATTCCTGTATTTTTTCTCAACATATAAGAAACCAAAAGACTCACCTTGAGTCGCACCTATATGACGATGATGCATTTTATGCGCCCATCTGATTGCTCTTACGTATTTGTTTCGTGATCTGGAAAAAATTTTAATTCGCTGATGAACTATAATATCATGAACAAAAAAATACGCCATTCCATACAGCAATATTCCCGCAGCGACTGCATTAAGCCAATTATTATTATAATACATTCCTGCCCAAAATAAGAGTATGCAGGGTATGGAAAAAATGACAGCAAACCAATCGTTTTTTTCTAATGTTCCATGGTGTGGCTGGTGATGATCACGATGCAGGCTCCACAAAAAACCATGCATAATATACCGATGTGAGGCCCACGCAATAACTTCCATGAAGGCAAAAACCCCTAAACTGACCAATAAATAAGCTAGATATAACAACATAGGAATTTTTTAATGGCTTAATTGCCAACGGTTAATCTTTAATAATCTTGACATCAGCAGTTGTAATACGAGCGCTATCTTTTTAATTTTTGGCACGCTTACCCGCCTTGACAAAAGCCGGTGAGGGTGAATTTTAGTTATTTTCTGAAAAAGACAGATGTAGTACTGATATGCGATCAGTACACCGAATCGTGCCTTCTCCGGAAGCGAATGAATTCCCTTTGCAGCCCTTTCGAAATCCGCCAGTATATCGGCTTCCACAAGCTTCTTTTGGGCTGTCGTAAAATTATTGAAATCAATACCCGGAAAATACTGTCTGCCGAGACCGTTTATATCATCTTGCAAGTCCCTTAAAAAGTTAACTTTCTGGAATGCAGCTCCTAATGCTGTAGCTGCATCCCGCAATTTTTCTACCAAATAGTAGTTTCCATCGCAAAAGACCTGCAGACACATCAATCCTACCACTTCTGCTGATCCGTAGATATACTCACTTAATTGCTTTTCATTCTCCCACTTTACTTTATCAAGATCCGTAAACATACTGTCAAAAAAAGCATCGATCAAATGATGGCCTATATGGTATCGATTAACTACCTGTTGAAAGCTATGAAGGATCGGATTTGTACTGATTCCCTCTTCTATCGCACGATAGGTATCGGCTTTAAACTGCGTTAGCAATGCCCTTTTATCATAGTCATGGAAAGAATCGACGATCTCATCCGCTACCCGTACAAATCCATAAATTCCATATATCTGTGCCCTTAGGTCAGCGTGCAGTAAGCGGATGGCAGATGAAAACGAACTGCTATAAGTTGACGTGATGAGGCGGCTGCAACCATAACTTACTTGTCCGTAAATATTGACTGTATTCATGCTTTCAACAATTTTGAGGATGGGAAGGATGCGGATACCTGCTGCATATGTTTTATTGCGGTCAATGCAGCCATTTTTCCGGAAAGAAAGGCAGGCGGTAAACCAGGGCCAGGTACGGTCAATTGGCCTGCAAAAATGAGGTTATTTACTTTACGGCTTTTGAGGCGTGGTTTTCCGAATGCCGTTTGGCGCAAGGTATTGGCAAGGCCATATGCATTCCCTTTGTACGCATGATAATCGTGACTAAAATCTGTAATGCCGTAACTTTTCCGGTAAATAATATGATCAGCTATCGATACTCCCGTTGCTTGCTCCAGCCTTCGCATTGTCTGATTGAAATAATCATCACGCAGTTGCTGGTTATCTCCTTGCATTCCCGCTGCAACCGGAATCAGGATAAACAAATTTTCGCATCCTTCCGGCGCAACCGAATGATCTGTTACTGAGGGCGCGCACACATAAAATAATGGATGCTCGGGCCAACAAGGGTGATCATACAATGCGCTTGCATGGGCCTCAAATGAAGTATCAAAAAATAGGGAATGATGCGCTAATGGTAGTTTCTTTTTTACACCGACATAGTATAATAAACAGGAGGGTGCCATTTGGCGACTTGCCCAATACGTCTGAGAATATTGCCTTGACGCTTCTGGCAGTAATTGCTCCATATAATGATAGTCTCCCGCACCTACCACCAGGTCAGTTTCGTAGAAATTATTGGTGGTAGCCACACCTGTAGCCAGCTTGCCCTCAACCCTGATGCTGGTTGCATCCTCTCCGAATTTAAACTGTACACCCAGCAGTGTGGCAAGCTCAAAAACGGCTTCTACAATCTTATACATCCCTCCATTGGGATACCATGTGCCTAAACCTGTATCGGCATGATTCATCAAACTATACATGGCAGGTATATGACTAGGCATCGCACCCAAAAAGATCACCGGGAACTGCATAATCTGTCTTAACAGCGGATGGCGAAAATACCGGCTTACATGTCCTTTCATCGACCTCAACAGCTGCAGTTTGCTTATTGCGGACATCGTGTCAGTTGACAGATATTCACTAAAATTAAGCGAAGGCCTGTTTGCGAATCGATTCATTCCAATGTCATATTTGGTTTTTGCATCTGAAAGAAACCTTTCAAGCCTTCTGCCAGCTCCCTCCTCCATCTGTTCAAACAGATCAGCAACAGCTTCAGCTCCAGCAGGTACTTTAATAGATTTATTATCGAAGTAGACCTGGTAAGAAGGATCCAAACGTATCAAATTGTAATAATCTGAAGACTTCCTACCGAAATCGGCAAAAAAGTTTTCAAAAACGTCTGGCATCCAATACCAGCTTGGTCCCATATCGAACTGAAATCCCGCTGCTGAAAAAGACCTGGCCCTCCCACCAGGCAAATCGTTCTTATCAATTACGGTAACGTTGTATCCTTCCTTTCTTAAATAACAGGCACTCACCATACCTGCTATTCCTGCTCCAATAATGGAAACATGCATAAATTGTATGTTTTAATACGTAAATTAAGTCAAAAAGTATTAAAATATACATTCTACTTGCAAAATTCTATATTTTACATTTATTTTGGTATTAAAACACACATAATGGCTAATACTTCATTGATAATGAAGATCTTACCAGAAATAGATCGTTTTGAGAAAGAACATGAAGGGGAAGAATTAGACTTGAACAAATTTTCTCAATGGTTATATGCCAACAAAGAACAAAGTGAAAAACAGCCTACTTATACAAGTCCACTAAAATGGCATGGCCAGGGAAAGGGAGGAAAAGCTCATTTTACTGCCTCCAATTTATTAACTGCCATTAGCAGGTATAAGAACAATTATGTCAAATTAGCACTAGAGGGATCTCCTTTTGAGACTTATGATGAATTTGCATTTGTCCTGAGCCTTGTTTTCATCGGGCCTTGTACACAAACGGCACTGATAGAAAAGCATATTCAACTTAAACCTACCGGAGTAGAAATAATAAAACGACTAATAAAGAAGAAATTGATAATACAATCCGCCGGAGAAAACGATCGGAGAAGTAAAATTTTAAGTGTAACCCCATCGGGAAGAGCCTCGTTTCATACTTCATTAACAAAAATAAACCTGGTGACGGACCTGATGATGTCTCCACTCAATGAGGAAGAAAAATTATTACTGCTACAATTACTTCAGCGGCTGGATACTCCTCACCGGC
The DNA here is from genome assembly GCF_020386615.1 of Chitinophaga pendula. Taxonomy (NCBI): domain Bacteria; kingdom Pseudomonadati; phylum Bacteroidota; class Chitinophagia; order Chitinophagales; family Chitinophagaceae; genus Chitinophaga; species Chitinophaga pendula. The sequence goes on from NZ_CP077769.1 coordinate 4,092,827, forward strand.
AAATCTTTAATGAAAGTAAAAAAATTACACTTGATTATTTGCAGGCATATTTTAATCATCCTCTTTCGAGTTAAAAAATTAAGATAGCATCATGCAGCAAAAAATAGCAGCGCGCTTTATAACTTTCGTTTCAGCGGTTAATTGTAGCATAGGAATTAGGTCTGCTGTATTGACGCCGGCAGCATTTTTTAAACATTAAATTTGTATTGCAATAAATGCAAAAGGGAATGTTTGAACAGTTCAGAAATAACTTCGAGCTCAGTGATGAAAAATGGAACCATTATACAGCCTGCTTTCATAAAATTCAGGTTCCTACCAAAACCATACTTTTAAAAGAAAATGAAACTTCAAAAAAGATGTACCTGATTGAAAAAGGCTGCATCCGCGTATGGTTTAATAACGATGGAAAAGAAATTACCTCTCAATTCTTTTTTGAGAATGAAACAGTGGGTTCTATTGAAAGTTTTATGAAAAACATCCCAAGTCCCACAAATATCGAAACTATTGAGCCAAGTATACTTTGGTGGATACATAAGGATGATTTGGATATAATACTTTCAGAAATCAAGGAAATCCCACATTTGAGGGATATGTTCATCAACAAAATATTTGAGCGCACCTTTGATTATATGAAATACTTCATTACGACCATCAAAGATACACCACAGCAACGCTATCTTAATCTGATGAAAGAACGACCACAAGTCATCAAGCGTATTCCACAGCATTATATCGCTTCCTACCTTGGAATCTCTACCGTTCACCTGAGCCGTATAAAAAACAAATTGGCCCAAGCACATTAAACTACATTTGATAACAAATGTTATCGCCCCTACCTTAACTACGGTGTAATTTTGTTTTGCATTTAAGACAAAATGATTAGTTATCACCATTTAAACCGTACTTAAAATGAGAGCTGCAGTAGTATATCAAAGTACTGGCATACCAACATTTGTCGAAGATTTTGCAGTACCCATCGTCCAGAATGAAAATGAATTAATAATTTCTGTAAAAGCGGCTGCCGTAAAAAATCTTGACAAGACACGTGCAAGCGGAAAACATTATTCCATGGAAAACGAACCGCATACCGCTAGAATTCCTGGTGGTGATGGTGTAGGCATATTAGCAGATGGAACAAGGGTTTATGGCATTGGGACAAGTGGTATGCTTGCCGAAAAAGCGATAGTTGAGAAAGACCGGATAGTAAAACTGCCTGCAGGAATTGACAATGCGTCAGCCGCCGCTCTCCCCAACGCTGTAGTGGGTTCTGCTATGGCACTTCGTTTCAGGGCATGTTTAGAAAAAAATGAAACGGTACTAATAAATGGAGCGACAGGTGTAACGGGCAAACTTGCGGTGCAAGTTGCCAAGTTTTACGGTGCAAAAAGGGTAATTGCAACTGGCAGAAATGAAGCCTCACTTCAAGCGTTATTGTTATTGGGAGCTGACGAAATTATTTCATTAAAACAGGACGACAAGCGTTTTGTTGCCCAAATAAAAGCTACTCATGAAGAGCATCCCATTGATATTGTAATTGATTATTTATGGGGGCATAGTGCAGAATTAATTTTGTCGGCCATAAAAGGGAATGGCGATTTTTCACACCGTACAAGGTATGTCACTGTCGGTGGTATGATGAGTGATACGATTACGCTATCTTCTTCAATTTTAAGAGGAACTGATATTCAGATTTACGGTTCTGGTTTAGGGAGCTGGACACGGGCGGAAATAAAATCATTGATTGCAGAAATTCTTCCCGATATGTTTCAGCTGGCTGCGGATGGGAAATTAAAAATAGCAACCGTTCCTGTAGATTTGAAAGATATTGAAACGGTATGGGATATGGATGTGGACGGAGGCAAGCGAATCGTCGTAATGATATCATAGAAGGGTGGTCAACGGGATAGATAATATATTCGAATGCATGTACTATAGCAAATTGTTGCTGCTTCTTTCCCGGACAGCACGATAAGCAAACTACAACCAGCTATTTCTTCCAGATTGATGTTTTCGAGAGCTGCTGTGCAACAATTGGCGCCATTCCGCCCCCCCATGAATAGGATTACAATTAATTTATTATGGTTGTTCAGGGGTGTACCTAATAGAAATGATGACTGAAGAAATTCCGTCCTTACTAAGCCGATTTGATGACCATCTAAGTTGTGAAGATCAAAAATGACAATAAAACGGTACTGTAATGATAAATTAATTTTTTCTATCAGGCAGTACTTTTGAAAGCGTTTCTGTAAGCCAATGGCGTCATGCCTTTAGCCAGCTTGAATTGCCTGTTAAAGTAGGATACATTTCCATAACCACATTCAAAGCAAATATGCGCAATACTTTCTTTGCCATCCTGCAGCATTTTGCAGGCGTGCGTTATCCGTACGTCATTCACAAATTGCGAGAAAGTTTTACCGGTTCGTCGTTTGAAGTACCGGCAAAATGCCGCCACGTTTAAATGTGCAAGTGTTGCTGCCACTGAGCTTTTAACCTCATCGGTAAAGTTTTCCAGAATATATTTAAGGACAGGCTCCATTCGTTCATAATCCTTAAGATTGTTAAAGGAAGTGAGATCGCTGGCCAGGCGAAAAATGCTTGTACTTTTCAACCCGGATAGTTCATGCAATAAGCGAAGAAGCAGTATAAAATCTGGCAATGGTTTATGTTCAAACTGAAAAAACAGTTTTTTAGTGCTATCTGCTGCTAGCAACCGGCAGCCATAAGAGGAATTGTCCAGCAATGATCTTACCTGCCGCAGCTCAGGTGTTTCAAAAAAAGATTCGCCTGCAAAATCCCTTGTAAACTGAATAACAATCGCATGCGCCATTTCCCCCGATTGCAGGAACACCGGGTCATTGTAGAAGCAATGTTCGAAACCGGGTCCAAAAAGATAAACATCGCCGGCTGTGAAATTGGTCACGCCGCTGCCACTGTAAAGTTTACCATAGCCATGGCCAATGTAGATAATCTCGTATGCAGCGTGAAAATGAATCGGCGCTAAGAAAGACGGCTGGTAGTAAGTTTTTACTACAAAACTGGCATCTGCAGGGATCTGAAGTCGCTGAAACACTGTTTTCATATCAGATATTATTATACAAATAACATGATAAAATAAGTGATTTGCCTTATTATTTGTAAATATTGTATAAAAAACTCGCAAACATTGTATTTTTCTGACATCCATGGCTGGCCTAAGTTTGCCGGTATTAGGGGTTTTATTTCCAGGAAAGCCTATATGAACAACAATACTAATACAGCCGATCAGTAGTAAGCCATTTTTTAGGCAGTAATATTGTCTTAATGGTATTATCTCTATGTTTCTGTGATATATAAAAGTATAAGTGTTATGTCATTTAAAGGAAAAGTAGTTATTGTAACCGGCGCGGCGCGGGGAATTGGATTAGAGATCTGCCGACAGCTAGTAAAACAGGAAGCCTATGTGGTGTTAAATGATGTTGATCCGGAGTTGGCACATGAGGCAGTGATGAGACTGAATGCCACGTTTGGGATGTTTTCTGTGAGTATTCCTGGGGATTGTCGGGATATGACCGTTATCCAATCGTTGGTTAATGGTGCGGTGAGCAAGTTCGGAAGACTTGATGTGGCCATTGCAAATGCTGGGATTACTTTATTTGGACCATTTCTTACTTTTTCACGCGAGGCGTTTGCCAGCATTTTGGATGTGAACATTGGGGGGGCATTTTTCCTCGCACAAGCCGCTGCTGGGCAAATGAGACAGCAGGGGCACGGAGGATCCCTGCTGTTTATGTCATCTGTGACGGCACATTTGGCACACCGAGACTTGGTGGCGTATGGTATGACTAAAGGAGCGCTGGAATGTCTGGCGCGTAATCTTGTAGTGGAGCTTTCTGAATACGGCATCAATATTAACACGGTTGCGCCTGGTGCAACTTTGACGGAGCGTACGATGTTGGATGATGTATACGAGACCACTTGGCGCGGCATTACACCCAACGGACAAGTGGGAAAGGTCGCTGATGTGGCAACCGCTGTACTATTTCTCGTTAGCGAGAGCGCCAGGCATATCACGGGGCAGCATATAGTGGTAGACGGGGGCTGGACCAGTGTTGGCATCAATCCTTAATCGACCGTAATCAGTTTATTATGGGAGCACGATGGGATACACGACTGGTAAAAACGGCTTACGTTGCATTTACCATTACAAAGAGCGTTGTACTTGTCTGGAAAGGACATGGTTATTCGGGACTGCCGGCGAAGAGATTTTCGTATAACCAGGTACACTAAATTCCTACACCTCGTAATGAAAGTACTCAGCGTGCCGACTGAGATTTTTGACGCTTTAAATTAACGTAGCCATGAGACTTGTGCACACTGAAATTACTCCTTTCATTAAAGATGCAGTTTCAATTGAACTGCGTGAGCAATCGTTCCTTAGTTCTCCCTTTTTTGCTCAACCGATATTTCACGCTCACCCTGAACTCGAGTTAGTCTATATCCTCGAAGGTCATGGTAAACGGATCATTGGAAATGTGATAGAACCATTTGAGCCCGGTGACATGGTGTTTATTGGTTCGAATGCGCCTCATGTATGGTTAAGTGATCCGGTGTACTACGATACTACTGCTACGCTTCGTTCGAAGGCGATTGTAGCTTATTTTAATCAAGACATCTTTCAACCCTTCTTCCAATCGGTAAAAGCACTGAACGATATTTACCAGATGATACAGAAGGTGTCGGGGGGCATTTGTATTTTAGGGGACGATCGGAAGGAAATCGCAGGACGGTTGCAAGCACTTTCCGGTAAGCAGGGATACGAAAAAATAGAAGGCTTGCTTCGGATACTGTATCTTATTTCGATTTCGCCTAATAAGCGGAACATTATAACAAATGAGCAGGATGTGTTTTTTTCCGTTCACTCCGATAAACTCATTGACGTATTGAGATATATCGAAGATAATCTGCATCGGCGCCTTACGCTTGCCTGCGTAGCAGAAATAGCCTGTATGGCGGAGCATTCATTTTGCCGTTTTTTTAAAAGGAGGACAAAGAAGCGGTTTTCCAGCTATATTGAAGAACTACGGATCTCCCGGGCAAAAAAAATGCTGATTGAGGATGATAAACCGGTTGCCGCTATTGCGGACGACTGTGGTTACAACTCCAGTTCTCATTTCGGCAAAGTTTTCAAAAAACATACGGGACTTACCCCCTGCCAGTTTAAAAATGATATTATGTCCGGAAAATAAATACGGAGCCTTGATGCCAATAAAGTCAGATTTTTTGGTAAGTATTTGCTACTGCTATAATGTAGTACCTGCTATCTTCGTATAAGATGATTAATATTTCCCAGCACACTTTCTTCCACAGGTTATGATAATCAAAGTACATATAAAATGGCTCGTTTTAGCGATATTAACATTAACGGTAGGTTGTTCCCTGCTTCCAGACAAAAAATACAGCGATTGGAGAGTGAAAGGAGGAACCAATGAAAACATGCGTTATTCGTCACTTCGACATATCGATACTGTAAACGTTCGTCAGCTTCAAGTGGCCTGGACATATTATTCCGAAAAGAAGGACAGTACGAAATATGGTCCTATGCAGTGTAACCCAATTGTGGTCAACAATGTACTTTATGGTGTTAGTCCGAGGATGAAACTGTTTGCGGTGGACGCTGCTACAGGTAGGGAGATCTGGGCCTTCGATCCTGCAGATTCCATTACAAACAGAAAATGGTACCGGAAAAGCGTAAATATGAACAGAGGGGTGGCCTATTGGGAAGACGATGAGCAGAAGGATGACAAGCGAATTATATTTACTGTAGGCCCCATCGCTTTCGCGTTGAATGCAGTTACCGGTAAACTAATTCCGTCTTTCGGTGAGGCCGGTGGCGTAGATCTTCGAAAGGGACTGGACCGTGATGAGAATGAGGTATCAATTTCGCCGACATCTCCTGCTGCCATTTATAAAAATCTGTTCATCCTGAGTGGAATGGGAGGTGATTTTACACCCGGGCATATCCGGGCATTTGATGTGCGGACGGGAAAACAACGATGGATCTTCCATACTATCCCTTATCCGGGGGAACCCGGTTATGAAACATGGGAAAACAAAGATGCCTACAAATATCAAGGCTCCACTAATGCCTGGTCGGGATTTAGCCTCGATGAGAAAAGAGGGATTGTATTTGCGCCCACCGGTAATCCCACGATGGACTTCTACGGCGGTCAACGGCGAGGAGCGGGATTATATGGCAATTGCCTCATCGCATTGGATGCGGCAACGGGCAAACGTATCTGGCATTTTCAGACCGTTCATCATGACGTATGGGACTACGATCTACCTACGCCACCAGCGCTGGTGACGGTGGAACGCGATGGTAAAAAGATAGACGCCGTAGCACAAACCACTAAAACAGGTTATATTTTCGTGTTCGATCGGGAAACGGGTAAACCACTGTTTCCCATCGAAGAACGTCCCGTACCCACTAATACATCGTTGACTGGCGAAAAGCTGTGGCCCACACAACCATTTCCGGTAAAGCCAGTACCATTTGCGAGACAAGGATTTACTGCCGAAGAGTTAAATGATCTGGTACCAGATTCCTCTTATCAGGATATCAAAAAACGATTGTCAGGATATCATTACGGACAGCGGTTTACGCCACCGTCCAAAGAGGGAACGATCGTTTTCCCGGGTTATGATGGTGGCGGTGAATGGGGAGGCCCCACTGTAGACCCGGAGACGAATATCCTGTACGTGAATGCGAACGAAATGGCATGGGTACTGACAATGGTAGATGCCACACCTGATGTAAAAAAAGATAAGACCAAATTGCAGGCGGGTGTGCTGCTTTACAACCGCTATTGTATGGGATGCCATGGGCCAGAGCGCCAGGGCGGAGGTGATTATCCCTCCATCATTGGCGTAGAGAAGAAGTATACACATGACAAATTTACGGAGTTGCTGTCTACAGGCCGGCGCATGATGCCAGGATTTAATAACCTCTGCAAAGAGGAAAAAGATGCTTTGGCAGCCTTTATTTTGAATTTGCCCGGGGAGCAGGCCCAAAAATATGTGGGACCGATGAAAGAAGATGCACCTTATTCTGGGTCGCCGTATTCATTTACAGGATACAACAAGTTTCTGACAAAAGAAAAATACCCAGCTATTCAGCCACCATGGGGGACGCTCAGCGCTATTAACCTGAATACTGGTGAATACGAATGGAAAATACCTTTTGGTGAATTTGAGGAGTTGAAGGCGCAAGGTATTCCTACTACCGGCAGGGAGAATTATGGTGGATCTGTTGTTACGGCAGGCGGGTTGCTTTTCATCGCGGCATCTGAAGATGGCTATTTCCGGGCCTATAATAAACGTAGTGGGCAGCTCCTTTGGCAAACGAAGCTGCCTGCTCCCGGATTGGCGACACCTGCAGTATATGCCGTAAATGGCAAACAATATATAGTGATTGCCTGTGGCGGCTCAAAATGGGGAGGAAAATCGAGTGATGCCTATGTGGCTTATGCCTTACCCTAAACACCACGCTGTAGTTGGCGTGAAGGATGTTTTTACTGCCGGACCTCATGGCTACTTCTTCTCCGGATGTTGTAGTGCAATTGCAGGAAAGGGACGCCCGGGTTTGAGTGCCGGCCTTATTCTTCAGTATACAATCACTCAGCGTAATAGGGACGGTGTTCCGACATTAAAACAGCATTCAGGATACTGACTGGTATCCATGTATGATAAATGACCAGTAATCCAGCAATGATATGAAAAGTACGTTAAGAAGCCAGGCATGGTTTGGGCGGCAAGGTAAAGACGGATTTATCTACAGGGCCTGGATGAAAAGCCAGGGTATCCCTGACGATGCGTTCAGAGGCAAGCCAGTGATCGGTATCTGTAACACATGGTCGGAGCTTACGCCTTGCAATGCACATTTTCGCGATCTGGCAGCATCGGTAAAGAAAGGTATTCTCGAAGCGGGAGGGCTTCCCCTCGAGTTCCCGGTGATGTCACTTGGAGAAACATTGATCAGACCAACCGCGATGCTTTACAGAAATCTTCTAAGTATGGAAGTGGAAGAGTCTATCAGAGCGAATCCTTTAGATGGAGTGGTATTAATGTGTGGATGCGACAAGACGACGCCGGCACTGGTGATGGGGGCCTGCAGTGTAAATATTCCTGCGATTGTTTTATCCGGAGGCAGTATGCTGACGGGGAAGTATCAAGGACGTAATATAGGCACTAGTGATCTGTGGCGTTTTTCAGAGAATTTTAGGTCTGGCGCTATGACGGAGGGAGAGCTCGCCATTGCTGAAGCCGGAATGTGCCGGAGCATAGGCCACTGCGCGGTGATGGGGACTGCCTCTTCTATGGCTTGTATGGTGGAATCGCTGGGCCTTTCACTTCCCGGTAATGCTGCCATACCCGCAGCAGACACAGCAAGGAAGGTATTAGCACAGATGACCGGCCGCCGCGTTGTCCAAATGGTAAATGAAGATGTGAAACCTTCAGATATCCTTGTAAAAGCGGCTTTGGAAAATGCTATCCGGGTAAATGCGGCTATTGGTGGTTCCACCAATTTTGTATTGCACTTATTGGCAATTGCAGGAAGGATAGGTGTACCGCTGACGATAGATGAATTCGACCACCTATCCGCGCAAGTCCCCCTCATCGCCAACCTGCAGCCCTCAGGAAGTTATTTTATGGAGGATCTTTATTATGCAGGCGGGCTGCCAGCCTTGATGAATGAAATGCTGGATTACCTAGATGGCTCGTGTATGACAGTAAATGGGAAGTCCATCCGGGATAATGTAAAAAATGCTGTCAATCATAATTCTGAGGTGATCGCCAATGTTGAAAGCCCATTTTCCAAACAGTCTGGTTTGGTGGTGTTAAAAGGCAATCTTTGCGAAGAAGGGGCAATATTAAAACCTTCAGCCGCCTCCCCACACCTGACACAACATACCGGGAGAGCAGTCGCATTTGAGAATATCGAAGACTATAAACTACGGATAGATGATCCGAGACTTGATGTGGATGAAACGTGTATACTGGTACTGAAAAATGTAGGGCCTAAAGGCTATCCCGGAATGCCGGAAGTCGGTAATATAGGCTTGCCCAAAAAACTACTAGAAAAAGGTATTACAGATATGATACGCATTTCTGATGGCCGGATGAGCGGTACCGGTTTCGGTACGGTCGTATTGCATGTATCTCCTGAAGCCGCTGCCGGAGGAGTTATTAGTTTAGTGAAAGATGGTGATATGATCCGCCTGGATGTGACCGGTCGAAGGTTAGACCTACTTGTGGACGAAAAGGAACTCTCGAAACGGCGAACAGCGTTGATCCCACCTATAAACCCTTTCGAAAGAGGATACAGGCAGTTGTTTGTTGAACATGTGGAGCAGGCACACCTCGGTGTTGACTTTGACTTTCTGAAAGGTTCATCCGGTAGTGCTATACCTGCTGATTCACACTAAAAGAACAATTTATTGTATACTTATCACCTAATAACCTATTCACCTAAAAAATTGTATAAAGCATGAAACGCATCTTTTTATTACTGACTGCCCTGGTTGTTTCAACGCTTTTGCTTTTGTATAGCGGAGCGATGGTCGGCTGTACTCTACTACCTGAAATAAAGGGCGACCGGTATGACTGGAAAATGGGTGTTGCCTTGTATTCCTTTAATCGTCACCCGGTGGAAAAATCAGTGGAGATGGTCCGGGCGTGCGAAGTGAAGTACGTAGAAGGTTTTTCTTTTTACCAGCTTGGTCCGGGGTTTAATAACAATACCATGGCTCATCTTGATGCAGCTGGGATCAGCCGTTTGAAAACGCTGATGGAGCAGCAGGGAATAATCATGACGTCTATGTATGCTGACGGAAAGGACGAAAAAGAGTGGCAGCGGATGTTCGAAATTGCTGCTGCACTACACCTTAAATTTATTACTTGTGAACCCCGAAGGGAGCACTGGGATATGTTAGACAGGCTAGCAGGAAGATATAAAATAAAAATAGCGATACATGAGCATGCCAAAGGAGCCAGCCCCTACTGGCATCCGGATTCTGTATTGGCAGCCATAAAAGAGCATAAAAACTTCGGCGCCTGTGCAGACCTTGGCCATTGGGTTCGCAGTGGTCTTGATCCCGCTGAATGTTTGAACAAACTGAAAGGACATATATTAGGTATTCATCTAAAAGATGTTGACGAAAAAGGGAGTACAAGGGCGCACGATGTCGTCCCTGGTAGGGGAGTAATAGATTTTGCAGCGGTGATCAAGGAATTGAAAAGACAAAAGTTTGCCGGTTATGTGTATGTGGAATGTGAGCATAACTGGGAAAACAACGTACCTGATGTAAAGGCCGCCATTGAACACTTTAATAACGTAAGCAACAATGATAAATGATATCCGGCGGCCGGTTTAACCTATAAATAATTGAATGAATAAAACGAAAACCAATCCAGCAGGTCCAAGCGCCGTTCAAATTATTACAATGAATTAGTGCCGTTTGGCTTTCTCCAGCATTGTATCGATCTACTCAACAGTGAGCTGTTCTCCGTAGTTATAAGCCAGGATCTGCTGGGTGGCAAAACAGAGGTTAACGTAATAGCTGAAGCCAGCGAAGAAAGGACAACTTTCAGGAAGAACAGCCCTTTACGGACACAAAGGAGGTCATCCATAGCGGATATCGTAAAAGTGATATTTGATTCCATAAATTATGCGAGTTTGGCCAGTAGTGTATACCGGCACCGTTTGAAATTGCGGCGTCCTATAAATAGGAAAACCAGTGATAAAATAGAAGAAGCTGCCAGTAGCCACCACTGGCTATAGTCCTTCATGGGTATAGTCCATGTCAGGCCCAATCGAAGTAACGTAATATAGGGCAAAGCGCACACATATGTTGATAGCGAAAACATCTTGCTGATCTTGATATGCAGCATAGTAGAACTCAGCAACCCTATCCAGCAAATAGGATAGTTACAGAAAAATAAAACAGCAAAAACGGCGTGTCCTGCCGTCCTTTCATAGCATACCTCGAGGAATGTATAGGTAAAATCAAACTTAACAAGCGAGAAAAAATCTTTCTTATCTAGTAAATTCGGAATGACTGTACAATTGTCGAACCGCTTTTTGCACGATTTGAAAACTTTGGCTATGTTATAAGAACTGTGCGATTTATCCTTTTTGTATCAGGTGTTTGAGCTGCTCAAAAGCCATACTAAATTATATTTTATATTCAAATCCTCCAATTACTCTAATTTAGCAATACTTCTGAATCAGAATTTTACTGTAAGCATTTATACATAATTGGTAGAGGATGTCGAGTAGATAAAAAATGAGATCGAGAAAGCAATGGATCTTAAGGAAGATCCGAGAATTATAAAATTGCTGATAATAGCTGTACAATCAATAAAGATAATTTCGAAAAATGCAGAATGCTGCGTTAGTAATAACACCAGAATTGATTATCACTAAGGTCACTGATGTATTACATCCGTACGGAACAGCATTATCAATTAATGTCATATACTTTCCGTAAGCCATAAAGATTTCAACAAGCTTTGAGACGAATATAATTTGCAGCTGGAGAGGTTATTGGCTAAGAGGACTATTAATTTAAAGTACGACCATTTAGAACCTCGCCGGTGCTTTTAATACACAATCTTTATTGACGCATCATTCCTACAATTAACCTAATATATTAGGCCTCAAAATAGATTTATATTATTAATTATAAACCTAATTGTTAGAGATATATGAATATTGTTAACTGTGGATTGATACAACTTTCATTAATTAGAATAAGAAATACAAATTTAAAGGTTCCGAAATTAGCTTTTTGTATTATTATAATATTTCTAATATTGGCTAGTAAAATTATTTATCTAAGAAGTGTTACTTAAAAGATTTTTGGCTTATGTTACACAAACCATATATTCTTAATTTGAACGATTCGTTAGACTGGTTTGAGGAATATTTCAATCAATATAATTGGCATTCGGAAAGTTTTATTGTTTGTGGAATGCGTTCATTTAGGAGTAGAATATCCCATGAAGGAATTGGCGGATCATATTTAATCGAGTTAACTAAAGGATTATCCATTCTTTATGTTAACGCAAGCGATAATAACCATTGGCACACAAAAATAATCTCTAATCCTGGTGAATTTTACACACTAAACTTTTCAAAAATCGACTACCTTAGTTACAAAAATCATGCTAATGAACAGGTTAGATTACTGAACAGGGGCGTCACACTAGCCGACATATCACTACTCGACGAATACTATGCAACTGATAGTCATGCTGAGTTTGTTAGAATAATTATGGATAAATCTTTTGCTAAAGAATTAGCCAAAGACCTGCTGGGTTCAAGGTTTAAAGAACTGTTATTTGATACTGCTAAGAATAGTATTTTCCTTCAGTATGATTTAGATGACCAAAATCACGCAGCAATTAATGAGTTAGGTACCATACCGATGGAAGACCCTTCATTTGGCTTACATCTGGCAAGCATTGGATACCGTTTGTTAGCGAATTTTCAGCAAGTAGTAAGGCTTCGAAAAAAAGTATTCATTCGAAAAATTGAAAAGCAGGACATTTCTGCGATGGATAAAGCAGTTGCATTTTTGCATGAACATATTGATGAAAAGTTTCCAGGTATACACAAGTTAAGTTCAATTTCATTAATGTCGCCATCTAAATTTAAAAGCTTGTTTGTTAAAATACATGGAATATCTCCACAAAGATACTTTATATTAAAAAGAATGGAATTTGCACGACAACTAATTGTAAAAAATAGATATACAATTGCTCAAGTAGTAACAGAACTTGGATACGTAAATCCCAGTTCTTTTACCAGGCAATTTAAAAAACAGTTTGGTGTTATACCAAAAGAGTACAGAGCAATATCCTTTTAAATAAAAAAAACTCCATATAAAACAATCCCCCTAAAAAGGGGGACTTAAACATCAGAAGATATGGTTGCTGTCACACACTAAAAAATATTTACAGACTGATAAGCATTATTATTAAAAAATAACAAGAAGGCATTTACAGTTCACAAATATCTTCTAAAAATAATCTTGAATTACATCGTAAATAGTAATTAAATAACCTTAAAGGACTAATTACAACCTGGCGTCTGATGTAATACTTCCTTTTTTGCACATCATAATTAACGTGTTCGATATTGGGTAAAGGGGTAAGAAGCCATGGTCCATTTTTTGAAGATTTTCCAACGAACAGGTATTCAGATTTCAATACTGCTTCATCGGTATCCACATTGATGCTTCACCAAAAGTGGTTAGCTTATTAATGTAGAAGAATTGATTTTCTTTTAATATTACAAGAGGTATACATAGATTAACATGCTGGATATTTTCCTTTAATTGATCATAATTACCGTCCAGTAATTTTTCAATTATATTCAGTATGGTAGCAGGAGGATTGACGAGCTCAATACAAAATATGCGATGATACTTCTCTCTATTTCCGATGGTCTTCTAATATAATTGAATGAAAAAAATCATAAAAAATATGTAGGAGGGCCTTGGACGAAGTATATTAATGACGATGTCCCATAGGTCATTTTACAAAATATACTCTTCAATTGCAGAATTCAAAATTCCGCATCAAAGCGAATATTAGGTTAAAGCTATGTACGTGGACAAGACCAGTAGTGTGTATGTGTGTAGTATTGAGATATGTAATGAATATTGACTGATGCTGCCAAATTTTAAGATCAGAGATAAACATAATAAGGTTTTCAATGTCAAGGTCTCCGAAGCAGATGTAAAATCTGTCAGGATAATAGTACTTTAGTAAAGCCAATTGTTTTTTTTATATATCTTTCCTAAGATCCGTATAAGCCAAAATCCTCTCGGCAAATGTGGATAACATTCAACAATATAGCTTATAAGGTGGTTTTTATGTCTATAATGACTACTTATCAAGGTAGAATGCATTTACTTTTATATTGTGAAATGAGATAAAAAATTTGAAAATAAATAAACAATATTAAAGGGCTTTTAAGTTATTTCTGTAGCGGGATTATGGGTTTCTTTTTTTCCATTTAAACTAACGAGGGCAATGCTAACATTGCCCCCTCTTATTTCCAACTTAAATTGGACAATATTTATGCAACTGAGTGTAATTGCTCTGGTTATCTTATTTCCACAGGATATTCTATTTCTACCGCTTAAGTTGTTTTTCGAAACTTGCCTTCAATCTATACTTTTAAAAAACAGGTTCAGGATCATGCCGAATTTCTAATGGACATGGTCCTTTATAGCTTATAAAATTATTCTTTAGGCTTATAGAACTAATAATTTCGGTACAAGAACTATACCTTCAAGTAATAGCTTGCGAAAAGAAAATGATGCTCAAATTTAAGGTCAAAAAATTTTCTAATAAAAGCAGGTAATGATTATTACACGAATCTTCAATTGGCTCAGCTCTGATTTTGGTTCTCAATTTGATTAGAATAACGAAGGCGAGGATCCCCTCGCTTTCTAATTTTAGTATTTATCTTCGCAATAACTATGTACATTCAAGTTAACCTACATTTGACAGTCTAAAATGTCTGCTTTATTTCTCCTAGTATTTCTTCTAATGGTTCTTATAAGATATTGATACTTTTTTGTCTTTTAGGGTCATATTTAGACCTTTTCTGGTAAGCTCTTCTAACCGAAAGATTCTAGTTTTGTAATGTTTGTTATTAACACAGATTTATCAAACTTATGAGTATTCAAAATCTTAAAAAGAACCAAAATGACGTTTAATCAATTAGCTAACATTAAAAACATTAGAATTTTACTTTCTGGTATTTCTTTAGTTTTGTTCTGTTTTGGAGAATCCATTGGACAAAATTTGCCAAAGAAAAAAAAAGCAGCATATACATCGGAAATCAGCATTGGATATGGATATGGTGATATAAATCTTACATGGCTAAATTTTGCTACAGTGCTTGGAAGCTTTGGAGGACAAAGTTATTCAAATATTGGAGTAGCCCATATTTCTTACATGCAAGAGATAAATAGAACATTTGATATCGGTGGAACCCTTGCTTACAGTTCCGGTAGGATAAATGAGATTAGCAAAGGAAAAGAACAGAAGATAGCTAGTGTTAATCATTTCACGGCACTTATAAATGGTAGAATATGTTACCTGAGTAAGACAGCACTAAAATTGTACTCTGGCATTGGTATAGGCGCACAACTTACCTCTGAAAAATCCACAATACAAAATTTACGAAAGCAAAATGATGTGAGAGTATCGTTTCATATAACTGGTATTGGGGTCAAATTTGGTAAAAAAATTGGTGGCTTTACAGAGGTTGGCTTTGGAGATAAAGGTATTATTTCAGCAGGGACCTACTGGCGTTTTTAGAAAAGTATGTATGTTTTATCAAATAATCAGTAATAATTAAATATACAATATGAATACCAATATCTTTTTTTCGGTCCTAATACTTGTTGCTATTGTGTTTACCTCTTGTAACAAAAAAGCAGAATTGGTAGATACTAAAATAAATAGGTATCAGAAAATCGACTTCCGTCAAATTTATACAGTCAAAAAAGAGAATAAAAAAATTAATGTGCTCGTTAGATTCGTTGATTGTAGATTGACGGAAGACAAGGTAAATTCTCCCTTTAAATTGCACACAAATATTAAGATTAATAATGAAAAACCCAATAATAGTCGTGAGAGTGATGTAGGCGAACCTTACTTAAACTATGAAGAAAAAGTGAAAACATTTGATCTAGATACAAAATCAATAAACATTTCATATACAGATTTTAAAGGCAATACGATTGAAAATAAAGTTGAACCACATCTGCTACCTGAATTATCAGTTAAAAGAAAGTACATACGAGATAATAAGCTAAATATTGAACTAAATGATGCAATGGGGGATGTCTATTATAAGTTGTTCCATAATACAAGAGGGTCTTTTCCAATCCAGCTATTCGAAGGAAACACGAATGACAACATAATAAAAGATATTCCAATTTCTATCCTAAAAGGAGAAAAATGCTTTGTTGCTTTGCAAAGAAAGATTAAATGGAATATTATAAATAAAAACATCTCAAATACAGAGATCGAAGGAGTTCTTATAGCATCGGAAACCATCAAATTGGATGACCTAATTTAAATAATCGTATTTAAAAAATGCATGACACTATCTTAAGAACTGTGTAAATAGAACCGGGGTTTACTATACCGTTTTTTTTTAAATATACGCAGTATAACAAACACAGCAGAATTTCTTGTAAGGTGATTTTTAAAGCAATTTAAGACTGCGAAGCAGTTAAATGACTCCCTGGCTAAATACAGAAGAGAGGGATTGAAAAAGATGTTAAAAGGTGAGACGGATGCTTATTTAGGTCCTAAATTTACAATGTTTACACGTTAAAAAATTTAAAATACTAATTAGCCCTCCTTACTTTAATTTTTATCAGAATGGCCTATATATACAGTCACATAACCTTAACCTCTTGCCATTTTAACGACAGAAATATTAATTATTTCCTTCTATTGTATCTATTGATTGATTATTTTCTAATGCTTACTCTTAAATTCATTCATACATTATCGAATAACATATAGGGTTATTTTTTTAGCCAAACTGACTAATCATTTAGTATAGGATGATGTTATTTTGTATTCAGAAAGATTAAAATTAATATTTTAAAGATAGTTTTATGAAAAAAATTAATGTTCAAATGATATTAATAGCCGCTATCAGTATAATAGCTTTATTAAGTAACGGCTGCCGTAAAAAGGAAATGCAAGAAGTTAATCCTGCTCAAAGTAATCAGCTCGCTGAGATAAAAAAGGATAGTATTTCAATTGACGCAGGGCGCTTTACTGTCTATTCAAATGCAAAACGTTTACAAATAAGCGTAGAAAAAAAGAGTCTTGTGGATAAAATAAATTCCCAGAAAGGATCATTTTTAGCATCTACAAAACTGTGGAATTTTGAGACTCTTCCAGATTCACTACATATATCCTTAAAAGATAGTGCAGGAAAGATTTATAATGTATCTATTCCGGTAGATGATATAATCATAGGAAACATAGACCCAGTAAAGGTTAACTACACAGGGAAGACCAAAATACAAAATCCGTCAAATAAAAAATTCATTTATAAAGGTGCTTCCATTTTTTACAACGCCGACGTTTTTAAAACCTTCTCAAATTTAAGCTCATTCTACGCGTTGGATATAAATGGTGAGATAGAAATCGGAGGTCAACCATTGAAAAACTTTAAAACTGACGAACTGGAGAAGGCTGTGCTTTCAAGGCATTTCTATTTAACTACTACTCATTCATGTAAAAAATATATAGTAGAAGTAGGCTTCAACATTCTTTCCAATGATGAACTAAAAATAAAAGTGTTACCAGATAGTAACTAATTTTTATATAAAATTTCAGGTCTTATAAACATTAGTTTGCTATTAAACATCCTCTCTAATTGGTAAAATTTAAACTAGTATGCTGAAATAAGCCTGACTCATAATATACTCAAGGATGTAATCACAAAAAAAGTTTGGAGTCCTGCCGGCAAAGAGCGCTGACGGAGGAGATAGTAGCGGGTTATGAGTTACCCGCTAGCAGGGCCCGCAAACTTAGGCGAATAGCCAGATCGCAATATTACTATTACAGCGTGAAGGATGATACTGATCTAATAGAAGCACTTTAGGCATTAGCAGAAAATCATCCAAGCCATGGCTTGCGGAAGCTATTTGCCTATTTAAGGCGCTCAGGCGACTCCTGGAACCATAAAAAGGTGTATAGCGTTTATCGTCAACTAAATATGAATAAGCGTAGAAAGGTGAAAAGGCGCTTGCCACAGCGAATGAAACAACCGTTGCATCGACCACTTCAAATTAATGAAAGTTGGTCTATTTACTTCAGGAGTGACACGCTTGTAAATGGCAGGAAATTCAGAACACTTAATATTACGGACGATTGCAATCGGAAGGCACTGGCTATCGAAATAGACACTTCCCTTTCTGCTAAAAGAGTAATAAGGACCCTGATTGCGTGATTAGCTGGTGCGGTGAACCCAAGGCTATCCGGGTTTATAATGTACTTAAATACACCTTTAAGGATTTTGAATGGTGGGAATACTTTTTGAAAGATTACGACCATCCCTCGTTGTAGCAGTTGTAGAGAAACAGGACTTTGGCGTTACATTCTGCAGGCCAACGCTGCTTTTCCGCGCTAATTATTCGCAGGGAGTATCCATGTCACACTGTCCTTTGCATAGCGAGGCACCTGTTCCTAATTTCATAAAAACGGCGGTTTCGAAATGTGAGTAAAAATTATAATCACAATTAAAAATGGTGAGTGGAATTATGAGAAAGATGGTTTAAAAATTGGATATCCTGTCTGCTTTAGAAGCTCTTTCTTTTTCAAATTCTCCTATTCTTAGTAATGATCAGCAATAACTCTATTTTAAAAATCCAATTTTTTATTTTTTTACCATGACGAGTTTGTCGCTACCCGCTTGTATTTTTTGTATATTTAATTAAATAGAGAAAACCCTAGGTAGTTATTCTTATTTAAAAATCAGTCAATAGATAAATGTTATATTCTGTATGTGCGCAGTATAGAATAAATATGAAAATATTGATTTTGAACCTCTATGCCGATCGTATATGGCAAAAAATAAACCATTAAAAATTAATTGCTGTTGTAAGAAAGCAATATAATACCCCAAATAAACATTTTAAAATATGCCACAAATAAGAACCTATACAGTTGACCCTGCGAAACGTCGCATTCTCACAATTAGAAACATGGAAGAGTTGGGAATAACAGATGAATTAATTCAGGATTTTTTGGATAAAAAAATACCTGAATTAAAAAGGGTTAAAGTCGATGAAAAAGGAAAACCTATTCTGGATAGTAAAAATCAACAAATTCCGTTATGGCCTGTAGGAGTATCTATAAACGATAAAAAATTCGGGAACTTTCCCGACCCAAACGCTGCACAACGGGGATGGATGGCTTTTTTTGAAATTGGAGCCCCCTTGTTTGAAGAAAGGTCAAATATCATTCAACCAATTGCGGATATCATATCTACCAGAACCTATGAAAACAGATCGGCTGAAATACGCCAGTTTTCTGACACTATTGAATTTACTGTAGGAAATACCATCAATTGGACTTTATCAGGGACGGGCAGCGAGAATTTTGGGGGTAAAATTGCAGGAGAATTGCAAGGACAAATATCTAAAACTATAGAGACGATTTTAATGGAAAGTTTGTCTAATAGTTTAGCAAAATATGATAGCAATACCAACACGCAAACCCATCATGCACATAATCATAAAGACGATATAGGTACCGAAAATGTATCTTCTGTTGCGAATCAATCAGCCACAACACAAACAACTAGTTTTACTTTCACCAATTCAAGTAGGCTAAGTTTCACAGGGACAGGTACTGCTATTGGTCGTGGAGAGTTATATGCAGAACTGGGTCTTTCTTTAACGGGTACGATTTCCGGTACAGTAACAACATCATGGAAATCAAATTCTAATGTTTCAGGAAATATTCCTGCCAATTCCCGTGTTGAGACCTTAGCAACCCAAAGACGTCAGGTAAAACAATTTACTTACGAAGTACCCATTACGTTTGATGGCTTCATTGCATTGAATTATGACGATTTAGTAATTCCTATTGCGGATGCGAATGGACCGCTCCCGGCTACCGCTCCTCCTGCTAAAGTAATTCCTGCTAGTATATCTTTCTTAGAGCTTGTAGAGAAAAACAAATTATACAGGCCAAAAGGAATAGCAGAAACAGTATCAGCGCTGGATGTAAACCATACTATTTTCGATACCAAGCCACTTAATAGAGATCAAAATCAAAAATTTGGAACTGAGCGGCCTCATAATCTATAAAAGAAATTAACTTATTTAAAACCAATAATATGGCATTTCAAGATATATTCAATTTTGCCCGCAGTCTGTCTGCAGGAGGAAGCAAAGCAGAAGGGGAAATTTCTGGATTCATACCAAAAGAAGAAAATGAATCAATCAGCATTCCTCCTCACGATCCGTTTAAACCTGATGTACCGGTTCGACAAGATCCGAAAATTGTGAGAGAAACGTCGCCACAGTCCAATATTGTATTCGAGTTCATAAAATCGGTGACATCTGATGTCAAACAATCCAGTGATCAAGTAGAGCAATCAATGAATAATCCTTCATCAGTAACCGATCCAGCTGCAGGAACTATGGGGAAAGCCAGAGAAACTTCTGATAAGGTTAAGGATGATACTCCTGCTTCTCATACATCAATTACTCCTCCACCTAAACCTAGGAATGAGAAACCAGATGGATGGAATGATAAACCCAAGGCAAAAGATCCTAATGATAAATAGGCCAAAGATGAGCCTATGATCAGGTGTCTTTATCAAACTATTGATAAGTCCCAAAAATCACATACAGATTATAGGCTAGCATACTTAATTAAACCAAAGCAAAAATGTTTTTGCTTTGGTTTTTTGCTTTATAGATTTTCATTTTCAATCCAGTCTGTTTGTAACAATAGTAAATTTGCAACTCCAATTATTCTGCTGACAACCAATTAGTCGATCACGATATTTTAAAGAAAACAGCAGTCTGTATAGATCCCAGCTGTTGATCCTATAAGTCTGGGTTACAGTACGAACCCTGAAGACACTTAAATCTAGGACAGGTATGACCGGTTCACTAAATATCCGTTAAGCTTAATAAAATGCAGCCAAAATAGAAAATCCGGCTGCTCCCCTATAATCATAATCGACAACAATGGCGTTGCCTAACTATGCTTATTCAATTAAACCCTTCTCTATCTATACTGTCGAAAGCTTAACAACCTGCTGCCAATGCGTTAAATGTCAAGCCTTTGAAAACAGGAATACTGCAACATGTTTTGAAATTTCATTGCATTTACAGCTTCATTTCCCAACTCCATGAGCTCTACTGTTTCGTTGGCATTATAATTATACCCCAACACCTTGTGCCCTACATAGAATAACACATAACCTGTCGCGAAATCAATGGTGTAGAAGCTGGTCATTGCCAGACGTGTATCTGTGATCTTTGTGGCACTCCGCAACAGACATTTCAAGCCCGGTATATATCATTGTCCTACTGCAGATAAGCCTAAAACCACACAAGTTAAAATCTGGTATGAACTTGGCTGGCCGGAGTGGTTGATATACCCTTGCAGGGTCCATTATCCATATGGCATTAACAAAACGGAAATTACTCTCAACTAAATCTTCTTCCCCTCCCTTAGCCTTTTAAATGTCCAATAATAGCAAGCTGTTGTGCGGAAAGGGTGCTGCAAAAGATAAATAAATGAAAAAAAATGAACGTATTCTTCAGGGTCAACGAATAAGAAGGTTCCTATCCAAGATAAAAACAGGGCAAGCGAGCATTATTCTAGCTTGCCCTGTTCACGTCGGGATGACTGGACGAATCCACCCTACAAAAAACTCCTGAATATCATATTGTTATAAGCAATCTAAATAGCCGGTTCAATACTCTGTTCTCATTATTTCTCCATAAAGATAGACCCATTTAGCTACATTTGAACACATGTTTGATCTAATGTATTCTTCATATAAGATTGGCAATTCTGAAGCACGATCAAATTGATTGAATAACGCGAGCAACTGGCTTAATCTTTAAGAAACGAACCACCATTGTATCATCATAATCTCCGCTGCTTAACTGATTCCGCTGTGTGTTAAGGCCAATGCGATATTCATTGTATCGCCAGGAGATACTGCCTGACGAGGATAGATCGGGCGTTCCGCTTTGGCTACCATTGAATGATGCCCAATAGTCGTTTCCATAGATCGAAACAATTTTATTGGCCAAGCCAGTGCTGTACGGCAATACGGCATAATATCCAATGATAGTGGAATCGGTATCCAATGCCCAAAAAAGCCGTTGTGCCTTAATTCCTAGGAAGGTAAATGCAGCATCACCAACCTGCTCGGCCAGGTAACTGCATTTAGGATTAAGAAAATCAACACTTTCGTCATTGGGCTGGAACCACTTTAAAGTGCGCAGATTAAATGAACCGATTTTTAGTCCAAAGGCAGTCGTATCCTTTTCCAGCTGCTGATCGATAGGGTTAACCTGTGCCAATACCTGGGAGGTAATGCAGTTAGCCAACAGGTACAATATTGTAAATATCTTTCTCAAATTCATTTTAATGAAGATTGCGCCCTATACTATTTAAGAATATGAATACTTTCCGACCGCGTGAAAGCGCCATCGAACAGATACGTGTAGAACGGGAAATTATCCTGGTAAAGAGCTGGATAAGGCAGTCCACCTTGAATATCGGTTGCGAACAACGATCGATGCGGCAGGAAAGTGTAGTCAGGGAAATATTCCGGTACAACTTTCTTTATAGTATGAATAAACTGCTGTTGCCTTTCAAATAGTGGATTTTGTTCCATGGACAGAACCGTATAAATTGGGATAGTTCCTGCTCCGGTATTATAATTCTTAAATCGATGCTCATCCTCAAAAAACAGCGTAAAACGGGCACACAGCAAGGATACGTTAAGGATTAATTTTTGGAATATTTCGATCCCTCTTTCTTCCTGCTCGCCGAAAATAATTTCCATTGAATAGGAAGGGAATTGCCGATGCGCTAGATCCCTGATCCGGAAGGAGCATCCCATTTGAAGTTTTGCTATTAAAGAAGTCCAGGGAGTTGATTCCTTACTAATAACCTTGTCGATCTTATTACTGCCAATGGCCCGATATTCTTCCTCACCGGGAAAGCCAGTGAGGCCAGGCAGTCCAATGGGATAAAATTTATGGATCTGGCTTAGTAAATAAGATACTTCTTCTGTATTCATAAGGGTATATTCAAATTTGATGGGCGTTATACCGGGAAAATTCCTTCCTGATATAACGCCGGCTTACAATGTAATAAATTATTTACAATCATATTTCATTGGAGATTCAGGGATATTCGCTCCTTTACCCAGACATATGCCTTTGGCGACCTTTCCTCCTGGCCGTAAGGTATTCATTACTGATTGCAATTTTCTTGAAAAAATTTGCTGAATAACACCAGGTAATACCGGGCCGAGAATTGCATCTAGATCTTCTTTGGTTTCGTCAACGGCACGATTCCATATCTTGATCCATGCATTGGAAGCCTGGATTGCATCCAAGCCATATTCCGGAATTTCTACACAATATTCTCCCATCTCAAAATTGAATGCGCCCTTGGTCGCATGGCTAAACATTACGCCTACTCCGGTTACCGTGGCAGTATAGCTATTGCCAACCGAGACAAAATTATAGTGACCGCAAATATGCCCTTTGTCCACAGCGATCTCGAAAGTTGGATTGCCGATATTCGGATCGAACCCACCGCCGCCGCCATGGTCCGGCTTATGATCGATCGGCTCCTGGGGAGCATTGGGATCTCCACCTGGCAGGAAAGGACCGTCTACGGTGCAAACCGTGGTCAGCACAACGTTAAAAACGTGCTGGTCATCGAAATAGCCCACCTGGTAGGTCGTACATCCTTCGGTCCTGGGAGCTCTGTTGAAAGCCTCGACAGATGGATACTGCTCTACTTTGATTTTTTCCTTTGCCTGGCCATCCATAAAGTACCCAGCAGACAAGAGTTTACTGTCCAGGTCAAAAAAGCGTACATAGCCCGTAAATTTCTGGGAGGCATCTGTGGACATATTTTTCTGAATTACTTCCTGGATCTTTGCACTGAATGCGCCATTGGCAGATCGATACACCAATAATTCCTTGTATGTCCGGGCACTAATTCCTACAATTCTTATATCCCAGCGAATAGGTACCATCAAAACCGGTTGTTCAGCTGATCCAACCCCGGTTTTATACGCATACTGCCAGTTTACAGGCAGGTCCGCATGGTTAGTCTTGTCCCACCATTGTTTAGCTTCAGCAACTAATTCCGATTTGCCGGTATCGGTCTTTAGATCTGATTTGCTACAGGACAAATACAATAACGAGGAGAACAAAAGTGCCAGCACAGCGAAGATGAAATTTTTTTTCATGATAGTGGTTTAAGTTTAGATAAAAGGGATACCTGCTGATATGATATATAAGCATAGTATTACAGTACAATGCAACTTACCGGGATATTACCGGATCGGTGCATGGTATAAAATGGGGCGGCTTAACGATCATGAAGACCGTTTACCCAAAAAGCACTTTCCGATACAGATGAACGCTGTAATAGGTTACAACTACGTCTTAGCAAGAGATACCTGAAATTTGATTATTTACCCTGGGCGTAGCGGGATAAATTTTCAGTATGGAGTTTAGTTAGCATTCCCTGTAATACCGTCAACACAACCGTGTATCACACGATTTACACAATGAAAGATAGTAAATCCTGCTACCGGAAAATGGCAGAATGAAAAATACCGTCAAACACGCAAATGTTTCTTGCGTACTCAACGGTAAGCATATTAGGTTGTGCAGTAAAATGTAAATGAGATTTACAAAAGAGCGTGTAACACCGCCTTATATCACTTGGGATCTTCAGGTATCTGCTTATCCTTTTTAGGTCCATTGCTACTTCCTCCCCCATTCCACAGCCACCAGGTGGAACATTTATTGCCAATCCCTCATGATCTCCAAAGATGATGGGGCCTCCGCCATCACCATGACTGCTACCAGGAGCCTTTTCGCCATCCACGCCGCTATCGCCGCCTGCCCCGCTGCCCACAATCCCTCCAGGCATACCACCCTCATACTTGGCGCCACCCATCTTGGGATCATCACCGCCCACTCCATGAGTGCCTTTTGCTCCGCCTTTGTCATCCTGGTTGTTTTGGGGTGTAATAACGGGTTTTAATTCCGGAGATAGCGTACGTCGGCAATATCAGAGCTGGAAAGCAATATGCCGATGAATGTAAGGGCATTGCCCAGCTTTACGGTTGCTACACCGGCCTTCTTCAACGCTTCGGTAATCGCCAGCTCTGCAAGGTCTGCGGCAAGGGCGGCCATCATGTCTTGAGTGAATTCAGTACCAGCATTTTTTTTTATTCTTCAGCGCATAATCCACGAACTGAGCATCATCGATAATGCAGGGTACGCCAAAGCCTCCGAATAGCTGGAAAGCGATAGCGTCTCCTGTCTTAGGATACCGAGCTTCCGGGCAATGCTCTTCAAGATATCTGCAGGGTGCAATGCTTCGCTTTCCGTAACCAGCAATAACGGTGGTTTTCCAGCTTGCTCGATCGTGATTTTATTAGGCATACAATCGATAATTGGTTCTCCTAAATTTGCTGAATTTAAATGCATGCTTACATCAAAGCCAGTACTATCCAAAATGCCATTCAAAAAAGCGGGGCCTGAAAAAGCCCCGCGTACTTGTAATTCCATTATACCTACAATAGGGAGATAAGAAGGATAAAACAAACTACATCATGAATCAAAAATCAAAAAACAGAACTTTTAGAGATGTATTTTCCAAACGATAAAGCTCTACATCATCCAGGAAGCCCCGGTCGAACTCATGAAGATTCAATTCGAATAGCTCAAAGGGATGCCTTTCCACAAATTCCATTTTATGAGCTAGTTTACCTATTTTCCTGAGTCGCTCCAGGTGCTTCATAATTCCGTTATTATGGAGCATTTTGTAGTCTCGTGGCGGCTTAAAATTCTGTAGGAATACGTGAAACAGCTTTATAAAAGCATAGTTAAGTTCCACTAAAAAAATGTCCTCTCTTTTGAACTTTTCTTTAAGGAAAGCGGTAACATAACTTTGGGTTGTTCTGTAATTTTTGAGCGTACCTTCAGATAATTCGCTTTTCATTTCATCATTGTGAAACTTAAATAAATTAAGCAGTGTTTCTTCCTTTCCTGTAATCCCGAGATAAGCCAACTTCAGCATTTCGGAAGAGACCACTTTTTTGTGCTTTTTTAAATCATCGTAATGTCCATGAATATTCCCCCGTTGTTCGTCTAACCACATATTTAATTGCTTCAGTGCTATAGTCCGGGGCTTAGCGCGACCGGCCTTGGGAATCCAGTCAGCGGGACTAATCTGTTTCTTTAAGGATACTTCAGACGACTTACCGTTAACCGTGATCTTAGCATAGATGGCCGCTTGGCCGACTTTTCCTCTTCCTGTTCGAAGGAAGAAATGCAATCCGTACGTTTCTGTGTTTCTCATACTCATTAAATTTTAAAGGTGAATAGTTTGATTTGGTACCTGATGATTTAATGAGCACAGAATTTGAATGCTAAACAGGACCAGATCAGATCAAGCCTCACTAACATCATTGATTGTAAATCAATTTATTACGTCAGCTTTAAGAACAAACTTAAAAATCTAAACTGTTCAATGATCTGTTCTCAGAATAATTGCTACAACATGTTATAATTTGATAGGAGAAAAATAAAAAAAGCCCGTAAATAGTGATATTTACGAGCTTTTGCATTCGGATGAACGCAGATTTGTCGGGATGACTGGATTCGAACCAGCGGCCTCTTCGTCCCGAACGAAGCGCGCTACCGGGCTGCGCTACATCCCGAGGGGAATGCCGGTTTTCGGGGTGGGCAAATTTAAGAACCTTTTTGAAATCTTATCAACTTTTATAACTTTTTTATTCTCAGCACTCCTGATATCGCAAAAGATATGCACATTTGTGCACTATTGCCGGGACAGTAGTCGATATTTCAGTAAATTTAAAACAACGGTTATCCATTGATATCAGATGGATGTAGGCCCCCGGGTAAGGACTGGCTTACTTTTCCCCTCATCTAAAATCCATTTCCATGATCAAAAATGGACAACCCATCACTAAGAGTCGCATGAGCATCATACCTACTGACACCGTAGTTCCCTACGAGAAAAATAACCCCATACTGAAGGTATTACTGCAGCAGGCTTCCATTGCCGTTTTCCAAACGGAGCTTTCCGGCGATTGTTTCTTCGTCAATAGTGCCTGGGAACAGTTTACCGGCCTTACTGCCGCCGACTCTCTGGAACAGGGATGGTTGCAGCTATTACCGGCAAATCAGGTGACTACTTTCCTGGAAGTCATACGCCGGTGTGCGCAGGGCAATGCGGCCATACAACATGATCTTTCCTTACACCGGCCTGCCCCACTGGGCATCTGCCATGTAAGATTACATATACAACCGGTGAAGGATGCGGATAATATCCCGTCCTATGTCATCGGCTCCATTTATGATATGACAGACGATGTACATACCCGGCAACAGCTGATCCGTCAGAACCGCCTGTTGGAAGTGTTGTGTAAGGTGCACGAAGATTTCAACCTCTATAAAGGCACGGATCGTGTGTTTCTCGACTTCCTGACCAAGATACTGGCGCTTACGGATAGTGAATATGGATTTATCGGCGAAGTGAAGATCCATGACAACGGCAGGCCTTTCCTGCATACTCATGCCCTGATCAACCGCTCCTGGAATGATGCGACCATGCAGCAATACCAGCAGGAGCATCATCGCTTTATCTTGTCCAGCGTAGATTCTCTCTTCGGATATGTACTTCGCAAGGACAAGCCGGTCATCAACAATCACCCCAGTCAGCGCCGCCGCCGGCATATCCCTCCCGGTCAACCACCAATCAAATGTTTTCTGGGGCTGCCGGTACGCTATAACCAGCAGTTGGTCGGCATGGTGGGTATTGCCAACCGGCCTGGGGGATATGACCAGGATCTGGCCGACTTCCTTGCGCCACTGCTCACCACTTATGGTTCGCTGATCACGGCCTACCGCCTTGAACAACAGCGCACCCGTATGGAGCAGCAACAAGAGCAGCTGGCGATGCATATGGAGGCGCTGGTATCGTCACTGGATGACATCGTATTTGAACTGGACGAACAGAAGGTCTTTACGGGAGTATGGTGCAGGAATGAGGAGGTATTATTCTTCCCTAAAAAGGATATACTGGGGAAAAGTGTGCTGTCTCTCCTACCCAAGATGGGCCCAACCTTTAATGAATTGTTAGATAAAGTACTGGATAGTGGGGTTGCACAGGAGATAGAATATCCTGATATGCGGCAGCCGGACAGGTGGTACCGTTTAAAAGCCAGCCTCATACATGGCGAGACGAGCCGTCGTCTGGCGGTACTGATAAAGGATATCAGTTTCCGCAAACTTAATGAGCAGCAGCTACTAAATACCAAGGCAGAGCTGGAAAGAAGTAACCAGCTGTTGCAGGTGAGCCAGAATATCGGTAAGATAGGCGGATGGGAATACAATGTAAAAAGTGGGGAGATGTACTGGACCCGACAGGTGTATGAACTACGGGAAGTGCCTTTGGATTATCGGGTATCACTGGATGCCTGCTTTGAGTTTTACCATCCGGACGATCGTCCGCGGCTGCTGGCGGCACTGGAGAGGACTTTACAGGAGCGGTGCTCTTTCGACCTGGAAGTGCGACATATCTCCTTTCAGGGTAAACAAAGCTGGGTAAGGACGATAGGGGAACCGGTATTGCATGAGGAAGAGCTGACCCATATTCGGGGTATCGTCATGGACATTACTGATCAGAAGATCGCCCAGTTGGAGCTGTTGCATGCCAAGGAAGCAGCCGAAAAAGCGGCCAGCTCCCGCAGCGAGTTCCTTTCTACGATGAGCCATGAGATCCGTACACCACTGAATGGCATCATTGGTATTGCCAATCTTCTGGAGGAGGATACGGAGCATGCGGGATTGGTACATAGCCTGCAGTTTGCTGCCGGGCATTTACTCAGCCTGATCAACGACATCCTGGATTTTAGTAAGATAGAGGCGGGCAAGATAGAACTGGAGCATCATCCTTTTCAATTGAAAGACCTGGTAAAAGATATAGAAAGCAATTACCTGACATTGGCGAAAGCCAAACAGATCAGGCTTTATACTTCGTTGGATCCTGATCTGCCGGAGGTGATCATCGGCGATCCTGTACGTCTGAACCAGATCATGAGTAACCTGATCAACAACGCCATTAAGTTCACCAAAAAAGGTGGTGTTTTCATTGATGTACATTTGCAGGAGCTGTTGCACCAGGAGGCTGCGATCAATTTCCGGGTGCAGGATACCGGTGATGGTATTGACAAGGAGATGCAGGAGAAAATATTTGAGAGCTTTGTGCAGGTACATGGTAAACGTAACCGTCGTCATGATGGTACCGGGCTGGGACTGGCTATCACCAAAAAACTGGTCGCGTTGCATAACAGTACGATCGAGGTAGAAAGTGAACCGGGCAAGGGGTCGGCGTTCAGCTTTACCATCCGTTTTCCGCTGCCGGAGCCGACGTTATCCAGCCAGGCACCTACCCGTTCGGATACGCCGGAAGAGCGGCTGCGTGGCCAGTGTATCCTGATCGTGGAAGATAACCAGATCAACGCGATGGTGCTGGTACAGCAATTACAACGTACCGGTGCTCATACTATGACTGCCGCTAATGGTCGGGAGGCTGTGGTGTTGATGGAGCAGCAACCTTTTGACGGCATCATCCTGGACCTGCATATGCCGGAGATGGATGGTTATGCCACCATTCCTTATATCAAATCGCTGCAACCACAGGCTTTTATCGTAGTACTGACTGCAGATGTGATGCCTGAGGTGAAAGAGAGATTACAGGTGCTGGAGGTAACGGAACTGATACACAAACCGTATAACGCGAACGTGTTGTACGAAACGCTCTACAGGCTGATCGACTAGCTGGTAAGGCAGATTTTAACACCTGCCTTAAATGAAATGTGCTAATGCAGGAATGATACATCCTCCATTAGCACATTTCATTTAAGGGTATCGATGCGACTTATTTCACCGGTACGCTTACTTTGGTTTTATCCCACTCCAGTACCAGTTGATTAGCTGGCAGGGTGATGGTGAATTTCTCTACTTCTGCTTTAGTGGCAGCAGCTGGTACTTTTACTTCCAGCACGTTTTTATCCTTGATCTTTTCGTAATCGTAGGCACCCCATTGTTTCAGTGCGCTGTTGAGGATAATCGTCCACTCTTCTTTTTCAGGAATGGTGAACAGGGAATAGGTACCCGCTTTCACTGGTTTACCGCCGAAGGTAGCGTCTTTGGCAAAGGTGATCTCCGTGGCTTTGTTAGCACCAGTGCGCCACACCTGGCCATAAGGTACCAGTTCGCCGAAGATAACACGGCCTCTTTTGGAAGGTTGTCCGTAAACAACTTTTACATTTTTACCTTCAACAGTTACTTCAGGGCTTTTTACCGCCTGAGAAAATGCCAGGCTACCGGTGGTCAGCAGCATGGTGAGCATGAACAGGAGTTTTTTCATATAGTTTTCGTTTTTAAGGGTTTTCCCCGCAGAAAATTACAGTGATTCTTGCTATCGTACTTTACCGTTCATCAATATTAGCATTTTGGACTATTTGTTTGCTAATGTCCTTCGCAGGTTTGTTTCAGCTTGGTGAGACCTTGTTCTATTTGTGGGCCCATTATGCGATCTGCCATGAAGCCTCTGAGTTTCCACCAGGGCGTGAGTCCCAATTCTGTTTTGAGGTACCAGCGGATGGCGGTGCCTTTGCGATCTTCTGTGCCTCTGATCTCCAGGCCACCGATGGTTGTTTTCATGCCTTTATAATCCAGGCGGTAGTATACTCCTTTTTGCGGGTTGCTTTCTATGATGGTTGTTTTGCCCAGTGAGCCGGGGTATTGTGGATTGGACCAGGTATACCAGGCATCTTTACCGGCGGGATTGGGTGCATACTGTACTTGTTGGGCGGCATCGGGTGCCAGCCAAGGATTCCAGCGTTCCCAGGTACGCAGGTTGTTGATGACAGCAAAAACAGAGTCTACGGGGGCTTCAATAGTGCCTGCCCGTTCTACTACTGCGGTAGAGGGAAATAGAAGGGATAGTCCGAAGATCAGTGCTCCGAATACGAACGCACTAATGAAAAACAGTTTTATTATACGCATGAGCTTATGGTTCCAAATAGGGGCAAAGGTAATAAATAAGGCATTGACGTGAGGAGGGGTGATTAACCTTGGTGGGTGACGGCGGTATCAAGGCGTTGCAGTCCTTTTTCGAAGTCTCGGCCTACCCATTTGTCGAATCGTCTGCCCATGAGGCGGGAGACGGGATTTTTACCGACGAAGAGTATCATGGTCCAGGTGACGCGGGTACCGCCGGCGGCTGGTTCGAGCCGGAAGCTGACTTTGGAAAGTCCCTGAGGGGTGGTGTGCATGTCGACGGAGAGGTATTCGTAGGGGCGGGAGCTGGTGATGAGGAGGCTTCCTTTTCCCATGCCGGGTTTTCGGCTGCTCCAGGTGTAGCCGGCGCCTTCGCCGCTGTCTTTTTCGCCATAGACGATGGATACGCGGGGATCGCGGCTGGCCCAGGGTTCCCAATGCTGCCAGTTGCGGAGATTATCTAATTCGGCGAAAACGGTTTCGGGCGTAGCGGACAGTTGCCGTACACGTTCTACCTTGACTGCTGCCGGCAGATACATGGAATAAATGAACAATCCCAGTAACAATACTATTAAAGCGCCTAACAGTAACAGGAAGATTTGCATACCGGCAATTTTAAGGGAACAAGCACGGATATAATTTAGGCATTTAAAATGACATATCCGTTTTTATGTTCCGATGTGCGGCGACGTGCTGGCGGGGGGGGGGGTTATTCCCAGCGGAAAAGTTTTACGGCGACGGCATAGATGACTACCCCCCACAGTGCGAGTACGCCCAGTTCCAGTCCTACGTTCCATATATGCAGTCCTTCGAAGGCGATCTTCCGCAGGGCATCGTTGAGATAGGTAAGCGGGAGGATGCGGCAGAATGGTTGCAGCCATTCGGGGAATACATCTATAGAGAAGAAGGTACCTGCCAGGAGGAATTGTGGCAAGGTAACGATGTTGGCGATGGGAGGTATGGTGCTTTCATTTTTGGCGATGCCGCTTACGACGAATCCGAAGCCCATGAAAACGATCAGTCCGAAGAGGCATAGTACCAGCATTTCGGCGAAGGTAGCGAGGCCATGTATCAGTGTGAAGCCGAAGGCGAAGTGTCCGAGGCCGATGATCACGATGGAGCCGAACAGCTGGAATACGAGGCGACTGAGTGCTTCACCGAGGATGATATAGCTACGTTTTACGGGGGTGGCGAAGAAACGTTTCAGCACCAGTGTCTGCCGGAGGCTGAAGAATAGGAAGGCGGTACCGAAGACGGCTGCGCTCAGCAGGGAGAATCCCAGTTGGCCGGGCAGTATAAAGTCGATGGTACGATATACCCTGCCGGGCAATACGTCGGGTGTGTGGATGGTGGCGA
This sequence comes from Chitinophaga pendula, assembly GCF_020386615.1. Taxonomy (NCBI): domain Bacteria; kingdom Pseudomonadati; phylum Bacteroidota; class Chitinophagia; order Chitinophagales; family Chitinophagaceae; genus Chitinophaga; species Chitinophaga pendula. The sequence continues at coordinate 4,125,109 of NZ_CP077769.1, forward strand.
CGGACGTTCTTGGGTGAAACTGATCGTCGACACGATGTACTACTTCGCTGAGCATGGATTGCAGGACGCCGATCTTGTCGACGGCAGCTTTGGAGGTGCGCAGGAAGATATCATAGCTTTGGGTGTAGCTGGTATCTTTTCTTGGTGTGATACGGAGTACGGCTGTCAGGTTGCCTTTCATGAGAGCTTCGTCCATTTCGGCGGGGGTCTGGCCTTTTATCATCTTCACGCCTTTGATATGGCTCAGGCCCTGGTAGATATAGTTAGCGGTGTCGGCGCTGGCATCTACGCCTACGCGCAGGGACAGTCCTCTGTCGCCTACAAATCCGAATACTAAAATGAATACTAATGGAAATCCCAGGCTGAAAACTACTGCCGAAGGGCTACGGAACATTGCCTGCAGGCTGGCTTTGGTGATTGACATCATTGCCTTCCACTGGCTGTATCGCACATCTGACATACTCGTCCTTTAAAAAAATTGGCGTAAAGCTACTAACGTTTTGGGCATTTCCATAATAAAAAAACCCGCTGAATGTCAGCGGGTTGTTAAAAAAGAGGTGGAAGATATAAAGTCAAACGGTCATGGAAGATACGTTTCTTTTATCTAATCTGCATATCAAAAGGAAGGGCGGCTTGCACGGAACCTGTCATCTCCCGGAGGCGTTTAAGCTGTTGGTAGATGGTGAAGTTCTGTCCGAGTTCGCGTTTGATCAGGCTGGTGCTGGCGTCGCCGCTAACGGTTTTCATCAGCTTGTTGATCGGGTTTTGTGCTTCGGGGTATTGGCGCAGGCGGTAGTCTTTGATGCCGGCGAGTTTGGCGGCGCTGGTGATGGCATCGTCGAGGCCACCGATGCGGTCTACCAATCCGAGGCGTTTTGCCTGTACGCCGCTCCATACGCGACCTTGTGCGATGCTGTCTACTACATCCGGAGACAGTTTGCGCCCTGCTACCACTCTGGATTTGAAGGTAGCGTAGGTGCTATCGATGGAGGCTTGAATCATCTGGCGTTCGGCCGGTGTGAGTGGCCGGGTTACGTTGCCCATATCTGCGTATTGTGCAGTTTTCACGCCATCAAAGGTGATGCCCAGTTTATTATTGAGGAAACCCTGGAAGTTGGGCAGTACGGCGAATACGCCGATGGAGCCGGTCAGGGTGTTGGGTTGTGCGAATACGGAATCTGCCATGCAGGAGATATAGTATCCGCCGGAAGCGGCGTAGTCTCCCATGGATACTACTACTGGTTTATCTTTTTTAGCCAGTTCGAGTTCGCGCCAGATGGTTTCGGAAGCGAGGGCGCTACCGCCGCCGGAGTTGACGCGGAAGACGATGGCTTTTACTGATTTGTCCAGGCGTACTTTACGGATATGTTTGAGGAAGGCTTCACCGCTGATGACGTTGTCTGCTTCGCTGTCGCCGCCTACTATGTTGCCGGCAGCGTATACTACGGCTATTTTATTGTTACCATCGACTTCTTTGTAGGGGCTTTCGGCGCTGCCGTACTGGCCCATGGTGATGAAGTTGATGTTATCTTCTTTTTTGAGGCCGAGGCGGGTACGTAGTTCGTCCATTACCTGGTCATCGTATTTAAGGCCATCTACCAGTTTATATTTCAGGGCATCTTCCGGTTGCTGGATGAGGCCTTCGTTGGCGTATCGATGCAAGGAGGCGGTATCGATCTTACGGTTGCGGCCTATTTGTTCGAGGAATATGCCATAGAGTTCGGAGAGGAATTGGGTGGTTTGTACGCGGTTGGCATCAGTCATTTGTTTTTCGCGCAGGGGTTCGGTGGCGCTTTTAAATTTACCATCGAAGATGACCTGCGGTTCTATTTCCAGTTTTTCCAATGCACCTTTGAGGTACATCATGTTCATGGCGAAGCCGTTGAAATCCAGTCCTCCTTTGGGGTGCAGATATATCTTATCGGCTGCGGAGGCTAGGTAGTAGCCTTTCTGGCTCATGTATTCGGCGTAGCCGTAGATGAATTTGCCGGAGCGTTTGAAGTTGATCAGGGCGTTGCGTACTTCTTCGGTGGTAGCGAAGCCGTTGGGGTTATCGCTACCTTTTATATAGATACCTTTAATATTATCATCTTTGGCGGCCTGCCGTATCAGTTCTACCACATCATGCAGTCCGGGTGTTGATACCGGTCCACGTTTGGTGAGGGCAGCTACGGGGTCTTGGGTAGCTTGTTCGTTATAATACTGTCCGGTTTCTATTACCAATACGCTATTGGGGGAAACGGTGACGGTTTCTGGGGCCAGGGCTTTGCCGACCATACCTGCGATAATACCGCCGATAACGAGTACACCGATGACCATAAAAACAATGAATGCGAGTAATGACGCAAAAAAGATCTTAAAAAAACTGCGCATAATGATTATTGATGATTACTAAATCCGATTCAAAATAGGTGCCAGGCTTGAGGATGGTACCGTCTGCAAAAATAATGCTGTTAATGCTATAGTCAAAAATAAGGAATATGGCTACTTTTGCGGGGCTAATATACATGAACACAGCAATATTACTTATAGGTGGCAACCTGGGCGATCGTGTCGCCAACTTACAGGAGGCGGTATCGCGGATAGACCGCATAGCGGGTAAGGTAGTGAAAACTTCTGCCCTGTATGAGACGGCTCCCTGGGGCAATGTACAGCAGCCCGACTATCTCAACCAGGCCCTGGAGGTGGAGACCTCACTGGATGCTTTGCCTCTGTTACGCACGTTATTGGAAATAGAAACCGAAATCGGCCGCATCCGTCGTCAGAAGTGGGGGGCCCGGGTGATCGACATTGATATGATATTTTTCAACCAGGAGGTGATTGATCTGCCGGAGCTGAAGGTCCCTCATCCGAGGATGGCGGCACGCCAGTTTGTACTGGTGCCTTTACAGGAGATCATACCACATTGGGTACACCCGGTACTACAGGAGGATATCACCACTTTGCTGGCGCAGTGTCCTGATGAGCTGCCCGCCAAAAAACTGGATATACAGGCACATTAGATCATTACTCAAAACAATTTGTTGACTACCTGGCATCCTGCCGCTGCATCCACTATACCAGGCGGGGCTTTTGCCATTGCAGTACATTAAAAGGACATTCATGAAGTATAAGTTCATTACGATAGAAGGGAACATAGGTGCTGGTAAGACGACCCTAGCCAACCGGCTGGCGGGTCATTTCAATGCCAGGCTGATACTGGAAGAGTTTGCGGACAACCCTTTCCTGGCGAAATTCTATGCCAAGCCCAAACAATATGCATTCCCGGTAGAACTGTTCTTCATGGCGGAGCGGTACAAGCAGCTCAAAGATATGTTGCAGACCCAGGACCTGTTCCGGGAGCTGGTCATTTCGGACTATCTCTTTGTGAAGAGTCTTCTTTTTGCCAAGATGAACCTGGCAGCTGATGAATACTCGCTGTATCAGAAGTTATTTGACATTATCAACCCTCAATTGTTACAGCCGGATCTGCTGATCTTCCTGAATGCACCGGTGAGTCGTTTGCAGGAAAATATCCGTAAGCGTAACCGTAGTTATGAGCAGAAGATAGAGGACAAGTACCTGGGTACTGTGCACGAGATGTATATGCAGTATATCCGGCAACACCCGGTGCGTACGCTGATGGTAGACACTACGAAAGTGGACTTTCTCAATGAACCTACTCATTTTCAGCGGCTGCTGGATGCTTTGGAGGAGGAGTACGAACCCGGTATCCATTATCTGCAGCTACTTGATAGCTGATCATAAATATTATCTATGTCGTTATAAAAATTATTGTTTCGATCTATATCCATAAGGTCGCTACTTTTGAGGTAACAAATAGCTGCCAACGAGACACTGTGTGCACCGGTGTTTTAGTATACGCAACTTTTTTCACTCCTTTAAAAAGATCTTATGGCTGAAATGAAAAAACTGACCACGGCATCCGGCATTCCTTACTTTGAGCATGAAAACTCTATGACGGCCGGGCCAAGGGGACCTATTCTGTTACAGGATGTCATTCTTCATGAAAAGATGGCCCACTTCAACCGGGAGCGTATTCCTGAGCGGGTTGTGCACGCCAAGGGCTCTGGCGCCTATGGTACTTTTACTGTTACGCATGATATCAGTTCCTACACTAAAGCGAAAATATTTGATACTATTGGTAAGCAGACGAGGGTGTTTCTGCGTTTTTCGACGGTAGGCGGCGAGAAGGGTTCTGCTGACAGTGAGCGTGACCCACGGGGGTTTGCGGTTAAGTTTTATACGGAAGACGGTAACTGGGACCTGGTGGGAAACAATACGCCTATTTTCTTTATCAAGGATCCGAAGAAGTTCAGTGATTTTATTCACACGCAGAAGCGTGATCCACGTACGAATACGAAGAGTCCGACGATGGTATGGGATTTCTGGAGTCTGAACCCGGAGAGTCTGCACCAGGTGGTGCTATTGATGACTGATCGAGGTACACCTGCCAGTTACCGGCATATGCACGGATTTGGCAGTCATACATTTTCATTTATCAACGACAAAAATGAGCGTTTCTATGTAAAGTTTCATTTCAAGACTTTACAAGGCATTAAGAACTTCACGGATGCGGAGGCGGCGGCGATGAAGTCGCAGGACCTGGATCATGCGCAACGCGATTTGGTGGAAGCGATTGACAACGGTGAATTCCCACGTTGGGCGATGCGTGTGCAGATCATGCCGGAAGCGGAGGCGAAGACCTATCGCTGGAATCCGTTTGACCTGACGAAGGTGTGGCCGCATGCTGATTATCCATTGATCGATGTAGGTGTACTGGAGTTGAATGAGATTCCGCGGAATTACTTTGCGCATGTGGAACAGTCTGCTTTTGCGCCCTCGCATGTGGTGGCCGGTATTGGTTATTCTCCGGACAAGATGTTGCAAGGGCGTCTGCTCTCCTATCCGGATGCGCACCGTTACCGGTTGGGGGTGAATTATGAGCAGCTGCCGGTGAACAGGTGTCCGTATGCAGTTAATAATTATGAGCGGGACGGGGCTATGCGGTTAGATGATAACGGTGAGGATCAGCCTAATTATTTCCCGAACAGCTTTGGTGATATTACACCTGATATTGCTTACCAGGCACCCGGGCAAGCGCTGGACGGCCTGTATGCTGACTGGTACGACCGTAATGCTGCCGGGGAGGATGATCACTATACGCAGCCAGGCAACCTGTTCCGACTGTTGACACCGGAGGATAAGCAGCATACGATCCACAATATCGTTGCTTCTATGCGTGGTATTACGGGACCTAAGCAGGATCAGATCATCCAGCGTCAGTTATGTCATTTCTTCCGTGCCGACATACAACTCGGAATGGGTGTGGCGCAAGGTTTGGGCGTGGCGATCGATATGCCGTCGCACGGTGTGCAGGGGCATACTAGATAGCTGTTTCCAGGTAAATGTTCATGTATATTTAAGTGCCGGCCGTTGATCGAGCCGGCATTTTTATTGGCAGCGGCCGGCGATGGTGTTGGCGGCGATCCAGCCGCTGGTCCAGGCATGCTGGAAGTTGAAGCCACCGGTGACGCCATCGACATCCATTACTTCGCCCGCGAAGAATAAGTCTGTGGCGATCCTGCTTTCCATGGTATTGGGTTCTATTTCGGTGAGTTGGATGCCACCGCTGGTTACAAACTCTTCCTTGAAGGTGGTTTTTCCGCTGACGGACAGTTCCATGGCTGCCAGTTGGCGGATGAGGAGGTTTTGTTCTTTGGCCGGGAGATCTGCCCAGCGTAGTTCTTCTCCTATGCCGGCTTGTTGGAGGAGGAATGTCCAGAGGCGTTGTGGGAGGGAGAAGGGATTTCGGTGATGGATTTTTTGTCCGCCTAAGGCGAAACGCAGTTGTTGTATCTCTTCGCGCAGGGAGTTTTCGTTATAGGAAGGTATCCAATTGACCTGTACCTGAAAGCGGTATTGTATGTCGTGCAGCTGGCGGGCGCCCCAGGCGGACAGGCGTAGTACGGCCGGGCCGCTGAGTCCCCAGTGGGTGATGAGTACGGGGCCCTGTTCCATCAGTTTAGTGCCCGCTATCTTCACCTGTGCATCGGGGACGCTTACGCCCATGAGGCTGGTGATGGGATGTTTGGGTATATTGAAGGTGAACAGGGACGGTACTGGTGAGGCGATGCTGTGTCCTACGGCTTTGAGCCAGTCGAATTTGGCGGCCTGGGCGTATCCGCCAGCGGCGATGCAGGCGAAGTCGGCATGCAGGGTTTTGCCCTGTTGTAAGGTGATACGCCAGCGATTATCCTGGCGGGTAATGCTCTCTACTTCCTGTTGGGTTTCTATGCGTACGCGGTATTTATCGGCTTCGCGCAGCAGGCAATCGATGATGGTCTGTGAGTTGTCGGTAACGGGGAACATGCGGCCATCGTCTTCTGCTTTGAGTGTCACACCTCTTTCTGCGAACCAGGCGATGGTATCTGGTACGAAGAAGTGTCCGAATGCTTTTTTGAGGAAGTTTTGTCCACGGGGATACCGTTTCAGCATATAGGGTATATTGGGGGCGGCGTGGGTGACATTACACCGTCCGCCGCCGGACACTTTTACTTTGGAGAGCAGTTTACCTGTTTTCTCCAGGATGATCACTTCGAGGCCGGGGCTGAGCCTGGCCGCATTGACGGCACAGAAGAAACCTGCTGCGCCGCCACCTGCTATCACTAATCGCTTTTTCGACAATGTTATTGATTTAGTTGCTGCTGCAAAAGAAAGACATCCTTTGCATTGTACCACGAAATAGCGACATAATTTCTATTAAAACCTTTCTGGCGGAGTCTTAAATTTTTCTTAAAACCTGCGAGGGGCGCCGGATTAGTCCCTAACATAGCGTATCCTTACAGGTTCAGAATTGTAAAGCACGGATTTTGATCTTATTATTGTAAAAAATTATTGCATGCCTCAGCAACGATTGCTCAACAGAAAACGCCTGCAATGGCTCATCCCTTCCCTCCTACTTGTATTGACAGGGGCTTTCTCTTACGCTCCTGTAGAAGACTGGACAGATAAGATTGTAAAAGCACTGGAACAATTTGGTAAGAAGTATCCCCAGGAGAAGGTGTATCTGCACCTAGACAAGGATTATTATGCTGCCGGTGAGACGATCTGGTTCAAGGGCTATGTGACGCTGGATAACCTTATGGCGTTGCAGGCGCGTACGATGTATGTGGAGTTGCTGGATAAGAGCGGCAATATTGTACAGAAAAAGATGACGGATGTGTATGCCGGTACATCTGCCGGTGATTTTGAGATACCGGAAACGCTGAAGGCAGGTGTATATCGTTTGCGTGCCTATACATCATGGATGCTGAATTTTGACCCGGAGTATCTTTACTACCGGGATATCGAGATATTGGATCAGACGAAAAAGAATGCGGCTGCAACGCCGGTGGATACGGCGCAGCATAAAGACTTTGCTATACAGTTTTTCCCGGAGGGGGGTCAGTTGATCGCTGATGCTGGTAATGTGGTGGCCTTTAAAGCGACGGCACCCGACGGTTATCCGGTGGATATCGCCGGTGTGGTAGAGAGCAGTAAGGGTAAACAGATTGGCAAGCTGATCACGCTGCATGACGGTATGGGCAGCCTGGAGTTTACGCCGGCGCCTGGTGAGACCTACCAGGCTATTGTACAGGCAGCTAATGGCGGTCGTAAGACGGTGCCGTTGCCGGCGGTTATGACGACGGGTGCTAGCTTGAAAGTATACAACAAGGGTAGCCGTATCTTCTACCAGGCTGTGATGGCTCATCCGGAAGATACTGCCAACAATAACCTGCTGATCGTTGCGCAGATGACCAATCAGCTGGTGTATAAGGCGAGGTTGAATGCATCTGAGGGGAAGATCAGTGGTTTTATTCCTACGAATATGCTGCCTTCGGGTATTTTACAGATCACGCTGTTTGGCAGCAATGGGTTGCCGTTGTCTGAGCGGTTGGCATTTGTGCGGCAGAATGATCTGCTTACTATGACGCTGGAGGCTCAGCAGATCGACAATGAGGAACGTGCGAAAAACATAGTGACGCTGCAGCTGCCGGACAGTATGCGTGCGAGTGTATCCGTATCCGTTACGGATGCGGACCAGGTGCCGAAGAATATACAGAACCAGAACAATATTGTTTCCAGCCTGTTGCTGACCTCTGACATCAAGGGGTATGTGCATAATCCGGCGTGGTATTTCGGGGATTCGGCGGCGGCCCGTTCGAATGCGTTGGACCTGGTGATGCTGACCAATGGGTGGAGACGATTCAGTTGGAAGAAGATATTGGCGAACGACTATCCGGGGTTGCCATTTTCTTACGAGCAGGGGATTGTGTTGAAGGGGACTGCTTTTACCAACAACGGGCGGTATCCGCTGGCGAATGGTAAGGTAGATCTGCTGATCAAGCAGCCGATCGACAGCTCTACTACCTTTGCGTCTGCACCTACTGATGTGGCGGGGGATTTCAATATTCCCAACCTGGCGTTTGTAGATACGGCGTTGATCTATTACCAGGGTAATGACAAGGATAAGCGCTGGAAGGATGTGAGTGTAAAGTTCAATGCGCACTTTTTCGACAACCGGGCGCCGGTGAAGCTCCCCTACCCTATGCGGGTACCGCCGCCGGTGGATGCCAGTCTGCTGAAGTCTTTCCTAACGGCGGTATCAGATGGTAACCGGGTGAACCGTGCGATCAACAGCCGTACGGTATTCCTGAAGGAGGTGAATATTATTGACCGTAAGCCTAAGCCAGCAGAAAGTATTGATAAGAAATATACCAGCGGGTTGTTTTCCGGCGGTGATGGTTATACTTTTGACCTGACGAAGGAGAATCCTACTGCTTTCAACATCTTCCAGTACCTGCAATCCAAGGTGGCCGGTCTGAACATTACGGGTAACCTGAGCAGTCCTAATCTTAGCTGGCGGGGGGGTGCGCCTACGTTGTACCTGAATGAGATGCGGGTAGAGACGGATATGTTGAGTACTATTCCGGTATCTGATGTGGCGATGATCAAGGTATTCCGTCCGCCTTTTATGGGAGGTTTTGGTGGAGGCGCTAATGGTGCGATCGCGGTGTATACTAAGCGAGGCGGAGAAGGCGGCGATGCTACGATCCGTGGTTTTGAGCTTTATAAGAAGGCCGGTTATGCCCTGGCCAAGGAGTTTTATTCTCCTGACTATGCGGTACGGAAAGAGGTACATGCATTACCTGACAAGCGTCTTACGCTGTATTGGAATGCGCATGTGCAGATCGATACTATTACTAACACGGCCAAGATACAGTTCTACAACAATGATTTCTCCAAACACTTCCGGGTGGTAGCAGAGGGTATGACTGCCGGCGGTAGTGTAGGGCATGTGGAAGCAACGTATTAATCTAAATAATCCGAGCAATGAAAGATCAAAAGCTGTCTATTGCCATAGACATGGACGAGACTATCGCAGATCCTATCACCAAGGCACGGGAGTGGTATTACCGGGATTACGGGCGACTGTTTTCCGAGGATGAGTTGCATGGAAGGACTTTGGAGGATGCCCTTCCTGTGGACCAGAAGGGTGTGATCAGGGGTTATCTCAACACCCCGGGATTTTTCCGGGACCTGGCTATTTTTCCTAATGCCCAGCGGGTGATCAAGGAGTTGAACCAGAAGTACAAGGTATTTATTGTATCTGCAGCTATGGAGTTTCCAAATTCCCTGCGGGATAAGTATGATTGGTTGCAGGAGTTTTTTCCTTTCCTGGAATGGCGTCAATATTGTCTTTGCGGGGATAAGAGTGTGGTGCAGACGGATATTATGATAGACGATCTGACCCGTAACTTTGCGCATTTCAAGGGTCGGCCTTTATTGTACACGGGTCATCATAACGTGCATATTGAAGGCTATGAGCGGGTGTTGCATTGGGAGGATGCGGCAGCGAAGTTATTGTAATCAGGAAAATCACAGTGCTGTGTACACGAAGCCCGGTCTTTAGGACCGGGCTTTTTTTTATTTATTCTGTTACAGGGTCGAGTTCCTGTAGTAGTTCGGTGATATTGAGTCGGCGGGTGTACATGGTGATTTTGCCATCAGCATCCAGCGGCCATTGTTCACGGGGGCGGTCCCAATATAGTTCTACGCCATTGCCATCGGGATCGTCGAGGTAGAGTGCTTCGGAGACGCCATGGTCTGCAAACCCGGTGAAAGGATATGCTGCGTTGCGTAATCTTTTATAGATGAGTGCCAGGTCTTTCCTGGAGGGGTATACGATGGCGGTATGATAGAGGCCCGGTGCATGTGTGGGTGCGGGGGCGGCGCCTTTGCTCTGCCAGGTGTTCAGGCCGATGTGGTGGTGATAGCCCCCTGCGGAGATAAATGCGGCGTCGGCACCATAATGCTGGATGATCTCAAAGCCCAGGAGTCCGCAATAGAAGTCGAGGGATCGCTGGAGGTCTGCTACTTTCAGGTGTACATGGCCGATGCGTGTCTGTGGTGGTATACTGTATGCTGACATTGGTGGTTGTTTTGATGTTTGAAATGGGGGTTTTACCATAACGTTTGTATGATCGAAAATAAACAATATCCCTTGCAATCTGTTCAGCTATGGATATCATACGAGTATTTCATTATTTTTAAGGTGCTATGAATAAGATCCTATTTGCTTTTTTACTCCCATTATTTCTGCTGAGCACCTCTCCTGTTTTGTCGCAGCCGCTGAAGGCCGGATTTGATCCTTTGGAATACCAGGATGTGCTGAAGTTGGCATTTTTGCATGCTGATACGCCCTGGACGGCTAAGATTGCGCCACCTCCGGCGGGCTATCGATTACTTTACCGGTCTAAGGCTACGCCTATGTTCAACCGTTGGGATCTGTGGACACGGGAGGACGGGGTGGTGATCATCAGTGTGCGCGGTACGGTAGGTCAAGCTAATTCGTGGATGGAGAATTTTTATGCCGGTATGATTCCTGCCAGTGGTACGCTTGTATTTGGTGACAGCAGCAGTTTCCGTTACCGGCTGGCACAGGATAGCAGTGCTTATGTGCATGCGGGGTGGGTGTTAGGGCTGGCGAGTATGGCTACTGATATCGTGCAGCATATCAAGGACTGTTACCGGCGAGGGAGCCGGGCGTTTATTATCACCGGTCACAGTCAGGGAGGGGCGATCAGTTATTTATTACGCTCTTACCTGGCTTATATTGATGATCCATCTTTTCCGAAGGATATTGTATTTAAGACTTATTGCAGTGCTGCTCCGAAGCCAGGTAATCAGTATTATGCCAATGACTTTGATTACCTGACGAGGGAGGGCTGGGCTTTTCGGGTGGTGAATGCACGGGATTGGGTACCGGAGACGCCATTTTCGATACAGACGACGCGGGATTTCAATCATATCAATGCCTTTATGAATGTAAAGGGGATGTTGCGTGCGCAGCCATTCTTTGTACGGCTGGTATTGGGGCATGTTTACGGTAACCTGGACCGGTCGAGTAAGCGTGCTAGCCGCCGTATGCAGAAATACCTGGGTAAGATGCTGTATAAGCGTGTGAAAAAGGTGATACCACAATATGAGATGCCGCCATTTGTGAGCAGTCATCATTATGCGACGGCTGGTACACCGGTGATCCTTTACCCGGTAGCCGGCTATCATGAGCGTTATCCATTTGACGGTAAAAATATCTTTATACATCATATGTATGCCCCCTATCAATACTTACTGGAGCACATCTATTCTATAAAATAATACTATCCGCAGGCATTCTTTTTTTGGAATTACTAAATACCCTACTATATTTGTAGGGTATTAACTATCAAGTATTCCCACCATCATTTGCACCTGTTGTATTCCATTTCCGGCTGACGCGGAGGGGGATTGTGTGTGTGTGACAGTGTGGGTACGGGAGGATCAAATTGTTTTCTCAAACCATAAAAAACTGCTATTTATGTCTAAACAATGGAAGTTCGAAACTTTGCAAGTACATGCCGGTTATCAGCCGGATCCGGTGACTAAGTCTGCTGCGGTGCCTATTTATCAGACTACGTCGTATACGTTTGACAGTGCGGAGCATGCAGCGGACCTGTTCCAGCTTAAGCAGTTCGGGAATATTTACACCCGTATTATGAATCCTACTACGGATGTGTTTGAGAAACGGGTTGCGGCGCTGGAAGGCGGTGTGGGAGCGTTGGCGGTGGCCAGCGGGCAGGCGGCGCAGTTTATTGCGTTGCATAACATTTTGCTGCCAGGCGACAATTTTGTGACCTCCTCATATCTGTATGGGGGGACTTATAATCAGTTCAAGGTTAGTTTTAAACGTATAGGCGTAGAGGCGAGGTTTGCCAACCTGGATGAGCCGGAGAGTTTTGAGCGGTTGATAGACGCCAATACGAAGGCGTTGTATGTGGAGACGATCGGCAATCCGGGATTTGCAATCCCTGATTTTGAGAAGTTGTCGGCGATTGCGCGTAAGCATGATCTGCCGTTGGTGGTGGATAATACATTCGGGGCTGCCGGTTATTTGGCGCGTCCTATTGAGCACGGTGCCAATGTGGTGGTGGAGGCTGCTACCAAGTGGATAGGCGGTCATGGCACCAGTATTGGCGGGGTGATTGTGGACGGTGGTAATTATAACTGGGGGAATGGTAAGTTTTCGCAGTTCTCTGAGCCGGATGAAGCTTATCACGGGTTGAATTTCTGGGAGACTTTCGGCGCAGCCAGTCCATTTGGCAATATCGCTTATATTATCCGGGCGAGGGTGACGGGTTTACGCAGTATAGGGCCGGCGCTGGGGCCGCAGAATGCGTTCCTGTTCTTACAGGGGCTGGAGACGTTATCGCTGCGGGTGCAGCGTACTACGGACAATGCGTTGGCGTTAGCGCAGTGGTTGCAGCAGCATCCGGAGATTGAGTATGTGAACTATCCCGGTTTGCCGGACAACCGTTATCATGCGTTGGCGAAGCGTTATCTGCAGCATGGTTTTGGTGGTGTGTTATCGTTTAAGGTGAAGGGGGGTAAGGAAGTGGCTGACCGTCTTATCGCTTCGCTGGAGTTGTTATATCACCTGGCTAATGTGGGAGATGCGCGTACGCTGATCATCCATCCTGCGACGACTACCCATCAGCAGTTGTCGGAGGCGGAGCAGCGGGCGGCGGGTGTAGAGCCCGGGTTGTTGCGTATTTCGCTGGGGCTGGAGCATATAGACGATATCAAAGCGGATTTGCAGCAGGCTATTGAGAAGGCGTTGTCGCCGGTGAAGGAGTTGAATGATCCTGCTTTGGCTAATTAAGTACCGTTGTTGTCTGCTATAAAAAATGAACCCGGAAGTTGTTACTTCCGGGTTTTTATTTGTCCCCCTATTACAGCCGGCTATTTGTCCCATGTAACTACGAAGTAGTCAGCCGGCTGTGCCCACGCAGTACGTATGGCCATCTTGTTTTGTTTTGGTGGCAGACGGAGTTCAGTTTGTGCCATTAGAATGCCTGGTTCCGCTATAATTCCTTTTAGTACGGTTGGTGATATGATGTATGCCAATATGTTGCCGGCGGCTATTTTGAATGACGGTTCTCCATAGTATGACAGCTTGTTGAGCAGCCGGCACAGATCGATATTTTCGCTCAGTACGGGTATTGCTTTGAGTAGCGGGTCGTTGCCGGCGAAGCTGTTGTAGCCACCTGCGGGTCGTTTGAAATGGCGGAGGATATACTGCATGATATCCTTTGCTATTTGCAGGTTGGCGGTGTTGCCGCTGGCATTATAGTGTTGCAGCAGTGCCTGACAGAGGTAGAGTTGATCTGCTAGTGCCGGAGCTCCGGCGGGGAACAGGTCGTGTGAATAGCTGCTATCAGCCTGGCGATATTGCTGAACGATGGTTTGCAATATCTGTTGCGCGCGGTCGAGGTATTGTTGTTCGCCGGTTGCTGCCCAATAGTATACCATGGCTTCGGCTACCTGTGCATTTTCGCGGGTGTAGCAGGCGCTGTCTATACGAGGTATACCTTGTGCCCGTCTTTGCTGGTCATTTAATGCGAAGTATTCTCCGGCGTGTATGCCAGCTATGAGGTCGGCATCTTGTGAATTGTAATAGAGTGCATTTTTACTTTTAAAGAAAGTGTCCAGGTAGGCGATGATACGCTGTGCATGCCGGCGTGCGGAGGTATCGCCGGTGGCGAGATAATACCGGCTATATATTTTGATATACCGTGCTTGAATGCCTAATATCTTTTCGTAGTGCGGATGTTGCCAGTCGTAGTTGCTGGAGTACTGGCAAACGCCGCCCCAAACGGGATCGTTTAGCTGGTAGGATGCTTTGATGGAGCGATCCAGCCATTTTTTGAGTGTCGGGTCGGTATTCCTTTGTGTGAGGGCGAATGCGATACCATCGTAATCGAGGAATTTTTGTTCCATGTCATAGCCGCCGAGTTCTTTGTCGAGGTATTCGAAGAAGTCGTTGCGGATGTACTGGGCTATCTGGGGTGACCACACTCCTTTTTGCGCGGTTACGGGCGAATGGTCTGCGCGGATGGCAGGTTTGCTATTGCCGTTGTAGCGTTTTAGCAATGTGAGGAATGTATCTGGCTCCATGTATCCGGCTTCTTTGGTCAGTTCTTCTCCATTGCTGTTGAAGATGATGGTAGCGGGCCAGCCATAGTCTTTATAGCGGGCGTAGAGGTCCGGACGTTTGTCCTGATTGGAACGTATGGTGATGTAATGATCGGCGAGGTAGTTGATGACGGTAGTGTTGCCGTATGTTTTTTCATCCATTACGTGGCACCAGTGGCACCAGGAGGCACCCAGGTCTAGTATGACTGGTTTGTTCTCCTGGCGAGCTTTGTTGAAAGCGGTGGCATCAAATTGTTGCCAGTCAATAGACTGGGCGGCGGCGTGATGAGCGATTCCCCAACTGGCAGCACTTAACAAGTATATGATCGTACGTAACGCTCGCATATCATCATATACGGCGCTTTTCTCCCTATGGATTGGGTATGCCTGTCAATGATTCGTTAATACCTCTGTGATGGGTTGTCCGATGCTGCCGGAGGGCATTTGTATTTGCGGGAATGCGGCTAAGGTGGGTGCGATGTCTGTGATCGCTACGGGGAGGTAGGTGCGGTGATGATGAATATATCTCCGCTACGTTTGCCGTTGCAGCCATTGATGAACATTTTATTAAAAGGAGCAGGCAGTGTTGCCAGCTGGCCTTGTTGTACGCTGATGGCATCGGCGATATGCGGATAGTTGCGCAGTTCGCGGATGATAAAACGTTCGATGGCGATCTCCTCTCCTTTTGCGGCGGTGATGGCAGGTCTGTTCAGATATATCTGTGCTTTCTGATCTGTGCTGATAGCATTAGCGATACAGAACTGTGCCTGTATTTTTTCATTCAGCGAAGCTGCGAAGGATAATTTCATGTCGCCACTTTCTTTATAGCTGCTGATGGGATATAGTGTTTGATACGTTATCGGGGAGTGTGGGTATGGTATCATGTTTCTTTTTGCGGAGGTGGCTGATCACTTCATTGCGCATCATGATGAAGAAGTAGTTGTTGAGGTCATCGAGGTGATTGATCTTTTCTTTGAGGCGCCATATTTTGAGGAGGACGTTCATGGCTAGTTCTTCGCGTAGTAGTTGATCGGAGATGAATGCTGTGGCATATTGGAGTATGCGAGGGTAACAATGATCGAATACGGCTTTGAAATGCAGGTCGCCCTCATTCAGCCATTTAGTGATCAGTATATCGAGGTGAGAAAAATCTTCCATCAGGTATTGTTGCTATCCCCAGCGTGAGGGCAAAGATAGGGTGGTGATGTTAAGCCATTATTAAATTGGGGCGATGTAAAAGGAAAGGGCGGCTTCCGTTTTGAGATGGAAGCCGCCCTTGATGTTCAGAGCGGGAAAAATGTTAGTCTTTTAGTTTATTGAGGAATCCGGACAATTTGAACAGCAGTTCATCCTGGAGGCCTGCGCGAAGTTTAGCTTCTTCGTCGGTGATACCGAGGCGTCTGAGGCGTTGGTAGTATACGAAGGAGCCACCTATGAGTTCGAGGCATTCCTGTATTTTCTGTTTTACTTCTTCTTCTTTGCTTTTTTTGTCGAATTCTTTTTTAGACAATATTTTATCTACGAAGTAGAAGTTGTCTTTGTCTTCCACCCATTTCTGTCCTTCTCTGTGTTGAGGTTTGTATACTTCGAGGTATACGTTGTCGAGTTTGAGCACCTGTCCGTATTCGCTACGTATATCGATGACTGTTGGAGCGGTGGCGGAGGGCTGTTTGGTCAGTCGTTTTTTGATATTGTTGCTGATCTCTATTCCCAGTTCGCCGCTGCTCATAAGTATCTGATTGAGTTCGGAGAATTCGAGGCCGATGGTGATACGGGTGAGGCGTCCATTGGTTCTGACTTTACCGATGAGGCTAGGTGTTGTTTGGTCATCGAACATGATATCTTCGACCTGTACTTTGGTGATGGTCTTGTAGTTTGGTTGATATCCTTCGATGGCCGGGATGGTGCGTTTGTTGGTGACTTTCGTGTTTTGCTGGCGGTGGTTGAATTGGACGAAGTCGTCTACGAAACGCAGTTCCTGTTTTTTGAGCTGGGCGTATAGTTCGTGGGTGGTATAGTTATGTATGCCATTGATGACGGTGATATCGTCCCAGCTGTTAAAGTGTTGTGCTTTTTTCAGTTCGTCGAGGATATCGGAGGCGCTCATATTTCTTTTATAGAGCAGTTCACCTACGAGGAAGACGGCGTATTCGTGTACGTTGTATCCCAGTTCGGGGAGCAGGTCGTACGGGCTACGTTTTGTTTCTACTGCCTGGTTGAGCAGGTCTACATCTGATACGACGGGTGACAGCAGGTATTTGCGTGCAGCAGCGCGCAATTTTTTGCTGACATAGTCTAGCAGTTGATCATTGACCTGGCTGTGGTTGACAAAATCATGGAGGATCTGTACAAACCGCTTGGAGGCTGGTAATCCAAACTGGGAGAGTATATCATTTTCCATATCCAGCACTTCCTCCTGCGCAGTATTTCCTCTGCTGGTCTTTTCCCGCAGCTCCACTTGCTGGCGCCGCTGATAATATTCCTGTAGTTTCAGTTTTAGCCGGTCCATGTGTTTAATTATTAATTATTAGAATATATTAACCTAAGATTAATTGCGCTTTTGATCATTCTTATGGTCCTGTCTGCCGTATTTTTCCGCTTTACTAATGAGCGGGCGTGGGTGACCGGTAACTGTATAAGCATAGGCGCTCAGCCTGCCTAAATGCATGCTGATTTTCAATAACTTATGAAATTGGGAATTTAATGGGAGAGTGTGCAAAGATACCCCTTTTCTTTGAGCCATCCAAGCGTTTGGGGAGCGTTAGGCGTGCCGGGGATACATTAGCATAAGTAGCTATACCCGGCGTATTGGTTATCATGGAGGCAGGGGTGATCCGTGGTTGGAGGGGTGGGTATAAAAATTTCGTTAAAGCCGGGTTTATGATGATCTTATGACTAAGGGGGGCTTTAATATGGGAGAAGGCATACCGGGTGTAGCCGGTATGCCAATGAGGGATGAGGTTAGAGAAATCCGCAGAATTCGCCGTCGCAGAAACAGCCTTCCATATTGCTGCATTTGTTGGAATTCTTACAGTTGGGGCCGCAGGAGCTTCTCAGTTTCATGATGTTACCGCCACCTTTAATAGCAGTGAGGTCCTTGCGGGACAAGGATTTGAATGTGGATATTTTTTTCATACTTATTGTTTTGGGAGGTTAAAAAGGGGGTTATAAAAGAAGGGGCAGGAATTGATACGGGGAGATAAGCCGGTATATTTTCCTGGTTTTAGTTAAATGCACAGTAGGTGCCGTAGCAACCGCAGCCCTGTTCGAAACAAAACAGGACGTTTTCTGCGGTTGTGCAGCTGGGGCCGCAGGAGCGCATTGTTTTCATGACGGTACCTCCACCTTTGATTTTTTTGAGTTGGGTACGGGTGATTTTTTCAAATTGGGTTTTCTTTTTCATGTAGCGGTTTTGCGGTTATTAAATATTGAGACAAGATGTGTACTAGTTGTTGATGTATTGTCTGGGGAGGGGATAACGGGAAGTGGCGGTTTCTTTCCCGTTTCCTGAAAGTGCTGGTCAGTTTGCCGGTTGTGATGCCGGTGTTTGCCAGCGGTGACAGTTACACGAATCTGCAGGAGGTGCCTATGCAGGAGCAACCTCGGCGAATGCAATGTTGTTCGTTGCCAGGAGTACATCTAAGGCCGTTGCAGAATTCTGCTGCTTTTGCGATACCGCCACCTTTGATGGCTTTAAGATCTGTCCGCGCCAGCGAGTGGAAATTTCCTGTCATCTTTTTCATAATGGAACGTTTTGGTTATGGTTTAAAATAAAAGCAGGGTGATATACGAGCTGGCGGGCTTTGGGTTATCTGGCGGGATAGCGTGTACTACCTGGACTTATAATTTGCCGGTTTCGAGGTAGATTTTGCGTTGTGAAAATAGTAAGGCGGTGTGCAATCTAGCCGCAGTTGTATTACTGTGGGGGAAAAGTGACTTAAAGTATAGGGATGATATACCTCAACTATGGGAAAGGAGGTATTATTAATTGCCGGATGAGATATAAGATGAGATGTAAAGAGATGGCATTAAGCTGGTTGCCGAACTTTTTTTAAAAAAATATTAAAAGACATTTGGAAATTGAAAATGATTTATGTTAACTTTGCACTCCCAACAAACGAATACGGTGGTTGTAGCTCAGTTGGTTAGAGCATCAGATTGTGGTTCTGAGGGTCGGGGGTTCGAAACCCCTCAATCACCCAGGGAAATAAAAAGGCTTCTGCAAGGAAGCCTTTTTTCATTGTCCTCATCGTGTTACCAGCTGTATTGTGCTACCGGCCTGGATATTGTAGTCGCTTAAAGTGCGGCCATCCTCCAATTGCTTACCTGCGAAGATCAATAGTTGGTTAGAAGGGTCAATACCTTCTACGTCTTTGATTTTCATCTTAACGGTGTCAATAGTATCGCTTATTGATACTTCCAGCGTAATTGTTTTTCCTTTAAGTATTTTCACATAGATCTGCATAGCGAATGTCTGAAGGCTTAA
This sequence comes from Chitinophaga pendula, assembly GCF_020386615.1. NCBI lineage: Bacteria > Pseudomonadati > Bacteroidota > Chitinophagia > Chitinophagales > Chitinophagaceae > Chitinophaga > Chitinophaga pendula. The sequence continues at coordinate 4,144,151 of NZ_CP077769.1, forward strand.
CAGGCAGAGGAATGTCAAGGCTACAATAGCTTTAATTTTCATAATAAGGGGTTACTTGGTGAGTGACAAAATAAGGTATACTTACTGCAATAGCTGTTCAGATTGCTACGGGAGCGATGTGATCTTAGGTGTCTTGCAAACCAACAGGACGATCTTTCAAAAAAGATTAATTTATTAATAATCAACTAATTAAAATCTTATTTTTGAGAGTATAGGCGCTAATAAAAGTGTTTGCTATGACTTCCATTTGTTGTTTGTGCTGGCGAGTACTACAATCCTGGGGGATGGTTATCGTTGCGACATTCAGTTTTTTGGTGTTTCTTTGCGCTTCTTTTTTTGTTGATACAAAGCCAGGTGCGATGTCTGTATATCTGATTCCTTTTATTTCTGCTTTTATTGGTTGGTTTACTAACTGGATTGCCATCAAGATGTTGTTTCATCCGAAGTTGCCGGTGAAGATCGGTCCATTTGTGTTGCAGGGTATTTTCCCGAAGCGGCAGCGGCAGTTTGCGGAGAAATTGGGGAAGCTGGTGGCGGACGAGTTGTTGTCTTTTGAAGATATCCGTGTTAAGCTGACTGATCCGGAGAAGGTCAAAAACATCATTCCGATGGTGGAGGAGCACCTGGATCATTTCCTGCGTAACAAGCTGCCACAGGCGATGCCGGTGTTGGCGATGTTTATTGGTGACAGTACGATCAACCAGATCAAGACGGTATTGGTGGCGGAGTTGGATAGTCTTTTCCCTAAGATGATCGATCAGTATTTGCAGAATACGCAGAGTGAGCTGGACCTGGAGCGTATTGTAACAGAAAAGGTAAGTAATTTTTCTTCTGACAAGCTGGAGCAGATACTGCAAGGTATTATGTCGAAGGAGTTCCGTTTTGTGGAGATCATTGGCGGTGTGTTAGGTTTTGTGATTGGTTTGATACAGTTGCTGATGACGCGTTAATTCCCTGTTGTGTCCCTTTTTAAACAAGTCTGGTAAGGGATTGTTAATTACTGTTAAGACCTTTTACCGGTTATTTTGCCGGTTTCCTAAGGAATTTAGGCCCTTTCATCATAAAAAGCGGCCGAGCGTATATCTATGTAATAGATTTGTACCCTAAATAGAATGGTCCAAAATTCTTTCTGATGAGAAAATGCTATGTATTGCTGGCGTCCGCGTTGCTGGCATGCTGTAATTACGCGTTTGCGCAAGTCCCTGTTATACCTCCGGGGGGAGCGAAGCCAGGAGCTGCCAAGCCCCAAAGTATCCCACAAATAGGTCATGTGTTTGGTAAACTGATAGATGCGAGCACTGGTAAGCCGGTGGAGTATGCATCGGTTGCCTTACTCCGTTTAAAAGATTCCAGTGTTATCGGCGGTATGCTCAGTAAGAGCAATGGTGATTTCAGTATTGAGCACCTGCCATTTGGTCCGATGATTATGCGTATTAATTTCATGGGTTATAAGACGGTCATCAAGCGGGTGACCATTACACCTCAGGCTTATGACCAGGACCTGGGTAATATTAAATTACAGGCGAATGTATCTAACCTGTCTGCGGTGGAAGTAACCGGTCAGAAGAGTGCATTTACTATGGGTATTGATAAGAAGGTGTTTAATGTAGAGCGTAATTTGGTAAGTGCTGGGGGTACTGCTACGGATATATTAAAAAATATCCCGGCGGTGAATGTGGATATAGACGGTAATATCAAGGTACGTAACGCCTCTCCTACTGTGTTTGTGGACGGTAAGCCCTCTACCCTTACGTTGGATCAGATACCGGCGGATGCGATCGAGAGTGTGGAGTTGATCACGAATCCATCTGCCAAGTATGATGCGGAGGGGATGGCAGGTATTCTGAATATTGTGTTAAAGAAGAACAAACGTGCCGGTATCAACGGTATGATCATGGGAGGTGTTGGTAATAATGACAAGTACAATGCCGGCGGTAATATTAATGTACGGCAAGGTAAGTTCAATGTATTTGCGAATTACAACTTCAATGCGTCCCGTTTCTGGGGTGACGGTACTACTAACCGCAGTAATTTTAACCGGGTGAACGGTGTACCTACGGATACGAACTATCTGCGTCAGGTGAGTGAGAGCCGTAACGGAGCGCAGTTCCAGTTTGGCCGATTTGGGTTGGACTATTACCTGGATAACCGTAATACGCTTTCTGTGTCGCAGAACATTGTGGCTGGTAAGTTTAGTGTATTCGAGGATCTGGGTAGTGAGTTCCTAAACAGCAGCAAGCAATTGCAGACGGCGAATGACCGTGTCAACAACGGGGATTTCAAATTCAGGAACTATACTACGCAGGTGGGCTTCAAACATACTTTTGCGAAACCTAACCAGGAGTGGACGGCAGATTTCAGTTATAACCGCAGTAGTAATGACCGTGACGGGAATTACGTGACCCAGAATAAAAATTCGCAGCAGCAGCCGATCGGCAATCCTATTCTGCAGAATAACAATGGGGACGGTAAGACTACTTTTCTGACGGCGCAGACGGACTATGTGAACCCAATTGGTAAGAATGGTAAGCTGGAAGCCGGCGCTAAGGCGACTATCCGTGATTACACCAGTAACTTCAATGTATATGACCAGGACAATACGGGTGGATTTGTGTTTAACAACCTGTTGTCTAACGATTATAAATACAAGGAGCAGATCTATGCCGGTTATGCCAACTTTGCCAATACGATGGGAAGTTTTGGTTACCAGGCAGGTTTGCGTGTGGAGCAATATATTTATTCCGGGGAGATCCCCAGTGAAGGTAAGACCTTCAAGCCGACGAAGGCAGCGCCAGGTTTCTTCCCCAGTGTGTATTTGTCTCAGAAGTTGAAGAAGGACCAGGAGTTGCAGTTGAACTATTCCCGTCGAGTAACGCGGCCTAACTTCTTCCAGCTGATTCCTTACCGGGACTACAGTGATCCGCAGAACCAGCGGGAAGGTAATCCTAATCTTAAGCCGGAGTATACGAACAGTCTGGAGTTTTCTTATGCGAAGAACTTTAAAGCCGGTAATTTTCTGGCGTCTATTTACTACCGTAATACCAACAACCTGATTTCTACGCTTAGTACGCCGATTGGTAAGGATACGCTGTTGTCTACGTTTGTGAATGCGGACAAGAACAATTCCTATGGTGCGGAGCTGACGTTGAAAAATACGATTGTGAAGGGATGGGATCTGACCTCCAATGTGAATCTTTACCAGACCAACCTGACGGTGAAGAGTAATGAAGGTGATTTTAAGAATAACGGTTTTTCCTGGATGGCGAAGTTGAACTCTGAGGTGAAGCTGCCTGCCAACTTTACGATCCAGGTGAACGGCACTTACCAGGCGCCGGCGATCGCTTTGCCGGCAGGTAGCCAGGGAGGTGGTCGTGGTGGTGGATTCAATATGGTACCTACTACTGCGCAAGGTACTATTAAAGGATTCAGTACGGTGGATATGGCTGTTCGCAAGGATTTCCTGAAAAACAAGGCGGCATCGCTGACGCTGGCGTTGTCTGACGTATTTAATACGCGTCAGATACAGCTGGATCAGACTACGCCGCAGTTTGCACAAGATTATATCCGTAAGCGTGAGTCCCGTATTGTGCGGTTGAACTTCAGTTATCGTTTCGGGAAGTTTGATGCGCAGATCTTCAAACGTAAGAACCTGAAGGCGGAGCGAGAGGGGATGCAGAACAGTATGGAAGGCGGACAAGGCTTCTAAGATAGCAGCCGGCAGCTCCTTCCCAGGGCTGCCGTTTTTTTTCCACTATATGCGCAACCAAAATCTTTCCACGTGATGCGGTCCATCCTATTGCTGACCAGCGGTATTTTATGCCTGTGCATACCAGGCATGTCTCAATCCGGCGTGCGTGCCGGCACTTTTTCAACGGATACGATCCCCGCTATGCGGACTACTTTGCAGGTGAATGGTAAGGTGGTCGATGATGCCAGTGGTAAACCCATTGAATATGCATCGGTGGTATTACTCGGTGCTGATTCGGCTATTATAAAAGGTATGTATACTCCTTCTGACGGTAATTTTCGTTTCAACGGTATTGGTCCCGGCACTTATGTGGCGCGGGTGACCTTTATGGGTTATGACCGGCTGGACCGGGCGGTGAAGGTGGTGGCAGGTAAGGCGGTGGCGTATATGGGTACTTTACGGCTGCAGGCCAGTGGTAAGACGCTGGAAGCGGTGGAGGTGAAGGGAGAAAAGCCCGCCTTTTCTATGCAGATAGACCGGCAGGTATTTGATGCCGGTGCGATGCTGACGGCGGACGGCGGGACGGCGGCGGATGTCATGAAAAACATTCCCAGTGTGGAGGTGGACATTGATGATAATATTTCATTGCGAGGGAAGGGGGTAACCATTTATGTAGACGGTAAGCCCTCTCCTTTCGGGGACGCCCGTACGGCGTTGCAGATGATACCTGCGGAGAGTATAGACCGGGTGGAGGTGATCACCAATCCATCTGCCAAGTTCGAGGCGCAAGGTGGCGGAGGTATTATCAATATCGTGCTGAAGAAGGATAAGGCGATCGGTTACAATGTGATGTTCAATGCCGGGGCGGCGGCTCCGGGGCAGTTGAGCGGGGGTGCGAATGCGAACCTGCGATTGAAGCGGATCAACATTTTCGGGAATTACAACGGGCGATACGGGGATGTACGCGGTAACGGGTATAGTCAGCGGCAGAACCTGGTAGCGGATACGGCAGCTACTTATTTCTTTTCGCAGGATAGCCGTAACCGGAACAGCAGCCAGAGTCATGGAGGGCGGCTGGGGTTTGATTATTTCCTGGATGACTATAATACGATCACCTTGTCGCAAGGCATTAACCGGAACATCAGCGACAATACGGATGAGATATTACTGGACTACCGGGATGCTAAATACAGCAGGTTACGATCCGGCAACCGGGAGAACAGCGGTGATAATGGAAGCTGGAACTATAATACCAGTTTGAATTTTCGTCATACGACGGACCGTGCGAACGAGGAGTTGACGGCGTATGTGAGCTACAGTGATAACAGCGGCGATAACCGCAGTGAGTATCATACGCAGTATTTTCGGGCGGACGGCAGCCAGCAGGACCGGCCGAACCAGCAACAGAACCGGGGTATCAGCGGTAACCGTTTTTGGAATGGGCAGGCGGACTATACGACGCCTTTCGGTAAAAAGGGGAAGTTTGAAACCGGGATGAAGATGACGGCGCGCACCAATGATAATGACTACCATGCTTCTTTATACAACTGGGATCTGGGGCAGTATGAAAAGAGTTTGCGACTGTCCAATACCTATTCATACAAGGAGCGAGTGTACGGGGCGTATGCGAATGTTGCCAATGCGATCGGCCAATTGGGATACCAGGTGGGGGTGCGGGTAGAGCAAGCCTATCTGAAGGGATATTCCTTTACCCGGGATACGTCTGTAAACAACCGGTTCTTCAATGTATTTCCCAGTGTGTTCTTAAAGTACAATCTGCCTAACAACCAAAACCAGAGCCTGGTATTAAATTATGCAACGCGGGTAGACCGGCCGAACTTTGACCAGTTATTACCTTATATCAACAACTCGGACCCGCAGAATATTCGTACGGGCAATCCGGAGTTGCGGCCTGCGCTGACGCATAAGTTTGAGTTGAACTATTCGCGGTATTATCCGAAGCGTAGTAATTTCCTGAATGCGGGGGTATATTATTCGCAGACGAATGGCGATATAGACCGTATCAGTGTGTTGGATACGACGACGGGGGTGACGACCACCCGGCCGATGAACCTGAGTACGGACAAAGACTGGGGGGCGAACCTGATGTACCGGATGCGGGTGATAAAGGGATGGAATGTGACGGCGAATCTGAACCTGGAGTATAGCCGGCTGACTGGTGCTGCCAATATCAGTAATGAGAATTTCGGGTATGGGTTGACGTTGAACAGCCAGGTGCGGCTACCGGCACGTTTCAGTCTGCAGGTGAACGGGCATTACCGTTCGCCGCGGGTGCAGCCGCAAGGTACTTTTAAGGCGATGAACGGGGTGGATATGGGCATCCGGAAGGAGCTGCTAAAAAATAATGCGTTGGCGCTTTCCCTGAATATTTCGGATGTGTTTAATACGCAGCAGTATAATTCGCATTATGTGACGCCTACTTTTATACAGGATTACGACCGTAAGCGGACGACACGTTTTATACGATTCAATGTGCGGTATCGTTTCGGGAAGATGGATCCTAACCTTTTCAAGCGGAAAAAGCATACGGTGGAGGAGGATGACAAGGAGAAAGAGAAGGAACCGGAGGAGGCGCCAAAGGGGCAAGGTCATGGCAGGTTATAAGTAAGTGAAGCAGGCGGAGTGCCTGCTTTTTTGTTGTCTGATAATGAGTTGTTTACTGTGAGACGGCCGGGAAATGTTGTTGCAGGAAGGTGAATACTTGATCGAACTGTTGTAGGGGGGCGGCATGCCGGCCTTCTACCGGGATGTGCTGGTGGGGATGGGGGAAGTGATGGGAGTCGAGGCGGGCCATCATACTTTCGGCCATGGGGGTGGAAGGGCAGAATTCGTCGTTGGTGGCGGAGAGGAAGAGGACGGGGCCATTGATCTGTTCGACTTTTATGGCCGCTTTTGTGGCGGCGGCGGTATCGGTGAGCATGGTGCGGAATGTTTCGCGGAGGTTGCCTTTCATGAGGAAGGGTACGGCGGCTTCGTTGACGGGGACGAAGGGTAATGGCTGGTTATTATATGACCATGCCGGGGTAGTGAAGTGGCTGGTATGTCCGGGGAATACGACGCTGCTGGCGACGACGGCGACTACGCAGTGGATATCTTTAAAATAGCTAGCGAGGAGTAAGGCGAGGTCTCCTCCTCTGGAGCCACCGATGACGGCGATGCGGGAAGCATCGATATGCGGATCTTTTGTGGCGGTGAGGATGGCATTGTGTACGGCGTTTATGGATACCTGGTCGAGGGTATCGGGTGCATTTTTCGCCCGGAAGTAGCCGATGGCCAGGAAGGCGTATCCTTTCTGCAGAAATTGTTCTCTGACGGTGCGCCAGTGGTTGCTGGTCCAGGCGTTGCCTCCTTCGGATCCACCGAGGCCGACGATCAGGGGTTGTTTGTTGCCATCGCCGAGGTACAGGCGGGTATCGGTATAGGGGGTATTCAGTATGATCTGGGCGGTGGCAGTAAGGGAGCAGCAGATCAGGAGGAGGCAGGCAATCAGGTACGGGTAAAGACGATAGTTGGTATTCATATCCATTTATTTACTGTAAAGGTGGTATGAATGGGGAGGAATATTTTTGACCTGGATCAAATAATGCGGGGGGAGGGTTATTATTCTTTGCCGGCGCGGATGCGGCTGAGTGTTTCCTGGCTGATGCCGAGGTAGGAGGCGATCATGCCGAGGGGGATGCGGTGGTATACGTCGTGGTAGATGCGGCAGAAGTGGTCATATCTTTCGCGGGCGGAGGTGAACCGGATGGAGGTGATGCGTTCCATGAGGTGTCCGAATACGCTGCCCATGGATAGGCGGGCATATTTTTCCATTTCGGGGAAGTTGTCGAAGAGGTATCCGAGGTCATCGACTTGCAGGCAGGCGACGGTGGTGGGTTCGATGGTATCTATATAATAGATGTCGGTGGTACGTTGGATCATGCTGCGGGGGGAGTTGACCCATTCGTGTTCTGCGAGGAAATATTCGGTTATTTCTTTGCCATCTTTGAGGAAGTAGGTCCTCATGAGGCCCTGGAGGATGAAATAGCTTTTGGTACAGATGTTATCGGCGTGGTGAACGATCTCCTTTTTTTTGAAGGTGCGGATATGCAGTCGGGCCTCGAGTGCATCGAGTAGGTTGTCGTTGAGTTTGATATAGGATTCGAAGTGCCTGATGAGGGACTGGTCCATAATCGGGGGTGGTATGAGGTGATTAGCTGCTTTTGCCGGCGAGCATGGGGACGAAGGAGAAGTTGTCGAACATTTCCTGGTCGAATTCATTTTCGCCTACTTTGATGATGCGTAGCATGCGTTGTACGTCCTGGCCGCCGACGGGGATGACCATTTTTCCTCCTATTTTGAGTTGTTGGAGGAGTTTTTCCGGTATCTGCGGGGCTGCTGCGGTGACGAGTACTTTATCGAAGGGGGCGTAAGTGGGCAGTCCTTCGTAGCCATCGCCGTAGAAGAACCGGATGGTGGGGTACCTTGATTTGAAGGGGAACTGGCGGACTGTTTCGAAGAGTTTCTTTTGTCTTTCGATGGTGAAGACGTTGGCTTTCAGTTCTGCCAGTACGCAGGCCTGGTAGGCGCTGCCGGTACCTATTTCGAGTACTTTTTCGAAGGGTTTGATTTCCAGCAGTTGTGTTTGATAGGCGACGGTATAAGGTTGTGAGATGGTTTGGCCTTCTCCTATTGGGAAGGCGCGGTCTTCGTAGGCGATGCCATCGAAGGCGGTATCGAGGAAGTAGTGGCGGGGGATATTGCCGATGGCGGCCAAAACTTGTTCGTCCGTGATGCCTTTTTGCCGGATAGTGTCTACCAGTTGTTTACGTAAACCTTTTTGCTTATAGCTGTCTTCATACCGCCTCATGTAGCAAAAATAACCAATACCCTTGATTTTACCGCTATTGTGGAATACTTGATTTATTCACACGGAGGCCGGGAGGGGGCTAATGCGGTATATGGTATAATTTTAGTGGATTTCAGACATTTGCAATTTTGTTATTACTTTACAGCTCCTTTTAGATTCAAGGGACTGATAAACATACTAATCATTATGGATATTAATATTGAAAGCAAAGTAGCGCAGTGGTTGAGCGGGCAATTTGACGCTGACACTGTCGCTGCTGTAAAAGACCTGCAACAACGCCCCGAAGAGCTGGCTGATGCCTTTTACCGTAATCTTGAATTTGGTACTGGAGGTTTGCGGGGGATTATGGGTGTGGGTACTAACCGTATGAATAAGTATACGGTGGGTATGGCAACCCAGGGGTTTGCTAACTACCTGCGTCAGGCATTTGACGGGGAAGTGAAGATAGCGATCGCGCATGACAGCCGTAATAACAGCCGTTATTTTGCGGAGGTGGCTGCTAATGTGATGGCTGCCAATGGTATTAAGGTGTTGTTGTTTGAAAGTTTGCGTCCTACGCCGGAGCTTTCATTTACTATCCGTCATCATCAGTGCCAGGGAGGTATAGTGCTTACCGCCTCTCATAATCCCCGGGAGTACAATGGTTACAAGGCCTATTGGAATGACGGGGCGCAGTTGATACCGCCGCACGACAAAAATGTGATCCGGGAGGTAGAGCAGATCTCTTCTGTGGATGAGGTGAAATGGAGTGGTGGCGAGGCGAATATCACGTCGATCGGGAAGGCAGAAGATGAGGCTTACCTGCAGGTTTTGAAGGGATTATCCATTCATCCGGATGTTATTGCTTCGCAACATGATCTAAAAATTGTCTACACACCTATACACGGTACGGGTATTACGCTGGTGCCGGAGATACTGCAACGTTTCGGGTTTACCAACGTGCATGTGGTGGAGGAGCAGGCTACTCCTGACGGTAACTTCCCTACGGTAGTATATCCGAATCCGGAGGAAGCGGAAGCGATGAGTATGGGTCTGAAAAAGGCGAAGGAGCTGGATGCGGCGATCCTGTTGGGTACTGACCCGGATGCTGACCGGGTGGGTATTGCGGTAAAGGATCTGCAGGGCGAGTGGATACTGTTGAATGGTAACCAGACGGCGGTATTGTTATTTAACTACATTATTGAAGGACGTAAGCAGAAGGGGTTGGCGCAACCGAATGATTATGTATGTAAGACGGTAGTGACCTCTGATCTTATCGATGTATTTGCGGCAAAGAACGGGGTAGCCTGTTATAATGTGCTGACTGGGTTTAAATGGATTGCTGAGCTGATCCGTGAGAAGGAAGGCAAGGAGCAGTTCATCTGTGGTGGTGAGGAGTCTTACGGTTATATGATTGGAGATAGGGTGCGTGACAAGGATGCGGTGGCATCTGTGGCGATGATCTGTGAGATGGCTGCATTTGCGCGTAGCCAGGGGCGTTCTTTATATGAGCAGCTGATTGATATCTATGTAAAATATGGTTTCTACAAGGAGCACCTGATCTCTATTACGCGCAAGGGTATGAAGGGAGCAGAGGAGATTGCGGAGATGATGCGTGGTTACCGTGAAAATCCGCCTACGGAGATCAACGGAGCTGCGGTGGTGGCGGTGTATGATTACCAGTTGCAGCAGATCAAGGATCTGAAGAGCGGCGAGACGAAAGCGATAGCGTTGCCGAAGTCGAATGTATTACAGTTTGTGCTGGCGGACGGTAGTAAGATCTCTGCCCGTCCTTCCGGAACGGAGCCTAAGATCAAGTTTTACTTCAGTGTGCACCAGCCATTGGATAGTGCTGCTCATTTCGATATTGTAAATGGACAGCTGGATCAGCGTATACAAGGTATTATCAGCGGTCTAAAACTGAATTAGGGTCATACTGATTTTATATTATTATCTATTCACGAGAAAAGGAAAGGCGGTGCAGCAAGCCGATGCTGGTAGTGACCGGTTGTCGACTTCCTGCATTGTTTTTCCTTTTTTTATTGATCATGCCTGCGAGCTATGAAAAGGATGTTATTATCACTCCTTTTATCTTTTCATTTACTGACCGTTGCCGGTCAGCGGCGGGCGTTGTTCGATATACCGGATACTACGATACGGGGGCGTGTATGGATGATGGGTGTTGCCAATGCTGCTTTGTATGGCGGTACGTTGCTGGCGCTTAACCGGGCTTGGTACCGGGATTATCCGAAATCTTCCTTTCATTTTATTAATGATAACCGGGAGTGGTTGCAGATGGATAAGTTCGGTCATGTGTTCAGTGCTTACCTGGAGAGTAAATACAGCCGGGAGTTGTGGCGATGGACGGGGTTGCCGAGGAAGCAGCAGATATGGATCGGCGGGATGAGTGGGTTTGCTTATCAGTCGGTGATAGAGATCCTGGACGGCTATTCGCGGGACTGGGGATTTTCGTGGGGGGATATGGGTGCGAATGCGATTGGTTCGGGGTTGGTGATCAGCCAGGAGTTGTTGTGGGATCAGCAGCGTATACAGTTGAAGTTTTCTTATTTTCCGCGACGTTATCCTGACCCGGTGTTGGAAGAGCGGAGCCGGCAGGTATTCGGCGATAGTTTTATGGGGCGGATGCTGAAGGATTATAATTCGCAGACTTACTGGCTGTCGGTGAATCTTTCTTCTTTTATGCCTGAGAGCCGGTTGCCACGTTGGTTGAATATTGCGATCGGTTATGGTGCGGATGACATGTATGGTGCGCGGCCGGAGAGTTGGCCTACGGAGGCGCATCCTATGCCGGGTTATGAGAACATACACCGTTACCGGCAGTTTTATCTTTCTCCTGATATTGACTTCACCCGTATTCCTACGCGGAGTAAGGGTTTGAAGGTATTATTCCACGTATTGAATATGGTAAAATTACCGGCTCCTGCGCTGGAGCTTACTTCTAACGGGCGTTTCCGGGTGAAGGCCATAAAATTCTAATCATACCAGGTAAGCGCATACGATCTCCTCTCCTGCTACATCTACCATTACCATATCCTGCAAGGTGGTCGCCAGTGAATGGCCGACAAAGTCTACGGACATGGGAAATGATTTGTGCTGGCGATCTACGAGTACGGCGGTTTGTATTTTTTTGGGCAGGTAATCCAGGAAGGGTTTGAGGGCGTACAGCATGGTGCGGCCGGAGTTGGCCACATCATCGATGAGTATGATGACTTTATTATTGAAGTCTTGTTGTTGGGAGAGGGAGACGTCTTCGGGACGTTGTTTGTCGAGAGTCAGTTGGATGATACTGATACGGAAGGGGGCGATCTCTTTGAGTATTGCAGCGATCTTCTGGGCGAGTATGGCTCCGCGGTCCCATATTCCGGCGAGGATGATCTCCTGTTCGTCGGTGTTATGTTCGTAGATCTCGTGTGCGATACGGGTGATCTTTTTGTTGATAATATCTTTTGTGAGTATGATATTTTTTGTTTCCATATAACGGTTTACGAGCGGCTAAAGTACGGATTTAATGTCGTTCCTCAATGGGGGTGCGGGGTTTGGTGGTACGATGGTATGAAAATTTTATTTAGATTGCCAATAAGCGTAAATTAGGCCGTCAAATCTGAAATATGAATATAGTACAGGAGCTGTTATTTGTAATTGCCTTAGGGGCAGGCATCTATCTGTTTACCGGGAAAGCGCGCCAGATATGGCGGAATATCTCGTTGGGCAGGGATGTTGCGTTGAACGATGAGCCGGGTAAGCGTTTTCGTAATCTGTTGTTGCTGGCGTTTGGTCAGAAGAAGATGTTCCGGAATCCGCTGGTAGCAGTGCTGCATTTTTTCGTATATGCGGGTTTTCTTATTATCAATATTGAGATACTGGAAATCGTACTGGATGGGATATTCGGCAAGCATCGTTTATTCGCTCCTGTTATAGGCAGCTTATATGGTGTGTTGATCGGATGTTTTGAGTTGCTGGCGGTGACGGTGATCCTGGGTTGTGCGGTGTTTCTGATACGCAGGAATATATTGAAGTTAAAACGCTTCGTGAGTAAGGATCTGGAAGGGTGGCCGCGTTCTGATGCGAACTATATCCTGATCACGGAGATTGTGCTGATGTTGTTATTCCTGACGATGAATACTGCGGACCAGGTGTTACAATCGAGGGGAGTGGAGCATTATACGGTGACGGGCTCTTTCTGGGTGACGGGTCAGTTTACTTTTCTATTGAGCGGTTTATCTGACGGTACGCTGATCGCGATAGAGCGGGCGTGCTGGTGGTTGCATATACTTGGTATACTGGCGTTCCTTAACTATTTGCCTTATTCGAAGCACCTGCATATTGTACTGGCGTTCCCGAATGCTTATTTCAGTGATTTGCGTCCGAAGGGTAAGATGGAGAATATGCCTGCTGTACAGCACGAGGTAGCGATGATGCTGCAGCCGGAGTTGGCAGCGAATGCTCCTGCGGATGCGGCGATGCCGAAGTTTGGGGCGAAAGATATTACGGATCTGACGTGGAAGAACCTGTTGGATGCATATAGTTGTACGGAGTGTGGCCGTTGTACGGCGGCATGTCCGGCTAATATTACGGGTAAGTTGTTATCTCCCCGTAAGATTATGATGGATACGCGTGACAGGGCGGAGGAAGTGGGGTTGAACATTAAAAAGAACGGTAGTTTTCAGGATGACGGGAAGGCATTGTTGCGTGATTACATCAGTGAGGAGGAGTTGCGGGCCTGTACGAGTTGTAATGCTTGTGTGGAGGAGTGTCCGGTAAGTATTAATCCGTTGCATATTATCCTGCAGTTGCGTCGTCACCTGGTGATGGAGGAATCCAGTGCGCCGCAGGAGTGGAATATGATGTTCAGCAATATTGAGAACAATATGGCGCCGTGGAAGTTCAGCCCTGACGACCGTGACAGATGGGCTACAGAAAGTTAATCAACCGGGACTATTAATATTATAAATCAAGGAGCATGCATATAAGAACTATGGCAGATTATGCCGCGAGCGGAGAATCACCGGAGATACTTTTCTGGGTGGGATGTGCCGGCAGTTTTGATCAGCGGGCGCAGAAGATCACGAAGGCATTTGCCACTATCCTGGATGCGGCGGGAATACAATTTGCTATATTGGGTAAGGAGGAGAGCTGTACGGGTGATCCTGCCCGTCGGGCGGGTAATGAGTTCATCTTCCAGATGATGGCCCAGAATAATATACAGCTGTTAAATGCTTATGGTATTAAAAAGATCGTGACGGCGTGTCCGCATTGTTTTAATACTATTAAAAACGAATATCCTGAGCTGGGAGGACATTATGAGGTGATCCACCATGCTACTTACCTGCAGCAGCTGATCGATGAGGGGAAGGTGCGTATGAAGGAAGGCGGTAGTTTTAAGGGGAAAAAGATCACGTATCATGATTCTTGTTACCTGGGCAGGGCGAACAACATTTATGAGGCGCCGCGGAAGGTGCTGGAGGCGTTGGATTCTGAGCTGGTGGAGATGAAACGTTGCCGCAGTAAGGGACTGTGTTGTGGTGCCGGCGGAGCGCAAATGTTCAAGGAAGAAGAGAAGGGTACTACCCGTGTTAACTTCGACCGTGGAGCGGAGGCGGTGGCTACCGGTGCGTCTGTGATCGCTTCCAACTGTCCGTTTTGTATGACGATGCTGACAGACGGGGTGAAAGAGCAGGGTAAGGAGGACAGTGTGCAGGTGCTGGACATTGCCGAGATGATCGCCCGGGATCTGGCGCAGGGTAACTGATGCCGGTCAGGTATCGATATTGGAGAAAAGAGTAACTTTGTGCCATGGATATTAAACAATTATTACCACAAGATTTCGCCCCTGAAAGCAGGGTTTGGATATATCAGAGCAACCGTCCGTTTTCGGAGCAGGAGGAGTTGGAGATCAACGAGCAGCTGGAGCATTTTACGGCTCAATGGCAAGCACATGGAGCGCCTGTAAAGGGTTGGGGCAAGCTGCTGTTCGGCCAGGTGATCGTTATGATCGCTGATGAGACTAATACGGCTGTGAGCGGTTGCAGTACCGACAGTTCTGTGCGGGTGATCAAAAGTATCGAGCGTCAGTATAATGCCAATCTTTTTGACCGGCTGCTGACTGGTTTTATCGTGAAAGATAAAGTACAGCTGTTGCCTTTATCCCAGGTAAGTTATGCCCTAGAAAAGGGGTACATCACGACAGATACCCTGTACCTGAACAACACCGTACTGACGAAACAGGAGCTGGATGAGCAATGGCTGGTGCCGCTGAAGGACAGCTGGCTGATGAAGCGGCTGCAAAGTGCCTGATAATTTATTATATTTGGAAATGCTCCTTCCGGGGAGCATATAAGCGGAAATAGCTCATCTGGTAGAGCGACAGCTTCCCAAGCTGTAGGTGGCGGGTTCGAGTCCCGTTTTCCGCTCTTTGTTTGTAAAACTCAATACTGATAGGCATTGATATGTTAACTTCCGGTATACTCACCCCATCACCGGCGAGTGCCAACACTTCCCACACAAGGTATCAACTACGTTAAACTGCTCCTGATCGACGACGGGCACTTTGGAGAGGTCTTGGCAATATCTTATGTTGGCAGAGGCTAATACATAAAGAGCAGCTTAACGCTAGCACTTGTAAGACCTGCGATATATTAAATATAAATAAGGACCATAGGATCGGCAAGAAAGGCGAAAAATGTTAATACCCTACAAAATATACATCCACATGTATCATACTTATCCAACGTAAGGTTCGAAAATATATTCCCTGAGATTAAAAACAAGCGTAACTATTGTGTTCTTGTACCATATACTTTTTCGAATGTCCCCGCTAAGTAGGAACTGTATATATACCAATACCATTATAAAGCCTGATTCTGCAATCCAATTTATTTCTCAAAATTTAATTCCCCATGTTAGCTTCACCCTGTGTATTGCCCAAACCCTATTATCCTTTCCCGTCGCTGATCAGTCCTCATGCTGAGCGTATAAAAGTGGAAACGGACCATTGGCTTGATGTCGACTATGAGTTTTTGCCTCAAAAATTGCGACAGGTTTACAAGCGCTCTAATTTTGGTTACATAACGGCCCGTTGCCTGCCACATATAAGAGAGCTATCCCATTTACGGCCAGCAGCCAGGTTCATGTTATGGGGTACTTTATTTGACGATTACTTTGAATACAAAAGTGAAGATGAGCTTAAAGTGATCACCAGGCGCCTGGAAGCCATCCTATCAGGCGACCAACCCGATCCGGAGGAACATCCTTTCTTCCACCTCCTGGTCATCATCCGGGACGAATTGCTATCATTCATGCCTGCTGCCTGGTTTTCCCGTTTTTCCTCTCATGTGATAGCATATTGTGCCAGTATGCAATTGGAGGTTCCCTTCAAAGACCAGGTCGACTTTACACCGCCTCCTTTAAAAGATTTCTTACAGCTCCGAGAACTTACCATCGGTTGCCAGGCCTTTCATGATCTGATAGATATTGAAATCGGATCAGTAATGAGTGATGATAGTATGTGCAGTGAAAGAATGAAAAGGTTGTATAGCCTATCAGCACGGCTATTTGCATGGTGCAACGATTTCTTTTCGCTTGAAAAGGACCTCGGGCGGGAGCCGTTAAACCTGGTGTTCGTGTTACAGCATGAAAGGCAGCTGTCATTGGAGGAAGCATGTAATGAGGCAATGGCGCTCCACGACGAGGATCTGAGGGAATTCATTCAGCTCTGCGGGTCGATGAAGGACCCGCAGGAAGCGCTATTTGCGGATTACTTGGGTATTATGATCCAGGGTCAATCTACCTGGTATGAAGTAGATACCCAGCGATATAAATTAGGTGGTTCACCGGGTGCTGGAGAAATGAAGTAGTTACAGCTACAGCAGTAACTAACAATCTGTTTAAAAACGGGAAAATGCTCCAGTAGGCATAAGCAATAGCCGGCGAGTATCAAGGCATCGAGTGATACGAAAAATTGCATTGAGCGTAAGATATGGTCCACTGACCAGGCTGTTGATTTCATAAGGGATCGTATCCGGTTTGCATACAACGTATAATAGATAAAATAAGAAAATGAGTAAAGGCAAGATGCAAGTGTTGCCTTTACCGTTAGTTTACATGACCATACTGTAACCTTATTGCACTTACTACGTTTAAGTGGTAACGAATTACATTTTTATCCTAACAATTCTTACATTATGAAACAACTGTACGCTTACCTATTATTGCTGACTATCATCTTTTTTACAGCCTGCTCCAAGAATAAGATCGACCCTGATAATCTTCGGAACGGGCAGGAGGTTGAATTACGCCTGGATCATTATACGACCGGGATCCGGGCGGGTGTTTATTTGAATATGCCGGGGAGAGAAAATATTCCGCAGTCCTATATTGAAAATTTTGAGGAAAGAGAGGCTGGATACACCTATGTGGTGAAGGCGAAGGTGGTTAGACCATCCCAACCATTGATGGACGGACCCGGTTATTGGTTTGTTTACCTGCGTACCGTGCGTAAGGATAAATATACAGATCCGGCTACGTTCCAATTACCGTTGCTGGAAATGGGCTTGATGGATGCTATTTTTTCCCTGAGAAAGGAAGGTGATAAATTTTATTACGGTAAGTATTTGTTAGCGCCAGCGGATGCGGCGGTCGCGACGGGGCTACAGACAGCCTTTGATAAAAGGCCTAGTCCTGCTGATCCTACGCACTGGAAAGACCTGTTGAATGCCAGATTGCGGGTAGTACATGATCCTGCCAATTTTGGTAAGGGGTATAAGGTGTTGGCTGTTATTTTCTAATCGTACGCCAGGTGCGGGGTCTGGTAAAAGTTGCCAGTAGCATGGTATGTCTCTCCTTATCCGGGATGGTGTTAAGTGGGCGGGTATTGCCGGAGAGGTGGTCTGAGCGGGCTCTGCAGCCGACGGCCATATTTCTTAAGGAAAGGATAAATATTTTCCGAGGTCTTGTAAAAGATAGTTTTTTGGTGTAATTTCATGTCTCACCAAAGAAAAGGAGGTATTCATGGAATCTACAGCATATACATGGACACCATCGGTTGGTATCGCCTAACCGGGTTTCTCCATCAAAATATCTGTTGACGCTAGGCGTCAGGACCACCGGGTTTCCTGGTGGTCTTTTTTTTGTGGTTCAGGCCAGGTCTTCGCCGGTGAGGTCGTAGCAGACGTTTTGCAATTGATGGACATGTATGATGGGGCGTCCGTATGCGATCCATTTGGTGCCGGCGCTTATGACTAGCTGGAAGGTATATCCTTCATCCCTGATATAGATGCTATGCTGGTGATCATATCGGAAAGAATATATATTTTCATCTTCTCCATAGGCTTTTTCTCCCTGTACGAATCCGAATTGGGCCAGGTGGCCGGCGTCGAGGTCCAGCGGGTTGACTTTACTGAAGGGTAGTTTACTACGTGGCAGGCCGCTGTTGTAGACGCAGCCATCCGCTATGCCTTCGACGCGGAAGGCTTCTTCTGCCATGTAGAGGTTATAGTAGCTTAACAGGTTACCGATCCGGATATCTATTTCCGTTATCATAGTATACTCATTTATTCTGCAATGATAGTGTATATCGCACATACCCGGGATGCGGTGAGGCCTCACGAGTGAACATGTGTCATACTTACACGAACGTATAGAATACGGTTGAAAAGTTATATTTTGGGATATCGACCGTAATCAGTTTAGTAAACCCAATTTCTCATTTCAAAACAACCACCACTTTATGAACAGGAAAACCCATTTTGCGGCTGGCGCTGTAGCCATTGCTGCATTACTATCCTTTGCTGCCTGTAACAAACCATCCACTGATGCTGTATCTATTCCGGAGACTGAGCCCATTGAGGTCAGGACGGTGCAGATAGGTACCCAGGAGCTTACTTATGCCCGCAAGGGAGGTTTGAACATTTTCGAGGGTGATATTGCCCTATCAGACCAACAATTAAAGTTGAGCAGTGGGGGCATGCAGTCGGAAGGCGCGGGGGTGCTGGCGGTAGACCGCTGGCCGCAGGCCCGTATTTATTACACGATAGCCAGTAACATGTATACGGCTAACCGGCAGAAGATCACGGATGCCATCAACCATTACAATCAAAATACGCGTATCCGCTGGATCCCCCGTACGAATGAGTCCAACTACGTGGTATTTATTCCCGGTGCGTCCAATGGTGCGGACGGCTGGGCTGCGATCGGCATGTGGGGAGGTTTACAGAATATCAGTCTGGATGCTTTTATCTCATTGGGGAGTGTGATCCATGAGATGGGGCATGCGGCGGGGCTTTATCACGAGCATACCCGTCGTGACCGGGATCAGTACATCCGGATATTGTGGAACAATATTCAATCGGGTCAGTCTTATAATTTCAACATTTATAATTCCGGGACGGACTATGGTACCTTTGATTTCAATTCTGTGATGATGTACTGGCCTACCTCCTATTCTGCCAATGGGCAGCCTACTATTGTAAGGGCTAATGGCAGTACTTTCACTTATAATCGCGGTGGTCTTACAGCCGGTGATATCAGTGCTTTGAACACAATGTATCCATAGGAGGTGTGGGCTAATGATATATAGAGCAGTCCGGTAGGCGGTGGGCGGCTGTATCACATGGTGGGTACGCCATGTGCGACGGAGGAGGCCTGGTTAAAATGTGCGCGTGTAGGTGTGAGGCGCTGGCGGGAGAGTAATTACAATAGTTGTCAATGCTCATGATATACACGGCGCGATGATGCGCGTGTTATAGCCCCGGTCCTTACAGGACCGGGGCTTTTTTTGGTGGTCAATTGGGGCCACCTCCCGGCCATTCACTTTGCATGCAGTTACCATTTACGCATTCGCAGAAGATTTCGGGTGTGCTCAGGCAGAATCTTACGCAGGTGCCTCTGCAGACGATGGCCAGTCGTGCGGTTCCTCCGCCTTTGATCTCCCGCAGGGATGTGCGGGGGACCGGTTGGAATTTCATCTTCATAACTGGGAAATTTTTATTGTTGATGATTGATTGGAAAAATGCGATGGCGTGGCTGCTACCGAACCGGCTGTCAGCGTGAGATACAGAAGCCGCTTATACACTGGCAGAATATCTCTGAGTGCCGGCAAGTTATTATACAGTTACCGGCGCAGAGGCGGGCCTGTGAAGCATTACCACCTCCTTTGATCTCACGGAGGCTGGTGCGCGGGAGCGGTTGAAAAACCGAAAGGTTATTGTAGTTCATAATGGTGGATTTTACCTAAAATTTAGCATATGTTGACGCGATGCTGCGTCAGTGGGGAATCGGGGTTGGGGGCGGCAAACTATTATCCTGACATTCTGTCATTATTGGAGATAATTGTTTATTTTTGCCAACCTAAAAAATACAGACCAGGATGTTGGAACAGGTTACCAAAGTGCATGATGAAAGTCGCCAGGGAGAAGCATATGTTGCTACGGCGGTTGACAGTGGTGCTTATACCAAAAAATTCTATATAGAGAGTTACGGTTGCCAGATGAACTTCAATGATAGTGAGATCGTAGCATCTATTCTTCAGCAGGAGGGATTCGGGGCGACGCGCAATTTTGAAGAGGCGCAGTTGATCTTGCTGAATACCTGTTCTATCCGGGAGAAGGCGGAGCAGACGGTACGTAAGCGATTAACAGAATTCCGTAAGATAAAGCAGCGTACGCCGGGTATGCTGGTAGGTGTGCTGGGGTGCATGGCGGAGCGTTTGAAGGCACAGTTGCTGGAGGAGGAAAAGCTGGTGGACCTGGTAGTGGGGCCTGATGCATACCGGACGTTGCCGGCATTGATCGAGGAGGCTCATACGGGTCAGAAGGCGGTGAATGTGTTGTTGAGCCGGGAGGAGACGTATGCGGATATTAGTCCGGTGCGGTTGGATAGTAATGGGGTGACTGGTTTTGTGTCTATCATGCGGGGATGTAACAATATGTGTTCATTCTGTGTGGTACCCTTTACGCGTGGGCGGGAGCGCAGCCGGGAGGCTACTTCAGTGGTGCGGGAGGCGTTTGATCTTTTTGAACGCGGTTACCGGGAGGTGACGTTACTGGGGCAGAATGTGGACAGTTATTACTGGACGCCTGCTACGGCGGAGCAAGGTACGGAGCCTGTTACGTTTGCGGCGTTGCTGGAGATGGTAGCGCAGATCAGTCCATTGTTGCGGGTTCGGTTCAGCACCAGTCATCCGAAAGACATTACGGATGAGGTGTTGTATACGATGGCCAAGTACGAAAACATTTGTAACTATATACATCTGCCGGTACAGAGTGGCAGTACGCGTATCCTTCAATTGATGAACCGTACTTATACCCGGGAGTGGTATATGAAAAAGGTGGCGCGTATCCGGGAGATATTGCCGGACTGCGGACTATCTACGGATATCATTACGGGGTTCTGTACAGAGACGGAGGAGGATCACCAGGAGACGTTGAGTATGATGGAATATGCGCAGTATGATCTGGCGTATATGTTCTTTTATTCGGAGCGGCCGGGTACGCTGGCGGCCCGTCGTTACCAGGATGATGTACCGGAGGAGGTAAAGAAGCGCCGGTTGGCGGAAGTGGTAGAGGTACATCGTAACCAGGCGCTGGCCAGTATGCAGCGGGATCTGGGCAAGACGTTCAAGGTATTGGTGGAAGGGGTATCCAAACGTTCTGTTGATGAGTTATTCGGCAGGAACGACCAGAACAAGGTGGTGATATTTCCGAAGGGGCAATACCAGAAAGGGGATTATGTGTGGGTGACGATCGAAGATTGTACGGCAGCTACGCTGAGGGGCCGGGTAACGGAGCCGGCGGCATAGGGCTGTCGGGTTGTTGCGATATGACTTCCTGGTGGCGGCTGGTGTGTATATAAGGATGTAAAATTTTTTAACCATCAAACAGGAGAAAGGCTCATGGAGATACAATCCATAAAAAACAGATTTGGCATTATAGGTAATTCGCCTGCATTGAACTATGCATTGCAGGTAGCCGCCCAGGTGGCGAATACGGACCTTACGGTGTTGATCGTTGGGGAGAGTGGTGTAGGTAAGGAGGTATTTTCACAGATCATACATGCGTTAAGTGCGCGTAAACATAATCCTTTCATTGCGGTGAACTGTGGAGCGATCCCGGAGGGGACTATAGACTCTGAGTTGTTCGGGCATGAGAAGGGTTCCTTTACCGGTGCGGTGGATAGTCGTAAAGGTTATTTCGAGACGGTGAATGGGGGAACGATCTTTTTGGATGAGATAGGTGAGATGCCGTTGGGAACGCAGGCGAGGTTATTGCGTGTGCTGGAGACGGGGGAATATATCAGAGTAGGATCGTCGAAGGTGCAGAAGACGGATGTGCGGGTGATAGCAGCGACCAACCGTGATTTGCTGGAGCAGACGCAGACGGGTAAATTCCGGGAGGATCTTTATTACCGTTTGAACACGGTGCCAATACGGGTGCCTTCTTTGCGGGATCGTAAGGAGGATATTCCTTTATTGTTCAGGAAATTCTGTGTTGATTTTTCGGAGCGTTACAAGACGCCATCTATACAATTGGACGATGAGGCGCGTAATATGCTCATCAATTATCCTTGGAGGGGTAATGTGCGTGAATTAAAAAATATGGCGGAGCAGATCTCTGTGCTGGCGCATGATAAGCAGGTGAATGCGCAGGAGTTGCGGCGTTTTCTGCCGGAGATACCGGAAGTGAACCGGTTGCCGATGCTAGCGGCGCCACAGGGGCAGCCGGCGGGTGATTTTGCTTCGGAGCGGGACATTCTTTACAAGTTATTTTTTGACATGAAAAAGGATGTGACGGAGTTAAAAAAGATGTTCTTCGATATATTGCAGAATCCTAATCTGGTGAACAGTGATCATTTCCAGGAGCATCATATTGTAGGGGGTGGTAATTACCATGCACCTGCGGAGGTGGTGACGGCGCCGGCGCTGGCAGCGAATCAGCCGATATTGATCCATGATAACAAGATTGACCACCATGAAGAGGTAGAGGAAACGCTTGCGATTGCGGACAAGGAGAAGGAGCTGATTGTGAAAGCGCTGCGTAAACACAAGGGGAAACGTAAAGATGCGGCGCTGGACCTGGGTATATCTGAGCGTACTTTGTACCGTAAACTGAAAGAATACAATATTAATGATTGATAAAGCGATGTCTATTCCAGCCATGCCAAAATTATTACAAGGTGTTATTGCTGCTGCGCTGATCCTTATTACGGGCGGTTGCAGTGTTAAGTACTCTGCTTCTGGTGCTAGTATTGACCAGGAGGCGAAGACGGTGAATGTGCGGTTTATTGAGAACCGGGCGCCTATTAACAACCCTACGTTGAGTAACCGGGTATCGGAGAAATTGCGGAATAAGGTACAGGCGCAGACCAAGCTGGTGCAGACGAATGATGATGGGGCGGATTATGAGTTTAAGGGAGCGATTACCGGGTATTCCTTTTCGAATGCGGCGGTAACGAATGTGGATCAGGCGGCTACTTCGCGTCTGACGGTGACTATTAATATTACTTTTGTTAAGCGTGTTGGTGACAAGAAAGGGTTTACCCAATCTTTTTCGCGGTCGGCAGATTTCAGTGCCAGCCAGTTGCCCAGCGCTGTAGAGAATGGATTGTTGGATAATACGATCATTCCCCAGATCACGGATGATATCTTTAACCGGGCGTTTGCCAACTGGTAGGCGTGGGTTTTGGTATAGCACGCATATTTCCGCATTATGCAGGCAGGCTATGAAACGGTAGTGCATGCTCCCGTATATAATTTTTTTTCATACTTTAGCAGCTTATGACGGCAAACCGGATCGTTCAACATATCTTTAATCAACCGGATCTGACGCGGGTCGACGAGGCAGCGTTGGAGCAGTTGGTTGCTGATTATCCTTTTTTTACCGCAGCGCGGCTTTTGCAAGCAAAAAAGCACTACAACAGTTATAACAATCTACATGCGGCTGTGATCAAAAAAGCGCAGTTGTACAGTAATAATCCTCATTATTTTTACCAGTTCATTGCGGGCGCCCTGCCTACTGTTGCCGGGCCGGAAACGGCGGATACGGTAATTGAGGAGGTGTCGGCCGGCGCTCCTACCCCACCGGTAGCGGCGCCATTATCTTCGCCTGTTGTTAAAACGGTGACGGATAGTGAGGAGGATTGGCCGGATGATGATCTGATCCTGCCGGAAGACGAGCATGCGGGTAGTACGACGGGGGCGCCTGCGGGTGTTACTGCGGATGGCAACCGGCATGAGACGTCTGCGGACGAAGTATTTGGAACGGCCATTTCTGAGCAGCAGGTAGTGGTACCTGTTACGGAGGAGGCTGTTAAGGAAGAAGAAGAGGAGGAGGAGATCCCGGCGGAGGAGCGGCAGGTATGGACGGCGAAGGACGTCGTGTTGGCAGACGATCTGGGCCTGGCACCTGATCAGGAGATGAAGCTGATCGAAAAGGATGAGCTGGTGCCGGCAGATGATATTGACCATGAAGCGGAAATGGTGGCTACGGCTGCTAATATTAGATCTTCCGAGGAGGCGGCAGCGGTGGCACCCGACACGGAAGAAGAAGGACCTATTAAAATATATCCCCTGGAAATACCAGCAACAACAGCAGATACATTGACCTTTCAGCCGTTATATACGGAGGATTATTTTGCCTACAAACGACTTAAAAGTCCGGATATTGCCGATGACCTAAATGAGAAAGGTATGGCGGAGATGAGAAGTTTTACTGACTGGCTGCGCGACATGAAGGACAGTTTTGCCGTGAAGGCATCCAAGGACTGGTATCATTCGCAGCTGCATCGTATTTATGAGGATGAGGATCCGGAGGTTTCTGAGACGGTGGAGCGGATGGCGATGTCATCGATCACGCTGAATGAAGACATTGTATCTGAGACGCTGGCGGAGATCTGGGCAAAGCAGCAGCAGTATCATACGGCGATACAGATATATCAAAAATTAAGTTTGCTTAATCCCGACAAAAACGCTTATTTTGCGCAAAAGATAAAAGAACTTCAGTTAAAAACAGACAAAAAATAATAGTAATATCTATGTTATTAATAATCTTTGGTGTACTTATCGTCCTGGCTTGTGTGTTACTGGGCTTTTTTGTATTGATCCAGAATCCTAAAGGAGGCGGCCTGTCCGGTTCTTTTGGTGGTTTTGGTAACCAGGTGATGGGTGTTCGTCAAACGACGGATGTACTGGAGAAAGGCACCTGGATACTGGCGACGCTGATCGCTGTATTATGTCTGACCTCTTCTTTCTTTATTGATAAGGGGGCGGTACCTGCACAACGTAAGACTATTATGGAGCAAGCTGCTGGTCAGAGTGCGCCTGCTGCTGTTCCAGCTGCACCGGTTAACACACCTGCGCCACAGCAAAAGCCTGCGGCTCCTGGTAAATAATATTGACTTTCAGTTATTTAGAAACCTCGCCTATAAAGCGGGGTTTTTTATTGAGTTTACCTATCTGCGGCTGGCTTTTGCCGGCGCCCTTCCCCGGGGTACGGGGGAAAATCTGAAACGGCGGAATTTCACTATATGGCCACCAATAACCGATCTAAGAAGAAAACACAATCTCAGCGATCCTTATGGATCAAACGTATCCTGGTTGTTCTTTGCGCACTGATCGCCGGCGTGGCGGTTTATCTTTCGTATCGGGTATTTGGACCGAATACGAGGGCTATCAAGGATGACAAGTACTTTTATATTCGTACGGGCAGTACTTATAATGATGTGCTAGCCGGGCTGGAAGAGCAGGAGGTGATACGTAACCGCAAGAGTTTTGATTGGGTGGCGCGGGAGTTGGATTATCCTTCGCGGGTGAAGGCGGGGCGTTATAAGATAGATCGCGGGATGAGTAATTTCGAGATCGTAAAGCTGTTACGATCTGGCAGGCAGACACCTGTGAAGCTGGTGATCAACCGGTTGCGGACCAAGGATGATTTTGTACGAAAGATCAGTCTGAACCTGGAAGCGGATTCTACGGCATTGCGTGCATTGATGGCGGACCAGGTATATTTGCGTCAGTTTGGATTGGATTCCAATACGGTGATGTGTGCGGTGGTTCCTAATACTTACGAGTACTATTGGAATACATCGGCAGAAAGTGTGTTCAAGAAACTGGAGCATGCGCGGGATGATTTTTGGACGGATGTGCGGAAGGAGAAAGCGCGGCGGTTGGGTCTGAGCAAGAACCAGGTGACTATCATTGCATCTATTGTGGAGGAGGAGACTAACAAAAATGACGAGAAGCCTTTGATCTCGAGTGTGTACCTGAATCGTTTAAAAAAAGGGATGCGTTTACAGGCAGATCCGACGGTAAAGTTTGCTTTGCAGGATTTCGGTTTGAAGCGTATCCGTCAGCACCATACGTTATTTGACTCTCCTTATAATACTTATCGTTATGCCGGTATGCCTCCCGGTCCGATTTGTACGCCATCTGTCAAGTCGCTTGATGCGGTATTGAATACACCGGATACGGATTATATTTATTTCTGTGCGCGAGCGGATTTTTCCGGCTATCATGCTTTTGCGGCTACTTATGCAGCACATATGATCAATGCGAGATTGTATCAAACTGCGTTGAATAACATGGGATATTAACAATCCGTTGTACCTTTGTTGTTTAGGTGTTAGCTGCTAAATGGTCAATCTCGAAAAAAGTATACTGCAATCAGGTCCTGCCCGTAAGCTGGTAAATATCAGCAAGCGGTTGGTGCTGCCCGGATTTGAGGGTATTGTATTGTACGATGTGATTACTTTTTTCAGGCGGGAGATCAAAAATATCAGCCTAGCTGAGCGTGCGGCGGCTATTTCTTTTAATTTTCTGCTGGCGATCCCTCCTTTCTTCATTTTCCTGTTTACGTTAGTGCCCTTTATTCCGATGAAGAATATAGAGCCTACGTTGTATGAGTTAGCGGAGTCGCTCACGCCTAACTATAACACCTATATTATTGTGCGGGATATGATCCATGATTTCCTGTATACGCATCGTAACGGGTTGTTGTCCATTGCTTTTCTGACTGGTTACTTTTATTCTTCCAATGCGGTGATGGGGATTATGCGATCGTTTAATAAGGTACAGCGTGGGTTCCGTCAGCGGAAGTGGTGGCAACGGCGGTTGCTGGCATTGCAACTGACGGCATTGTTGAGTTTTTTGCTGATCATCGCGGTGGTGTTGATTGTTGTGCAGGGTAAAATACTGGGAGCGATCTTTGATGCCCTTCATATTCAGAATGCGTTTATTCGTTCGAGTATAGATGCTGTGAGATGGGCGTTGATCGTATTATTGTTCTTTTCCATTATTGCGGTGATCTACCGGTTTGCACCGGCGACGCCTAAGCGTTGGAAATTTATTACGCCCGGATCTACGTTGGCGACGGTGTTA
The DNA here is from genome assembly GCF_020386615.1 of Chitinophaga pendula. Taxonomy (NCBI): domain Bacteria; kingdom Pseudomonadati; phylum Bacteroidota; class Chitinophagia; order Chitinophagales; family Chitinophagaceae; genus Chitinophaga; species Chitinophaga pendula. The sequence continues at coordinate 4,171,073 of NZ_CP077769.1, forward strand.
ATGATCCTGGCGACGCTTGGTTTTTCTTTCTTTGTGAACAATTTTGGCAACTACAATAAAATTTACGGATCGGTAGGAACGATATTGATCCTGATGTTGTGGGTATTTTTCAATTCCTTTATACTGTTGGTTGGATTTGAATTAAATGTGGGTATCCAGGCTTTGAAGGCCCGCAGCAAAACAAGAGAAGTTGCCAATGGCTTGCCGGCACCGTCCAATGCCTGATATGCAGGTAGTTAGCTCCGCTATGGTTAATACCTTTGTATTCTCCTCTTTTTTACTTACCTTACTTATTGGCTGCCCTGCCAAACTGTGTGCACTTTTATACCTTGAAATAACGTTATCTGCATGGCAGCCGATAAAACTGTCCGCTTTATGCGTAATACCTACTGCTACTTTATTATCTCTATTATCACTCTTTGTTCTTTTCTTCCTATTGAAGAAGGTACACTAGACATTGGTGCTCCGTTGCCAAAGGCGGATGTGCTGTTAACGGATGTTTCCGGGCAACAGATCAGTCTTGGTAAGGCGAAGGGGCCTAATGGGTTATTGGTGATATTTTCGGCTAACAGCTGTCCTTATGTGATCCGTAATCAGGCCAGGACCAAAACGATCTGTCAGTATGCGAAGCAACGTCAGTTGGGTGTGGTGTTAGTGAATTCGAATGAGGCGATGCGTAGTGGGGAGGATTCTCCTGCAGCTATGAAATCTTATGCGGCTGCGCAGCAGTTTGAGTGGCATTATGTGATCGACAGGAAATCGGAGTTGGCGGATGCTTTCGATGCGCGTCATACGCCGGAGTGTTTTCTTTTTGACCGTTCGGGTATGTTGGTGTATAAGGGGGCGATAGATGATAATCCCGGCAATGCGGAAGCGGTAAAGATCCGGCATTTGCATAATGCGATCAACGATATGCTGGCAGGCAAGGCAGCCCAGGTTAGCAGTGCCCCATCTATGGGTTGCAATATTAAACGATTCTGATCATTGATCTTTTTAATAAACGAGCGGGCGACCTGTAATAACAGGTCGCCCGCTCGTTTTGTATGTTTTCTTGTATGATTATTCGCCTACGAGGAAGACGGCATTGCTGAACAGGAGTTTTCCGTTTTCCCAGAAGCTCCGGAACAGTGGATCATCGGCCAGCATAACGATGGTGCCATTTCCATTTTCCCGGGCGCCGAACAGCCAACCATCTTTCAGTTTGGCGCGGGTGTCTGTACCGACAAAACCAGCCATGTAATTATCTTTTTTCAGGACGCCTACATTCCAGCCATTTTCCATGAATTCATAGAGGCTGGCGTCTTGTTTGAGTGTGTAGTAGTAGTCCGGATAGCCGAAGGCCAGCGGATGGGTGTTATCCATTTGTACTTTATAAACGGCGCCGGGGATCATTTGTTTGATATAGTCTCTTTCTCTGTTGCCGTAAGGCTTCAGCAAGGCGTAGTTATCGCGGGATTTTTCTTTATCCTTTTCTTTTTCGTCATCTTCTTTCTTTTCTTTGATGCCCCACTCTCCTGCTGCCAGTTGTTTTACTGCATGTTGAAGTGCGACGAGGCGGCCGCCTGCATTGATCCATGCTTTGAGTTTTTCGACCTTTTCTTTTTCCCGCAGCAGGGAATAATCGCCATTGGGGAGGATGAGTACATCGATATTTTTCCAATCTACATCATCTATATCTATTTCGTTGATGATGGTGAGTGGGTATTGTATCTGTTGTTCGAAGAAATGCCATATTTCGCCTGCTGCCAGGGAGGATGTTTCTTCTCCTATGATCATGGCTACTTTCAGGGGGCGGATATAATGTACTTTATCGGAGCCGAAGTCCATTCCTTTTTCGACAAAGCCGGTGGAGACTGCATCTAGTGTTGTTTTGAAGGTATTAGCCAGGGAGGTGATGGTATCGTCGAATGCGGGGATGGTCTCGTTGCCGGATCTGGTGATGATAAGTGTACCTGCAGGATATTTTCTACCTGTTGCTGAAAATGGTGTTTCGGCGTATCTCACTTTGATGCCTTTGCGCAATATGGCGGAGAGGAATTTCACATCTTTTACGCTATTCCATTTAGCCAGGTAGGCGTATGGGCGGTTGGCCGCCAATGTGGTATTGTTGATAGCCGGCAGGTTTTCCTGTGCAGGTTGTATGGATTGCGGTACGGCATAAGCGGGGAGGCCATAGGCGTAAGGTAATGCCCAGGCGGTGATATCATAGGTAACGGAATCGGATAACCTGGATACGGGTTCGAACAATACTTTCAGCATGTTAGATTGTGTCTGAAAGGCATTGATGACCATATCTTCTTTAGCTATGGAGAAGGATTCGCTGCGGCCTGTTGCGTAGCTGAATCCATTTGCTTTATCCTGTGTTGCGCCGTATCCGAAGCGGATCTGGTTCTTTTTCAAGAGGTCGGCGAGGGATGCCAGTTTTTCTTCATTGCCTGCTGCTTTTACCACGTAGGTTTTGTAGTTACCGATGGGGTTGCGTTTAGCATCTGTGAAGTAGGCGGTGAATGCTTTCATGATCCTGGTGGCCTGTTGGGAGGATACTTCGAGTGTGGACAGGCCGGTGGTAACGTGGTGAGCTATACGATCGGTGAGGGTGAGTGTATCGCCATCGCGTTTGAGCACGGCAATACCGGCACGGCCGCTTCCTCCCTGTTCGTAGGTCATTCCTACGGCGCCGTTGTAGGTGGGGTAGGTATCTCCATAGCTGGGATAGAACAGGTCGAATCGTTCTTTGGTAAAGTAAAGCCAACCTTTTTCATCGAAGTATTTCGCGTTGTTTTTGCCGATGAGTGTTTGCAGTTCTCTTTGCCAGGGGGTGATGACTTCATGGATGGGTTCTGCTGCCGGAGCGAAGTAATAGGGAGCTTCTATTTCCTGTTCGTGGAAGTCGACATGTACATGAGGCATCCATTGGTTATAGGTGGCGACGCGTTGGCGGGATTCGGTTTGTGTTTGCCAGGCCCAGTCCCGGTTGAGATCGAAGTAGTAGTGATTGGATCTGCCGCCGGGCCAGGGTTCCCAATGTTCTCTAGCGTATCTGGCTGGATCTGCGAGGAGGCTACGGGTCTGGTTATAGAAGCTGACATATCTTTCGCGGCCATCGGGGTTGAGGCAGGGATCGATGATCACTATGGTATTTTGCAGCCATTGCTGGGTGGTGGTATTATTTTTATCTGCGAGCAGGTAGATGGTACGCATGGCAGCCTCGGTGGATACGGCTTCGTTACCATGAACGTTATAGCTTAGCCAGACGATGACGGGGAGGTCGGCGGGGTTGCCATCGGCGGTGGTGAGGCTGAGGTTGCGGCGGCGTATTTCGTCGAGGCGGCTGAAGTTGGCCGGAGCAGTGATGGTAGCGGTGATAAGCGGCCGACCTTCGTAGGTGGAGCCATAGGTCTGTAGTTGCATGTTGGGGGTAGCTGCGGCTACCGCCTTAAAGTATTCTATTACTTTATAGTGCGGTGTGAACTGTTGTCCCAGTTGGTAGCCCAGGAATTGTTCCGGGCTTTGCAGTTGTTGTGCACGGGTAGAGAGAAATAGGCAGCAGATAATGCTTGCTGCAATAATTTTTTTTAGCATGCCGGTATGAAGATTAGACTGCTAAAAATAAACATTTTAGTTCAGCAAATCGCTCTTCTTCCGGCTATTTGGGGGGAAGGTATCAGGCGTTGATGGATGGGATGGGGATGGCGCTTAAGAAGCTGCGTACCCTGGTGCGTAGTTCTATCATTTCCTGTTCGGACAGTCCTTCTGCTATCAGCATTTCATCTCTTCCGGTGCGTAGGGTAACGCTGTAGAGCGGCAGGCCACGGATGGTGCCCCTGATATTGACGTATATGCCATCTCCGCAGCCGGGAATAAATTGATGTTTGCCATTGACCCATACTTCGTGATGTTCGCTGCGTTGTATGATGATATCGACATTACGCCGGAAGCGGATGTAGTGGAGGCCTACAAAAAACAGGGCGGCACACCACAGGAGCAGCATAGATACCAGATAGGGTTCCCGGGAGGTACTATCGTGCAGGGATATACTGACTGCGTAATGGAAGTAGGCGACATAAAAGGTGATAAGGACGAATACCCACCAGAATCGGAAATGTTTGAGGCCTTTGTTTTTGGTAATGATCAGTTCATTATCAGCCTCGCTTATTTGGAAGGGGGATTGTCTCCTGGCATATATTTTCCGTACTACATCTACTTGTAGCACCATAATAAAAATACCGGCCAGCATTAGCTCTACCGTGCGCATAGGGATTGTATTAATAGTATATGACAAATCAGCCAATTGCATTCTGACTTACCCGGGTATTCCTACCTGGTATGTTCAAACGTGTTTTTCTCAATAGATCGATGATTAAGGCGGGGGTATCCGCCAGTCAAAAGCTCTCGACACTAACAGCCCTTTTTTTCTAAGTGGCAGGCGTTCATGATCACTCAGCCTGTATGATCCTGCCTGTGTGTGCAACTGAAAGCCCGATGCACGGTGGGCTTTCAGTTGCGGTGGTGGTTATTTTAGAGGTTCAGTTCCAGTCTGGCGAACAGGAAGCGGCCGTTATAGCCGAACTGTGTGGCTCTGCGGGAGTATCTGAACTGGTTATTGGTGGTATTATCCGGGTTGGCTACCAATTCCGGATAGATATCGAATACGTTGTTGCTACCAACGGTTATTTTGAGTGGTTTGGCAATGCGGTATCCGAGGGATATATCAGTTACTATCCGTGGATCGTATACCTGATAGAAGCGGGGATCTACCGTTGCTTCTTCTACACTACCAAAATACACATTTCGGAGGAATATATTAAATTTTTTAATGCTATAGTTCAAAGTCAGGTTTATTTTCTCTTTTGGCACGCTGCGTTCGAGGTATATTCTGCTGGCGCGGCTGAAGTAGCTATTTTCTTTATCGGCGAGTTTGGGGGAGGAATGGATGGGGCCTACTCTTTGTGTGGCGGAGTAGGTAGCTGCGAGGTCGGCGCGGAAGCTACCTGTTGCGATGCGGGTGCTGTAGGTGAGTACGAGGTCTACGCCTTTGGTTTCGGAGTTGATGGCATTGGCGAAGAATGCTGCTGAGTTGGCGTTGGCCAGTGCGAGCAGGCGATACAGTTCTTTATCGGCAGGTGAGGCGTTGGCGCTGTCGGCGCCTTTGAATGGATCTGTATATACGATACGATCGTCGATGCGGGTGAAATATCCATCGACGGTGAGGTTGAATTTGCCGAAGGAGGCAGTGAATCCGGCGCTGACGCTTTTTGATCTTTCGGGTTTGAGTTTGGGGATGCCTAATAGTTCGGCGGGCCGGCTGTTGTTGGTGAAGGTGCCTATTTCGTAGGGGACGCCATCGATGAATAGTGTGGAGGTGGTGGAATAGTATCGCTGGTGTAGAGAGGGAGCTCGGAAGCCGGTGCTGGCGGAGGCGCGGAAGGCGGCTTTTTTACTGATTTTGTATCGGGCTGTGAGTTTGCCGTTGATCGTAGATCCGAAGTCGTTATAGTTTTCGAAGCGGGCGGCGGCGCCTAGGAGGAAGTTGTGGGTGAAGTTGGCTTCTGCGTCGACGTAGGCGGCGATGGCGCTACGGCTGGCGTTGACGGCATTTTCGGGGCGGAATCCTGGGAATACCTGTGCGCCACCCGGACGCGGGGAGCCATCGGGGCCGAATTTGGTATTGATGGCCCCTTTGGGATCGGGGACGAGGATATCTCTGCCATTGGCATCTACGCCTATTTTGGTGGCGGTGCCGTAGTTGGTATAGGCGTTTTCCTCGCCGGCGACCAGTTGATAGTTTTCGAAGCGATGTTCGCCACCGAAGGCGATATCGAGTCCTTCCCATATGTGGAGGCGGCGGGAGAAGTCGAGGTTGGTGGTATTTTGGGTAAAGACGGGTCCACCGGAGTTGAAGGTGGTGGGGGATGCTTTTTCCAGGGAGGCGTTGAGGGAGTTTTCGACACGGAATATGAACTGGTTGCGGCCGTAGGTGTTGCTGAAGTCGACCTTCCACTCTCCTATTTTGCCTTTTATGCCGAAGGCCAGTGAGCGGTCGTATATGTCGGAATGTATTTCGGGGAGGTATCCAAAGGGATAGATGTCGATGATGTTGCGGGAGTCTGATGGCAGGCGGAATACGCCACCAGCCTGGCCATTGCGATATCCCATGCCACCGAATATGTATACTTCTGCATTTTCTACTGGTAAGGAGGCATTGAAGAACAGCTGGCTGCTGCGTATTTTGGACTGACCTGCGCGCATGCGGAAGTCGTTGCGGGTTTTATTATTGGCCAGCAGGAATGAATCGGTGCGATCGACATTGCCCGGGAACCGGCGGTATATGGGGCCTACCCAGGGTCCGGAGCGGTTGGTATAGTTACGATAGTCGTAGGAGCCACCCAGGTTGACGAATCCACCTTTGGTACCGAGTGGGATGCCGTAGTTCACGGCGGTTTGTACGGTCTGGCCATCCATATTATTATCGGCCTGAGGGGTGACATTGGCGCCGGTGGTGACGTTTACGTTAAGGCGGTTGACGGTATTTTTCAGGACGATATTGATCACGCCTGCGATGGCATCGGAGCCATATTGTGCGGCGGCGCCATCGCGCAGTATTTCTATGCGATCGATAGCGGAGGTGGGGATGGCGTTCATATCGGTGCCGACGGCGCCTCGTCCGAAGGAGCCATTTACATTTACGAGGGCGGTATTATGCCGGCGTTTGCCGTTGATGAGCACGAGTACCTGATCGGGGCCGAGCCCTCTGAGGGAGGCCGGGTCGATATGGTCGGTGCCATCGGCGACTGTTTGAGTACCTGAGCTGAAGGAGGGAGCGATATAGTTGAGTATCTGATTGACGGACACCTGGGGAGCGTCGCTGACGATACGTTTGACATCTATCACATCGACGGGTACGGGCGTTTCTGTTTGTGTACGCGGGAGGTTACGGGAGCCCAGTACGACGAGTTCATTCATGACGGTGGTGGTGGTCAGTACGAAGTCGATTTCGAGGCGTTGGCCGGCGGCGACGGTGATTTCTTTTTTCTGGGAGGCGTAGCCTACGAAGCTGGCGGACAAGGTGTAGCTACCCGGGATGATTTGGAGGGTAAAGCTACCGGTGTGGTTCGTATACGCTCCTTTGTTGGTGCTTTCTACCTGGACGGTGGCACCCTGTAATGGTGTTTTTCCATCGGTGATCCGGCCGGTGATGACGGCTGTCTGAGCGGAGGATACGCCATATATCAGGCATAACAAAAGGGTCCATAGCTGCCTGGAGGGGGCATGGAGTGGGTTATACATAGGAATGCAGATTTGGGTTATCTAATTTAGATTTTGGTTATGCGTAATATAGTGATTTGTCAATTATTTTTCAACAGTTGTCGGAGATATGCTAATTTAGGCGCAAACGAAAGAGGCTATGTATACCCGGATTTTCCCTTTGGCGTTGTTGCTATGTGTACAACAGGTCAATGCGCAGACGACACCCACCGATAACCCTTATCATTATACGATACAGAAGCAGTTAAATGTGCGGCACGGGGCGGTGGTCTCGGCCCATCCGTTGGCCAGTGCGGCAGGTTTGCAAATGTTGCGGGCCGGCGGCAATGCGGTGGATGCGGCGATCTCTACGCAGTTGGCATTGGCGGTGGTATTTCCCTTGGCCGGTAACCTGGGGGGTGGTGGATTCCTGGTGGGTCATCTGAAGAATGGTCAGCAGTTGGCGATAGACTACCGGGAGGCGGCACCTGCGGCGGCCAGCCGTAATATGTACCTGGACAGTAGTGGGAATGCTATTACTACTTTAAGTCAGGACGGGCATCTTGCTGCCGGTATACCGGGGACGGTAGCCGGGTTGTATGCCTCTTTACGTTATGGTAAGCTGAAGATGGGACAGTTGATTGCGCCCGCTATTGCGCTGGCGGAGAAGGGTTTTGTGATCACGCAGCTGGAAGCGGATAATCTGAACCGGTACCGGGAATCGTTTTTAAAATTGAATACGATGCCTACTGCTTTTGTGCGGGATCGGCCCTGGAAGGCCGGGGATACGCTGGTGCAGCCGGATTTGGCGCGTACGTTACAACGTATTGCGGATAAGGGGATGGCAGGTTTTTACGAAGGGGAGACGGCGTCGCTGATTGTAGCGGAGATGCAACGTGGACACGGTATTATTACTGCGCAAGATCTGCGGCAATACCGGGCGAAGGAAAGAAAAGCGATGACTTTCCCTTATAGGGGATATACGATTGTCACGATGCCATTGCCCTCCAGTGGGGGCATCTTATTGCGGCAATTACTCGGCATGGTGGAAAAGTATCCGCTTGCCAAATGGGGGTTTCATTCGCCGGCGGCTATGCAGCTGATGATAGAAGCGGAACGCCGGGCTTATGCGGACCGTGCGGAGTATATGGGGGATGCTGATTTTGTGAAGGTACCTGTTAAGGCGTTGACGAACCCTGCGTATATCAGCAACCGGATGAAGGATTATACGCCTGACAAGGCGGGATCGAGTGAGCAGGTGAAGGCTGGTACGTGGCCGGAGAGTGAGGAGACGACTCACCTGTCGGTGATGGATGCGGAAGGTAATGCGGTATCTGTGACGACAACGCTGAATGGTGTGTATGGCAGCCGGGTGGTGGTTGGTAAGGCTGGATTTATTCTTAATAACGAGATGGATGATTTCAGTATTAAACCAGGTGTACCTAATATGTACGGTCTGGTGGGTGCGGAAGCCAATGCTATTGCGCCCGGTAAACGTATGCTGAGTTCTATGACGCCGACTATTGTGTTGAAGGGTAAGCAGCCTGTTATCGTGGCGGGGACGCCAGGTGGGTCTACTATCATTACCTCTGTGTTTCAGACGGTAGTGAATTTGCTGGACTTCGGGTTGAGTACGGATGAGGCGGTGAACAGTCCGAAGTTTCACCATCAATGGTTGCCGGATGAGGTGTATATAGAGCCATCTTTTCCTGCGGAGCCGGTAGCGGCATTGGAGAAGATGGGATATAAGATGAAGTCGCGTGCAGCTATAGGCCGTACGGAGGTGATCCGGCGGAATGGTAAGGGGGAGCTGGAGGCGGTGGGTGATCACCGGGGGGATGACAGTGCAGCGGGCTATTAATCAAACGTACACCAACTCAAATCTATTGATATGTCAGTTGCAACTATTTACCTGGATAGTGTATTGAAGCGTCTTCAATATTATAAATCGCTAGGTGACAAGACGTTGTTTTTATTGTCAGCGGAGCAGTTACATTGGTCGCCGGACAGTAATTCCAACAGTATTTATCTAATCGTCAAACATGTGAGTGGGAATATGTTGTCGCGATGGACGGATTTTCTGTACAGTGATGGGGAGAAGCCGAATCGCCAGCGGGATCTTGAATTTGAGGAGGAGGAGGCCACGAAGGAGGAGGTGATAGCGATATGGGAGAAAGGCTGGAAATGTATGCTGGATGCTATTGGTGCGTTGTCGCCGGGGGACCTGGAGCGGATCGTGCTGATACGCAACGAGGAGCATTCGGCGCTGGACGCTATTAACCGGCAGCTGGCACATATCCCCTATCATGTGGGGCAGATCATCTATGCCGGTAAGATGCTGGCCGGGGATCGTTGGGAAAGCCTGTCTATTCCGAAGGGGAAGTCGGAAGATTTTAACAAAACCAAGTTTGGAAAATAAACGGATATGCGTATAAAAGAGACGGTGGTATTGCTGTGTGTATTGGCGGTAACGGTGATGAGTGCCTGTAATTCCGGGAAGGCCAATAAACATTTGATGCACAAAAAGTGGAAGGTGTATGATGTACAGGTGCCGAAGGAAGACGGCTATAACATTACGCAGGTGAACCAGGCTACTGAATTGAAGCGAGGTTATTACAGCGATGCTTATTATCAGTTTCTGGAAAACAACCTGTTCATTGCGACGGTAGCTGGCAAAGCGGATTCGGGGCGTTACGAGCTGCTGAGTAACGGGGAAGTGATCTCTGTGACGGCGGCCAACGGGGGGCGTAGTTCGGAGCACCTGGTAACCATTACGCGGCTGGATGACACTCATTTTGATATGAAGGTACTTTCCGGCGATTATCATTTTATATTGATGACGAAAGCGGAATAACGTGATACTACAAACATCGGCACAGGCTGGCAGGACGACTTTTATAGAGGAGCGGGAGTATTTGTTCTTTTCGGGTTTCTCTTACCTGGGTATGCATGTGTTGCCTGCTTTTATACAAGCGTTATCGGAAGGGTTATTGCGTTATGGCGCGATCTTTCCCTCTTCGCGGGTTGCCAACTTGCGGTTACGGTTGTATGAGGAGCTGGAGCATGCGCTGGCTATCAAGACGGGCCAGCAGGCGGCGGTGACGTTTTCATCCGGGTACCTGGCTTCGCAGGCGGCGGCTACTTATGCACAGACGCAAGGCGCTTTGTTATATGCTCCGCAGACACATCCTGCTTTGCAGATCAGTAAGGTGAGTATTCCCCATGTACCACGGGAGGAATGGATCGCACATACGATCGAGCAGGTCAATGCCGGCGGGGATCATCACTATGTGATACTGGCGGATGCGGTGAATCCGCTGACGGGTACGATCTATGATTTCAGCTGGCTGCAACAGCTGGAGCGTAAGGTGTTGGTGGTTATTGACGATTCGCACGGGTTTGGGGTGATTGGTAGGGAGGGCAATGGTATTGCCGGTATGTTGCCTGTTCATGGGTCGTTGCGTTACCTGATAGTGGCCTCTTTGGCTAAAGCGCATAGTGTGGAGGGCGGTATGATCGCCGGACATGCCAGTGATATAGCCACGTTGCGTAAGCTACCCTGTTATACTGCCAGTACGGGGGTAGCGCCACCTTATGCGCATGCTTACCTGGAGAGCAGGTCATTGTTTGACAGGCAGCGGCAATCGTTGCAACTGAAGATAGATCATTTTGCGCAGCTGATCGCCGGTATCTCCTTTATTCATCAACCGCAGCGGCTGCCGATGTTTATCCTGGAGGGCCATGCGGATATTGCGGATTTTCTACAGCAGCATGACATTCTTATTTCTTCTTTTGCGTATCCGGACCCCAGCGGAGCGCTGATCAACCGGGTTGTGTTGTCGGCCTTACATACTTCGGAGGACCTGGAGCTATTGTCGCGTATCATCCGGCATTACCAGGTGTCCTGTTAACCATGTATCCCGGATACCATTATTACGTATTACGGGCCGACGGGTATACGGTAGTGCCTGTACACTAATACGGTAGTTTATTTTAAGGCACGGACCGATGTTTAATGAATAAATAATATGGCTTTAACATTGCAATAACAGCAGCTTTTTATTATTATGGGATATAAACCTCATAACCCATGAAAACAAGAGCACTTCTGTTGTTAACCGGCTTTATTGCCCTATTTGCTATTTCCTGTCGAAAAGAAGCAATTAATGACCCCCAGCGTCCTGAGGCGCATGATCACCGTACTGTAAGTGCGGAAACTACTTACCCTGGATTTCCTGAAGGATTTGAGTCTGGCACTAAAGGGGCCTATGCAGCGGGAGATGTTACGCTTGGCAGCGGCACCTGGAACATGGACAATGCCCTGATCGGCAACCTGGCTACTGACCGTAAGAATGGCGCTAAGGCGGTACGTATGCAGAACACCGGTAAGATCACTATGAAATTTGATCTTAGCGCTGGAGCTGACCAGGTGAGTGTGTCACACGGCAGTTTTGGTTCTGACGCATCGAGTACGTGGGAACTCTGGTATTCTACCAATGGTGGTAGCAGCTGGACTAAAGCCGGCAGCACTATCACGACGAATTCTACGAGCCTGAGTGTAGCTACCTTTACGATCGGAGCGACAGGTGCTGTTCGCTTTGAGATCCGTAAATTAGGCGGCGGACGTCTGAACATTGATGATTTTACTGTTGGTGACAATGGTCCCGGCGGTAATCCTGGTGGTACGGCTACCCGTGATGACAACATGGGTATGGGTAATCCCAGCAATGCAAGTACCAGCGATCCTGACAACTACCTGATGGTGAAGACACAGTATGCATTGTCTTACAACAACAGCCGTGGTACTTCCAACTGGACCAGCTGGCATTTGAGCACAGCCTGGACTGGCAGTCAATCCCGTTGTGATTGTTTTTCCGGCGACAACACGTTGCCCTCCAACTTTTACATGGTGACGACTTCTGACTACACCGGCGGTGGTTTTGACCGTGGTCATCTGTGTCCTTCTGCTGACCGTAATGCGAATGCTACGGACAATGCTGCTACTTTCCTGATGACCAACATGATGCCGCAAGCGCCTAATAACAACCAACAGACCTGGGCCCGCCTGGAGGAGTACAGCCGTACGTTGACCAACAATGGTTATGAGCTGTATATCATTGCAGGTAACTATGGTATTGGTGGAGAGGGCACAAAAGGTACTGCCAACACGATCGCCGGAGGTAAGGTGACGGTACCATCCCGTGTATGGAAGATCATTGTAGTATTGCCTATCGGTACTAATGATGCCAGCCGGGTGAGCACTTCTACCCGTGTGATTGCGGTGGATATGCCGAACACACAGACGGTGAATACACAACCATGGGGTTACTACCGTACTACTGTAGATGCTATCGAGCAAGCTACGGGACATAACTTCCTGACTAACGTACCTGCGAACATACAAGCAGTTATTGAAGCTCAGGTAGACAATGGTCCTACTTCCTGATCTTTATTGTCTGTGTGGAAGCTGTATTAGTCAGGAACGGGGATATTGTTTTTGCGGGTAAGCGGAGACAATTACGGTACCTGCTGAACAGGCCGGCCGAAGTAATTAAACATCCAGTGATTAAGCGATAGTACGGATGATCAGCGGCATATTAAAGTATTAAATACTTACAAAGACGGGAAGCTGGTGTATACTTATAGTTCTCCGAATAAATAACCTGCGATATTGTATTATAGCGAAGGGCTATCTCATTTACTGAGACAGCCCTTTTTCATTCACGGTATAACAGGATATGGAAAACAACGCTATTGCAATATTTCTTTGATCTTATTGTACAAGTCTTCTCCACGTATGCCTCTGGCGATTACTTTTCCCTGAGCGTCCAGCAGGAAATTGTCGGGGACGGCGCTGATGCCCAGTTGTTTTGCGACAGGTTCGTCCCATTTCTTCAGGCCGGATACGTGGTGCCATGGCATGCCATCTTTGATGATTGCATTTTTCCAGCGGTCGATGTTGTCATCGAGGGAGATGCTGATGATATCGAATCCTTTTTCATGAAAAGCGTTGAATGCTTTTACTATGTTGGGATTTTCGGCACGGCAGGGTTTGCACCAGCTGGCCCAGAAATCTACGAGGACGACTTTGGCATTCTTCAGGACATCGTTCAGTTTTACTTCCCGGCGGGTGGTATCCAGCGCGGCAAATAATGGCATTAGGGCGCCAGGTACTATGCGGGCGGCTGTTTCCAGGCGGGCGGAGAAGTCTTTACCCAGTGGTGTTTGTTTTATTTCTTTAGTGAGCAGCTTGAACAGAGGCGCGGTGATATGGTACTGCATGTTGACACCGGCCATGTTATTCAGTGTTTCGAGGGATATAAAGGAAGCGGGATGGGATCTGATGAAGCGGGAGCGTATGGCGGTGATGCTATCTATCCATATGCGATATTCTTTGTCCAGTGCTTGTCCTTCGGCACCTTTACGTTGCTCTTCGGGTAGTGTCATGGCCTTGTTGCGCAGCACGAGTATTTTATCCAGGAAAGGTTGTACGAGGGCGGTTATTTCCCGGTGGTCTTTATTCACGTATCGGGATGTGACGGTGCCTTTCCGCAGGGAGTCTTTAGCCTGTATGGTGACGATACCTGGTTCTATGTAACAGCTATTGCCATCGCGAACGCGGTCGTGGTGGAGGTTGTCGAGGCGGTATACGAATACTTGCCGTGGTTCTGCCAGATGCCCCTTGAATTCGAAGCGGCCATTTACGGCGATGGTGGTGTCCTGGATCTGCTTATTTTTTTCGAATCGCAGCATGATAACGGTGTCTTGTCCGTTCCAGTTTTGTACGGTTCCTTTGAGGCGGTATGCCTGCTGTGCGGAGGTGAGGACTGGCAGGAGCAGCAGGCCAAAGCTTATTTTATTCATAGCCTTCATTTTGTGTCAGGTTTGGATTTTTTAATCTTTCGTTACGAGGGATGGGCAGCAGTATGGCATTTTTGTTCCAGTTGGGTTTGCGGATACTGTATAAGGCATCGGCGAGGCCGCTGCGTTTGACATCGAACCAGCGATGGCCCTGTTCGCCGAACAATTCTGTCATTCTTTCTTTGGCGATGGCCTGGAGGAGTTCTTCTTTTGAGATGCCCGGGGAGGTGTTTGCCAAGAGTGTTATTCCGGCGCGTTTTCTCACGACGTCGAGGTCTGCGATGGCTTCCTGTAATTTGCCTTGCCAGGCTCTTGCTTCGGCGCGGATGAGGTATTGTTCTGCGAGGCGGAGCAAGGTGAGTGCTTCTGTTTTGGGGTTGTTATTGTCGTTGACCTGGTATTTGTAGTAGGCGGTATCGCCGTTGCTGGCTTTGAGTGTCCAGCGGGTGATACGTTGGTCATCTTTTTCGAATGCGGCGCTTAGGTAATGGGAGAAGCGGCAGGATGGGTTGGTGGCGTTGCCGGTGAGGCGGTTGATTTCCATGGTGTATTTGTTGGTGCCTGGGTTGGCGATCTGGAGGATGGCTTCTTTAGAGGATATGAGGAATACGTTGTTGAGTGAGTCGAGCTGGTACAGGCCTGACTGGATTACGTTTCCTGCCTGTTTTTCGGCCTCTGTCCAGTTCTTCCTGTATAGTTGTACCCTTGCCAGCATTGCGGTGGCGGCCCATTTATTGGCTCTGAGTCTGTTGCCGGCAGTAGTGTATTGGTCGCCGGCCTGGGCCTGGGCGCTGGCGAGGTCGGTGAGTATCTGTTCGTACACTTTATCTGCCGGTGTGCGACCCAATATTGCGTTTACTCTATAGTCGGAGGTAAGTGAGAGAGGTACATCGCCGAAGGTATTGACCATATAGAAGTAGCAATATGCGCGGAGGAAGCAGGCTTCGCCCGTCAGCTGTTGTTTGACGGGGGCAGAGATACCCGGAGATTTCTGTACGTTTTCGAGCAGCACGTTGATCTGGTAGAGCATGTTATAGAAACCGCTCCAGATGGAAGCTGCTCCTTCGGAGGTGGCAGTGAGGTTGTTGTCGAGGAAATTCTGCTGGTCTGCGGAGTAGGAAAGGCGGACGAGTTCGTCGGACGCCAGTCCGAAGCTGGTAGAGAGGAGGCCGCTGAGGGGCCCCTGAGACCAAACGTTTTGTGTGCTGGCGTATATTCCCCGCATGCTGGAGTTGGCCTTTCCATCATCGCCGAATGCGGCGGCGGTGGTGATCTGGTTGTTAGGCAGTGGTACGTCGACAAACTTGTTGCAAGCTGTCATGGCAGCAGCGAGGAGTGTTGCGTATAGTAGCTGTTGGTAAGGAAATTTCTTTATCATAATTGCTGATAGTTAAGCGGTGATCAAAAGCCTACCTGCAGGCCGGCGGTGATGGTACGTAGTGGTGAGAGGCGGTTGATGAAGCCTGTTTCCGGGTCTGTCACTTTCATTTTTGAGAAGGTGAGTAGATTTTCTGCGAGGGCGTATATTCTGGCGTTGCTGAAGCGGACTTTTTTGGTCCACTGTCCGGGCAGGTTGTAGGATATGGATATGTTTTTGAGGCGCAGGAAGGAGGCGTCGCTATATCTGAGGTCGGAGAAGAAGGCGGCGTTCCAGCCGGTGATTGCGTTGGAGGGGCCGGTGTTGGCGGTGACCAGTTTCTGGTATTTGGCATTATCGCCCGGGTGTTTCCAGGTATCGAGGGCATCGACCGGCAGGTTTTGCATGGCCCCTGCGGGTAGCGGGGAGAGGCCTCCTATCAGATATCCCATCCAATTGACGCCCTGCTGGCGGGTGAACTGGAGGAGGAAATCGAGTTGTAGTCTTTTATACCTGATGGTGTTGGTCATACCGCCATAGTATTTTGGATCGGTATCGAATGCGGGTTGCAGGTCGCCGCCGGCGGTGCTGGCGGAGCCCTGGAAGGTGCCGTTCTTATTGACATCTTCTATGGTATACAGGCCGGTGTTAGGATCGATGCCAGTATATTTTGCGACATATACGAGGTTGAGGGATCGTCCTATTTGGTAGCGCTGTGCGTAGGAGGTTTGGTCCAGGCCATCGAAGCGCAGGAGGCGGTTGCGAGGCAGGGTGAGGTTGAAGCGGGTGGTCCAGTCGAAATTCTTTTGTTTGATGTTATTGCTGGTGAATATGAATTCGATGCCTCTGTTTTCTACCAATACGCCTTTGAGGTTGGCGGTGATGGTGGGGAAGCCGGTCATATCGGGGAGCGGGTATTCTACCAGGGGATCGCTGGAGCGGTTTCTGTACCAGGCGGCGCTAAAGAGGAAGCGGTCTTTGAAGAAGCCTGTTTCGACGGCTATTTCGAGTTTGAGGTTTTTCTCCCAGTGTAGATCGGGTTTGAACAACGCGGAAGGCGTAAATGCGGTTTGGTTGTTGTAGGTTGGGTAAAAGAGATAAGACGTGTATGCATCGAGGTATTTATAGTCCCCTATTTTATCATTGCCGGTGATACCGTAGCTGGCACGTATTTTACCATAGCTCATGAAGGGGAATGCTTTCATAAAGTTTTCGCTTGAGAACAGCCATGCTGCTCCTATGGCGCCGAAGTTAGAGAATCGGTAATTGGGGCCGAAGCGGCTGGAGCCATCTCGGCGGCCGGAGAGGTTGACGATATATTTATCATCGTAGTTATAATTGATCCTACCGAAGAAAGCCTGGTATTTGTATTCGTTCTGTATGCTGTTGGGGCTAATGAAGGCGTTGGCGGGGATACCGGAGAAGGAACCCAGGAATTCGTCGCTGGTGTATCCTTTTACGGTAAAGCTGTAGCCTTTATTGGCCTGGCTTTGGTAGGTTGCCCCTGCGAGTATGTCTAGTTTAGATTTGTTGAAAGCGCGGTTGTATTGTATCTGTGGTTCGACTATCCAGCTGGCGAAGCGGTTGTTGCCGAACTGGGCCATGCCGGTGAGGTCTTGTGTATTCGGGTTTTGTGCTGTTTTGGGTGTGAGTCGTTGTTCATTGACGGTGATGCTGTTGTATCCGATGCTGCTGCGGATGGAGAGGCCAGGCAGCAGGTTATATGACAGCAAGGCATTGGAGAGGAAGTTGGCTGCATTGGAGGTGTATTTGTTATACAGGTATGCGAGTGGGTTATCTGTGCTGATACCTTTTTCATTCCATACGAGGCCGCCGACGGAGTCATACAGTGCCTGATTTGGGGGCAGGATGATATAGCTAGCCAGGTCGGCGGCGGTGGAGGTGTTTTTGTTTGCGGAATAATTGATATCGAAGTTGGCATTGAATTTATGATCGGCTGTGCTGGTGTTGAGGCTGAGTTGCCCGGATGCTCTGGAGTTGGGGAATGTGCCGGGGTATACGCTGGTTTCCCGGTAGTAACCGCCATTGATACGGAACTGTACGAGCTGTGATCCACCGGACATGGAAGCCTGCGCGTTGGTGATGCTGGCGGTGCCCCCGATGAGTTGGCGAGGGAGGTTGTTGTCGCGGGTGGTATCCCAGACGAGGAGGTCGTATGCGTTGGCGTTTGTTTTTGTTTTGTTATCGTTGGCGAAGGCTTCGTTCCTCATGGCGACATACTGTTTGGTACTGAGCATTTGGGGGATCTTTGCGCGGCTACCGCCGGTGTTGATATCGATATTGAAGCGGGTGGCACCCGCTTTACCCCGGCGGGTGGTGATGAGGATGACGCCGTTGGCGCCGCGGCTGCCGTATATGGCGGTGGCGTCGGCATCTTTGAGTATCTCAATGCTTTCTATATCTGCCATGTTGATACTATTGAGCGGGCTTAGTCCGGAGCTGCTGTAGCCGGATATAGCGGATGACAGGAGGTTGATATTGGCGTTGCCGGCGGCGAGGGGTATTCCATCGAGGAGAAAGAGCGGTTCGTTATTAGCCCCTTTATATTGGTCGACCTGTGTGCGGCCTCTGATCTCTACTTTGAAGGCGGCGCCCGGCACGCCGGATGTCTGGTTGATGACTACTCCCGGTGTCAGTCCTTGCAAGGCTGCCAGTACGTTTGATACGGGGGCCCGGTTGATCTCGCGGCCTTCTATTTTGGTGATGTTGCTGGTACTGAGGCGGCGGGAGGTGATGCCATATGCTTGGACTACTTTTTCGTCCAGTGCGCTGACGGCGACCTCCATTACAATTCTCATGTTTGTTATTGGCAAGGCATTTATTTCTCTGGTCTGGAAGCCGATGAAGGAGACCACTAATATATCGCCGGTATTGGCTTTAATATTAAAATGTCCGCTGGCATCTGTGTTGACGAGGGTCTGGGCGCCTTTGATGCGGATGGTGGCCCCTGGTAGGGGGGAGCCATCGGCGGCCAGTACGAATCCACCGATATCAGTTGGCGGAGGTGTTTCTGCGGTTGTGATGGCGGCGGTTACTTTTTCCAGGATGATGATATTGTTGTTGCGGATGGTGTAGGTAAGCGAACGATCTTTCAGTACCTGTTGTAGCAGTGTTTCTACGGATACGTTCTTTACGGTGACGGTGACTGGTTTTTCGGCGCGTATGGATTCCAGGTCATAGAATACCAGTAATCCGGTTTGGTAGCGGATCTCTTTGAATACTTCTTTCATTGAGAGGTTATTCCCGTTCAAGGTGATGGTCTGGGAGGATACCTTTGCGGATATGTGCAGACAGCAAGCGAGGAGCAGATAAGCGGTAAATCGCATAGCTCTGATGATTTTGGACCGGAACAGGTGGTGGTACCGGCAGGTGAATTTTGGTTGTTCGAGCGGGCCAGGCATGGAAAGGCCCTTACAAAGCGCGTAGATTTGCATACTTTCGTACGAGTTAATGGTTGATAAATAGTGATGTCTTGCGAGGACGTTATTTATTTAGTTGATCATGAACTTACCGCTCCGGTTGCTGCCGGGGCGGTTTTTGTTATGACGGTAATTGTTTTTTTTATGTTATTGTACCACTAGTTTGTTTCCCTCTTCTATTGTTGCGTTTACTTTCATCAGGTGCATTACTTCGAGTATTTCTGAGAGGCGGAGGTTTCTTGACAGTTCTCCGCCAAAGGTGCGTTTCGGCACTTTGTTCTTATAAATAACTTCTACGTTATACCAGCGTGCTATCTGGCGCATGACGGCTGGCAGGTCCATTTGTTCGAAGTCGAATATGCCATTTTTCCAGGCGATCGCTTGAGATACGGCTGCTGGCGGCAATGTGGTGATATTAATATTATTTGTATTGTCTATGCGGGCCTGTTGTCCGGGTGTGAGTATGGACTTTTCGTTGCCCTGCGTAACTTGTAGTTTTCCGCTGACCAATGTTGTTTGTATCTGCGATTCATCTTCGTAGGTATTGACGTTGAAGCTGGTGCCCAGTACGAGCAGGGAGGTTCCGGAGGGAAGGTTGACCCTGAACGGTTGTGTTGATTGTTGTGCTATTTCGAAGAAGGCTTCTCCTGTTATGGTCACTGTTCTTTCGGTGCTATTGAAGGCGGTGGGATAACGGATAGATGAAGCGGCGTTCAGCCAAACGACGGAGTTGTCCGGCAGGATCAATTTGAATTGTCCACCTTTGGGGGTGGTCAGGGTGTTGAAGGCAACGGGGCCATTGTCCTGGTTATTTTGGTACCGTAGTTCTCCATTTTGCTGGCTGATGCTGGTATGTCCCTGGAGGATGAGTTGTCTGCCATTGCTATCCAGTGGTATCTGTGTACCATCGGCCAGGGTAAGTTGCGCTTTGCTGGTGCCCGGTGCTACATCTATCTGCTGTATTATGCGGGGAGGTGTATGGTGGCGGGTGAGCCATACGGTGCTTCCTGCTACCAAAAGCAGCATTGCGGCGGCGGTCCACCACCAGCGTTGCAGGCGTGACGTTGTTTTTATTATGCGGGCGGGCCGCTGTTGTTTTATTTGTGAGTATAGTTCCTCTATGTCGGCCGGCGCCAGGAAATCGGAGGCTACATGTTTATTGATCAGTGTTTCCAATATCTCTTCTACCGGCGTTCCGGAGGTATCGAGCACTAAGGCCTGCGTGAGTTCTTCTTCTTCGGCCGGTGTTATTCTTTTATCATACAATTGGTTCAGTAAATATTCCCATCTTGCTCTTTGCATGCTTGGTGGTGGTTAGTCAGATTAAGAGGTGCTATTTATTGTATTGACAAACGAGGGTGAAGGAAGGGGTAGCCGGCGAAAAAAAAATTATTGCCAGGTATCCAGCAGGCATATGGCGAGTATGGTGATGGTGCTGCCATGTTGCCGGAGGTGGTCTTTCAGGGTACGCAGGGCGGCCATCATATGTTTTTTGACGGTTTCTTTGGAGATGTTCAGTTTCGAGGCGATTTCTTCATGGTGGAGGCCTTCTATGCGGCTCATGCGATATACACGTTGTTGTTGTGGGGGTAATTGGGTGAGGGCTTTATGGAGCAGGTGTTCCAGTTCGCGGTGCAGGGTGGTTTCTTCTGTGCTGTTGCGGGCGGGGTTGGCGGGGATAATTTCGCGGAGGAGCAGGGATTCGTGGGCGCGGCGTTTCAGGCCATTGAGTACGAGGTTGCGGGTGATCCTGTTGATATAGGCGGGGAGATTTTCTATTTCTGTCAAGGTGTGGCGGTTTATCCATACTTTGATCATGACTTCCTGTACGATGTCTTTAGCGATCTGTTCGGAGGCTGTCATTTTGTAGGCGAAGGAAAAGATAAAGGCATGATAAAGATCAAACAGCTGCCTGAATGCCATATCTTCTCCCCTAGCCAATTGCTGGAGCCATTGCTGTTGCGTATTCCTTTCTTCGTGCATGATAGGGACCCCCAGTCCTGATAGACGTAAATGCGTAATCGGGGATAAAAATAAAAAAAGAAGTCCGCATTTTACGGGAGGATATCTGAGGATCGCCTATAGGGGGCAGGGATCAGGTTTCGATGGAGACGGTGTGTAGTACTACGGCTGTTTTTTCGGCGGTGAAGCCGGTGATGAAGATGTGTACCTGGGTGGCACCGGCCCGTATTACGGAGGTGTTGGAGAGGTGTTGTTCCAGGTGTTTTCTCAGTTGTTGGTAGCGGGCTGTGAGTTCCTGCATGGGTGGATCGTTGGGGTCGGCCTGTTGCTGTACGCTATCAAAGAATGTTGCCAGGGGTTGCTCCTGCAATGCGTCTGTACCTGCATAGCTGGCTATTT
Source organism: Chitinophaga pendula (assembly GCF_020386615.1). Lineage (NCBI taxonomy): Bacteria > Pseudomonadati > Bacteroidota > Chitinophagia > Chitinophagales > Chitinophagaceae > Chitinophaga > Chitinophaga pendula. Next base: position 4,192,337 of record NZ_CP077769.1, read on the forward strand.
GTTTTTTCAGGGAGGCGGTATCGTGTACGTCTGGCCAGTTGAGGAGTTCGACAGGATATTCCGATTCGCTGATGTACAGCAGTCCCTCGATGAGGTGGGACAGTTCTTCGGTGAAAGTTGTATTGCTCATACTTAAAGATAACCTACCTATGTGATCCTGCCATTGCAGGGACGTTAAGTATTTGTAAAATGAGCACCCCTGCTATAAGGCAGGGGTGGTTGCTGATTGTATTTATTTTTCACCGCGTATTCTGTTGTCTTATGTTTTTCTTCTCACTTTTCCCAGGCGGATCTCTACGACGTATGTGCCCGATTTTTTGAGCCGGAATGCGAATCGGGGGTTGGTGCTGTAGGTGAACTTCGGGTCCAGGCCGAGGCTGGGGTCCATGGTGACGAATGCGCTTGGGATGCGGTAGTATATGAGATAGTTGTTGTATTGTTTGGACGGTTTGATCGGGAAGGGAGCGATCTCGAAGTTGCAGACCATGGCGGTGTCTGTGAACTTGAGCGGGTTGAAGCGGGAGAAGCTTTCGAAGCTGGGGCGATCGCCTCTTACCAATATCTCTCCTTTGGCAGGATTGAAGGGGTTTCCCACTTCGTCGGTGATCTTGAGGATGACGATATTGCCGGTATCTGCTATGGCGGTGATGGTCATTGCCGGATCGGGGGCGGCGCCGCTTTTATCGCTGAAGTCCTGGAACCAGGAGTTGGCTTTAGAGATGATCTCATAACGCGGTGCGTCGAATGTATGTATCAGGCCGATCTTTTTGTATTCCCTGGTACCTGCTACGTTGGTGACGCGGATATCGTATTCGTAGTCGGTATCTACGGGGAGGCTGTCGGTGGCGGCGTTGAAGATGAACTGTCCGCTTTTCAGGAATTGGAAAGGCGGTAATTTCTTCAGTTCTCTTTTTTTATTGACCTGTGCGATGGTGGTATCCTTTTCCGGATCGACGGCTTCTTTGTATACGTATACCGGGTATTCGCGATAGAACTCTTCGGCCCTGGTGTTGGTACCTACCTTTCTGATATCGAGTAGTTCGACAGTAGCTGGAGCGGTGGTACCATCGAGTTGTAAGGAGGCGGTCTTGAGGAATGGATTGCCCCGCTCGAGGCGGATGGGGCTATCGGGTACGTATACGCCTTCGCTGAGGAACCCTTCGGGTATCTTCTTGCATGCGGCGGCGCTGAGGCAGATGACTGCGGTGAATTGCAGCAGCTGACGGGTAAGTTTATATAATGCTGACATGATATACTGATTTAGATGAATACACTATCTCCAGTAGAAGGTGTGTTGGTTATTGATGACATGCAGGGTACCTGTTTGGGTGATGATACCGGATGTCTGTGTCTGTTCGTTCTTATCCTTCAGGGTATCGGGATAGTCTTTGGGCAGCGGTTCCGGATCGAGTCCTTTGATGATACGGATGATATGTACGAAGCGAGGGCGCTGGCTGAGGATACCATCGTATTCATCGGATTCTACCAGTTTGACGGAGTATTCCTGTCCCAGCAGGTTTTTAAATACCTGGTGGCTGAGGGACAGTTGTTCGCGGCGGATGGGCTGTCCGAACATGTATGCTTTAATGGAGTCCCTCAGTTCTGGTACGGGGAAGCTGTCGACGGTGTATTTGATATTTTCGTTGTTATACTTCTTCTGTATCTCTGCTGTGCGGGTGAGCATGAGCAGGCGGATGGAGTAGTCTGTTGGAGCGAAGAAGGTGATATTGCTGTTGAGTTGTTCTTTCATGCCGGCGCGATCGACGAGCAGTACGAGGGTATCGAACAGCGGGTTTCGTTTGAGATAATCGTAGGTGGTCATTTCGACTTTCGGGTTGGCGAGGTTGCCACCGCTGAGGTAGTCTCCTTTTTTGCAGGCGACTATACTTACGAATGCCAGTGTGATGACGATATGTAATAAGTAATGTTTCATGGTCTTCGTTTTTAGCGATCAGTTGACTTTTCCTTCCCAGAATTTGTTTTGTTTCAGTACGTAGTTGTTCAGGAAGAGGGATCTTCCGATGGGCCATTTCCAGCCCTCCTGGTTGTACCGGTCTGTGCCGAAGGAGCCATCTTTTTCTGTTTTTAGGAAACCGGTTCTGACGAGGTCGTACCAGCGGCTAGCTTCGCAATAGAGTTCGCGGCTGCGTTCGCGGAACACTTCGGTATACAGGTCGGCGTCGTTGCCGGCATAGGCGGAGAGGCCGGAGCGTTTGCGGACTTCGTTGAGGTCGTTGCGAGCCATGCCGAAGTCTTGTAGTTTGGCGTTGGCTTCTGCGCGCAGCAGGAGTAAGTCGGCATATCGGAAGACGATAATATTGGCGTTGACGGCGGCCTGTGTGTAGTTAGACAGGTCTTTGTAGAAGATGTTCTCGCTGTTGCGGCCTGCGTATTTGGTAAGGATGGGATTGGCTTCCAATGTGAAGTCGAAGAAGTACCGATAGCGGAAGTCGGATTTGTCTTTATAGATATCGGTGATGAGGTCGCGGTTGAGGCGGCCGTTCATGCTGGTTTTGCCTTTGATGTAGGGTTCCATGAGGCATTTGTAGTAGAATCCTGATTCTGTTTGTTGTTCATTTTGTGCTACCTGCATATTGATTTCAAAGATGCCTTCATCGGATTTGCCCTGGAAGAGGGTAGCGAACCGGGAGGTATCGATGAGGCGGTATTTGGCGCTGTTCTGCACTTCGTTGACGGCGTTGATGGCATTTGTCAGGTCGGTGCGGACGGTGCCTTTATTGAGGAAGTCTTTCCACATATAGACATGGGCCATGAGGGCGTAAGCGGCGCCGCGGTTGGCTCTTACATTTTTCTCTGCTCCATCTTTATAGTCCCAGGTGAGTAGAGGGATGGCCCGTTGCAGGTCGCGGATGCAGCTATCGAGTATGATCTTTTCGCTGGTGCGCGGGATGGGCTGTGCTTTGGCCGGGTCTTCGTCGTAGGCGGTGACCAGTGGTACATCTCCCCAGAGGCGTACCATGTAGAAATAGCTGTAGGCCCGGAGGAAGAGGGCTTCTCCCATTATTTTATTCCTTGTCTGCTGCGGATCGTTTTTGAACTTATTATCTGGTATGGCGGGTACGTTGTGCAGGATGATATTGGACTGGGTGATGACTTTGTAGTAGGGAGTCCAGTCCTGGTAGTTGCCCAGGTAGTCGCCGATGAAGGAAGCCATGCTGAATCCTTTTCCACCTTTGACGAGGAAGTCGAGGTCGTATTGTTCGAAGCTGCTGAATTCGTTGGCGGTGAGGTCTCCGTAGGAGAAATGGGACATATAGCCTCCGAAGTCCGTGTTGGTGGTCATGGCGCGGCGTAGCAGGGCGTATCCGCCGGCGAGGCTTTGGAGCGCGTCTTTTTCATCTTTCCAGAACACGTCGTTGTATGGTGAGTTGATAGGGTCCTGGTCGAGTAATTTTTTACAACCAGTGAGTGTCGTCAGCCAGGAGAGGGTGAGCGACATTATCAGCAGATATTTTGCACTATTCATGATCACTTGCTTTTAAAGATTAGAAACCTACGTTGATGCCTAAGGTGAACTTGCGTGGTATCGGGTATCCTGTGCCGGAGTATACGCCCAGTTCGTTGACGGCTTCTGCGTCGGGCACGGATGATTTCTGGAAGGTGTACAGGTTGTCGATCACGCTATAGATCTGGAGGTTACGCAGTTTGAGTCGATCCAGGAGTCGTCGTGGCAGTGTATACGACAAGTTGATGTACTTGATGCGAGCGTAGTTACCATTCTCGATATAAGCTGAGGAGAACGGCAGGAACTGGTAATAGTTGGCGCCATAGGGGTTCAGCTCGGCATATTTGGCCAGGTCGCCCTGTTTCTGCCAGGTCTGCAATCTGTTTGGGTCGATGAGGGCGATGGTGGAGAGGTTGCTCTGGAAGCCCTGGAGGCGGTCGCTGACATATTTATTGAAGATATCGCGACCGAGGAGGAAGGTCATGAAGACTTCGAGGGAGAACCCTTTGTACATGAAAGTATTGGTGAAGCCGCCGGTGATGCGGGGATTGGGGTTGCCGGAGCGTACGCGGTCGTTCCAGTCCCAAACGTCGAAGTCGTTGTTTTGATCGACCCAGATGTAGTCGCCCGGTTGTACGGTATGGCTGCCGCCCCAGTAGGTGAGTTTATCGCCTGTGAGGGGATTGAAGGGGATGTCTTTGTCGTTGCTGTATACGCCTTTGCTTTGCATGAGGTAGAACTCATAGATGGGGCGACCTTTGGTGAGGAGGTAGATCATCCCGGTGTTGGGATCTTCTACGACGAGGTCCCGGTTACCATTTGGCAATGCGACGATCTGGTTTTTGTTGGCCGACATGATGATGCGTGTATTCCACTGGAACGGATTTTTGCTATTCATGAGGCGGCCGAATATGTTGACTTCCCAGCCGGTGTTGCGTACGCTTACGGCGTTGGTGTTGACTTTATCATAGCCACCGGTGGAGGGGAGTTTAAGGTCGAATAGTATTTTGGATTTACCCCGATTATAGACATCGGCTGTTATGACGAGGCGATTTTCGAAGAATGCGGCATCGATACCCAGGTTGCTTTGGATGGATTGTTCCCAGGTGAGTCCATTTTGTGCTACGCCGCCGCTGAAGTTGGGTGTTACGGCGTTGACGCCATTGTAGGTGATGGCCTGAGAGCCGCCATAGCCGCCCTGGTTGATGGAGTAGGTATTAAACGGCAGGTAGTATCCGGAAGGCAGGGTACCGGTGATGCCGTAGCTACCTCTTATTTTAAATGCATCGGCGAATCTTTTGAGCCCTTCGGCGAAGGGTTCGTCCATGATGTTCCATCCGGCGGATACGGAAGGGAAGTATCCCCAGCGGCTGTCTTTTCCGAACCGGGAGGAGGCGTCGGCACGCCAGGCGACGGAGAAGAGGTATCTTTCTTTATAGTCATAGTTGATCCTAGCGAAGAAGGACAGGAGGCCGCTGGATTTGAAGTCGGAGCCTGTGATGAGGGAGCCATATGGATCGCGGAGAACGTAGAAGTTAGGATCGATGCCTTGTACTACTTTGACATTATCATTGCTGATAGCGCCACCACCTACGCCGGTATATTCATTTTTGATGCTGTTGATGGTATGACCGAGGAGGACGTTGAGGTGGTGATTGTCGTTCGCGACGTTTGTCGTATAGCTGAGGGTGTTATCCAGGTTCAGGTTCTGGTAGATGCTTTTGCTGCTTTGGGCGTATGACATGCCGGTGGCTGCCAGTATTCCCGGGCGGAAGATATCGCGGGAGTTGACGGACGCCTGGATGGAGCCGATGGAGGAAAAGCGCAAGTGTTTATTGAAGTCGTAGTTGAAGGTGATGCTGCCGGTGATATCATCGTTGATATTTTTATCGCGGCCGGACTCCAACGCGCCTACGTAGTTCATCCTGTCTATTTCTGACAGCTGGAAGAGGGAGGACAGGAATTGACCGTTGCGCAGTGGGATGGCGTTTTCCCAAGGGAGTTGTCCTCTTCCGCGGGAGCGGTCTCCCCTGCTGAGGCGGAATAAAGCATCGACGCTGACTTTAGGGGACATTTTCATGCCGATGGCGGTGGATACGGTATATCGTTTGAAGCCGGTGCCTTTGAGTACGCCCTGTTCGTTGAAGTAGTTGCCACTGACGCGGTAGTTGATATTATCGCTGGCGCCGGATACGGAGATGTCCGCATTTTGTACCATTGCGGTGCGATAGAAGAGGTCTTGCCAGTCGGTGGCGGCGTTGAAGGCCGGGTTGAGGCTGTCGGTGAGTATGCGAGGTAGGTTGGCGGCTCTGTCGTAGGGAGCGCGGGCCAGCAGGTATTCGAGTTTCATGCGACGTTCTTCTGTGCCGGTGATGAAGTGTTCGAATTTTGGTTTTTCGGAGATCCCGGCGTAGGTGGAGAAGTTGATCTGCGGGCGGCCAGGTTTCCCTCTTTTTGTTTTGATGATTACGACGCCATTGGCACCGCGGGAGCCGTAGATGGCGGCGGCGGAAGCATCTTTGAGTACGTCGATGCTTTCTATATCGTTAGGGTTGATGCCGGCGATGTAGTTGGTACCGGTGTTGTCGAAGGAGGCGGCATCGTCGAGTGATACGGGGATACCATCTATGACGAACAAGGGTGAGCTGAGGGCCTGAGCGCGGTCGATGTTGCGGGAGATGGAGGTATTACCGCGGATGACGAAGGAGCCTCTGACGCCCGGTTCACCGGTAAAGTTCTGTACATTGAGGCCGGCGACGCGGCCTTGCAGGAGCTGATCGAAACTTGGCGAGGGCAGGTTTTCGATATCTTTTCCTTTGACGCTGGCGACGGCGGCGGTGGTGGTTTTGCGTTTTACTTCCTGGTATCCGATGACTACGACATCTTTGAGGCTTTGGGCATCGGTTTTCAGGATAATAGTATACTGGTCTTTTTCGTCGGCGGTGATGGTTTGTGTGAGGTATCCGATAAAGGAGACGACGAGTTTTGCTTTATCATTTTTTAGACGGAGGGTGAATTTACCCTGGTTGGAAGTGGTGGTACCGTTGCTGGTACCTGCTTCTCTGATGGATACGCCGGGCAGGGCCTGGCCTTTTTCATCGTTCACTGCGCCTGATATCTGCCGTTGCTGGGCCCATAGGTACATGGGAAGGCCCGCCAGCAGCAGAAGCGCAAGCAATCTTTTTTGCATAGCTCTTGGATTGATAAATGGTAAATACGTGGTGATACAGGACAGTAGGCCAGCCGGGTAGACGTCATAGACGGCCGGGTTCCTATCCGGAAATGCGATGTTTAATCAGGCAGTTGTTTGATAGATAGATGGTTTTGTTATTGTTTCGATTGTTCACTTGTATACGCCAGGCGTTGCCGGGTATGCTCTCATTGTTCTTACTGTTGTCTGGTTGATAAAAATTTCTAGTTAAATGACTTTGGCTGATAATTCTATAGCAGAAAAGTAGAATTGTTAATTATTTTATAAAAGTGTCGGTACTGAATTGTGAGAGTTTGATTACAAAAGGGGCTGCGAATGGGGGAATGATCACATTTCCCTTAATTAGCATTAATATTCAATTATTTAGAAGGTGTAAATATTTAGCAATGGTAGTAAATGTGCTGATCAGGGTGGTTAATTTATCAAGATAGCATTAGTGTGCCGGACAATGCATGACGTTACAATGACAATCGTAACATTCAATAGGGTTTGCTTATAGGAATGTTATAGGAGAGGTATAGGAATGTTATACGAGACGTGGACGAGAGTGTTTAAAACATTCGCTATCAACACGTTAAAAATTAAAATCGCCATCATTTTGGTTAAATGACGGCGATTGTAGTGTAAGCGTGGTAGTGGTTATTTATATATTTCGACGGTGATTTTTCCATCTTCGGTGACGGCGCCGCGGTACATACCGGCGGTATTGAATGGCATGGCGATGTTGCCATTTTTGTCGATGGCGATGAGGCCGCCGTCGCCGCCGAGGGCGGGTACTTGTTTGGCTATTAGTTCGTTGGCGGCTTTTTCCAGGGTCCAGCCTTTGTATTCGACGAGGTCGCTAACGGTCTTGGCTACGCTGAGTCGTATGAAGTATTCGCCCCATCCGGTGCAGGAGATGGCGCAGGTGGCGTTGTTGGCGTAGGTGCCGGCGCCGATGATGGGGGCATCTCCTACCCTGCCATATTTTTTGTTGGTCATGCCACCGGTGGAGGTGGCGGCGGCGAGGTTGCCTTGTTTGTCGAGGGCGACTGCGCCGACGGTGCCGAACTTATGGTCTTTATTTTCGATGCCCAGTTTGGCGCCGGATTTAGGGTGGGGGGAGGCAGGGGCATCGTGGTCGAGTTGTGTTTTAGTGGAGTCCATGGCTTTGACTTTCTGGAGGCCTTGCCAGCGTTCTTCGGTGTAGAAGTAGGAAGGCGGTACTATTTCGAGGCCGGCTTCTTTAGCGAATTTTTCGGCGCCGGGTCCTATTAGCATGACATGTTGTGTTTTTTCCATTACGGCGCGGGCGGCGGTGATGGGGTTGCGGATGACGGTGACACCGGCTACGGATCCGGCTTCGAGTGTTTTACCATTCATGATGGCGGCATCCATTTCGTTTTTGCCTTCGTTGGTGAATACGGCTCCTTTGCCGGCATTGAACAAGGGGGAGTCTTCCATGACGCGAACGGCAGCTTCTACTGCATCGAGGCTGCTGCCACCTTTGCGGAGGATATCGTATCCTTGCTGGAGGGACAGTTGCAGTGCGGCTTTATAGGCCTGTTCTTTTTGCGGCGTCATTTGTTCGCGGAGGATGGTACCGGCGCCGCCGTGGATGACGAGTACATATTTTGTTTTGGTCATCGCGGAATCTTTTGGTTGGTGGGACAGGTCTGTCGCGGTGGCTTTAGTATAGCACAGGCCTGTGATACAGGCGAAGGCTGCCGCCATCAGGGAATTACGCATAAATGATAAACTTTTCATAAAAGTAATGATCTCTGATAATAATCCCACTGGTATTGCCGATCTATGTAGGATACCTGGTGTGAATGGGGCAGTCATCCTGTGTTCGGGACGCCTGAATTATCGATCAATTTCGTATCGGAAGCCTGATTTAGTTATTTTTGCCGGATAAACTACAGACACTGAAAAAAGTACGCAAAATATTATCGATCGTCCTTTTAAGTTTGCTGGGCCTCATTATTCTCATTGGCATATTGGTAAACATCCCGGTGGTGCAGAATTTCCTGGTAGGTGAAGTTACCAGCCGGTTGTCTGCGCAGCTGAAGACGCGGGTGGAGATCAAACATGTGAGTTTGCGGCTATTCAACAGTATGCGGCTGGAAGGTACGTTGGTAGAGGATCATCATAAGGATACGCTGTTGTATGCCGGGGTGCTGCAGGTACGGATAACGGACTGGTTCTTTTTCCAGGACAAGCCTATCTTAAAATATATAGGACTGGAGGATGCTTATGTGAACCTTACCCGTCACCGTAATGATTCGTTGTGGAACTATCAGTTTATCATTGATGAATTTGCGCCTCCATCGAAAACGCCTACGAAGAAGAAAAAGCAAGGCGGTATTTCACTGGATCTGAACAAGATCAATTTACGCAATGTGCATTTCAACCAGGTAGACGCCTGGGTGGGTGAGGATATGCGGGTATCAGCGAAACGTATATACCTGGATGCGAAAAACATTGACTTGCAGCAGCACAATATCGATATCCAGGAGCTGACGCTGGATGAGCCGGTATTTATCATTACTGAATATAAATCTTCTCCATTGCGTAAGAAGCGTACGCCGGGTACGTCTGCGGCGGCGTCTGCCATTGTGATGGATACGGCAGGCGGCAAGCCACCGGAGTTGCGATGGAACAATGATGACTGGCGATTGCTGGTGAAGGAGATCGCTATCAAAAACGGTATACTCGGGGTGGACAACCTGGAGGACAGTACCAAAGCGGTGCCCGGTTATTTTGCCAATAACCGTATCCGTTTTAAGGATATCAACCTGGTGTTGAGTAATACGGGGTTGCGGCAGGACAGTATATTTGGGGATCTGGTGTTCAGTACGAAGGAGCGCAGTGGATTTGAGGTGAAGCGGCTGACGAGCCGGTTTAAGATGTCGCCGGTGGAGATGGAGTTTTCGCACCTGGACCTGGAGACGAACAGGAGTCATTTGCGGGACTACTTTACGATGCAGTATTCGAGTATTGACGATATGAGTGATTTTGTGGACCTGGTGTTTATGAAAGCTAATTTCACTAACAGCCAATTGTCTTCGGATGACATAGCATTTTTTGCTCCGCCGCTGGCGAGTTGGAAGAAGGAGATCACGTTGAGTGGGGAGGTGAAGGGGCCGGTGAGTAACCTGGATGCGAGCAATGTGGTGTTGCAGGCAGGTAATACCCGGCTGAAGGGAGGTGTGGAGATGCGTGGGTTGCCGGAGATTGACGAGACCTTTATTGATTTCCATGCGGAGGAGCTGGTGACTACGGGAGCGGATATACAGCGATTTATTCCGGACACCCGGAATATAGACCCGATACAGCTGGACCGGCTGACCAACCTGCGGTTTGCCGGTAGTTTTACGGGCTTTGTGAATGACTTTGTGGCTTATGGTAAGTTCCAGACCAACCTGGGAAACCTGGATTCGGATATTAACTTCAAGACCAGCAGTGATGTGCCCGTGTATTCTGGTAGTATTACTACGAACCGATTCAATCTGGGGAGTTTGCTTGGCAACCAGCAATTGTCGACGGTATCGCTGAATGCGCGGGTAAATGGGGCCGGTTTTAACTTCCGGACGCTGAAGGCATCAGTAGATGCGGATGTACAGGAGATCACCCTTTACAACTATACTTATACCAATGTAAAGACGCAAGGTGAGATGAACCGGAAGTTCTTCAACGGTTCGCTGACGGTGAATGATCCTAACCTGGATATGGACTTTGCGGGGACTATTGATTTCAACGAGCAGCTGCCGGTGTTCAAGTTCAACAGTGAGATCAGGAAGAGTGATTTAAAGGCGTTGCGGCTTACGGAGGACAGCATTACGTTGCAGGCACGTGTGGACCTTAACTTTGCCGGTGACAACATCGATAACTTTGACGGGACGGCGCGGATATACGAGGTATCTCTTTTCAAAAATAAGAGCCGGGTGGAGTTTGACTCACTGACGATCGGCACCCGTATGGAGAATAATGTCAAGATGCTGGGGTTTGCGGGTAGTGAGATCACGGGGTATGTAAAGGGGACGTATAGTTTCATGGAGTTGCCCAATGCGTTCCAGTTGTTCCTGAATAAGTATTACCCCAGTTTTTTTGCTGCCCCCCCTCCTGCCAAGACGCAGCAGGACTTTGTATTTGCTTTCCAGCTGGGGCAGGTGGACAAGCTGATCCGTGCTTTTACGGATAAGGTCGGTGGCTTTAACGATACGGAGGTGGAAGGCGCATTGAATACGGCACAAGGTAATGTGTCGTTGTATGCGACTATTCCGAATGCGGCGTATCAGCAATTCAAGCTGCACAATATTGAGATCAAGGGTAAGGGTAACTTCGACAAGATAGATGTAAGTACCAGCATAGGCCGGTTGATGTCGGGCGAGAATATCTGGCTGGAGAACCCTTTGATACTGGCTAATTCGAGCCGGGATACTTCTTATATCAAGGTAGATCTGCAGGCACAGGACACCAGTTCACTGGATGGTTTCTATGCGAAGGTGGTGACGGTATCTGACGGGGTGAAGGTAAATTTCCTGAACAGTTCTTTTACGGTGAATGAGCGGCAATGGAATGTGGCGGCCGGCAATGAGATATACTGGAGTAAGGATTTCCTGACGGTACACAACCTGCGTATCAACCGCAATGATCAAAGCATCACGGTAGAGACGAATGAATTCAATCCTGACGAGAGCCGGTTTATTGTGACCTTGCGTAACCTGAACCTGGCGGATGTGATACCGAGCCGGTTGGTGGATATGCGAATAGAGGGTCAGGTGAACGGTACGATCAACATTTCCGATCCGACGCATAACCTGGATGTGGCAGCAGATATCAGTGCCAGTTCGCTGCGACTCGATAATGATTCGCTGGGGCTGGTGACTATACAAGGCGGCTATCATCAACGTACGAACGATGTTAACTTCACCGTAAAGTCGGATAACCCCGGGAAGAGTTTTCTGGTGGACGGTGTAGCGGGTCTTACCCAGGAGCATAACAAGCTGGAAGCTACCATTGATCTGAATGGGATGTCGATCGGCCTGGCGGAGAAGTATCTTTCTGACTATGTCATGGACCTTAGCGGTACTGCTACGGGGCGTATCACTGTGGGCGGTACTACGAGCCGACCGTCGGTGAGTGGGAAGGTGCAGATGGATACGGTGGGGATGCGTATTGTGTATCTGGGTACGAGTTATAAGATCCCTAAGTTGAATGTGAGCCTGGATGATAACCTGATAGAGTTTGGTAACTTCTCGCTGATAGACAAGTTCAACAATAAGGCCAGTGCGAGTGGTTATATTTCTCACGATCATTTTGACAAGCTAAACTTTGACTTTGAGGTTTCGGCCCGTAAGTTCATGTTCCTGAATACCTCTTCTGCTGACAGTGATTTGTTTTACGGGGATGTGATTGCCGACGGCCGGGTGTATTTCTCCGGGCCTTTGGAGGATATGCAATTGCGGGTGCTGGCGCGGCCTACGAAAGGTACACACTTCTACCTGCCTATAACAGACAGTAAGGACATTGGTAAATATGACTATATCACCTTTAAGACGTACGGTACGGAGATCAAGGAGGTGAAGAAGAAGAAAAACAATAAGCTGAATGTGAAGCTGGACATTGCGGCCAACCCGGATGCGCAGATTGATGTGATACTGGATGCTTCTACGGGGGATGTGATCTCCGCGAATGGTAACGGTAATCTACAGATCAATGTGAATACGGAAGGTGACTTCAGCATGTTTGGCAACTATGAGATCAATAATGGATCTTACAACTTTACGTTTCAACGGCTGACGAGCTGGAAGTTTGACATTGCGAAGAACAGTACGATCAGCTGGAATGGTGATCCCCGTGAGGCGAAGATGAACATTACGGCGAAGTATTCCCTGCCTAAGGTGAGTTTGTACAACCTGGCCGGTCCGGCGGGTACCAGCCGGAATGACCAGCTGGCTACGCGTCAGGAGAAGGTGGACATCCTGCTGAACCTGCGTGGTGAGCTGATGAAACCGGATATTGGGTATGAGATCAATCTGCCGGAGGTAGGTAGTATCTCTTATGAGAGCGGCGTGGCGGCGAAGCTGAAGGAGATCAACAATGATCAGAACAAGGCATTGTTGCAGATGTACGGGCTGCTGTTGTTCAACCAGTTCCTGCCTGACGATGCTACTACGGGTGGTGGCGCTAACGTAGCGACAACTGGTAAAAACAGTGTGGGGCAGGCATTATCTGCACAGGCTTCTGCTATCTTAAATAACCTGACCGGCACTTTACTGAAGAACAGTGGTATTGGTATTAACCTGAACTATCGTGCCTATAACGTGGGTAACCAGGATAATGCCTCTATGGACCGTAACCAGGTAAGTGCAGGTATTACCAGTAATCTTTTCAACAATCGTATACGGCTGTACGTAGGTGGTGACTATGACTGGGGTAAGACGGCTACGTCTGCCAGTGCGAACCGGTTTGCCGGCGACTTCCGGGTGGAGTACCTGCTGACGCCGGACGGGCGGGTGCGTATCAATGCGTTCAGTAAGACGGACTACGATGTGTACAACCTGGTGAACCGTAATAAGGCAGGTCTGGGTATTTCGTATGTGCGGGAGTACAACCGGTTCATCGAGTTGTTCCAGAGCAGCCGGCGGCCTACGCGGCAGGCAGATTCTTTACGGCGGCCGGAGGCTATCCGGCGGGAGATACCGGACAGCAGTACTGTAAAACCTGATACCATCCGTCCTGGTGGTAACTAAGTATATACCTTTATTCTTAAATACCTGTATGATGCGATTCCCCTCTTTTAGTTCTTTATGGGAAGGTGCGCTGCGTGTCTTTGCGCGATTTCCTACGGCCTGTATCCTGGCGCTGGTAGCAGCGGGGTTGGGCTATACAGCTGCACAGACCAGTTACCAAGCCAAGTTCACCGAACCTTTGTTACAACTGATGGCGGTGTGTAACCTGGCTTTGACGCTGACATTGGCCGGCGACCTTTTTTCCGAAAGGCAGTCATTCGGTACCGGCCGGCGATGGGCCTTGCGACTGGGTTCGTTGGCAATCGCTGCTTTGCTGGAGTTTGCGCTAGACCCCATACGATTGCAGGCGGATGTATTCCGTATGTGTCTGCTGGCATTTTCCTTTCACCTGCTGGTGGCCTTCGCGCCGTTTATCGGCAAGAACGACACCAATGGGTTCTGGCAATATAACAAGACACTGTTCCTGCGGTTCCTGACGTCGGCATTGTACTCCGGTGTACTGATCGGCGGGCTGTGTATAGCGTTGGCGGCCATCGATGCGTTATTCAATGTAGAGATCAGGAGTCATATTTATTTACGGTTGTTCGCCGTGATCGGTACGGCCTTTAACACTATCTTTTTCCTGGCTGGTGTACCGAAAGATTTTGTTGCCTTGAACGAAGACCACTCCTACCCTAAGGGTTTGAAGATATTTACACAGTATGTACTGATCCCCCTGATCACTATATACCTCGGCATCCTGTTGTTGTATGAAGTAAAGATCGCGTTGGAGTGGCGGCTGCCTAAAGGGACGGTATCGAATCTTATTACCGGCTATGCGGTGTTTGGCATCCTGTCGTTGTTGCTTATATATCCTATCCGTGAACAAAGTGGTAATCGCTGGATCGTGATCTTTTCGCGGTTGTTTTATTTCCTGATGATCCCGTTGCTGGTATTGCTGGTACTGGCCATCTGGAAGCGGGTGGGATTGTATGGCATTACAGAATCGCGGTATATCCTTATCCTGATGGCTTTTTGGCTGAGTGGTATTACGATATATTTCCTGGTCAACAGGCAGGCGGCTATCAAGGTGATCCCTATCAGCCTGTTTGTGATTACGCTGTTGGGGACATTCGGGCCACAGTCGATGGTATCGGTATCTAAGCGTTCGCAGCTGGGCAGGTTGAAGGCATTGTTGAGCAGTAAGCAGGCGAAAGACCAGGAGGAGAAACGTTCGATCATTTTGTATATGTTACGTACGCACGGATTGGTGTCCTTGCAGCCATTGACAGAGCAGCGGCTACAGCCTATTGCAGACCGTCTTTCCCAGGAGGAGCACTACCGGTATTACGGTTATTATAATCAGATGGATACGGCGCTTGCCATTTTCCAGGTACCGAAATACAGCGGTACCTCCGGGGAATATATTACCCTGCACAGCACCAACAAGGGTATTGTTAATGCGAAAGCGTATGATTATCTGGTGGTACCGGATATGCGGTATCAGTATGTGCAAAGTGATACGATCCGTAATACGGAGGTGACCGTGGCGATCAGATCTGATGAGAGCCATGTTACGGTGAGGGTGGATAATACAGCAGAAGTGTCTTTTGATCTGCATTCTTTTTACCAGGAGATCTTTAAGTCGTATGGCAACCGGCAGTTAAAGGCGGAGGATATCGGCCGTCAGACTTACTATTATCCTGAGGAGCGCATGCGATTCAATAAAAGTAACGGTAGCTATGATATTACGCTGATGATCACGGAAACGAGTTGTCAGACGCCTGGCGACGATAGTTCGCGGACGGCAGAGCGAGGGAATATCAGGTGTATGATCGGGTTGAAACGTATCCGATAAGCGTATAAAAAAGGCGGCCGGTCGAAGTGACCGGCCGTTTTTTTTATGGTGGGCCGTTATTTAATATTTGTTGGCGTTGATGATTCGTTCTATCAGTTTCTGTTCGCGGATGATGATGCGGGCGGTGCCGGTCATTCCTGCTTTGAGGGTTAGTGCTTTGTTGTTCATGGTGTGTGCGTCGAGCGGGACAGATGACTGTACGCGGAACTGTCCGTTAGTAGGATTGGCTTCGTCTGCGATGGTGGATATATTTCCCCGGAGGTATCCATATTCCTGATAGGGGAAGCTGTTGAGCGCTATCATAACGGCTTGTCCTTTGGAGAGCTTGCCGATGTCGTATTGTCCTACCTGCATGACGGCGATGAAGTTGCCATCGGGTGTTTTTTCCAGCAGGATATTGTTCTCACTATATTCCGGGTATTGTATAAACCAGGTGAGGGATATGATGCTGAGGATAACGGCGACGGCGACTACGGTGCCATACCTGACGATCCTACCCGGCACGCGGGAGAGTATCTCCTGCATTTCGCCGGTCTTATCCATTAGTTCGTTTTTTGTTACGACTGTTTCTTCCATAGTATCTCTCTGTTTAAGCGTCCAGTTCCAGTTGATTTTTTACCAGGGTATAGTAGGCACCTTTCATGGCGGCCAGTTCGTAGTGCGTACCTTGCTCGATGATCTCTCCTTTGTCGAGTACGACGATGTTATCGGCGTTTTTTACGGTACTGAGGCGATGTGCGACGATCACGACGGTTCTTCCTTTGAAGAATTTGTCGAGGTTGTGCATGATGACGCTTTCGTTGGTTGCGTCGAGGGAGTTGGTGGCTTCATCGAAGAAGATGAACTCGGGATCTTTGTATACGCTACGGGCGATGAGGACCCTTTGTTTTTGTCCCTGGCTGATGCCGTGGCCTTCGGGTCCGATCTTAGTATTCATGCCCATGGGTAGTGTATCGACGAGGTCTTGTATATTGGCTACGTGTATGGCGTGGTTGAGGCGGTCTATATCTGTATTATCATCTACGACGGTGATGTTGCTGGCGATAGTATCGGAGAAGATGAAACCTTCCTGCATTACGACTCCGCATTTGCTGCGCCATACGGTGTGGCTGATATCGCTGAGGGGGAGTGTGCCGACGCCGATGATGCCATCATCGGGTTCATAAAATTTGAGGAGTAGTTTGAGTAAGGTTGTTTTACCGCTGCCGCTCATGCCAACGATAGCGGTGATCTTGCCGAAGGGTATCTCGAGGTTGATATTTTTCAGTACGGGTTCGTTGCCGGCTCCGGGATAGGTAAAGTTGACCTGGTGGAGGGAGAGGCTTTTTTCTTCGGGTAGTTCGTACTGGAAGTTGTATTCTTTGGGTTCTTCGTCTTGCAAGGTATGGATTTCGTTGAGGCGTTCCATGCTGATGCGGGCATCCTGGGTGGTCTGAACGAACTGTATCAGCTGTTCGATGGGCCCGTTGAGTTGTCCGATGATGTATTGGATGGCGAGCATGACGCCCAGTGATATATGCCCATTGATCACGCTGCTGGCAGCGAATACGGTGATGAGTATATTTTTTCCTTCGTTGATAAAGAATGCGCCAGCCTGTTGGTTTTGGCTGAGGGACAGGCTTTTAACGTTTGCTTTAAAGAGTTTGGCCTGTATCTTTTCCCATTCCCAGCGTTTTTGTTTTTCTACGTTATTGAGTTTGATCTCCTGCATGCCATGGATCAGCTGGATGATCTTGCTTTGGTTTTTGGCGGAGATTTCAAATTTGAGGTAGTCAATGCGGCGGCGTTTGGCGAGGAATATTTTGATCCAGACGAAGTAAATGGCGCTGCCTGCGAGGAATATACCGCAGATGGGCAGGCTGTACCATGCCAGCAGGATGGTAAAAGCTACCAGGTTGAGTAATGAGAATAGTATGTTGAGTGTAGAGCCGGTCAGGAATTGTTCGATACGATGTTGGTCGTTCATGCGTTGCATGATATCGCCGGTCATTTTGGTATCGAAGAACGGGATGGGTAGTTTCATCAATTTGATGAGGAAGTCGCTCAGGATAGAGACGTTGACGCGGGTGCTGATGTGCAGGAGTATCCAGTTGCGGACGAATTCGATGCTGGTTTTACCGATGAGGAGCATGAGTTGTCCGGCGAGGATGAGGTATATGAAGTTGATGTTTCGGCCTTGTATGCCGACATCGACGATACTTTGAGTGAGTACGGGGAATACCAGTTGCACCAGTGTACCGATAACGAGGCCGAGTACTACCTGGAAGATAAGTTTTTTGAACGGTTTGATGTAGTCGAACAGGATACCGAATCCTATGGCGCCGCCGGCTTCTCCTTTTTGTTTGTAGAAGTCGCGGGTAGGTTCCATGAGGAGGACCATTCCTTTGCCGATGCCCTCGGACTGTGTGCTGATCCAGTGGGGCATGAATTCTTCGGGGGTATATTTGATTTCTCCCCGTTCGGGGTCGGCGATATAGATGAACTTTTTGGTGATCTTATATACGACCACGAAGTGGTTTTGGTCCCAGTGGATGATACAAGGTAGCGGGGCTTCGTCTCTGAGTTGTTCGTAGGATATACGGGCGCCTACTACTCTGAAGCCGATATATTCAGCTGCTTCTGTGATACCCAGGAAGCTGACGCCTTCTTTTCCGTATTGGCTTTGGGCTCTGAGGGTCTGGAGGGTAAAATTTTTGCCATAGTGCTTAGCGATCATTCGCAGGCAGGTGGGGCCGCAGTCCATGGCATCGAGCTGGCGATAAACAGGAAACCGTTTCTTTAATCTTATCATTATGCTACTGGCGATAAATTATGCTATTGAATGTATGGCAGCGGTCTTTGGATGACCGCTGCCATCTGTATTTCTTTTCTCTGTTATTGGAGCACGGGGTCTATGATAGCGGGGCCTTGTGTACAGAGGCCGGTATCATTGGAGCAGTGGCACCAACGGGGAGGGCATGATGCTGCTCCTGCGCAAGGAGCCAGTCTGCATGCCGGGATGGCGGCGCTTTGGCCTCCGCCTGTGATGCGGGTAAGCTGATCGCGGCCTAAAGTTTCGAAACGTGCTGACAACGATGATTTTTTCATACATACAAAATTTTAGCGGACAAGGTGATTAGCTACGTGGATCGATGATGCTACCATTTACACAATATCCCAGCTGGAAATCGCAATGGCATGCATCGGGTCGGCAGATGCTGAGGTCGCAGCTTTTGCCTTTACAAAATGGCAATGCGGTATTGTGACCACCGCCGATGATGTGATTGAGTTGACCACGATGTAAGATCTCGAAGTGTGCTGATAAGGAAGTCTTTTTCATACAAACAAGATTATTGGGTGAAAGGATTACAGATCGATGGGTACTCCGGGGCCCTGGGCGCAGCGAGCCAGTTCATCACAGTGACAGAACCGGCCGGAGCAGGTGTCGCTATGTATGCAATCATACCGGAAGCAGAAGGGCAAAGCGGTATTTTGGCCACCACCTTTGAGACGGGATAGTTGGCTACGGTTGAGTGGTTCGATGTTTTTCATCCAGGATTGTTTTTTCATTCGGTTCTATTTTAGATATGAGCGAAGATTTCACAATGATGTTCAGGGTGTTTGTAAGATGCAGGATTGCCCTGGAAAATATATAGCAGAGGTAACTTTCGTTGCCTCTGCTTTTGAGATGTTTTTTTCGTCTAACAAGGATGGGCTATCAACCGAAGCAAGTATCTCCGCCGCAAACGCAGAAGCGGGTAGGGCATTTTTCATCCTGGTTATTACAGGAGATGGCTTCACAGAAAGGTCTGGCAGTGCTTCTGCCGCCGCCGTTTACTTTTTTAAGTTGCGTACGTGCCATGACGTCAAAGCTCTT
Source organism: Chitinophaga pendula (assembly GCF_020386615.1). NCBI lineage: Bacteria > Pseudomonadati > Bacteroidota > Chitinophagia > Chitinophagales > Chitinophagaceae > Chitinophaga > Chitinophaga pendula. The sequence continues at coordinate 4,211,444 of NZ_CP077769.1, forward strand.
AATTGCAATTTTCTTTTTCATGAATTACAAGTTTAATTAGTGATTAGTGATAAAAATGCTCATAGATATTCAAGTGCACAATGAATATGAATTGAGTGGCTACGGCACGAGCTTTGGCGGTATTTATCCCGGCAGCTGTTGCGTGCTGCCGGGAATATTGTCCGATAAGCCAGCTATATCTGGTGATTGATGGTTAAATGGATCAACCGCGACAAAGGCCATTGATGCAAGCGCAAGGGCTTGGGCAGCTTTCGGGCGAGTCGTCGCAGATGGCAATTAGGCAGCGGGGTCTGAGGTTGCTGTTGTTACCGCCACCATTGATTTGTTGTAAAGCTGCACGCTTGAGTGTGTCAAACTTGTTAATCAAATTTTTCTTTTTCATGATATTGTTTTTTGGTGAAGAAAGATTTGATACCAATGGCGGTTAGTATATCGATTGTGTATAAGATGTATCCGCTCATTACCTGTTTACGCACATGCCCGGGAAGAAGTTAAAGGTATCGCATACGCAGTAGTTCAGTTGGCAGGAGAAGGTGCATTCTACTTCTGGGCAGCGATCTCTGGCTACGTTAGAACCGCCCCCTTTGATATCTGCCAGGGACTGACGGGAGAGCGGTGTTATAGTGATGGTTAAAAAACCTTTAGACATAGCTTTGGGATTTATGGGATGTGAAATAAGCTATGGGATATCCGTAGATATCCCATAGTGATTTTACAATATTATGCATACGCCATTGAAGCCATTGACGGAGCGGCAGGTGCATTCGGGGCTACCGCAGCTGCGCGGTATGCCGACGATGCAGGTACTGTTGCAGAGGCGTTTGGTGTTGGCGGAGCCACCACCGTTGATGGTCTTCATATGGGACCTTGACAGGGTGTTGGCGTATGGTAGGAGATGTTGCTTTTTCATACAGACGGTATTAATGGTCAACAGAAGTGTTGTGTTACGCGCGGCTTACACAGAGGCCGGTGATGGCACCTGGTGAAGTCGGTACGCAGCTGCAGGTGAATGTTCCGCAGGAGCTGCGTTGTACGGATACCAGCAGGCAGGTTTTAACCGGGCATCCGGGTATGTTGCGTAAGTTGCCACCTCCGTTGATTGTTTTCATGTCTGAACGGGAGAGGTGTGTCAGGTTTTGGAAGCGATCCTGTTTTTTCATACGGCTATTATTGATTAGTGAACAATAGGTTGCGGTATTACCTTATGCTTCTCCGACGCAGATGCCGGATGTGCCCATTGGATCGATGGGTTCGCACCGGCAAGCGGAGAAGCCTTCACACCGGGAGGGTTCTCCTCCTGTTTGCGACATTACGCAGAACATTGCCGGACATACGGGATATCTGTTATGATGGCCGCCGCCGGTGATGGTGGACAGTTGATCCCGGTGGATCATTTGAAAGTGCTTGGCAGATGATTGTTTGCTCATAAAAAATTTGGTTGAAACAGCGGTGTCTTTACGACCTGGCACTATCGGCAATGTCAGCGGGCGTTATAAGGCCGGGCTGTCTCAGACAGCGTCGGTTGACAGTAAATATTTAAGGTCGCCGATGCCGTATGTAGCGGGCAATTCGTGGCCTTTATAGAAGAAGGTGGGGGTATGCTGGATATCCATTTTGAGGTACCATGAATAGAGGGCGGCTATTTTATCTTGTTGTTTGGCCAGTTCTCCGTTCATGGGGTATTTGGCAGCGAAGGCTTCGTAATCTTTTTTGGGCATGGAGTACCAGTCGTGCAGGGCTTGTATGAGGACATCGTACGGTTTATGTTCGGCGATGGCGAGGAGGTGGCGGGCGGCGGGCACGCGAGAGTCTCCTTCGGCTTCGGATACTGCGAAGAGTATTTGGAGTTGTACGTCGTCGTTCATTGTCATGATATCTTCGAGATCGGGGTGAGTACCGGAGCAGGGTCCGCAGTAGAGGTTACATACTTTAACGATCTTTCGGGGAGCGTCGGGGTTACCGAGGGTTACGCCCAGGCCATCAGTGCTGGCGGTGATGGTTCTTTGTTTGGCCAGCATGGATTCGAAGATATAAGGATCATTTTTGAAGCGGGCGAGGGTGTATTTGAAAGTAGCTATTTCTTTGGGCAGGAGCAGGTAACGTTTTACCAGGAACCATCCGGCGATGGGGAGTAGTGCGGTGAGTAACCACTTAGCCACTTCGAAGCCGGTGAGGGATTGGAGGGCACTTACGTTATAGAGGTCGCCGAAATAGGATACGATGAATTCGAGCACGAATATTCCCTGGGTAGCGAGGCAGAGTACGCACCATTGTTTTACTATTCTCCACTGGTAGTAAACGGAGAAGAATACGTAGGGAAGTGCGAGGAGGTTGAGCCAGGCCAGTACGCTCATGACGCTGGGCTGGAGGCCGCTCATGAGTGCTACGAGGAATCCGCCCGCGAAGTAGGCGAATCCTGCTTCGCTCCAGCTGAAGAGGCCTCCTATTTTGGCTGCGTTGGAGCCTAGTACGGCGTTACAGTTGACGGTAGCGGAGGCTTTACATACTTTTTCCATGAGGGGGTTGTGGGCGTCGATGTCATGGCCGAGGAGTAATAGTGCGATGACGAGGCCACCCAGTTTGGCGCTCAGGAGGAGGAAGGGGAATAAGGCGGAGGTACCGCCTTGCAGGAAGTGGTTGACGCCGGTGGCGAGCCAGAGGCCGAGGATGATAACGGCGACGCCAATGAGTCCGGCAGTATTGAGGCCACGTTCTTTGCGTACTTTTTCGTATTCGCGTTCTCCAGCCTGTTCGGCGGGTTCGACGAGCATGGCGACGCCTGTCCACATCTTACTGAACTCGTCCAGGGAGATGGATCGGAGTTTGCCGGTTACTTCGTGTGTACAGGAGACTTTATTGTGGGTCACCTCGTGTACGGTGGAGAAGAATTCTTTATTATCTACTGCTATCTGTGCGATAAAGGGCAGGGGCAGTTCTGAGAGTTTGTCCGGGGTAGCCTTGATCGTCACATTTCTGACCTTCAGGTTGTTGAGTACATCGCTTACGCTTAACAAAGTGGGGTACTCGGGGTGGGTGGTCAGTTCATCCTTAATAGTGGCTTCATTGGCAGGTACTTTCAGCCGTTTTACTAAACTGAAGACGGCATCCACGCAATTTTGCTCAGGGATGTTTAATAATTTGGCTAAAGAAGACATACGTGAGAATTGTCAGGTTTATTTAATAGAAAATGATTGTGTCAAAAAGGTCAAGCAACATTTGGTCATGTGCATTACAGGCAAACGGGTACAGGCTCAAGGGGCATAGCTGTCGGGCATAGCCAAACATCAAATATGTTATTGATGATCGTTTTCGAAGTACTGCTGGTTAACTAATACGGCAATGCTGTGTCTCATAACTGTGTCACCAACGGGATCGGGGGATGGTCTATGGGACGGGTTCCCGGATCTAGTACTCTTTACGGCACATGTCGGAGCGATCGTTGTAAAAAATGCAAAAATCTACTTCGTAACTGGCGCATGGACTAGTACCATACAATTGCATAGGATGTTTGCCGGGTCCAGGGCTATCGTAACTGCTTTTCAAGGTTTAACTGATCGGGTAACTATCTTTTCACTATTTCCTCTCATCCTAAAAATAGGGAAAAAACTTTTTATTTAAAAAAAATAAGATAATGAAAATTTCCGGGCAAAAGTTTCAGCGGGTGTGATGCGAGGGTGCAGTATGGAAGTTGAAAAGCAGGGAAACGTTATAGGAATGCTATATCTAAGCTATGGAAAAGGTGGAGGTGAGCTATAGGAATGTTATACCTAAGCTATGGAAAAGGTGGAGGTGAGCTATAGGAATGTTATACCTAAGCTATAGAAAAGGTGGAGGTGAGCTATAGAAGGCGGGGATAGTAAAAGGCGAAGGGGCGGGCCAGCTATGCTTATGACGGCATGGCTGGTCTGCCCCTTTGCGTATGTGAGGAGGCTGATGGGATCAGCCTTTTAGTATTTCGTGGCCCAGTTTATCCCGTTTTGTTTTGAGATAAAACTCGTTGTGTGGGTTGGGATGTATTTCGATGGGTACATTTTCGACTATTTCTAGGCCATATCCGCTGAGGCCGGCTCTTTTGCGCGGGTTGTTGGTGATGAGGCGGATCTTGGTGATGTTGAGGTGTCGGAGTATTTGGGCGCCGATGCCATAGTCACGTTCATCCATTTTGAAGCCCAGTTCGAGGTTGGCCTGTACGGTATCGAGGCCTTGTTCTTGGAGTTTATAGGCTTTGAGTTTATTAAGCAGTCCTATTCCTCTCCCCTCCTGGTTCATGTAGAGGATGAGCCCTTTTCCCTCTTTTTCTACCATTTGCATGGCGGCTTGCAGCTGTTCGCCACAGTCGCAGCGCAGGGAGTGGAGGATATCGCCGGTAAAGCAGGAGGAATGTACGCGGAGAAGAACGGGATCTCCTTGTTGCCAATCGCCTTTTTTAAGGGCCATGTGCATATCTCCGGTATTGAGTTGTTTGAAAGCGATGAGTTCGAAGTTGCCGTATTTGGTAGGCATTTGTACCCGGACATCTTCCTGGATGAGTGTTTCCTGGCAGAGGCGGTACTCGATAAGATCTTTGATGGAGATGAGTTTAAGATCGAATTTTTTAGCGATCTCGCGTAGTTCGGGGAGTCGTGCCATGCTTCCATCTTCGTTCATGATCTCTACCAGTACGCCGGCTGGTTCGAAACCTGCCAGTCTGGCGAGGTCGATGGTGGCTTCTGTGTGGCCTGCGCGGCGCAGTACGCCACCGCTTTTGGCTTTAAGCGGAAATATATGGCCGGGTTTACCCAGTTCTTCGGGTTTGGTATCCGGGTTGATCAGTGCCTGTACGGTTTTGGCGCGATCATGGGCGGAGATGCCTGTGGTGCAGCCATGACCGAGGAGGTCTACTGATACGGTGAAGGGGGTCTGGTGGAGGGCGGTGTTATCTCTAACCATGAGGTCGAGGCCTAGTTCTTCGCAACGCTCTTCGACAAGCGGGGCGCAGATGAGGCCGCGGCCATGCGTGCTCATAAAGTTAATGATTTCCGGCGTGACGTTTCTTGCTGCCGTGATGAAATCGCCTTCATTTTCACGATCCTCGTCATCTACAACGATTACCAGTTTTCCCTGCCTTATATCTTCTAATGCTGCTTCTATTGAATCTAACATAGTATACTTTCTTGAAATTATGTTGCAAAGTTAGGGGAAAATAGAAGAGAAAGTGGCGATTAGGTCAATTGGGGGGAGGTGTTAAGGGAGGGAATGTGAGCAGGGGCAAACTTCCAGCCGATGGGGCAGTTATCCACATAAAAAGTACATATAAATATTACTAATTTGAAGTTAGCGAATTATTTAAGTTTCTCTTTAAAATTTTCAATGCCCTGCTGGGATTCCACATGATTATTTTCAAACAAAGGAGGGATTTCATAGAACGGAAGTTGGCTTAACAATTTGTTAACTTCCTGTTAAAATTTTGAGGAGATTATTTAGCAACTTTGCAGCGTAAATCAAACCAGTTTTCACATATGGGATTTAGAAAATTACTCCTCACCCTTACCTTTTTGATGAGTGTCATTGTCTCGTTCGCCCAGGTTACCACCAGTAGTATGACCGGGACCATTAAGGATGAAAAAGGAGAAGGCTTAATCGGTGCGACTGTAAAAGCCACCCACCTTCCATCCGGTACTGTTTATGGTACTGCCACCCAAAACAAAGGAAGCTTCGCGATACAAGGTATGCGTGTAGGCGGTCCTTACAAAGTAGAGATCAGTTACATTGGTTATGAAACCAAAGTATTAGAAAACATCAGCCTGTTGCTGGGTGACGCTTATGTTGTCAACCAGAAGCTGGGAGAGAGCGGCCAGACGCTGAACGAGGTACGTATCGTTGGCGGCAAGAGTCCGATTCTGAACAGCGAAAGAACGGGTGCATCTACCAACGTTAACTCCCGTCAGTTGAGTTCATTGCCTACTATCAGCCGTAGTATCACTGACTTTACGCGTTTGACGCCTCAGGCGAACGGTACTAACTTTGCCGGTCGTGATGGTCGTTTTAACAGTGTAAAGATTGATGGTGCTGTGCTGAATAATGGTTTCGGACTTGACCAGGATCTGTTGCCAGGCGGTAAGGCTCAGCCTATCTCTCTGGATGCGATCGAAGAGGTACAGGTAAACGTAGCTCCTTATGACGTGCGCCAGACTGGATTTACCGGCGCAGGTATCAACGCAGTAACCCGCAGCGGTACCAACGATTTCTCAGGATCTGTATACGGACTGTACCGTAATGAGAATTTCAACGGTTCTAAAGTAGCCGGCATTAAGCTGCCTCCAGCTGCTAAATCTTCCAACAAAATCTTCGGTGCCCGTCTTGGTGGTGCGATCATTAAGAACAAACTGTTCTTCTTCGCTAACTATGAGAAGGAGGAGAATATCTTCCCTGGTAATACCTGGGTAGCTTCCCGTCCTGGTCTGACTGGTCCGAACGTGGCCCGTACTACTGCTGACGACCTGGAAGCTGTTCGCGCCAAGTTGATCAAGGATTACGGATACGATCCAGGAAGATATGAGAACTATGCTAACGAATACAAGAACAAAAACGAGAAGTTCCTGGTACGTTTAGACTGGAACATCAACGATAAGAACAAGTTTACTGTTCGTTACAACCAGATGGAAGGTACTGAGCCACAGCTGACCAATGCCAGCTCTGGTCCTAACACACGTTCCGGTACTGGTCGTATCAGCAACAACTCCATCTCTTTTGAGAATGCCAACTACTCAGACAAGCACAAGATCAAATCTTTGACTGCTGAGTTGAACAGCATCATCACTCCGAAGTTCTCCAACCAGTTCCTGGCTACCTATAGCCGTATCCAGAAGAAGCGTGAGGCTCCCGGAAGCATTTTCCCATTTGTTGATATCTGGGATGGTAACGCTACCACTGCCGGTATCAACAACTATATGAGTTTTGGTACTGAGTTGTTCTCTTTCAACAACGAGGTGATCAACAACAACTTCTCCTTCATTGACAACGTTACTTACCTGACTGGTAAACATACTATTACTGCCGGTTTGAGCTTTGAGACCCAGAGTTTTGGTAACAGCTATATGCGTGAGGGAACATCCTACTATCGTTTCAACAGTGTTCAGGACTTCCTGAACAACGGTAAACCTTCTTCTTTTGCCATCACTTACCCTTATGCAGGTGCTGATATTATGGCGAAAGTGAAGTTTGGTATGGCGGGTGCTTATATCCAAGATAAGATCACTGTGAATGATCAACTGAATGTAACTGTAGGTTTGCGTGTGGATCTGCCGTTGTTCTTGAACGACGCGCTGCGTAACCCCACTGTGGATACGTTGCAATTGCTCGGTAAAAATGGTCAGCCTACTACCTTCCGTTCTGACAAATGGCCTAACTCCAAACCGCTGTTCTCTCCCCGTATTGGTGTGAACTACGATGTGTTTGGCGACCGCAGCCTGCAGATCCGTGGTGGAACCGGTATCTTTACTGGTCTGATCCCCTTCGTATGGTTTACCAACATGCCGACCAACTCCGGTGTGATCCAGAATACTTTGGAGCCTGTGAATGCTGCCACTCTGGCGCAGATCACCAACTTCAATCCTGATCCTTACTACTGGGTAAAACAGCTGCCTAACAGCTTCCCTTCCGGTCCTTCTACCAAAGCTCCCGGAACTGTCGCTCTGGTAGATCCTAACTTCAAAATGCCTCAGATCTGGAGAACGAACCTGGGTGTTGACTACAAGATCCCTTCTACTCCACTCGTCGCTACTTTGGATGTGATCTACAGCAAGGATATCAATGCTGTATACCAGTACAATGCTAACAGAAAGGCTGCTACCCAGAAACTGCAGAATGGTAGTGATACCCGTGATTTCTGGAATGGTTCTGCCAATGCTAAGTACAACAATGCTACCGGTGACGTAGTACCTGTACTGAGCAATACCAATAAAGGTAATTCACTGGCTGCCAGCTTTGGTCTGTCTGTGCCTTCTTACCATGGTTTCTCCGGTAACGTGAACTACACTTACACCCGTGCGAAAGACATTACCGGTAACCCTGGTTCTGCTGCTAACTCTGCCTGGTCTAACAACTACTCTATCAATGATCCGAATGAGCTGCTGCTGGGTTATTCTCAGTTTGCTGTTCCTCACCGTGTATCTGGTAGTGCTTCTTACCGTATCGAGTATGGTAAACACTTTGCGACTACTGTATCTGTGTTCTATCAAGGAACCAGCCGTGGGCGTTTCGCTTACACTTACGGTGGCGATATCAACCGCGATGGTGTGAGCCTGGATCTGCTGTATGTACCTGCTAACTCATCTGAGATCAACTTTGCTGCTTTGTCTGTAAAAGATAAAGCCGGTAACGTGCTGCTGGCCGCTACTCCTGATGAGCAACGTGCTGCTTTCGACAAGTTCGTAAACAACAGCAAACAGCTGAAAGATGCGAGAGGTGGTTATGTAGAGCGTAACAACGGTCTGCTGCCTTGGCAACATCGTTTTGATGTAAGAGTACTGCAAGATCTGTTCACTAACTTCGGCAGCAAGCGTCGTCATACCCTGCAGTTAAGCGTGGACATCCTGAACTTCGGTAACCTGCTGAACTCTAACTGGGGTGTAGGTAAGGAGCTGAACAACGGTTCTTTCTACCAATACTCTCTGCTGAACGTAACAAACGTTTCTGCACAAGGTGTTCCTACTTTCAACATGGCTACTATAGTTGATCCGGTTTCTGGTAAAACTATCATGCCAGAGACGCCGTTCCGTAACTGGTTCGATGTAAGAAACCTGTGGAGCATGCAGCTGGGTGTTAGATACATCTTCTAATTGTAATCCACTTACCTATAAAAAGCCGGACCTGGTGGTCCGGCTTTTTTGTTTTATATAATGATACATATAATCTTCTATTTACTCCATCCCCAACGGAGGAATGCTTCCATGGCGGTGGTCCAGGTAGGGATATCATGGCGGCCTCCGGGTATTTCCATATAATGTATGTCGGTGTCGGGCTGATAACCTTTGGCTATGAGCTCGCCGATGAGGTCTTTGGTATCGTCGATGCTATCGATGATACCATTATTATTGCGATCGCTGGTTTCGTCGTCGGTACCACACTCGAAGAAAAAGCGCATCCCCGGTATGTAGGTGCCATTGCGGATGAGGCGATGCATGATACGGTCGGTGGTTTCGTTGTAGCCGTTGTTGCGTTCGCGGCTTCGCCACCAGAGCGAGCCGGAGAATACGCCTGCCAGCTGGAAGATGTCGGGATGCCGCCAAACGATGTCGAGGGCGGAGAGGCCACCGAGGGAGTAGCCGGCAAATGCCAGGCGGGTAAACCGGAGGTCTACGTATTGTTGACGAAGAAAGGGAAGCAATTCTTTGATAACGAATCGGGTGTATAGTTCGGCGCGAGCGCCTCTGCCGCCCGCGTCGATGACGGCGGCGGTGCCATATTCCTGTTTGCGTTGGGGGCCGGCATGTATGCAGACAACCAGCAGTGGTGTGATGGATTCCTGCTGATAGAGGGTATCAAGCAAGGAGGGAAGTTGGAGGGTGTCCATATCCTGGCCATCATTTACGAGGAGGAGGTCCATTTCGCGGCAGTCGGTATCGGGGCGGTACCCATCGAAGGTGACGGTTCGCTGCAGCCATTCCGAGTGTTGTGAATAAGTGATTTTGATAGCTCCCTTCATGTCCGCAATTTAAGTGGGAAAATTGCCATTTTACTTTTAAATTTATAGAAATGCTATCTGGTGACAGAAAACTACTATAAATGGCTTTCGCCGCACCTAGGTCGAGAGTTCGAAATGCTGGTCTATGGAGAACGAGGTGTTCCGCTCATTCTTTTTCCGACCTCAATGGGACGATATTACGAGAGTAAGGATTTTGGCCTTATAGAAAGTGTGCGTTGGTTTGTGGACCAGGGCCTGGTCAAGATCTATTGTCCGGACAGTATAGATGCCAGCAGCTGGTATAACCGGCGCATCCCTGCTGCTGATCGTGCTTACAATCACAGTTGTTATGACAAGGTATTGTTGCATGAGGTGGTGGAAAGGGCGTTGCAGGAGACGGGGCATGATCGGGTGGTGGCTGCAGGGTGTAGCTTTGGTGGCTATCATGCGGCTAATTTTGCTTTCCGGCATCCGGAGCGGGTATCTTATCTTTTTAGTTTGAGCGGTACTTTCGATATAGGTGACCGGGTAGATGGGCGTCATGACGACGATAATATTTATTATAACAATCCTGTGTCCTATATGCCGGACAACCAGCATGCGGACCTATGGCGAATGGGCATTATTCTTGGGGTAGCGGAGCACGATATCACGCGGACCCAGAATGAGGAGATGTCGGCGCTGCTGAACGGTAAGCAGATCCAGCACTGGCTGGATGTACGACCTAATGCGGTACATGACTGGCCGGTGTGGCGGGAAATGCTGCCTCACTATTTGTCTTTACTCCCCACTTCGTGACCAACTGATCAACATTACACATTATTGCTAACCGGCATTGCGCATAAAAAATTCAGCATCCATGAAAAAGATAGGCTTGCTTTTCGGACAGGAGAACACCTTTCCACAGGCATTTGTAGAACGGGTGAGACAGCGAAACGTCCCCGGCATCAGTGCAGAGTTTGTAACGATCGATAAGGTTATTCAGGGTAATGCCTCAGATTATTCGGTGATCATTGACCGCATTTCGCAGGATGTTCCTTTTTATCGTTCGTGGTTGAAACATGCTGCTATTGGTGGAACGGCGGTGATCAACAATCCGTTCTGGTGGAGTGCGGATGAGAAGTTTGTGAATAACGAGCTGGCGGCGAAGATCGGCGTGGCGGTGCCCAGGACGGTATTATTGCCCTCGCGGGAATTGCCAGATAATACGGCGGACAATTCGTTCCGTAACCTGTTGTATCCGTTGGACTGGCCTTATATATTTGATCATGTTCGTTTTCCTGCGTATATGAAACCATTTGCGGGTGGGGGCTGGCGGCATGTGTATCGCCTGGAGAGTTCGGAGCAGTTCTTTGAGCAGCATGCGACGACAGGGCAGTTGGTGATGTTATTGCAGGAGGAGATTGTTTTTGACAGTTATTACCGTTGTTATTGTATTGGCGGTAAACATGTACATATTATGCCTTATGATCCCCGGCTGCCGCATCATCAGCGTTATGAGGCCTCTTATCCTGATAATCCGGCATTGCTGGAGACGATACGGGAGCAGGTGATCCGGCTGAACCAGTATCTGGGGTATGATTTCAACACAGTGGAGATGGCGGTACGGGATGGTATCCCTTATGCGATTGATTTCTGTAATCCGGCTCCGGATGCGGATATTCATTCTGTGGGAGCGGAAAATTTTGAGTGGGTGGTGAATACGGCTGCTGACTATGCGATCGAGCGGGCGTTGGCGCAGGTACCAGGGCAGGACAACCTTACCTGGGGAGGCTATTTACAAGGGGCAGTGGGTACCGGCGGTGTGGTAGCCGCGGCGCCTAGGAAAAAGGCGGCGGCGCCCAAAAAGACGGATAAGGCAGCTCCTGCTAAAAAGGCGACAGAGAAAGCGAAAGCGGACAAGCCCAAGGAGCCTAAAGGCAAAAAGAAAGAAGCATAAATGACGGCCCGCATCAAAAAGATGCGGGCAAATACTACATTTGCAGACGGCGTTGCTGCGTACCTGATATATGCGGGTCGTTGTGCCTACAACAGAACTTATGCTAAAATACTTCACACTCGGCATCGAAGAAGAATACATGGTGATGGACCCTGTCACCCGGGAGTTACGCTCACACGAACAGAAGATCGTAGAGCACGCCCATAAGGTGATCAAGGACAAGGTAAAAGCGGAGTTCCACCAGGCGGTCGTAGAGGTAGGCACGCAGATATGTGCCAACATTGATGAAGCCAGGGAGGATGTAACGCTGTTACGTAAGACGATCGCGCAGATCGCGGGGGACCTTGATTTTTCCATGGGGGCGGCGGGTACGCATCCTTTTTCCAAGTGGGAAAAGCAGCTGATCACGGATCATCCCAGGTATTTTGAGATCGTGAATGAGATGCAGGATGCGGCGCGTTCCAACCTGATATTTGGTTTGCATGTACATGTAGGGATGGAGAACCGGGAGATGGCCTTACATATTGCCAATTCGGCGCGTTATTTCCTGCCACATATTTTTGCCCTGAGTACGAACAGTCCTTTCTGGGAGGGGCGTAATACGGGGTTTAAATCCTTCCGTACCAAAGTATTTGACAAGTTTCCGCGTACGGGTATACCTGATTATTTTGCCAGTATTGAGGAGTATGACAACTATATCAAACTGTTGGTGAAGACCAACTGTATTGATAATGCTAAGAAGATATGGTGGGATATACGGGTGCATCCGTTTTTCGATACGGTAGAATTCCGCATCTGTGATGTGCCGTTGACGGTGGATGAGACCTGTACAATTGCGGCGTTGTTCCAGTCTGTCTGTGCGAAGATCTATAAGTTGCGTATGCAGAACCTGAACTTCATTATATATAACCGGGCTTTGGTGAATGAGAATAAGTGGCGGGCGAGTCGTTATGGATTGGACGGTAACCTAATAGATTTCGGGAAGGAGATGGAGGTTAATACCCGTGCGCTGATCTATGAGTTGCTGGACTTTGTGGATGATGTGGTGGATGATATTGGCTGCCGGCATTATGTGGACCGCACCCGGGTGATACTTGAGGAGGGAACCGGTGCGGACAAGCAGTTACGGGTGTATGAGGAGAGTCAGGACCTGGGGGCAGTAGCGGATTTCATTGCCGGCCAGTTTTTGCATAATACCTGATGGACGTCTGTTATCCGGGCCTGTGCGACGGGCTCGGGGAGCATAAAATATAATTTTCCTAACTTTGGGGCATGTCTTCTATAAAGCAAAATTGGAGAGTAGCCGTGCTGGATATGTATGAAGGAGTGCCCAACGAAGGCATGCGCTGTATCCGGGAAATATTGGCGCAGTATGCTACAGCACGCGGGATAAGATTACAATTTGACGAATTTGAAGTACGTCTCCGTCAGGAGGTTCCTGATCTTTCCTACGATATTTACATTTCTACTGGTGGTCCTGGTAGTCCGGTGGCGAGTGCTGGCAGTGACTGGGAAAATGCCTACTTTGACCTTATTCACCAGTTGCTAGACTGGAACCAGGGAGCAGGTCCCAAAAAGCATGTTTTATTTATCTGTCATTCTTATCAGTTGATGTGCCGGTATTTTGAGTTGGGAAACGTCTGTCAGCGTAAGTCGACGGCATTTGGTGTGTTTCCTGTGCATATTACTGATCAGGCGATGTCGGAGCCGGTATTACAGGGCTTAACTGATCCTTTTTATATTGTGGATAGCCGTAACTGGCAGGTGATAGAGTTGAACCAGGGGCAGCTGGATAAGATGGGTGCGCAGGTGCTGGCTATCGAGAAAGAGCGGCCACATGTGCCACTGGAGCGGGCGACGATGGCCATCCGTTTCAACCATCAGTTTATCGGTACGCAGTTTCATCCCGAGGCGGATGCGACGGGTATGCGGATGTACCTGATGCAGGAAGAGAAGAAGCACCAGGTTATCAATACACACGGTGCGGAAAAATACTATAGTATGCTTGAGCAGCTGACCGACCCCGACAAGATCATGCTGACACATGACCGGTTTATACCGGCTTTTTTGGATCAGGCGGTCTACAGTGATGTACGGGAGCGTATAACTGTCTAGGCTAAGCGATCATCACATTATGTACACCTTATTATGATTTCAGCGTTACGCCAATCCTATAACCAACAGTTCACTCCTGCGAAGTACCAGGCTTTTTTACATAGTCTGGCGGTAGAAGCGGGAGAAGCACCGGCTTTCCGGGTAGCTGAAACACCTGTATTTGTACCTGCCGATCTGACGGTGAAGCTGGTCCGGGCTTGTGAGGAGATCATTGATGTGATCGTACAGCCGGACTTCAAAGCGCTCACCCGGGATGCCATCCCTCCTACCCTGAACGTGCCGGATGAGTCGCCTCATCCTCATTTCCTGGTAATAGATTTTGCGGTGTGCCGGGATACGGAAGGTCAATTACAGCCACAGCTGATAGAAATGCAAGGGTTTCCTTCGCTGCTGGCATTCCAGGAAGTTATGGCGCGACATTTCCGGGAGCAGTTTACGATCCCGGATACGGTGAATAATTTCTTTTCCGGGCTTACCTCGGAGACTTACTATGCGCAGTTACGGGAATTACTGATAGGGCCTTATCGCCCGGAAGAGGTGGTATTGCTGGAAGTTAATCCTGGTGCGCAGAAAACGCGGGTAGACTTTTACTGTACAGAGCTGAAGTTAGGCATACGACCTGTATGTGTAACGGAGTTGATACAGGAAGGCAAGCAGCTGTACTATCGTTATGAAGGAGAACAGATACGTATCCGGCGTATATTCAACCGGGTTATTTTTGATGATCTGCATCGTCAGCAACAGACGCTTCCTCCGCATGTGAACCTGTTCCAGCACCTGGATGTGGAATGGATCACTCATCCCAACTGGTTTTACCGTATCAGTAAATATACTTTACCCTTTATTCACAGTGAGTTTGTTCCCAAAAGCTGGTTCCTGCATACGCTGCCGGTACTTCCTGCTGACCTGGAGAACTATGTGCTTAAGCCTTTGTTCTCTTTTGCCGGACAAGGGGTGGTGATCGATGTTACTCAGGCGGATATCGATGCGATCAAAGATCCGGAGCATTGGATATTGCAGCACAAGGTACAGTATGCACCTGTTATTGAAACTCCCGGCGGGCCGGCTTATTGTGAGTTACGTATGATGTATATCTGGCAGGAAGGGGCGGCGCGGCCGATGTTGGTACATAATCTGGCACGTATCAGCAAGAGTAAAATGATCGGCGTAAATTTCAACAACCGGGATACGTGGGTAGGCGGCAGTTGTGCATTTTTTGAGCAAAAACAATCTTAATATATGAAACGCACCAATTATTCTTCAGGCGCCGTCTGGGAGAACAAGGTAGGTTATTCCCGGGCTGTTAAAATCGGGAATGTGCTGGAGGTATCCGGAACAGTAGCGGCGGATGGAGATAAGGTGATAGGGGAAGATAATGCTTATGAGCAGGCCAAGTATATACTTGCCAAGATAGAAGCTGTATTGGTAGCGGCGGGGGCATCTCTGCATGATGTGATCCGCACCCGTATATTCGTTACAGATATTTCCCGTTGGGAAGAGGTAGGGCGGGCTCATGGAGAGTTTTTTCAAAGTATCAAGCCGGTGACGACGATGGTGGAGGTCAGTAGGTTGATCGATCCGCGTTACCTGGTGGAGATTGAAGCGAGTGCGGTGGTACAAAATGACGAACGCTAAATGCAGGCATGTGTATGTCCTACATTTAGCGTTGATGATTTATTTACAATAGTTTGATGATGATTAGCGACCGAACTGTTCTTCCCAGTTCATCATTCCTCCCACCAGATTTTTCACATTAGAAAAGCCCATTGTTTCCAGGAGCATTGCTGCCTGACCGCTGCGGTTGCCGCTACGGCAGTAAAGTATTACTTCTTCGTCTTTCAGGTTTTCTATTTCATCGATCGCCATGGCGCGTATTTCGCCCAGTGGTATTAATTTACCACCGATATTGAATTCCTGGTGCTCATGGGGTTCGCGTACGTCTACGATATTGAGATTTTCTCCGTTATCGATACGTTGTTTCAGTTCTGCTGCTGTTATATTTTCCATGATTTATTGTTTAGTGATAGTGATATTGGTTATTGGTTCTGTTGTACAGGGGCAGCCGGTGGGGTACTGTCTTTGACGGGTTTGTTAGGTCCCAGCCAGATATCGATACTTTCGCCAGCTCTTACCATATTAAGTTCCTGGAGGTCATTTTTCCGGGCAGGTATTTGTTTTTGTATGTATGCGTTGGCGGTGTCAGTGACGGCGGCGTCAATGAGTACGGTTCCCAGATTCAGGTTGCTGGCGCTAAGGGTTTCGCGGGCTTCGATGTAGGTCATGCCGACGAGGTCTGGGACGGGGTTTTCGGTGCTGCCGGTACCACTGCTAAGTACGAGAGCGATGTAGCTACCTTCGGCGACCATTTTGCCAGGTTTGACGGGTTTGCCATTGAGGAGCTGCTGCAGGACGGTGTTGGTGGCGAAGTCCGGCTTGTAGATGGTATCGCCGACGTTGAGGCGGCGGCTATGCAAGGTCATTTCGGCACTGCGGAAGGTGAGGCCTTCGAGATCCGGCATGGCTACCATTGGCGGTACTACTTTGTTGACGGTGAGGTAGATGGTACGGTGTACTTTGACGATGGTACCTCTTGCAGGAGTTTGTTCCCATACCGCTAATGCCTTCAGGGTATCGACATAGATAGAATCTCTTACATCTACTTCAAAGCCCAGGTCTTCCAATACTTTGGTGGCTTCCTGAATGTTCTTACCTCTTACGTCGGGGACGGTAAGGGTTTGACCGTGGCGGGTAAGTCCTCCCAGCATGGTGAAGAACAGTATTCCCAGGACAATGAACAGGCCGATGACTACTAATAAGTTAAATCCGAAGGATCGTTTGGTAATAGATTCAAACACGATGTTGTATATTTTTAATAAGACAAACACGGGGTGGTGTGACGCACCCGGTGTAGTTAATTAACTTAAGCAGGATTCGATGAGTGCGCCATAGAATTCGCGTAACGTTTTGCCGGCGGCTCTGACTTGTTGCGGTACGATGCTATTCTCTGATTGTCCGGGCATTGTGTTGGCTTCGAGGAAGAATATTTTGTCTGTTGCTTCTTCCCAGATAAAGTCGATGCGAACTATACCTTTGCAGTTGAGGCGATCGTATAGTTCTGCCGCGGTTTGCTGTATCCTGTTGACTATTTCTGCCGGTGCTTCTGCGGGTGTTACTTCGCGGGCTACGCCGGCGGTATATTTAGCTTCGTAGTCAAAAAATTCTTTGCTGCTGATGATCTCTGTGACGGGAAGTACGGTCATTTCGCCATTGATGCGATAGAGGCCGCAGGTGATCTCTCTACCTTGTACGAATTCTTCGATGAGGACCTGGTTGTCTTCCTGGAAGGCTTTTTCGATGGCGGCTGGTAATTGGGCGGCATCGGATACTTTGGACATTCCGATGCTGCTACCACCTTCTGCCGGTTTAACGAATACGGGTAGCCGGAGTTGGGTGAGGATATCAGCAGTACTGAAGGGCCGGTCTTTAAATATATGTACTGATTTAGCCACGTTTACGACGTTGAGTGCGGCTACGATCTTATTGCAATAGCTTTTGTTGAAGGTGATGGCGGAGGTGACCATGCCACAGCTGGTGTACGGGATACCCAGCATTTCGAAGTAGCCTTGCAGGCGGCCATCTTCGCCCGGGGTGCCGTGGATACCGATGAATACGGCATCAAATTTCACTTTTCCGGAAGACAGGGGAAGAGAGAAGTCATTTTTGTCAATATCAGTTAGGTGTCCATCCGGGGCGGTATAGTGCCACCCTTCTTTGGTAATCAATACTTTATAGACATTATATAGCTCGTTGTCCAGGTGTTTTTCTATTACGGCTGCACTCTGTACGGAGATCACATACTCACCGGAATAACCTCCGGCCACTAAAGCGATGTTCTTTTTCATAAATGACTTTGCTATAAGCGGGTAAAGTTAAATGTTATTTGTTAATTGTCCATACTCCCCTATGCGGAGTCCGGATAGTTATTTACCGGATCTGCGGGTAGCGGGAGTAATTATAACGTGGCGGGCGGTGCCGGGGTATATTGTTTAACATTATTTAACCTGTTGGGGCGGGAGGGTTTTCCTGTATAGCGGCGGCTGTGGCTCATTTGCAGTATTAGCCCGTATCTTGGGAGCGCAAACCTTATGATAAGGCAGTCATTGCACCATCAGGTAAATCCGCAAAGAACAGCTTGTCAAAAATGAACCCTCAAAATAGTATTTATATGTTCAGTAATTGTTTAACTGCCGTCAACAGGATTCCACTACGCTCTTTCATACATTTACGGGGTCCGGGAATATGACCTTATTTCACCTATAACAGTAGCCTTTTTTATTTAACTATCCTGTGTATACTATCCTAATCAAAGCGGAGCAATTCAGCGCATTTCTTCGGAAGTGTATGGGACGACAGATGCAGGAGATCATTGCCACTATAAGCACAACTAAGCTCAGCACCTGAGTATTTATTCTACCGGCAAATGCCGTATGACGTGTGATCGAGCCGGCAAACCATTTCCGGGCGGCGGGGATCATGCATTGTGTTATTGTGAAACCACAAATTAGCCAACATGAAATTTTTATTGGGTGGTGTACCGCAGCACCTCATCAAACGAACTACTTTTATACCGGAGAAGTATAAAAAATATGTTTATCCATTTACCAAGGCATTTATTACGCAAGCTCCCGGGGTGACGATCATCAGCCAGGAATTATTAGTGGAGGGATGTAATATTTGTCATTATGTGTTCATTACAGAGAAGGAGTTATTATTACATCCACATGTGGATGAGCCTATAGCTACTTTACACTGTATGTTGCAGGGGACGTTAGATTGTACTTTAAAAAATTTCGGGCCGGTGCGATTGTACCAGGGGCAATTTGATTTATTCCATGTACCGAATATGATGCATGAGGCCCGTATGCGACCAGGTATTTATGAATCTTTCCATATAGATCTTTCGAAGGATATCCTGCTGCGTATGGCGCCACACTTTGAATCGGTACGAGGTATGCTGGTACGGGCAGAGCGGGGGAATCCGGTCTTATCGCATAAGCCGGGGATCTTACAGGTTCCTTTGGTGCAGTTGATACAGGAGATCCGGGAATGTACGATTGCCGGTGCGTTGAAAGACCTGCGCTTGTATGCGAAGTTGACGGACCTGCTGGTATTTGTGCTGGAGGAGCGTCAGCAATCCAGTACGATGGCGTTTGAACGGGACCAGCAATTATTTGAGGCTATCCGTTCTTTTATTATTACTAACCTGGACAAGCAATTGAGTATACCTTCGCTGGCCAGTTCTTACCATATCAGTCCTTCCAAGTTGAAATATGATTTCAAGACTTATTTCAATGCGCCTATCTGGATGTATATTATCCGGCAGCGGATGGAGAAAGCCCGTAAGTTGCTGCACGAGACGAATATGAGTATCGGGGAGGTTGCGTTGGCGGTGGGTTATCAGGAGGCGTCCAGTTTTACGCGCAGTTTCCGTAAGTATTACGGTCATCCTCCGCGTCGGGAGAAGAAGCTGGCACCTGCGGGGTAGTTGTTATTTGCAGCTACGTGAAATAATGTTTACATTGAATACATCAGACGGTATAGATGACTGTCTGATGTATTTTTTTGTTAACGGCAGTACCTATGTTATCTATGTCACGTAAGCAATTAGCGGATATCATTGCCGCGATATTTATCTTCTTATTTGTGTATACGGCTATGAGTAAGCTGATGGGATTTGATGCTATTAAAATCAGGGCGGGGTTTCTGCCGGCGTTGCAGCCTTATGCGGTTTTTATAGGGGTGGCGGTGCCGGTAACTGAGTTACTGACTGTCTTGTTGTTGGTTATGAAGCGGACGCGATTGTGTGGATTAGTTGTTTCGTTGGTATTGATGGGGGTCTTTACGGGTTATATAGGGTGGATGTTGTGGTTGGGGGTGGCATTACCCTGTACTTGCGGGGGGGTGATCAGCAGGTTGACGTGGCCGCAGCATTTGTGGTTGAATGTAGGATTTATGTTATTGGGAATAGTGGGGATATGGTGTTATGGGGCGGGTGTTAAGAGCGTTAAGATATAAAAGAAAAGGCTGTCTTCTCTGCAGGAAGACAGCCTGGACGGGGTTAAGTGTTACCGGTCAGCTGTTGATGGGGTTATTATTCCTTTTTTGTGTTTTGGGCTGGTTGTTATTGGTACCGGGGTATGGTTATTATTGGGCTGCTGGTGGGGGCAGCGTTTTGGCGGACGGCATATAGACGACAACGTAATATCATTTTGACAATCTTCTAGTCAGTTATTCTTTTCTGTTATACTATGTTTATCATTTTCTATTGGCTGCGGTGTATCTGCGGCGGGGAATGATATTTTATACGATTGTGTGTGGGTATTATAATTTTTTTTCATTGTTCCATAGTATGTCCTACCTCCCCTCGGGACTTATAGGCATTAAAAGTGCAGGTTATGCAATAAAACACCACTTATATGCCCTTAGAAAGCCCGGACGTTTGCCCAACTGATCGATCTTCCTTTATTTATAATTCCACCCAAAAAAAACATCCATGAAATTTACTTCCGACAAGCCAAAACTGGACCACGTAATGAAACTACCGACTACTCCGGAAGCTTACCATGCGTTTGATATCCCCATTTCTTTCAAGTATTTGTATACGTTGGAAGGAGATAAAGGAGAGGTATTCACGCAGCGTATACGTGTGCGTGAATATGTGATTTGGTTGCATGTGATCACTGTCAATAAGCGGATGGAGGCGAAGGAGGTGCAGACGATCCTGCATCCGACGCCTTCGAAGGCGATCTTCACATTGCATTATATGTTGCAGAACCGGGTGATGGCGAAGTTGCAGCATCATGGGCAGGTGGAATTACGGGAGGGGGAGGGGGAGTATAATATGTTTTTTGTACCGCCGATACAACATGATGCTTATTTTGATCCGGGCGTGTATGTTTGTTTTCATATTGATCTTCCGCCTCATTTATTGCAACGGGTAGAATCGGAGTTGCCCTTGTTGATGTATTTATTGCGGATGATGGAAGCGAATAACGGGGGTACTATTAATGAGGAGCCTTATTGGATTGACAGTGGGGTACGTCGTTGTATAGAGGAGATCATTGAGTGTAAGTTATCCGGACAGGAGGGGCGGTCGTTCTTATACACGCGGTGTGAGGATTTGTTTATGCATTTCCTGGAGGATTTTACGGATATCACGCCTTCTCCGGAGGAGCCGAGGTATGAATTGACAGATAAGGATACGGCGGCCATTTATGGTGTCCGGGCGTATATTCTGCAGCATTTGCATTTGCAGTTTACGTTTGATGAGTTGGCGGACCGGTTTGGTATTGCGGCGGATAAGTTGCGTTATGGTTTTCCACGGATGTTTTACCGGAAGATGGCGATGTTTCTGAAGGAGCAGCGTATGATCCGGTCTATGGAGTTGATAAAGACGACGAGGCTGAATGTGTCTATTATTGCGAATATGGTGGGTTACCGGGATGTGGAGGAGTTTTCGCGGGCATTCAGGCAGTATTATGGTTGTTGTCCTTTGCAGGAAAAGCGTCATTAGCAGGGCGCTATCTATCCTGAATTAGGGGCTAGTGATCCAATAAATTACAGATAACGGAGTTAAGTGAGTTACTTTATGTTCTCAAATATTGATACAGGAAGAGGCTGCTTTTTTGACGGCGCTTATCGTTCATCCAAAATCCACCCGCCTTAAATTACCGTAGGTATAAAGTTGATAAGGTGTTGCCCCATAGCACAACCAAATGAACTTTACAAGAAGGCAGGCATTGATTGTCGTTGACTATCTAGCAATAATACATATTTTTTTTCATTACTGGCCGAGGGGGCTGGTTTTTCGGGAAGTTACTGGTCGTCTTCAGCCGGAGTACACGGATGGGGTGTAGGTGGATGATTATCCTTTTACTATTCCTGGTGCTCTACTGTAGCAAAAATCTGGTGGGAGGCCGCTTCATGGATAATATTGAAAGCCTCTTTTGTACGTCCTGGTATAACTGTTTTACATCACAGGTAAATTTCAATGCATGCTGCAACAAGAAGATGAATTGTTATTGGAGAGATTGAGGAGTGGTGATGATAGCGCATTTACGGAAATTTTTAAAAAGTACTACAAGTTTCTCTGGCTGGAGGCATCTTTTCTGTTAAAGGATGTGACCATTGCGGATGACATTGTGCAGGATATGTTTGTGCGGTGGTGGGAGAACAAGGCACTGTCGACGGTTCGCATTTCTTTAAAGTTATATTTGCTTCAGTCTTTGCGTTACCGGTGTATTAATGAGAACATTAAACACCGTAATAAACAGAAGAAGCTGCAAAATTATTCTATTACGCAGTCAGAGGGGGAGTCCTTTGACCATATGGTAAATAGTGAACTGGGGCATCAGATTGCCAATGCGATCAATGATATTCCGGAAAAATCGTCCCGCGTATTCAAGATGGTATATGTGGAGCAATTGCAGCAGAAGGATGTCGCGGAAGAACTCGGTATTAGTATACAAACGCTCAGGAACCAGATACATACGACCCTTAAGACGTTAAGGAAAAAACTGGCCGGTAGTCGTTAACCCAAGGCGCCGGTCGTATTCATTAATTTTCAACATCTACAATGAGCGAGAGACTTAATAAGATCAGGGATTGGACAACGGAAGAGATGGCAGGTATCATTAGTGAGGAAGACAGGATAGCTCTTCATGAGGCCATTACCCTGGATAAAGATGCACAACGTATTTGGGAAGAAACGAGAAGTCACACGCAGCGGCCCGTTATAAAGGAAAAATGGGATAAGCTGGATGCCAACGTTGCCTTATTGTCGCTGGAAGATCGTCTTTTCGGTAAGCAGCGACGTCGTACCAGGATACGTAAATTGGTGGCTATAGCTGCAGTCGTACTGGCTGCTGCCGGGATATGGTTGGTATTTAAGCGGGGCTCGGGCAGGTGGCCGGGCGAGCTGGTCAGCACCGGTATTGACGGCAAGCCCAAGGTGGTGTTGAAAGTATCCAGTGGCAAGTTAGTAGATCTATCCAGTGGAGATGGTTCTGTAACGGTAGATGGTATTGCGCTTACTAACAGTAATCGTATGCTGACCTACGAGGCTAATACGAACCCACGGGATAACTGGAGTACCCTGACAGTACCACCGGGTACAGACTATAAGCTGGAACTTTCAGATGGCAGCATCGTATGGTTGAATGCTTCCAGTACTTTACATTTCCCTTTCAACTTCACAGGAGACACACGGGAGATCAGCATCCGGGGTGAGGCCTTCCTACAGATCAAAAAACAGGCGAATAAGCCCTTTATTGTACATCTTCCACACAGTACTGTCAATGTATTGGGTACTTCCTTCAATATCAACACTTACGATTCCACCCATATAAAAGTCTCGTTACTGGAGGGGGCTGTTAAAATGAATACCCGGCATGAGAGTGTATTGCTGCAGCCGGGGTATGAAGTGGAACTGAAGGATGGCAAAATGCAGACGGCAGCGCATTTTGATGCCGATGCGGTACTGAGCTGGCGGCAGGGCATTTATTATTTTGACAATGCTCCCCTCTCCGAAATCGCGCTGATCATTCCCAGGTGGCATGGTGTGGAGGTGGTACTAGACAGTGATAAGGCTGCTACACGGCGGATCAGTGGGGTATTGCAGCGGGACAGGCCCCTGAAGGAATTCCTGGAACAGGTTAAAATGAGTATCGGCGCGGAATATTACTTTGAAAAAGGGGTATTACACTTTAAATAAATAATTAAAAATTGGGGTGTCGGGGGATCGTATCGTATGGTGCGATCCCCCTTTTTTTGAGGAATATGGCATAAAAAAGGCTGCTTCGTCGATGAAACAGCCCTTTAAAGTGCTTCGGATGTAGTTTCCTTATAAGCTTAGCGTCCTTAATTGTTAACCTTGGGGATAATATCTTAGATATGTAATTGCTCTTTCTTGGCCAGGAGTTCTTCAACGGTTTCCTGGTACATTTCATCAGGTACACAGCAGTCTACCGGGCAAACAGCGGCGCATTGCGGCTCTTCGTGAAAGCCTTGACATTCGGTACATTTATTTGGAACTATATAGTAAGTATCTACGCTGATAGGTGCATTACGTTGTTCGGCATCAATAGAAGAGCCGTCCATCAGTTTAAATGAGCCAGTAACAGTGGTTCCGTCTACCATTGCCCATTCCACTCCCCCTTCATATATTGCATTGTTAGGGCACTCGGGCTCGCAAGCGCCACAATTAATACACTCATCAGTTATCTTGATTGCCATAATGTAAACTTTTTGTTTAAGTAGTAAGCCATTAATTTTGTTAACAAAAATAGAATATCTCGGTCTAAAAAGTTTAATTTATTTATATCGTTTTCATGAATAGTACAGAAAAAATAGCGGCCCTGGTGCGTTTGGGACAGTATCTAACCAGTGATGAGCCGGCATTGCAACTTGTCAAAGAGCGAGCCGAGCAGGCTAATGGCTGGTTCACGCCAGCGTTTATGGACAAGGCGATCCAATCGCTCACAGCGGGATACCTGCAGGAGGCATCGTTAACCAGTTGGCTCGAAAGTTACCAGCAGGTGGCTGGCACGGGTCCAAAATCAGTGGGTATTGTGGCTGCCGGTAATATTCCAATGGTAGGGTTCCATGACTGGCTTTGCGGCTTTGTCAGCGGGCACCAGGTAAAGCTGAAGCTGTCATCAAAGGACGAGGTACTAATGAAACATGTACTGGCGAAGATGGAAGAATGGTACCCCGCCTGCGAGGGCCAAACGGTGGTACAGGACATGCTGAAGGATTGCGATGCCTATATTGCTACCGGCAGTAATAATTCTGCACGATATTTCGAATATTACTTTGCCAAGTATCCGCATATCATTCGCCGAAATCGTACTTCGGTGGCTATATTGACCGGGGGGGAAACGGCGGCACAGCTGTCTGCACTGGCAGATGATGTGATGCTGTATTTTGGGTTAGGCTGCCGGAACGTAACCAAGATCTATGTGCCAGTGGGATATGATTTCGTACCCTTACTGGAGGCTTTCAAACGTTATGACTACCTGGTAGACCATCATAAGTACAAGAATAACTATGATTACAACCTGGCGTTGTTGCTGTTGAACAACAGCTATTATATGACCAATAGCAGTTTGTTACTCCATGAATCGTCTTCCCTCTTCTCTCCTATCAGTGTGCTTCATTATGCTTTTTATGAGCATGCTGACAGTTTGCGGCAGGAGTTGCGTGAAAGCCAGGATGTGCAATGTCTGGTAGGGGATTCCCTGATCCCGTTTGGTTCGGCGCAGCATCCGACACTGGCCGACTATGCTGACGGTATTGATACCATGCGGTTCTTACGGGCTTTGTAAGGAGATTGGTACGCAGCTATGGTCATCCCGCCGCAGGCAGTACCTGCAGCGGGATGTTTTTAGTTGGGGGGATGGCTAGCAGTCAACTACTAACATTTTGTCTGTTTAATTTGTTATTCTGTCAGGAGAGATGCGACTAGCTGGCAGCCACCTTTTCGGGCTTTAAGGTGCTGTTAACGAATGGTATAAAAATGTGTTAAAGTGAATATAGAGGTCATACAATCATTAAACAGCACTATTAAATTTGTATCAAAGGCATGTAAATTGATGACTTTATCGTATCGACTTATTCATTTAAAAAACTTAAATCCACTATTTATATGAAATTCCGACAAATAGCGGCAACCGTACTTATTAGTGCTGCCACTGCCTTTGCCAGCGTATTTGTTTACAGCAAATATGTACAACCCCGGCAGGCAGGTTTTTATCAAAACGGGTCCAAGGATATCCCTGTAAACTATGCCAGTTATATGCCTGGTACCGAAGTGCGTAACGCCACCCCTCCTACTGATTTTCAGCAAGCGGCGAGCATTGCCACGCCGGGAGTGGTGCATATTAAAACTAAGATCAATCCAAGGCAGGTAAGTAATAATCTGCAGGGACGCCGTAGCATCTTACAAGATCTCTTTGGCGATGAATTTTTCGGCGATGAGTTCAACGGCGATGGCGGTGGCAGGAAATATTATGTTCCCGGCCAGATGGCTTCCGGTTCTGGTGTGGTTATCTCCGACGACGGTTATATCGTAACTAATAATCACGTAGTAGACCAGGCAGATGAGATCAGTGTGACGTTGAACAATAACAAGACTTATAAAGCCAAGGTGATTGGGGTTGATCCCAATACTGATCTGGCTGTAATCAAAATCGAGGCGAGGGGCCTTCCTTATCTATTGTATGGCAATTCAGATAATGTACAGGTAGGCCAATGGGTGTTGGCAGTAGGATATCCGCTTAACCTGGAGACTACGGTGACGGCGGGTATTGTGAGTGCTAAATCCCGTACTATCGGTATCAACAAACGAAACAGCCGTTCTGCTATTGAATCTTTTATACAAACTGACGCCGCAGTCAACCAGGGTAACAGTGGTGGAGCATTGATTAACACGGCTGGTGAGCTGATAGGTATCAATTCAGCGATCGCTTCTCCTACAGGAGCTTATGCGGGTTATTCTTATGCCATCCCGGTGAACCTGGTAAAGAAAGTAGTCAATGATCTGATGAAATATGGTAATGTGCAGCGCGCTTACCTGGGTATAAACTATGTAGATCCCAGTATGTATTCAGAGGAAGAATTGGGCAAGCTCGGTATAAGAAGGGATGTGAATGGTGTAGCGGTAGCCGATGTTCCGGCTAAAGGTGCAGCGGCAGCGGCAGGTATCCGCAAAGGAGACCTGATCACCAAGGTAAATGGTATCACGACTTCTTCTATTCCTGAGATGACAGAACAGATCGCCCGTTACAAACCCGGTGATAAGATCAGTATCAGCTACCTCCGTGATAACAAGGAGTATACTGTAACGACGACGCTGAAGAATATTGATGGTAATACGGACATTGTAAAAAGCAGCGTATTGGATGCGTTGGGTGCTGATCTGGTGACGTTAACCCGTGAAGATGTAGGCCGTTTTGGATTAAAAGGCGGGGTGTACGTAAATAGCATTGGTAGTGGTGCATTGAAAAAGCAAACTAACATGCAGAAAGGGTTTGTCATCTTGAAGGCGGGAGATCAGGCAGTGAATTCTGTAGATGAATTGAAAAAGACATTAGAGAAACAGAAGAAGGTGCAGCTGGAAGGTATTTATCTCAGGAATAACGGCTATAGTAATGTGTATTACTATAATGTTGACCTGAGTAATGAGGTAGCTTTCTAAGAAAAAACATTGTTTTATATAGGTTTTATAGGTTAGGATAAAAAGCCCCCACAGATGGTGGGGGCTTTTTTGTTGCGACAAATACAGTTAAGTGAGACTAGGCCTGTAATGTCATATCTATGAAAACCCGCATTAAAATAGACCAAGTAATTGAATGAGGGGATAAAAGTTTGTCAATGCTGATAAAAACCCAGCGAACGCATCATTTCCGCGGTTATACGTATGATACGGATTCTCAATTTTAGACAATATTTTACTTATAAATTGCATTATATCAATGCAATCTAAGCTATTAGGGCGTTAATAGCTTTGGGCAAATGTGCTGGGAATGGGCAATACAGGGGTGAGCCCGGGTTTCATAGCCGGGAAAATTGTCACTGTGTAAGCGAGAAAGGTTTTGTTTATAAGTTGATCACACCTTTAAGTTGGGCGAAGAATTCATCTTTCTTGCGGGAAGAGATGGGAATATTCTTCTGATCGGTCATGACAACGGCGGTACCGAGGCCTTTGATGATCTTGACGATATGGTGAATATTGATCAGGAATGACTTATGTACTCTATAGAAACCTTTGTCAGACAGCATTTCTTCGTATTCCTTCAATGATTTGGAGATGAGATGGGATACGTTATTGATTAGCTGGATTTTGGTATAACTATCGAAGGCCTCGCAGTAGATGATATCCTTGAGGTCGATCACATTATAGCCGTCGTTGACAGGTATTACAATTTTAGAGAATGCGTTATCATTGTTCTTTACATAGTCTTTAAGAATGGAGGCTAGTTCATTGAGCCTGCCTTTCTTACTTTTCTTTACTTTTTCCAGTGCGTCTTCTACTTCGCTTACCTTGATCGGTTTGAGCAGGTAATCTAAAGCGGCAAATTTAATTGCCTGTAGGGCGTATTCCTGGAAAGCGGTGATGAAGATCACTTCAAAGTTCAGTACCGGAAACATTTCCAAGAGCTGAAATCCATTGTGTGGAGGCATTTCGATATCCAAAAACAGCACGTCGATGGGGTTGTTTTTGATCATCTCCGCCGCCTCATGGATATTCTGCGCCTCGCCAACTACTGTAACGTCTTTACAATAGTTCTCGAGGATATTTCGCAAAATATGGATGTTGCGGACTTCATCGTCTACAATCGCAGCTTTAATATTACTCATAACATCTTAACAATGGGAATCAGGATTTCGACAAGTGTACCTTCCTTGTTTCCGAAACCAGAATTAAATTTATCAATAATTTCTAACTTTCCAACACTACCATTAAAAGATTTTATAATCTGCAATCTTTCTTTAATGACGCTCAGTGCGGTGGATTCATGTTTGATGAGGCGGCCACTTTTAAGGCTATTGGAACGTTCCCAGCCTATGCCATCGTCATCGACGGAACAATATAATAAATCGCCCGCCATTTCCAGTCTTATTTCCAGATGGCCGGCACTTGTTTTAGGCGCCAGGCCGTGTTTGATAGCATTTTCCACGATCGGTTGAATGATCATTGGGGGAATATAGATCGTATAATCCTTTATCGCATCTTCCAGTGCGAAGTGGTAAGTAAAGGAATGTGCAAAACGAATCTTTTCCAATTCCAGGTATCGTGTCAGGAATGCAATCTCTTCCTCCAAAGATATGTACGATTTCCGGGAATTATTGAGCATTTGTCTCATGAGCGTGGCAAAGTCGGCCAGGAAGTTGAGTGCTTGTTTTTCTTCTTTTTCCAGGATGAGGTGTTGCACGGAATTCAAAGAATTGAAGATAAAGTGCGGATTCATCTGGTTGGTCAGCGCTTTTGCTTCCAGCTCTGCGATACGTCTGTTATATTCTGTTTTTCTCTTTTCTCCCTGTTTTATGCGGCGGACGATATAGCGCAATATGGCTAGTATAGCCAGCAATACGATAACGATCAATATGCCCCTGGCCCACCATTCCTGGTACCATTGCGGTAATATGTTGACGGTAATGCTGACGGGCTTACTCCAGTCGCTTTTGTATTTACGGGCTCTGATGAGGAGTTTATAGCTACCTGGTTGTAGATCCGGGAAGGGGATGATATTGCTGCGGGTGATCTGCCAGCCGCTGGTGGTATCGCTGGAAAAGTTATACTGGTATTCGACCAGGTCGGGCAGGTCGAAAGCGATAGCGCCGAATTCTACTTCAAAGGAAGCCTTCCGTTTATAGAGCAGGGAGTACTGGCGCAGTGGCAGGTAGGTGCTGTCGCCATACCTGATGGTGTTGAGATATACTGCGGGCGGTATGGTATCTACGGGAATGTTATTATCCCGGAAGTAACATAGTCCGTTGGAGGTAGCGATATAAAGCATACCACGCTGATAGTAGATGCTACGGATATCGTCCGACATCAGCCCATCGTTGGAGGTGATATTGCGTTGTATGGTCTGGTCTTTTACGTTGATGATGGAAACACCTTTGTTTGTAGCTACGTACAGGTGTCCAATCCCGTCGTAATAAAGTTGTTGGCAGATATCGCTGGCCAGATTGGCGGCTGAGCCGATGTGTTTGACTACTTCGTTGTTGCGTACCAGGTAGATACCCTGATCGCTGGTACCGATCCAGAGGTATCCATCTATCCATTTAAGATCTTTAATACTTTGCCGGAGTCTGGGATCTGTACCTTTAGGGAATAGCTGGCGATTGCCATCGGTACCATGGAATAGTCCGATGTTGGTACCTACGTAGTAGGTGCTATCGTCGACTGTAGCGATGGAAGTGATCAGTGGCTCCAGGTCGCCTATAGTGTAGCTGTTCTTATCATCAAGCAGCCATACCTGGTCTTTGGTAGCGACTCTGATTTTACCACCCGGCGTCAGGGATACGTCTTTTAACGTTCGCATTGCCTGCAGGAGCCGGACTTTTTGCTGTATTGTATTATAGACATAGAGGCCATTATCTGCCCCGATCAATAATTCATTCTCTTTATAGGGAAGTATACTGAGTATGCTATTGCGGCCACTGCTGGTATCGAGGTCATACTGGCGTATCCTGCCTTCAGAGTCCATTGTATTAAGTACGCCGGCGCTTTGTCCTATTAGCAGGAGGCCTGTTGAGAGGTCTTTAGCGATACTGAAGATGGAGTGGGAATACAGTCCGTTGGTATTATCGAGATAGCTGAAGTAAAAATTTTTGAAGGGGATGTTATATACGCCATCTCCGAAGGTCGTGATCCATATATTACCATCTTTGTCTTTGAGCAGGGAGGTGATATAGTGGTTCTCGAGTAGTTTCATCACTTTCCGTTCTCCCCGGAAGTAGTCTTTTACGTAATAGAGTCCGCGTTGTGTACCCAACCAGAGATTATCGTTTTCTATGCAGACGGTGCCTATTTCTTCGGTGATGCCGAAGTCCCTGCCATTAAAGAAACAGACCATATCGCTTACGGTGTAGGAGTACAGACTGTTTTTGAGTATGAGGATAGGATTTTGTTTGACGCGGGCGCCGAAGGCTTCATCATCCAGGTGATAGGGGCATTCGGGGAAGATGCGTTGTTCGGGGTTATTGCCATCCCGCAGGGTATTTACAACAAAGCTGGCCTGGAGGCGGCGGAAGATATGTTCATTCCGGAGGAAGTAATATACGTCGCCCGGCATGTTACGTAGTTTGTCGTAGAAAATTTTTTTCCCATTGTACTGAATGACGCGGCTATCTGTATTGAGGAACCAGGTAGATCCTGCGAGGTCTTCGAATGCCAGTTGAAAGTATTGGCCGCGACTGTTATATTGCAGGGTGGTATCGTTTTCTTCTGTGTGGATGATGAAGTTGTTGTAGAAAGACGGTTTACCATTGAGCGTAAAGAACCAGATACGGCCTTTTGAGTCGGCGGCGAGTTTGATAACATCGTTATCGGTGAGTCCATCCCGTTTACTAAAGTTGCGAAAGCGTTTACCATCGAATTTGCTTACACCGGTGGGGGTTGAGAACCAGATAAAGCCGTTTTTGTCTTGTACGGCCGAGTAGACGGTCGCGTTGGCCAGCCCGTCTTTCACATTATAGTTATGTATCATCAATCCCTGGCCGGATACGGCATGGTGTATACAAAGCAGAGACAGGATACATAACAATATGTAGCGGGCGCTGTGCATCAGCTAAATTTAGTTAATAATTAAGAATGAGCAATTTAATAATTCATGTTGGGCCAGGCGGGATAAACGTTTTTCATTTTCATCACTGTAAGTCTCTCCTCTATGCATTGGTTGTTTGATCCGGCATTGAGCACCGTTAGATATAAAAAGTAACGGCCGGCGCCTTACCCTGGGGCTTCCAGGGCAAAAAGCCGGCCGATTTATTCGTTGGTCGATGTTTGAGCGGCGATGGTTGTATTAGTATGCGCGTGCAAACAGTACTCTTTGTTTGGAATGTTTTCCGGTCAGGATACAAACACCATCTTCCAGCGGGTTGTCCAGCGGGATACAGCGGATGGTGGCTTTTGTACGTTCTTTGATCTCCGCTTCTGTTTCGGCAGTACCATCCCAGTGAGCGGAAACGAAGCCACTTTTTCCGTCCAGTACTTTTACAAATTCTTCGAAGGAATCTACTTTGGTAATATGTTCATCGCGGAAGGTTTTAGCCTTATTGAACATATTTTGTTGTATTTCTTCGAGGAGGTCTTTGATACTGTTGGCCAGGTTATCCAGTGAAAAGCTTTGTTTTTCTTTGGTATCGCGGCGGGCTACTTCTGCCACATTGTTTTCCAGATCGCGGGCGCCGATGGCGATGCGAACGGGTACCCCTTTCATTTCATACTCTGCAAATTTCCACCCTGGGCGGTTATTATCGCTGTCATCGTATTTTACGCTGATGCCGAGGGCTTTCAGTTCTTTTATGATGGAGTGGATACGGTCGTCGAGTTTTGCTTTTTGTTCTTCTCCTTTAAAGATAGGCACGATCACCACCTGGAGGGGGGCGATGCGGGGAGGTAGTACGAGGCCTTCATCGTCGCTGTGTGCCATTACGAGCGCGCCGATGAGGCGGGTAGATACGCCCCAGGAGGTAGCCCATACATATTCCAGTTTGTTTTCTTTGTTGGAGAACTGTACATCAAAAGCTTTAGCGAAGTTTTGTCCGAGGAAGTGGGAGGTACCTGCCTGTAAAGCTTTACCATCCTGCATGAGCGCTTCGATACAGTAAGTATCTACTGCACCTGCAAAACGCTCAGATGCGGATTTCACCCCTTTAACTACGGGCAGGGCCATATAGTTTTCGGCGAAATCGGCATATACGTCCAGCATTTGTTTGGTTTCTGCGATTGCTTCATCTGCGGTGGCATGGGCGGTATGACCTTCCTGCCAGAGGAATTCTGCTGTACGGAGAAAGAGACGAGTACGCATTTCCCATCTTACTACGTTGGCCCATTGGTTGATGAGCAACGGCAGGTCCCGATAAGATTGTATCCAGTCCTTATATGTATTCCAGATAATGGTTTCGGAGGTAGGGCGAACGATAAGTTCTTCTTCCAGTTTGGCTTCCGGGTCTACTACGACGCCGGCGCCACCAGGATCATTTTTGAGGCGGTAGTGTGTGACTACGGCGCATTCTTTGGCGAAGCCTTCTACGTGAGCGGCTTCTTTGCTGAGGAAACTTTTGGGGATGAATAACGGGAAGTAGGCATTCTGATGACCGGTTTCTTTGAATTTGCGGTCCAGTACGTCGCGCATCCCTTCCCATAGCCCGAATCCGTAGGGTTTGATCACCATACAGCCTTTAACGGCGGAGTAGTCTGCCAGGCCACCTTTGAGGATCAGGTCATTATACCATTTTGAATAGTCATCTGAACGGGCTGTAATTTCTTTACTCATAAAACTGCGATGTTTGGAGGTCAGCAGTGCCATTGCCCACCACCTTTAGTATAATAATTGGCTTAATTTTTGTGTTAATATTAAAAGGAAAAATGCTACAAACCTACACGAAAATCAGGAACGGACAAATACTTTGTGAAAATATATGGGTCCCTATCGCCGTTAAATAAATTGGTACTATCAGCAAAAAAAATGGAAGTTATTGCCAGGTTGACTCAGGTGAACGTTCTGGATAGTATATGACCGTTCATCTTTTTAACAGTGTTTAACAGTGCTAATCCTTGTGATATTGTAACATTATCGCAGATTTGACGTTAAAAAATAGTAAATTTACTACAGAATTTCAGGCATAAAATACCTATCAAATGAAATCAACATTATATACCGCAGTGGCTGCTTTGCTGATTTTCAGCAGCTGTACTACTGCCTATCAGACCGCCAGGACGCCGGATGATGTGTATTACTCTCCGCGTTCCGAGCGCACCTATGCCTCCAACAATAACAGGGACGGAAATTACTATCAACAGGATGGCCGTGTCGTGCAGGGCACAGATGACGACAGTAATTATGTGACCTATGATGATGGAGAGAAGGGAGACTATGCTCGTCGTATTGAGCGTTTCAGGAATCCATATAACGGTTCCTATTATGATGATGGCTATGCTGGTTCTCCGAATATTTACATGAACAATTATTATGGTTCAGGTTTCGGTGGCAGTGGTTTAGGCCTTGGCTTCGGTTGGGGCAGTGGCTGGGGGTCTCCTTGGTATAATAGCTGGGGTCCTTCTATCAGCTTAGGGTTCAACTGGGGTTGGGGTAGTGGTTTTTACCGTCCCTGGTATGATCCGTGGTACGGCGGTGGCTGGTATGGTGGTGGCTGGGGGAGTCCCTGGTATCCACACGCCTGGGGTGGCGGCGGTTGGGGTTACCCCGGATGGGGTGGCTGGCATGGTGGTCCTGTTTATATCGTGAACACACCGCCCAGACGTACCCGCGGCTCTTACAGTGGTAATGATTATCCCGCTCCCCGCAGGAGCTTTGGAGATAGTGGTCCTATCGGCAATGGTGGCAATAATGGTGGTTACCGTCCCCGCAGAGTATTTGCAGAAGAGAATGGCGGCGGTGTTAACAATCCTGGTGGCCGTACTTATACGCCTGGTAACAACGGATACCAACCGAGAAGAGTATTCAATTCTGCGCCCAGCGAGCGCCCTGTGATCGGCAATCAGCCAAGTAACAATGGCGGATTCCAGCCAAGAAGGGTGTTTCAGGAGACTAGCAGACCACAGCCTCAAATGCAGCAACCACAAAGAAGTTATTCACCCTCCTACTCTCCCAGCCCGTCATCAGGTGGTGGTGGTGGTGGTGGTTCCAGAGGAGGAGCCGGCAGAACTCGCGGATAAACACATGCTTTTATCAAAAGATACCCTGGCATCACACCAGGGTATTTTTTAGTCCTATATTTTTTTGTTTCGAGCGGATGATTCCACTATCTAATTTTAAATGACTGTTACGATGATCAGGAAAATTGCATTTACGATTGCAATAACGGGAACATGCATTGCAGCAAATGCCCAAAACATAGGAGACGCACTCCGGTACAGCCAACAGGAACCGGGGGGTTCTGCCCGCGCTCAGGCGATCGGTGGCGCTTTAGGTTCGTTGGGAGGAGAATATTCCAGCATGTTTGTCAATCCGGCCGGTGTGGCCTTTTTCAAAACCAGTGAAGCAGCGGTAACTTTTGGTTTCCGCAACAGCGATGTGAAGAGCAACTACCTAGGGTCTTCCGGGAGTGATAATAAGGGTCGCTTATTTATCAACAGTGGTGCACTCATATTTGGCGGCAATAAGGTGTCTTATGGATTAGGTATCAATCGTACTGCCAACTACAACCAGAATGTTTACTACCAGGGTGTGAACAATAAATCTTCGTATTCGGATAACTACATTATCCAGCTATCCAAAGAGAAAATACTTCCTTCTTACCTGGAAAGCCAACAACAACAGCAAAACGGAGAGTTCAGGCATGGACCACAGGAGGCTTACTTTACCTATCTGCTCAATCCTCAGGTTGACGGTGCCGGTAATCCAAACGGATTATGGGAAAGTATTGTACCAGTAGATAATGGTATCCGCCAGGAAAATACGATCTCTACCCGTGGAGGTAGTGATGAATTGTCTTTTGCCTTAGGGGGGAATTTTAGTGATAAGTTTTATTTAGGAGGTAGCTTAAATACTCCTATCATTAAATATGAAAGTGTACGTTCCTTCCGGGAGACAAACATTAACCAACCTGGCAGTCCGCTCAATTACTTTGAAGCAAAGGAAAACCTGCGTACAGAAGGATTTGGGTTCAATGCCAAGATAGGTGCTATTTTCAAACCCGTTGCACCTTTACGTTTAGGGGTGAATGTGCAGACGCCTTCCTGGATATCTTTTACAGATACCTATACTACTACTATTACCACTTCTACTACGACCAAAGGTGTACAGATCGCTTCTTCTACTGAATTTGCCAATGGTGTTGCAGACGAGTCCAAATACAATATCACGACTCCCTGGAAAGGCGGTGCAAGTGCTACTTACATATTTGGCAATCCAACCGGAGATCCGTCAAAACCTACGGGTTTCCTGACTGCTGACTATGAGTTTGTGAACTACTCCAGTATGAAAATGCGCATCCGGAATGGCGGTAGTGATGATAAACCTCAAAGTGACACCAGGAACCAGGCTATTAAAAATACGTATACAACTGCGTCCAACTTCCGTGTGGGTGCTGAGCTTAAGTTGAATGTATTTGCTATCCGTGCAGGGTTCGCTAACTATGGTAATCCCTTTAAAGAGAAATCACTGGGAAGCAGCCGTAATTACTACAGCGGCGGTCTGGGATACCGTAATAAAGGAGTCTTTGTGGACCTGGCAGTAACTTTCAGCAATAACGACCGTCTGGATCAACCGTATATAGTTGAAAGTAATCCGCAGAATATTCAGTCACCGGCACCTGCTACCCTAAAGGTGAATAACACCAGCGCTGCACTAACTGTCGGATTTAAGTTTTAAGTATCTTATAAACATATCTATTGATAGCTCCGGGAAATAATTCCGGAGCTTTTTTTTGCCTTGTATCCCGTCTAATAAATAAATACCTTGAGGAGCTTATATATATTCAAACGATGGAATCATATAACTTTTCGCGGATAGCGGCCGGTGTGTGGAAATGGGGGGAATGGGGGCACCGTTTGTCGACTGCGCAGATACAGGAACTGATAGAAGTAAGTATAGGTGTGGGCATTACCAGCTTTGACCATGCTGACATTTATGGACACTACACTGACGAAGCAGCCTTTGGTGTGGTGTTGGCCCGACAGCCCTCCTTACGTCAGCAAATGCAACTGGTGACCAAGTGTGGCATACAGTTGGTAACGCCTAACCGCCCGTCACATAAAGTACATAGTTACAATACCAGCCGGGAACATATCGTTCAATCGGCGGAAACGTCGCTACGTAATCTTCATACGGATGTACTAGATCTTTTGCTGATACATCGTCCGGATCCTTTGATGGACCCGGATGAGATAGCTGAAGCATTTGATGCATTACGTCAGCAGGGGAAGGTCAAACACTTTGGCGTATCAAATTTTACACCTTCCCAGTTTACGCTGTTGCAATCACGTACACCGCTGGTTACCAACCAGGTCGAAGCATCGCTGTTACGGCGGGAACCTTTCCTGGATGGTACTTTCGACCAATGCATTACACATCGTATACAGCCGATGGTATGGTCTCCACTGGGAAGCGGGCGCATATTCACTGCTCCGGATGATCCGCAGGTGCTGCGTATACATGCAGCAGCGCAGCCGTTGTGTGAGCAATACCAGGTGAGCCTGGATCAACTGCTGCTGGCCTGGCTGTTAAAACACCCATCCCGGCTTATCCCGGTATTGGGCACCGCTCAACCGGCCCGTATACAAGCGGCAGCAGCGGCGTTATCTATTACGCTGACACGTGAGGAATGGTTTACCCTGTGGGTAGCTGCTGCCGGTGAGGATATTCCTTAATGTGACCGATCAGCGAGCGACTGCCACCTACGCCACCGCCGATGAAGTTACCTATCCAGGACGCTGTGGTCAGTTCGTTGTAGGAGTAAGCCCAGGGTAAAACTCTTGGTGTTCAAAAATAAAGGGTTAATTGGCTGGCAAATTAAACCGGTGGCTATTGTCCCGGCAGCGGTCGCTATACTTTATATATACTTAACCGTTATTGATCATATCTTGTACCCTATGGAGTATCTGCTGTGTTTCTCTCGCATCAAACCATTGTATGGCGGGGTCTTTGCGGAACCAGGTCAGTTGTCTCTTTGCATATTGACGGGTATGGGTCTTTATATCTGTGACGGCCTGTTCAAGCGTAGAATTGCCATCGAGGTAGCTGAATATCTCCTGATATCCTAC
Source organism: Chitinophaga pendula (assembly GCF_020386615.1). NCBI lineage: Bacteria > Pseudomonadati > Bacteroidota > Chitinophagia > Chitinophagales > Chitinophagaceae > Chitinophaga > Chitinophaga pendula. The sequence goes on from NZ_CP077769.1 coordinate 4,248,680, forward strand.
GGTCTGCAGGGCGTTGTGGGAGCGGAATGGTAATACGTTGCGTACTTCGTCGACCAGGCCGGCGTTTATCATGAGGTCTACACGATGATGGATGTTTTGATGCAGTAATTCTTTAGGTAATGTGATACCGATCTTAATGATACGGAAATCCCTATCTCTGGGGCTGGCTTTGCGGAAGGTGGTGATGGACTGGCCGGTAGCTTCGAGTATTTCCAGTGCCCGTATGAGGCGTTGAGGATTCTGTGTTTCTGCGATGTTGTAGAACTGTGGGTCCCGCTGTTGCAATTGTTGTTGCAGCCAGCCAATTCCAAGTTCATTATATTGTATGTTGATAGCTTCTCTGATACCCGGAGGGACAGCGGGCATATCGTCCATTCCTTCTGTAAAAGCTTTGATATATAGGCCAGTGCCACCGCACATGATAGCTACATTGTGGCTGGCGAATATTTCGGCCGTGTATTGCAAGGCTAGTTTTTCGTATATACCTGCATTGATCTCTTCCTGAATGGAATGAGAGTTGATGAAGTAATGTTTAGCTGCCTGTAGCTCTTCCGGAGCAGGTTTGGCGGTGCCGATACTGATCTCCCGGTAGCATTGCCGGGAGTCTGCGGAGATCACGGCGGTATTGAACAGCTGCGCCAGTTTGATGGCCAGTGCGGTTTTGCCGGAGGCAGTAGGGCCTGCCAGGATGATCACAGTTTTCTGCATATTCTTCTAAATGAAGAAAGAGAAAAGTGTTTCCTTTTCTCTTTCCCAGACCTTTTGCGGGGTCATTATTAAGCTGGAAATTTTAGTACATGCTATCGTCGTCAGCGCCGGTATCTTCTCCTCCTTCATCGCTGCTGCTTCCTTCTTCGCCTTCTTCTCCGAATCCGTCCTCGTCCATTCCTTCTTTATTGAGATCATATTTCTCTTCCATTTCGACGAGTTTGTCGGCCACGAGCCCTTTGGTACCATATTGGCTGGGGGCCAGTCCTTCTTTGCGTGCGCAGAGCGGGTAGGTTAATTTGGCGTTCTCGTCTTTAGATACACCGATCAGTTCTACGAGGAATGTCCAGTTTTTGGCAAAGTCGTAGAGGTAGATAAATTTCTGATTGGGGTCTTTCACCGCGGCAGCGATGGCTGTTTCTCCCATGAGCAGCGGTTCGGCTTTGCGTACTTGTCCGTCTTTTTCTAGTATGATCTCGCGGCCCCGTTGCCAGTTGTCGTTGCTACGGAAAAAGGTGGCTTTATGTTTATTGTCGAATTCAAATGATTGCAAGATGGCTTGATGAAATAGAAGAAAAGTCTGGTTAGGTTTAATGGCGATATCCCTATAGACACTTTCATCCTCTTCCCAGTAAACTCTGAATTTCAAGACTGGCATGACAAAAAAGTTATTTTAATGCTAAATAATTTACGATTTCACTTACCAGGCACCCTCCTCTCTATCTAACTGGTCCTGACTGCTAAGCTATTCAATATTATAAAATTACCGATTTTTATTTAACGGGATTGAATCCCATTTCTTTAGCCTTTTCCAACATGTAGGCGTAAGCGGCGTCGGGGCTATTTGCGATGATACCATCCAGGATTGCTTCCCGGATTGCATTTTTGAGGTCGCCGACGGCTCTGCCTGGCGCCAGTCCGAACGTTTCCATGATGATTTCGCCGGTAACGGGTGGCTGCCAGTTGCGTATACGATCGTTTTCTTCTACTTCTTTGAGGCGCTGTCTTACCAGTTCGAAATTTTCCAGGTAACGTTTTACTTTGGCCTTATTCTTCGAGGTTATATCGGCTTCACAAAGTAACATGAGGCTATCGATATCATCGCCTGCGTCGAACAGGAGGCGACGGATCGCTGAGTCGGTGATATTTTCTTTTGTAAGGCTGATAGGACGCAGGTGCAGTTCTACCAGTTTTTTTACAAATTTCATTTTTTCATGCTGCGGTAGTTTCAGGCGGGCGAATATGCGTGGCACCATCTTCCCTCCTACTGCATCGTGTCCATGGAATGTCCACCCATGGCCTTGTTCAAACCGTTTGGTTGCCGGCTTACCAATATCGTGCAATAATGCAGCCCATCGCAGCCAGAGGTCGTGGGTATTCTTTGATATATTGTCTATTACCTGCAGGGTATGATAAAAATTGTCTTTATGACCTTTTCCATCCTGTGTTTCTACGCCTACCAGGTCTACCATTTGTGGGAAGATGATCTTCAGGAGCCCGGCTTTATAAAGCAGGTCGAGGCCTACAGACGGTACAGGAGAGAGCATAATTTTGTTCAGTTCGTCGGTAATACGTTCCTGGGACACTATCTTGATACGAGCGGCATTCTGGCGGATGGCTTCGAATGCGGCATCGCTGATGTTGAACTGCAGTTGGCAGGCGAACCGGATGGCTCTCATCATGCGCAGGGGATCGTCGCTAAAAGTCTGATCCGGTTGCAGGGGGGTACGGATGAGCTTACGTTCGAGATCGCCGAGGCCATCGAAGGGGTCTACGAGAGCACCATAGTCGGCATCGTTGAGGCTGATAGCCATGGCGTTGATGGTAAAATCTCGGCGTAGCTGGTCATCTTCCAGGGTACCATTTTCCACTGCCGGGTTTCGGGAGTTTTCACGGTAGCTTTCTTTGCGGGCACCGACGAATTCAATTTCCAAGCCATTCCACTTCACTTGGGCGGTGCCGTAGGTTTTAAAGAAGCTGACGGGTACCTCTTCGCCGAAGGCAGCTGCTACCCGGTGGGCCAATGCGATGCCATCTCCTACGCAGACTACATCCATGTCTTTGGTGCGTCTATTGATCAGCTTATCGCGTACGAAGCCCCCTATCAGGTAACAGGGTACTCCCAGCTCTTGTGCTGACAGTGCGATCTGTTCCAGTATTTTACGCTCCTGAAGGGTGCAGGGTATGTCTATAGGCTTTCTGCTGATCATATTCCGAAAATGAGTAAAACCGCAAAAGTAAGGCTTCTACGCTAAAGTCAAAAGGCTCCATTGCTGAAAAGTGGTCATACGCGGCTTTTTTGGCCGTCATGATGGTGTTGTCAGTCTCTAATTATTTCCATTGAACCATCTTTTCTGATCCGGACGATACGGGAAGCTGTGGCGGGTTGCAGATCATTTTGCCGGTGTTGTACGATATAGTCCACCCCTGTCCTTATCGCAAGGCTGACCTCTTTAAAGTTAGCCGGGGAGGGTTCTCCACTGATATTAGCGGAGGTGGATACCAATGGTACGCGTAATCTTTTGATAAGATGGCGGCAGAAAGTGTCTTTCACGATGCGGATGGCAACGCTGCCATCGGTGGCGATGACATTGGGCGCCATGCCCAGTGCTCCTTCGTAGATGATGGTAGTAGGCCGGTCGAAGCTATCGATAATATCAGCGATGGCCGGATCTGGCTGGGAGGTATATTTCACGAGGTCTCTGGCTTCGGCGAGGAGTATGACCAGGCTTTTACTTTCGTGGCGTTTTTTCAGGGCGAAGACCTTTTCTACTGCAGCGGGATTGGTGGCATCGCATCCGATGCCCCAGATAGTATCTGTGGGATAGAGTATTAGTCCTCCGTTGCGTAGTATCTGCAGGCTGGCGGTGATATCCGCTTCAAATTCCATTTCCAAATTGATCATTACTTTATTGGTTCATTACGGACTGGTATACGGCCATCACTCCTTCTGCACAACGTTCTGGTGTGAACTGATGTGCATGTATCCAGCCTTTTTCTTTCATGCCGGTCACCAGCTGCTGATCCTGGAGTAACTGCTGCATGGCGGCGGCCAGGGTCTCTGGACGTAGTGGATCTATGTATATGGCAGCGTCGCCAGCGGTCTCTCCGAAGCAGGAGCCCTGTGAGGTAATAACCGGCGTACGGCTCCAGAGTGCTTCGAGAATGGGAATGCCAAACCCCTCGAATATGGAAGGGTATAACAATGCCTGCGCGCCCTGATACAGTAATGGCAGGGCTGCCTGTGGCAGCCGTGTTTGTTCGTTGAGCCATATGACGTGTTGTTGAAGACCTGCTTCTGTGATGGCTGTCTTAACTTTCTTTTTATACTGTTTTCCATCGCCCAGTACTACGAGCGGGACATCCACCTTTCCTTTGAGCTGTTGCATGGCGTGGACGATGCCCAGGAGGTTCTTCCGTTCTATCACGGAGCCGACATACAGGAAGTAGGTAGCGGGCAGGTGGAAGCGGGTGCGGAAGCCGGCGATCTCATCCTGACTGTGATGGATGCTGAATACCGGGTCGCAGCTTTGGTAGGCGACGGTTATTTTTTCGGCCGGTGTCTTATAAAATGTGATCAAATCTTCTTTGGTCTGTTGGCTGATAGCGATGATCTGATCTGCATGACGGCAAGCGTATATTGCCTTACTGCGATAAGTGCGCACGTCAATAGGATTATATTGGCGTGGGTATCTTTCAAAGATCAGATCGTGCATAGTTACGACACTTTTGACGCCGCTATGTTGTATACCGAAAGGTATTTCATGACTGAGGCCGTGGTAGAGGTCGACCTGTTGTCGTTGCAAATCTTTCACGGCATATTTGCTTCTCCAGGCGCTACGCAGCCATTTGTGCAGCTGTTCGCGGGGAAGCACGACGTGCATGTTATAGTGATCTTCCGGTTTGTAGCGTGTTGTTTGCCTAGGTGTGAACAGGTAGTAGGTATGTTCCGGATAGCGGTTAGCCAAGGCGCTGATCAGCGACCGGCTATAGTTACCTAGCCCGGTAGTGTTCTGAAAGGCACGTTTTGCATCGAAGGCAATTCTCATATTAGTTCGCAGATGGTTGAATAGTATGGTAACACTGTGCGGAGGCCGCATGTGTGTAACAGTTAGGAGGCACCTTCAATATCATTTTACACAGCTTTTAAGACGCAAGATAACTATATAACAATTGACGAATAGGTATTAAGTTTGCAAAAAAACTACAAAATGGATTTACAACAACAAATACAGACCGCATGGAGCGACCGCAACCTGTTGCAGGAGACGCAATATTCCGACGCTGTAAAAGCTGTGATCGAAGCGGTGGATAAAGGACACTTAAGGGTAGCTGAGCCTACAGCCGATGGCTGGAAAGTAAATGAGTGGGTAAAGCAGGCGATCCTGATGTACTTCACGATACAACCGATGGAGACGATCTCTCTATCTCCATTTGAGTTTTATGACAAAATGAAGCTGAAGAATAACTATAAGGACCTGGGTGTTCGCGTAGTGCCGCATGCGATTGCCCGTTATGGTGCTTATATCGCCAAGGGTTCTATTCTGATGCCTTCTTATGTAAACATCGGCGCTTATGTAGATGAGGGTACTATGGTAGATACCTGGGCAACGGTAGGTTCCTGTGCGCAGATCGGCAAACATGTGCACCTGAGTGGTGGTGTAGGTATCGGCGGTGTATTGGAGCCCTTGCAGGCCAGCCCGGTGATCATTGAAGATGGTTGTTTTATCGGTTCCCGTTGTATTGTTGTAGAAGGTGTGATTGTAGAGAAAGAGGCCGTATTAGGTGCTAATGTCGTGCTGACACAGTCTACCAAGATCATTGATGTAAGTGGTCCTGAGCCTGTAGAGTACAAAGGCCGTGTGCCAGCCCGCAGCGTGGTAATTCCTGGTACTTATGCCAAAAAATTCCCTGCCGGCGAGTATAACGTATCTTGTGCTCTGATCATTGGTCAGCGTAAAGCATCTACTGACCTGAAGACCAGTCTGAACGATACCTTGCGTGAATTCAACGTAGCTGTATAAGTGTAAAGGGATGGCTAAAGGGATACTGACATAAAAAAAGTTGCCATTTTCTTTACAAGAATTTGGAATTTTCAAAAAAGTATTTACCTTTGCAATCCCTTAACACGGATGCCCAGATGGCGAAATTGGTAGACGCACTGTGTTCAGGTCGCAGCGTCCGCAAGGATGTGCTGGTTCGAATCCAGTTCTGGGCACCTGAAAAGAAAGGTTTTAAGTTATTTTGTACTTAAAACCTTTTTTATTTTCACCAGGCTTATCTTTTACCCATTGTTATTGATGGCCTGCTAATTGAATGATTGTCTGAACTGCCATGGTGAAATGTTTGTTTTTGCCTCAAAAAGTTTACTGAATGATAAGCTTGTTCAAACCCCTTGTCCGTTCTTGCCACTTTATTCACCCTTTATATATTTTTCTCACATTTCTTTCCCGATATCCTCTCCCATCATTTTGCGCTGATTAATTTCTCCTAATTTACGAACGCAGTAATCCACATATGTATATCTGTTCCTGCTTTCGCCAATACCTAGTTAAACTAAAGAAGACCTTCGGAACATAGCTCCTATGGTCTTCTTTCTCAGTGTACCCATTTTACTTATTGTTTAACCAGTGTGACAGTCATCCGGTCTCCATCGAGGAGGGTATTGGATACATAGTAAGTAAGTTTCTTACAATCATATGCGGAGATGGTAGCACTTAACAGTTCATCCATCGTAATCGTATTATTTTTTACCCGCCAGCCACCGCGGGATGACTCAGAGGCTTCACACCCATCCCTATAGACATACGTTCCATTACTATTTAATAAAAAGGTATTTTGTTTTTCACAGTCATTCATCGTAGCCATCCAATCTACGGCTACAGCATCAGGGCTTTCCTTGTATTCTATAGTGGCAAAGCGGTAAGAACCAGCTATACTTTCTACGGTCAAAGGGCAGTCAACGGGTTTACTTTCTTCTTTATTTTTCTTACAGGCAAACAGGAGGGTGCAAGCGGCCATCAATGCGAAGGTCAGTTTGGTCTTTTTCATATATTTTAAATTGAAACGGCGATAATTTTGTTTGATAGTAGTACCTTTTCCAATGCTTAGGAGGTTGGGTAGAAAAAAAATATTTTTTTTACCCAACCTTTGGGAGAAAATGGAGGTATTATAGCGTGGAAGGATAAAACGAGGCTGTTTAGATAAGCAGCAAAGTCCTTATCCCATAAAAACTGATCTGTTCAAAAGACCTATGAGAAAGTATATAATTTTAATCAGTGTGATTTGTCTCGCTGCCAGTTGTGCCAACCTGAAATTGGCTGTACCCGATTCATTTCAGCGGCAGGCCACTATACAGCATGTTAAGGGAGCAAAGGGTAAAAAGATGTCATTCAGCCAATTTAAGACATCGAAAATAAAACGAGGGATAGGCGTTACTTATCCCGGATGGGGACATGCATATTTCCTGCAAAACCTCTGGTTGAACCAGTTGGGTATTAGTAAAAGCGGTGTCGTAGAAAATCAGAAAGGTAAGTTCCATTATAGTATATCTGATGGGAATAATACCCTGGAAGTGTACGCTCATGAAATGTCTGTTAAGGAGGAAACGGAATACACGCTTCTTAACAGTAATTCCATTTTAAACAATTTCAGTCAGTTGGAGCATTATAAGTATATATTCTCCGCCATTATTAGCGGAGACGCTTCTAAAGTCGGAAAAGACTGGGAGCTGATACTGACCAATGTTTACAACAGAAAGGCAAGCGGAGATAAAAATCCGTTTACCTTCATTGATTCGGGAGATAAGGGAATGGCCACTAATGGAACAGATACTATTTATATAAAGCCGCTCGACGTAAAGCAAAAAATATCCAATGACGGAAAGACTAAAAAATTGCTGTTTAAATTATTGGCAGGATACGAGCTTAGTACTTCGGGAGGGGTGATTGCGGTAGTGGATTTAATAAGTAAGGACTTATGGTTTTATAATGAACTGGATGCTTCAGAGCGGCTGGCAGTAAGTGCTATTTCGACGGCTATATTCGCGAGAAGGATTCACGATCATGGTTGGTAATAGCTTAGGATAATTGCTTTAATAATATTAGCACTGGCAGCGCATTGTAAATTATCGAAAAACTGGAACTGGATCTACGTAATATTATCACCGATTGCCAACAAGGCGTCAGAAAAGCACAGGAACAGCTGTACCGGCATTGCTATGGTTTTGCCATGACGATTGCTATGCGCTATGCTGTTGACGAAAATGAAGCTGCCGATATTCTCAGCTGTGCTTTTGCCAAGATGTTCCGTAGCATCCATACTTTTGATGCATCGAAAGGCAACTTTCATGGTTGGTTAAAAAAGATTATTATCAACGAATCGCTGGATCACATAAAAAAGCGGAATCGTTTTGCGAGCCTGGAAACAGATACCGTAGAAGAACCAAGTATTAACAATGAGATTATTGAAAAGACCGATGCGGCTGCGATTCTTCAATTGATCAGGCAGCTGCCAAGGGCTACGCATGCAGTTTTTGTATTGTATGCTATTGATGGATACTCTCATAAGGAAATTGCCAGTCAGTTAGGTATTAGTGAAGGGACCAGCAAATGGCATTTAAGTGAGGCAAGAAAAATTCTTCAACAAAAAATAGCCGCTATATCAGCCTAGTGAATAAGACTACTCCATATGAAAAAATGATAGCAGCAAAGCTGAACGAGATACCTGTGCCGGATATGTCCGACGCGATCTGGGGCGGCATTGAAGCACAGCTCGATGGAATGGTCCAATCACCTCAGAAAACCCGTATGCCCCAATTTAAGGGCAAGGGTTTCTTCGTTTCTGCCGGTGCATGTATCACCGCATCGGTAATGATATTTTATTTTGTATACAGGCATCCATCGAAACAAGCAATTCCTGAAAAGTCAGTGCCTGCTGTACAAAATACGGTTACGGCTATAGATACACTTGTTTCTACAGACAGTGTAAAAGAAGTTTTGTCCCCCACTCGTCCACTTAAGCTTAACGTGGATTCTTCTTTATTAAAAGGCCCTCCACAGCACAGCGCGGCCGGCGAATCAACAGCGGCGCCTACGCTTTCCCCTGAGCAGCCCGACAGCTTACACCAGGAGCCATCCTTACCGGCGCCTGTCATTGATTCAGGATATCATTTCACGCCTCCTACCCCGGTTAAAAAACCCAAAGGAGTGAAAGGTATCAGCAATGAAGATTATAAAATTTCAACAAAAAGGGATACGTCTGTGGAAAGACCATAGTAGCAATTGTTCTTTTTCCGGGATTTATGGCAATTCATCTGGATATGGGATGGATTGCCCTGTCTGTATGTATGTGGGTAGTTGCGCATTGTATTGTTTCAACATAGTGGTTAATAGTTTGGCCAATGCTGTTTTCTTTGCTGGTTCTTTAGTTGCGAGATTATGTTCTTCTTTGATATCGGTATCCAGGTTGTATAGTTCCAAGCGGCCTTGTTTTTCCCAATAGATCAGTTTCCAGCTGCCTTGCCTTATAGCGGTGATGAAGGCATTGTCGTCACCGAGTGAGCCACCTGCCCAGCTATGCGGGTAATTCCAGATCAGGACGCGATCCTCTTCTTTCAGGTGGCTGTTGCGCAGATAAGGTATGATACTACGTCCATCGATCGTTTGTATTGTTTTATACTTTTTGATACCTGCCATTTCGAGGATGGTAGGGTAGAAATCTTCCATGATCATGTATTGATCGCTCACGCTACCTGGTCGGGTTACGCCATTCCAACGCACGATCATCGGTTCGCGGATCCCGCCTTCATACAAAGCGCCTTTACCACCTTTGAGTGGATAATTCTGGGTGTTGTGGTCTCCTTCCCTAGGGGGATGGGAATAACCGCCATTGTCTGACATAAAAATGACCACGGTATTTTCTGCCAGGCCATTCTTGTCCAGGTAGTCCATAAGTTGTCCCAGGCTATGGTCCATTCCTTCTATCAGGGTAGCATATGCGGCTTCCGGCCTCGAGAGACCTGCATCGAGATATTTTTGCAGGAACCGTTCATCTTCATGGAATGGCAAGTGCACGGCATAGTGTGCCATGTATAAAAAGAAAGGCTGTTTTTTAAGACGTGCGGTATCCATTGCAAGGATGGCTTCACGTGTCAAGGCATCAGTCAGGAAGGTTTTGGTGCCCCAGTATTTTTCAAGTCCCGGTAAATCTGCCTGAACGATATATTTTTCCGGGTTATGGCCATAGTTCTTTTCTCCATAATAGGAGGCAGGATGTCCGGCGGCGCTGCCTGCGATATTTTTCACAAATCCGAGCTTCAGCGGATCTTTCCCGGCACTTTGATCTGCGCCGAAGTGCGCCTTACCACACATAATGGTATAATAGCCATTGTCTTTCAGCACCTGCGGTAAAGGTGTAGCGTATGCGCTACGTTCCTGGGAGGCATCTGGAGAGAGACCGTTCAGGTTCCAGGCAGGTGCCTGCAGCAGTGTATCTTTTGCATCGGTACTTTTGTTGCGTAAGCTGGTCCAATTAGTAACGCGGTGCCGGGCAGCATTCATACCAGAAAGCAGACTCACCCTTGAAGGAGTGCAAACCGAGGTAGCGTACGCGTTTGTGAATTTCATACCTGTGCTGGCCAGCCGGACCATATTAGGTGTGCGGAATTTTTGATTCGCCAACGTTACGCTATCCCAGAAAGGCACAGCGGTATCCTGCCATCCCATATCGTCGACAAGGAAAAAAATGATGTTAGGAGGTTGATTTTTTTGTGCTTGGATCTGAGGGCTATAGCAAAGCAAGGCAGCGACAGGCAGACTGCTAAATAGTTTGTTCATTGTTCAGCATTTTCCCCGGCAAAATAAAGATGTACTGCCTGTAAAACAAATCTCTTCCTATTTCTAACTATCATTGCGCATAAAAAGGAAATGCCTGAGCGCTGTCCGGCATTTCCTTACTTGTAATTCTCCGAGGTCATCCTTTAAGGATAACAATTATCAGGAGTCTAACCTTTCTATTACGCATGCTACAAACTGTGCCCTTGGTCTTGGCGCTCTTATGACCGTACAGCAAGACCGAATCGCACTGGTGATTTGTGCCTCTGTCTTTCCAGGATAGTATTTCCTTAACTTCCTAACCAGATAATCTACTTCCCATGACTCTTCACAGGAAAAGAACAGTCGATCTTCCTTTTTCTTCTTTTTGTTATCATAGTCGGACCAGTCTTCATTTAAAACCCGATGTGCCATAATAGGTATGTTTTGGTAAAAAATAATTTTGCACATCGAAGGTCCTAAATGAACTCAGGTGAAAAAACCTGTACCGGTAGGGAAAAATCCCCTTTTTATCCCAACAATTAATTCCCAAATACCTCCAGCAATTTGGCGTCCAGTTCTTTAGCCTCCCCTCCTATCCATCTACCGATGATCTTACCTTCTTTATCCAGTAATAGTTTGGTAGGGAATGCAGAAACACCATATGCATTTACGGCATCAAACTGTTCGGCACCTTCGTTGTTCAACACATTCACCCAATTGATGCCATCTGTTTTAATAGCATCCAGCCATGTTTTACGGTTCTTTTCGGGGTCGCGTCCCATTTCGGCAGCTATACCTACTATTTCGAATCCCTGGGATTTATATTTATTATATATTTCTTTCAGGTGCGGATGGGAAGCCCGGCAAGGGTGACACCAGCTTCCCCAGAAATCGAGTAATACATATTTTCCTTTCAGTATTGCGAGACTTACTTCCTGGCCGTTCATATCTTTCTTCTGTAATGGAATAGCCGGGCGGCCGATAGCGGTGGCCTCCAGGCTAGCGACCCGCTCTCCCAACATCTTTGCGTAAATGTTGTTCTTTGCGGTGCTTCCCATTTTGTTATAGTCTGCTTTTAGGGAATCGAGGTCCATTATCGCCTGTCTTCTGTACAGCATATACATGCTGTAAGGAGAGTTGGGATGGCTATTATAAAAACTGTTTTCCGTATCCTGCATCTCTTTATTCCTTGTATTATTGGTTTTACTAATGGCCCGCATCAGTGTTGTGTTATCGCAGGTTTTACAGCTATCGGCCACCTTTCTGGCTGCCAGCCAGTTTTCATGATCCACTTTGCCTGCTTTCGCTCTTACGGTTTCCCAGTCTGCGTTGGCAGTACCTCCTTTCACTTCCGCTGCATATACTTTATCGGCATCTCCTTTAATGGTGATCACGTCATTAGTAAGGAAAAATCTCAAGGCTGGCGCTGTCAAGTTTTGACTACCGGTCCCTATTTCCAGGGCAGGATTACCTTTAACTGTAAAGCTGGCTATCTGTGCATCTTTTATATTACCCTTCATGATCATCCAGCCCTTTTCCATTGTATACACGGAGTCTACGCTAATCGTTCCATTTGTGACATAGGACAGCCTTGGTTTATAGGTTTTGAAATTACTGAGTTTTATTTTCAGGGTATATCCCTGTTGGGCGTAACCAGCTGAGGCGATCAGGAAGCTACATAAGAGTGTGGCATACTTCTTCATAATATTAACGGTTGGTTTATGCTTTTACGGGTTATTTGTCAGATTCGGATTTGCTTCCATTACGTAAGTAGAAAAGCGCATGGTAAGCCTTTCTGGTTTCAGGGTGTAGGTGGCCGTAACGTTTCCGGATTCATCATACACCTGGTGTGTGGTATTGAATGTACCTGCATATTCCGGTTCAAGAGATATGCGGCGCATATCGAGCCAGCGGTTTCCCGTCAAGGCCATTTCACGTGTTCTTTCTTCGAGGATGTATTTGACCAACGCCACCTTATCATTTACAATTATTTGTGGCACCGGGGCCTCCTGCGAGGCTACACGGGTCGCCCGAAAATTCTTTATATCTTCTGCAGCTGCTGTCAATTGTCCTGTCCGTGCTTTACATTCTGCGATCAGCAGCACGATATCCGGCACTGTTACACCGAGGTTAGTATAGGACTGTCCCCAGGCCCTTCTCATTCCCAAGGGGTAGCTCTTACCTGTTAACCAGGTTTGGGCACTAAAGAACTTGAGCCGTTCGTCGCTACTGCTGAAGAGTGCAACAGTTTTTGGGTTTATGATGATCCCGTCCAGGCCGGCGCCATACATACGGGATGTGGTACGCATATAGGCGACCTCCTTGTCCATATCAGCGTAAAGCCGGTTCGGTCCATTCACCGGGTCAATGGGTAGAAATGCCCCATTTGCACCGAATTCCTTGTGATAATCGTATAGTCCTACTGCTATTGATGACTGGGATATGGAGCTGATAAAACTTTGCAGCAGTGGCAGGGCCATTTCCCATTGTTGCATGAATACATATACTTTACCTAATAATGCCTGTGCTGCCGGTTTTGATGCTCTGGATCTGTTGGTGATCGTTTCTGGCAATAGTGGAATCGCTTCTTTGAGATCTGCAATGATCTGGTCATACATCTGTTTTACGGTGGCTCGTGTGAAGGTAGTCTGGGTTACATCTGCAATCATGAACAAGGGTGATGCGGGATCAGTTACCGCTGTGGATGCGTTGTATGGTTTACCATAACAGTTTACCAATAAAAAATTGATCCAGGCGCGTCCGGTCAGTGCTTCTGCTCTGAGCATATTTTTTTGTGCATCGGTGCCACCTGTCGATCTCATCACTTCGGCGATCACTTTATTATAGATATAGATCTGTTTTACCAACACGTTGATCTCCGATTCCGTATTGTTAGGCAGAAAAAGATCGGCGGACCATTTGAATGCTTCCTGGTCTGACATTGAAAAGGCGCCGAATCCGAGTACATTAAAGCTGCTACTACCGGCAACATCGTCGCCCATGGCTATCGGAGAGAATATATTGAACTGATGCAAGGCTCCTGCATTCAGCATCAGGTCATAATCGGTGGTCTTCTGTGCGATTAACACTCCCTGGGGTGTTATTTCCAGGAACGATTTTTTACAACCAGACTGGACAACACCAATGGTAGCAAGTGTATAAAGTAGTATTATATGATTTGCAACTTTTCTCATTCATTTCATTTTTAGAGTGTTAAATGCGCGCCGATGGTCACCGTCTTTTGATTGAAAGGCATCACGCTGGTTGCATTCGCTGCGGTACTATTAGAAAACTCCGGGTCCAGGCCGTAGCGGTTTGCTTTCCAGAGCATCAGGTTAGACAGCTGTGCACGCAGGGACAGCCCTTCTATCCTTAATTTGTTCAACAGTTGCGGTGGTAGCTGGTATGCCAATGTGATGTCCCGGATCTTTATATAAGAGGCATCGACGACATTGACATCGCCGCTGGTGTAATAGCGGGTATTACGCAGTGCGCTGGTAGTAGGATTGGCTATGAATCTTGGTATGTCTGTTTTCTGTTCATCACCGGGTTGTTTCCAGCGGTCGAGGAATTCTACGTTGATATTACCTGATCTGAAATCCATATAGCCGACGTTGAACATGCCGGAGTAGCGGGTATTCATGCTACGGTACATTACATTACCCATATTAAAGATTGTATTCACGGCGAGTGAAAAGGCTTTGTACCGGAATGTATTGGTAAGGCCGCCACTCCATACCGGTTGGTATACCCCTTTGAATACGATGTCTTCAATTTTGCTTGCATTGAGTGCCTTTGTTAGTTTTCCATCTGCCAGCCGGATCTGCGGATCACCGTTAGCATCCAATCCTGCATATTTATATGAGAATACGGCGAAAGCAGGATAATTGGCCACATAATTATTCCCGATCAGCTGGTCGCCTCGGGTAATGGGCTGTGCAAGCAGGCCAAGTTTAGTAATCTTGTTCTTATTATAGGAAATATTCAAGATCGTACTCCAGGAGAATTTACCAGCGTCTATGTTTAGTGAGTTGATGGCGATATCAAATCCCCTGTTCGTCAGTGCTCCGACATTCCCATAGATGGAGTTGGCGCCGGATAGAGGGTTTACGGGCATTTGGCCCAGGAGGTTGTCTGTATTCTTCAGGTAGATGTCTATAGATCCGCTTATCCTGTTGCGAAGTATCCCGAAGTCGATACCGATGTTGTATGTTTTTGTGCTTTCCCAAGTTAAGTCGGAGTTACTCAACGTAGAGATATTTAAAGCCTGGCCCCCCGGTGCATACCTGACGGTAGCAGGCTTAAAGATATCATACGAAGCTGCCTGTCCGGCGACAGGAGAAATGCCTGTTAATCCGTAGGTCGCTCTTATTGCCAGTGCATCGATCCAGGCAATATGGTTTATGAAAGCCTCATTGGTGAGGTTCCATTTCAGGCCGAGGCTCCATACTGGTTTACGCTGTGCGGATCTGTTCAGTCCAAACAGATTGCTCTGGTCGTTACGCCAGCTGGCATTGATATTATATTTTCGCAGGAACATATAGGCTACATTCCCATAGTAAGATGTAAACCTGGAGCGAGGTACGGATTCTGATTCGCCGAAATAAGATCCGGATTCGGTGTTATCAGTGGGCAGTTTAGATGATTTACGATCGATACCTGTTGGTAGTATGGGTCCTACAATACCAACGGTGGAAAGTAATTTGTAATCTAACATCGGGTAGGTTTGCAGGTCCTGATCATATCCGTACACTGTACTTCTGTTGACAACCGTTCTTTGTTCCTGCGCCTCTGCTCCCGCCAATGCTGTCAACTGGTGTCTTCCATTATTCCAGTTCCTATCGAAATGTAACTGATTCCTTACTACCCAGTTATCCAGTGAAGAATTATAAACGGTATAACGACCTCCTTTTGTCGGCAGGTTGTAGGTTACAGTCCCATCATTGTTAGCCACTGCAAAATTCATGATATAAGCCCGTTGCTGATAATTGCTTACATCATCGTATATGGTTGTTTTCCCGGATTCTTTTATATAACCGTACCTGCCTTCAAATTTTAATCCCTTATAGATATCAACCGTTATGCCTGTATTGAATCTTCCGCTGAATGTATTGCTCTTTGTATAGCCTGTATTCATGTTATCAATGGGGTTATAATCCATACTGATCTTACCCATTTTTTCAATATTCGGCCGTTCTCTTTCACTCAGGTAGCCCATATAGGGCATATTGATAGCGTTACCGTTTGGGTCTTTGAACAATTGATATGGGAGGTACCTGTTATCTATATTTACTGCTCTGCCATCTGTAGTTGAATTATTGGTCAGGTCAGCGCTCACAAATACTTTCAGTATACGGTTAAAGTTAAAGTCCTGCCTGGTATTCAGTTTAAAGGTCTTATCGCTGGAACCGGGAGTATACGACCTGTTATCGGTGTATGAGAAAGAGTTGTAGTAGGTGTGTTTTTCGGAGCCTCCGCTGATAGCGATGGTATGATTCACCAGCATAGCCGGGCGATACCAGACATCTCCTATCTGTGCTCTGTTATCAATCCGGGCGAGGCTATCTAATTTTGCATTACCAGTAGCCTGTGAGATGGTCCCATTCTTCATATCATAGAGTATCTGATTGGAAGGTGATAGTCCGTATACGGAGTTGAGCGGATCGTAGGTGGTCGCGCGCTGATACGGCATATATACTGCGATGGAGTCGAATGTTTCTCTCATTGACCGGATATACTGGTCACTATTCATCATTGGGAAGTAGTTGTATTGTGGTTTCCCCTGAAAGTTGACGAAGCCATCATAAGCGACTTTCATTTTACCTGCTTTCCCTTTCTTGGTCGTGATAACAATTACGCCATTGGATGCTTTAGCGCCCCATATGGATGCTGCGGTAGCATCTTTCAACACTGTAATGTCGGCTACATCCTGTGGGTTAATAGTAGATATCCTGCTTACATCGACGGCCATTCCATCTACCACTACCAGTGGGTTTCTGCTGGCATTGATCGTATTCAGGCCACGGACCAGGAAAGTATTTCCGTCTCTGGCAGCGCTTGGCGAGTTGTTAATTACTAATCCTGGTATCTGGCCATCCAAACGCTGGAGGATATTCATACTGGAAGAGCGGTCGGCTACCACAGCCATATCAGGTTTGGAAAAGGAACCGGCGCTGCGTTCCTTGGAAATGGTCTGATAACCGGTGGAGACGGCTACATTGATTTCATTGAGCGCCGTGATCTTTGTTTTCAGTGTAATGGTTCCCAAGTCGCCATGACCGTTCACTTTGGTTTCATAAGTTTCCACGTTCAGTCCTGAAAACAACAAAGTAGCAGCCGCATCTACGTCTTTGATCACAAAGAGTCCCTGGGCATTGGAGAAGGTTCCTTTCGACTGGCCCTTCTCCTGTACGCTAATACCTGGGGCCGGTCTTCCGGTTTCGTCCCGCAAGTATCCAACCACATCGATCTCGGTGGTGATCGCCGTATCTTTTACTACTACTGTCTTAGCGACGATGGCGTAAGTTAAAGGCTGATTACGAAAAACCATCCTTAACACATCCTGTAGCGGCATATCCCGTATGTCCAGTGATACCGGCGATGCCTTTGCCAGCATGGCATCATTGTAAAAGAACTGGTACCCGCTCTGTTTTTTCAGTTCCGGCAGCAACTTGGACAAGGGTATCTGTTTTGCAGACAAACTGATTGATTGCGCCACTGTTACTTTTGCAGCGAGCATAAGTATGAGAAATGATACCAGGGTTACTGTTTTTACGTTAGATAACATGCTGACAAACTTTCTTGCCGACTTTCGCGATTTATGAGGATAAGAGATCCCCTTAGCAGATGGCTGCATAATTTTGGTTGGTTTTAGACTTGCGATGATAAAATTTTGGTCAATATTCCTGGTGCCTTTGATCAGCGTGACAGCACCGTTAATTTTCGTCCCTCCAGTTTAAAGTGTACCCTGCTTATTTCCAGTATTGTTAGTAATTCGGTTAATGTGACGGATCGGCTAAATCCCCCGGTAAAGGTATCTGCAGGTTTAGGGCCGTCGTATACTACCTCTATATTATACCATCGTGCGATATCCCGCATGACATAAGTAAGGTCTTTGCTTTTATATTCAAACTGACCGTTTTTCCATGCAATGGTTTCTTGTATATCGGCATGGGTATCGATCCTGATACCGTTGTCATTTCGTGATAAAATAGCCTGTTGTCCCGGGATCAGCATTTGGCTGACTGTACCGCTGGTCACTTTAATACTACCTTCCGCCAAGGTTACCCGAAGATCGGGTTCGTCATCGTAGGCTTTTATATTGAAATGGGTACCGTATACCTGCACTTGTTTGTTATTGTATTTTACAATAAAAGGCTGGCTGCTATCTTTTGCTATTTCGAACCAGACCTGTCCCTGAATCAGCACCTCCCGTTTGCCCCCTGTAAAAATAACCGGGTAAGTGATGGAAGAGCCGGCATCCAGCATTACCAATGAGCCATCGGAGAGGCGTAGCGGGTATTGCTGGCCTTTGTATGTTGTTAGTGTATTATAAGTTGTATGTGTATCGATACCTTGTCCGGAGTAGATCACGGTACCGTTGCTTGCTGATATTTTTGCGTTCCCCTGTGTAAGTTGCAGGTCCTTTCCTGCGCTGTCGAGTTGTACCTGGCTTCCATCTGCCAACGTAAGTACTGCGCCTGTTGCACCTGGTAGTATATCATTTTTGTATACCGTATTGGAGCGCTTCGCTAGCGGCGGCTCATTGCTATGTTGTTGGATATAGTACCAGGATGCAGTGCCGATCAGTAATAGTATGACGGCGGCAGCCCATATTTGCCGGAGTCTTCGTACGGGCCGGTGATGTATCCCGCTATAATCTATTTGTTTCTGATTGTCGGCCGCCAGTATCCTCTTCAATGTTTTAGCCCCGTCTACGCCGGCAGAAAGGTTATACTTTTCTTCATAGTTATCCCACCAGATTTTCAGGTTCCCGGACAAGACCTCATCATCATCGTCTGTCGCAGCTACCAGTTGCCAGAATTCCTGCAACTCTTCCGAAGTTGCCTGTCCGCTGGCATATTTGTCAAATAGAACCTGTAAGCGTTGCGACATGAGTAATTAGATGGCTTTAATAATAAATAGACGCAGGAAAAAGGGGTAGGAGGTATCGGAGGGAAAAAAAATTATTTCCTGGTTTCCAGGAAATAAAACAGGATGAGTGATCCTTCGATCCCTCTTTTATGGAGGAATTCCCGGATGGTATGGAGGGCATTGGACATTGTTTTTTTCACTGTCTGGGTTGACAGATTTAGCTGAAGGGCGATCTGTTCATGGGTCAATCCATGTTCCCGGCTCAGGGAAAACACCAGTTTGCGCTGCGGAGAAAGCTGCCGGATAGCTTCCTGCAGGAGTTCACGGGCTTCGTGATCCAACAGTTTATCGGCGGTATCTTCCACATATAGGTTTTCTTCCATCTGCCTGGCGACCAGCTGTTGCATTTTACGTTGTGAGGCTGTATACCTGAAGAAGCTCATGGCTTTATTATAGGCCACCTTTGAGAGAAATGCGTCCATGTTGCGGATCTCTGTGATCAGTTCCCGGCCTATCCATAGTTTGGTGAAGATGTCATATAGCAGTTCTTCTGCGATTTCATGAGATTTAGTCATACGCAGCAGGTATGAATAGACTTTTTGCCAGTATCGGTTGTATAATTCCGTAAAGGCTAGTTCCTCTCCATCCGAAATACGGCGTAGCAATTCACTTTCAATATAATTGGAATGGGACGACATCATACCGAGATAAAAGTAATAAAAAGTCGGGATTCCAATAATAGTGTCAAATATGACTTTTTAATATATAATAATCAGTCTAGGCTTAATAGTTGTATGTATCTTTGTGTTACAAAAAGCAGCATATGGAAGCAGGGCATACGTCAAAAGATCCGTTACATGGGGTGACACTTGAAAAGCTGATTATACGGCTTGTAGATAGCTTTGGATGGGATGAGTTGGGTTATCATATCCGGATCAATTGTTTTATCAGTAACCCATCCGTACCATCCAGTCTTAAATTTCTGCGTAAAACACCTTGGGCAAGGACCAAGGTGGAGAATTTCTATAAAGACGCCTTGCGGGAAGGGAAGCTGAAGTAATCCACCTTGTCAAAATTTTTCGCCCAGGTGAATGAAGAGTGATAGTTTATCGTCTTCTCTATATACGGTCGCTACGCCTGTTCCGGCAGCCGCTAGTGCTTCATCGAAATTGTTCATCTTATTGGCCAGATCATTCTCTCCGTTACGATTTGTGAAGTAGATCGTACTATCTGCGAGCGTTTCTCTTAACATATCCAGCAGTTCCTGGTCGGGGTTGTCGTATTTTCCATTGGCAGAAACCACGTAATGGTCTGCTGTTATCTTTTCGTATACTGACTGGGTGGCGTTATTTTTACTACCGTGATGCGCCATTTTAATTATATCCACATGTAATTTACCCTTTTCATCCAACAGGCCATTTTCCTGCAGGCCGTTATAAAAATCATCGGAGCGGCTATCTCCGGTCAGCAGTATCTTTTTTCCACCGTAGGATACGAGGCAAACTATGCTGGACAGATTGAAGGGGGATTTGTCTTTATCTGCCAGGGCGGCAATGATGATGCCGGGATCTCCTTTGTCGTGATATTTGCGCAGGTCTTCGTCCCATTTGGCCTGGTATTCTTCCAGTCGTTGTTCATTTGGGTGCAGTACCTGTATGGATAAGTCATCCCAATCTATGGGCAGGTTGTCGATATCCCCACGTACAAAACCTGGAGTATCATCTTCATTGACAAAAGGTTCGTTAAGGCTGGCATTTAATCGCGCTGTCACGTTATTACGCAAATCTCTTCCTTGTTGTGTAGAAGCGATCACGGCAGCGACGGAAGCGTCTACGTTGCCGATACCCGGTAGTTGTTCAACTGAGGCGACAGATGCGGCAGCCGCTACTGCTGACAGTTTGGGTATTTGCAGATTATTGATGATATCATCAAATGTGTTGAACCAGAAGTAATCTAACTGAAAGGGAGGATCTTTTTCCTGGTCGAGGTAGTCGACCATATCATTGGTGAGCGCTACGATACCATTTACATGGTCGTCGTCCATATGGCTGACCATTACCATGGAGATGGGTAAGGGATCGTGAGGAGACAGCTGTGCTTTGAGTTGCAGCAATCTTGGTTTGAGTACGTCCCGGTATACACCTGCGGGGCCGCCATCGATGATCATCAATTGATGGTTGTCGGGTGTTCCGAAGTGCAGGATCAGGCAATCGCCATATTTGGCTTGCAATACTTCCAATGTAAATATCATATGACAATGATTAAACTGATTGAATGGCCCGCAATACGTCTACCATACCACATCCCTGGAAATACCTTTCTCTGCCCAGATCGGTAGCTGTTTTGCATAAAATTTCCTTTACGCGACGAGGCAGGCCTATGAGCTCACGGTGTTTGGCCAGTAGCAAGGCTGCGGCGCCGGATACGTGAGGAGCAGCCATGGAGGTGCCATCCATTTTTTGTGTGCCGTTGCCCAGTACGCAAGAGGTGATCTTTTCGCCTGGGGCTACCAGGTCCGGTTTGATGCGTCCATCTCCTGTGGGGCCTTTACTCGAGAAGTAGGATACTCCGTATGCATGCGGGCGGGTCTTGTGGGTGGCGCCCACTGTAATTACGCTTTCCGCATTTCCGGGGTCGGTGATGTTCACCATACGGAATCCTTGCGTATCGGCGCCATTGGTTCCTTTGAATAAAGCTTGTCCCAGGTTGCCGGCAGCAGCGACGACGACTATTCCTTCTGCCACCAGTCGTTCACAGGCTTCGCAGACAGGTGTTTGTCCACAAGCGTAACTCGCCACCTCATGTGTCATGGAAAAACTGAGGTTAGCGCCATGTATGGTAGTACCTTCTTTTTTTGCATTCAGCCAACGTACAAAATGAAGCGCTGCCAATATGTTGAACTCTTCTCCTTGTCCCTCTTCGTTCATGACCCTGATATCATACAAGTCAATACCCGGACACATGCCTACTAAGGGGTCTTTATACCCTCCTCCTTCGTCGCACGCACCGATGATACCTGCGACATGTGTGCCATGGGGATGTTTTGGTACTTCATATCCCGGGAAACTATGCGGTATACGTAACAAGGGGGCTATCAGGCTCCAGTCGAATAAACGGCCTGATTTAAGGGCTTTACTGATATCCTGAATATATTCCGAACGTTTTTCTTCATGTAGTAGTTGTCCTTTTTCGGTGCCTTTCAGTGTTTCACTCATGTCGGGGGTATCCATCCTGAGATTTTCTTTCTCATGAATGCTAGCCATTACATCTCTGAACTTTGTGAAATCGTATGTAGCGACAATGCGGGTAAAGTTAGATTCTCTGTCGGGGGTAGGTCCAAAAGCAGTGGTATACGGCAGGCCTGTTTTGGGGTCTTTCTTTCGGAATGCGTCGTGTGTAGCGTCGATACCGGAGTCGAGTACGGCCCAGGTAATATCTTTGCCATCAATGTCGAACAGGCGCCTACCGGCATCTGCTTTTGTCAATCCGACTGATTGTTGAATAGAAATGGTAGCGGGCCTATTGCGGCTAACGGAATATAGTATTCCCTTCTCCTCCCGTTTGGGCTCGACCAGGTCACGCAGGTAATCCCTGAACATCGCCTTAAACACCTGGTACATGTCATATTCTTCCTGCTGTTCAGAAGCTTGGTGATCGTACAGGCGAACAAATTCCCGATCTCCCCTGGATACATAGAGTAAGGCGCCTGCCAATATTTGGAGCCATTCCCAGCCTTCTCTATCTTCTGATTCATCTGTCACCTGAAGCCACCAGCTTGATAAGGGTAAGACATATTGAATCAGCTCGAAAAATGTTAAGCGTGCCACTACAGTCTCTCCATTATTGGCGAGCTGCCATCCCTGGTCTGATTCCCTCTCCCACCTGTCCAGCCGGTTGGATATAGCCACGAACAAATCAGCCGCATTTGAACGATAATGCGGAGTCAGGATGAGGTCAATACGAAAGGTGCTCAACACTTCTATTTTTTTAAAATAGGTCATCCAGACATCGGGATATACCGGGGAGTCCTGGGTAAATCTTGGCATCTGTCCGTACTGGCGGAAAATGATCCGTTCAATCGTTTTTTCGTCAATATTCATCCGTTTTTTTATTTGAAGGAGAGATCAATGGGGTTGATCCGGCATGTTTGGGATTTGATTTACATGCTGACTACCAGCTATTGTTTACCTTAAAGTTATCGTTCAAAGGAAAGGGAGTATTAATATTTTTTCATTCACTAGTTGAAGGTAGTAAAATATTGAATATTCAACAATACCAACAATGTGGTATTTCCGTTGTTGCTCCTCCAGATTTTCCTTATCTTAATACCCGTTAATCCAGGTATTGCACATGTTCTTTAAAAGGATACTGATATTGTCTGACTATCCTGATTTGATCAAATATCAGCAAGTCGACCCGGCCGTTATCAGGCAACTCTATACCCTTCTATTCCTCTTTGATCACTTTACTCAACACAGTGATACCGTCATTCAATGGAATGACAGATCGAACATGGGTTATCAACATTTATGGCGGGAGGATAGTATTTTACGGCATTTCGCGGACCGCTTCCTGGTGAGTTCCGACTGGGATGAAATTAGCTTTTCCGAAGATGATCTGATTGTATGTCATTTTGATCATGACCTGCTTCTTGCCCAATACCTGGACAGGCGATATAAAGGTCAGTTCCAAACGGACCATATCTATACGCTGGCTGATCCCAGTTATAATGCTGCCAAGAGCCATTTTAAAAGTGTCCAGGTCTTATTCCGACCGGGGGGCCTATGGGAGGTAACGGAAACGATAAGGAAGGGCATACTGTCGTCGTTTAAAGAGGAGTTAAATAGTAGCTATACCCCCTGTGGGCGGGAATGCCTGGAGCGTGCCTTTGATGCGCTGCTTACCAACATTTCCGCTGTAAATAAGGAGAAAAAAGGAAATAGCTATACCAGGATATTGATCCTGGATGACTACAAGCGAAGTTTTTTTATTGGTGATTCGACTATCTGGGTAAGGTTTTTCAAAAGGATCCTGCGGCATTGCGGCCCGTACGAGGAAGTAGTGATCAACTGCCATCATCCGACCATAGGACCACGTTTACAATCGCTCTATCCTGGTGTCTTTGGAGAGCAGGTAAAGATCACCTGTCAACCCTTAGCTCAGCTTCCGCTTTCATCCTTTGATCTTATCCTTGTGGAGGGCGATGCCTTTCTCAAGTTCCTCGTGTATTTGACAAAAGATGGGAGCACAGCACCTTTGTGTGCCAGCATTTATACTGTATTTACGTTGCTGGAAGAGCCTTCAGTAGACCGCTATCACCTCGACTTTATGGAGAATGGTAAACGTCCGTTCACCCTGTCGGGGAAAAACAATGTGGATAAAGAGATCTATGTATCGGAGGAAGAGATGGAAATGGCAGATCGTTGGCTGGAGGAGCGGGGTATTGAAGCCGGTGATTTCCTGGTGATGCTGCAGAATAGTTCGACGGAGGAAAAGAAGGTGATCTTATTGGAGGAGTTGATAACACTTGTCAGCAAGTTACTAGAGCGGGATCGTGTGAAGGTGCTGTTATTGGAAGAAGAACAATCATTTATCAGGCAATGCCTGACGCCGGTACAGAATAGCCGTGTTATTTTTGCGGGGAGAAGAGGACTTAGAAAGGACATGTGCTTGATAGCCAGTCAGTACACCCAACTTGTGATCGGCCCTTGTACGGGTATATTTCATCTGGCCAACGGGGTAATCACTTACCAGGTAAATAATGGGCTGCGGGATATAGACGACATTCCTTTCCTATTGGTCTATACTGGAAAGCAAGCACATGATGAAGGCTATTTGCCTAAAAACTGGTGGAATCATTCATGGGTACACTGTGTGCACTTAATAGCAAAAGGCGGGCAGCAGGTATTGGTACCGCTGGAAGAAAGTCCGGATGACGCTGCTACTTTCTTGGCTATTGCGGGGGAAGTACGATCTATTTCTGCTGAGATGTTATGGTCTTATTTATCTGCTGTTGCAACCCTGTAGCCCTTCAGGTACATAGCGGGTAATTCCATTGATTGTCTAAGTGTGGGTAATTCGTTGGGGGTATTGCGTTCATAAGTGTATCCGTGTTCTTTACTTAATGCGATGGTGAACATATCGGAACTCTCTCCCGGTTTTTTAGGCTGTGCCCAGGAATCGACCCATTCCAGGGCGATTACAACTGTGTCTGATAATATGATATTGTAGGGAGCCAGGTCCAGGGTGACCCACTTTGCATTATGAGGAATATCAAAATAGATGTTCTGGTGTAATACTTCTTTCAGTTGCTCCTCTCCTTCTACTTTCTTCAGGATATTAAACCGCACTTTTACGCTGTCGAAGGTATTGTGTTTAATCCGGCAGGCGAAGGACACTATTTTGACGGGATATTCTTTAGGTGTTATCTGTATTCCCCTGGCCCGGCCTCTTGAGCTTGAGTAATCACCCCAACCGGTAAACCGGGACGTGGCTTTGTCGCTTCCGAACATCAGCACGTCCCTTAACGCGGTGACGGTCACACCAGCCAGCACCTGGTCACGGGGTTTTAGACGGATATCCATCTTTTTTGAAGGGTCGATATCTGCCAGGCGGAATGCCATAGTTACATATCCTATATGGCTAAATACGATGGAGTCCTGTGGAGACATGCCAGCTATATTCACTGAGTAATAACCTGTTCTTTCAGCAATCCCTCCCCTGCTTTTATTTTTAATACCGATGCTGGCATATGGAATAGGTTCTCCTGTTTTCCCGTCATAGAGTGTTCCTTTTATGGTTTGTGCCCATAGCGACCTACATGGGAACAGGACTACTAGGAGAATAACTAATGCGCGAAAAACGGAGGAGCCAATATTGTTCATATACTAAATGCGATAATTATCAAAGGTCAGGCGTCAGCGGCCAGTATAGCATCTTGTGTATCAGCTTCGAAAGTTAGTCATTTATTTTCATATGCTACATTTTACAACGTGTACAGTGCGTGCATAAACTGTTCGCGGAAAAGCTGGTCATTGTGCAGAAAGGATCGCCTGTTCTCCTGACCTATTTCATACAGATCATCCCGTTGCAATAGTTTATCCAGGACTTCTGTTATGGAGGAGGGGTTGATGCTGACAATCCCCCCTAACCTGTCTGGTAAAACATATGCTTTTTCTATAGGTATCAGAAAATGATCTGACAGTTCGTTCATGGGCGGAAAGTTGGTAGTCAACACGACGGCGCCGCATGCTTTCGCTTCATTTATGCAGTGGCCAAAACCCTCTACTACAGAAGGGCATATATGAATCAGGAAGCGGTTTCTGAACTTGTCATACTCTTCTGCCGTCATACGATCATAATAAGATACTTGCTGGTTATCGTATCTGGTATAGTCGGTATGATGTGTTACGATATGCATTCTGGCTCTGTCGAAGGTAGCAAAGGCATTGATGAGCACTTGTGTTCCTTTTGCCCGAGACTTTCCTGAGGAATGAAAACATTCTTTCAGCTTAACAATTTCATGATAACAATCCAGTGAAGTAAAGCCAGTATATTTTACATTACTGTGATAAGTACTAAAAATCTCGTAGGCGTAATGGGACTTGCAGAATATCGCATCATACCGGTCCAGATATTTTATCCAATCGCGCATGAACCATTCCTGGTTGGGTACCAGGATATTGGTTTTCGCGAAACAACGTTCATCCACGATCTCGAGATGTATACAAAGATCTGTGTGTGTGGGCATAGGTATAAAATCGTCCAGGTTGCGGAATTCGACCTGTATATCGTGTTGTTGTAGCAGAGCGGTTACTATAAGTTTGTCTTTTTCCAGGCCGCCATTATTATTCTTGCCAATTATTGTGACATGCATTTGTTATCTGATCATTCGTGAGGTAATATAATCCTGCCATTTTCGTCCAAGGCAACGGGTACTCTCAGTGAAAATCCCTTGCTTTTTTCCAAGCTATGGTGGTAATTATACACCCGTATGCCGCTTCTCCAGGTCCTGTACCTGGAATCCAGGACTTCCATAGAATTAGCGGTCATTTTGAAGTTGACACCTTCAAAACAAACATTCTCCAGGGGATACCTGGCGGAGTTAGGGCAGATGATCCCGTTCCAGAAAACCAGGTCATCCTTTACTACCTTGAACATCCAGAGATCAACAAAAGGAAAGTTATATTCACGTTCTTCGATAGTGGCAGTGTCTTCCAGCCAGATCTTATAAAAGGGGAAACCGGTAGATTCTTCGATAAACCGGCCATGTTTCAGTGGAGTATTGTTTTCAATCTCCTGTAAGAATTTCTCCAGGTGGCGTTCTTCTATACCCAGGTCTACATCGTCATCCCAGGGCATGATCCCTCCATGCCTGATATATCCAAGATGTGATCCTCCCTGTAGCAGGAGGTCGATATGCAGTCGTTCTCCCACTTCACTCATGATACCCAATATGGTCCTGATCTGCGTTTTGCTTTCTACAGACCAGCGGCTATTTTTCATGATTGCATTTAATATATCATTGTCCCTGTCTTTTGTTACTACTTTAGGCTGTTCTTCGTAATTAAACCAGGCGACTTCATCAAAAAAGGCATCGATCAGCTTCCTGATGGATAAGCTAATGATCTCGTCATCTACCCGTTGTTTGACTACATCTGACATGAGCAGTTTGTCTACGCCGTTCCGGCTCAGGAAATAGATACTATTGCCCCACTCAAAGCCCAGTACGAAGGGTAAGAAGTCATTATATTCCCGCTTATTGGGATTCAATAAAGACTTATTATGTATCTGGATCTGTTCTTTTTGTTTCTCATGGATACGGAACCTGTCAAACGGGAAATACACATCCCATCCAGCCGGTAACTCCTGTATCCGTTCCAGTATATCTGCTAAGGTGGTTTCCAGTTTCACGGACTCATCTATGATCAGGCACCACTCTTCTTCTCTTTCCTTAAAGGATTGCCATGCTGCATAGTGCAGTTGGTAATTTTCAACATCAGAGGCAGGGATGTCGAATCCGTACCTATTGGTATGCCAGTTGGTTTCTACCTCTAAAGCCTGCTTATTCTTTTCAGGTAGCATGTCGATCACATTTAGTGATCCTCCAGACAGGTCAAATGATGGAATAACGTTGCCCGCTACTTTCTGGGTGTTTAGGAGTGGTATCTTATATACTAACATAATTAAGCAATACGTCTTTTAGTAATGAGGTGGATCGTTTTAAATATTGTGGGGCTATAGGGGTGCGATGAAGTGTTTTGCTATCAGTTTTGCT
Organism: Chitinophaga pendula; assembly: GCF_020386615.1. NCBI lineage: Bacteria > Pseudomonadati > Bacteroidota > Chitinophagia > Chitinophagales > Chitinophagaceae > Chitinophaga > Chitinophaga pendula. The sequence goes on from NZ_CP077769.1 coordinate 4,276,574, forward strand.
GTCATTTCCGGATCATGCGTTATAATATCTGTTACCAGCATTTGTTTTTCGTGTATACCGGTTTTATAGGAGAACAGGGGGAGGTATTGATCTTCCACTTCAGAGAGGGAGTAGCGTAGTCTGTCAAAGAGATAATTTTTCTCTTTTAGTCTGAGCGGGCAGAACCTGGTCAGGTTGAGTTTCCATTTTTCGTTGATATTTGTCCATTGCCGGGACGGTGTGGGTGTTTCTACGTTAAATGCATCGATGAGCGACCAGTTATGCACATAAGGCCAATTGGCCCATTGCATAAAATATTTTTTATTGTATTCTTCAAAGTGAGATAGTACTGCCTGCATAGTTTGTTGTACGAAAACTTCCTTTTCTTCGCCCTGCGGGGCAAAGCTGTTTGCGTATACTTTGAGGTAGATACGTTCTTCTTCGAGGTGGCTCAGGGCTAATTGGACGGGTATGCCTGTGAGATAAGAGATATAGGCGATGCCTTTTCTTACTTTCACTTTGCCGTGGAGGAAATCGAGTGTCAGCATGTTTTCGTTGTGGATGGTCTGTCCACCTACACCTTTGTTACCATCGATATAGGCGATACCAACGGCGCCTGCTTTGAGTCTTTTAATCAGCTTAAAAATGGCTCCGGGGCTTTCCACATTTACCATCTCAAAATGGCAATTGTTGTGATATTGCCCCTGGTACAGGCTGGTGAGGTCTGTAAAGTCGCCGCTGTCGATAGAATGGGTATCAGACATAGCGATCACGTCGTGTCCATCTTTTAACAGTTGGGCCAGGAGCATGTAGTAGGAGCCAGTATGGAAGCTGATAAAGATACGGGAGTTTTCCTTAAGTCCCTTAAAGACAGCTCCTTCATCAAGCAGCTGTAGTTCCTCTACGGTAAAGTCAAACAAGTCTCTGAATGCCTTTGATGAATGACTGACGATCGTCTTAAATATATCAAGATGCGTATTAAAGTCATCATTTCCCATAAAGTTGTACAGGTTGGCGGAAGATGCTGCATATAGCAGCGCTTCATTCGGTCGCATATAGTATTATTTTAGGATGAGTAACTACCGATCACTTCCTGGCGATGAACTTATAGAGAAAGGGGTCTCCCTTTGCTTCTATTCTTGCAGACAAGGCATTTTCCCGGAAGTAACCATACAGCGTGGCATCGGCATATTCGAAGTTGGTGGCCATTACGATCCTGTTGCCTTTCAGGCGGATTATACGGGCACTGAATTGTTCTCCTTTGTTGTTGACCACTTCAATCCTGTAAGTTTCTTTTTCCTTTTTCAGAATAATTTTTCCCATAAAGTCTCCGTAGGGAGTATTCTTCATTTCGTACTGGTATGTTCCGGAGAAGTCGGTATCCTGTGTGTTATGGAGGCCGGTGTTAGCGGTAGTACCTATAGTGGAGATAAGGAGCAGCCACTTTAAAAACATATAGCCGGTTATTAGTGTGAAGAAAGGGAGAGCCTGCAGGTGCAGGCTCTCCGGAAAGTAAAATCTCGGTATCGCTGTTCTTAGAACAGGATATCGTCATTGCTTCCTACAGAGTCGAAGGTGTTGCAACCGCGAGGACGTCTGTTGAAGCTGGAGCAGAGGGATTCCAGGACTTCCAGGGATACTTCTTCTACTGCTTTACCGAGGTTTTTGGGTTCAGCCAGTTGTTTGCTTTTTGGATTTTCATTTTTTTGCATAAAATCAAATTTTAAAAAGTGAATAAAAAATAAAAAGAGGTGATAATCAGATCTTAACGGTCGTGAGGTCGAGCTGGCTTTCGAACAGCTGGTAAAAATGGCCTTTCTTTTGAATCAGTTCTGCCATGGTACCATGTTCTATTATTCTACCGGCATCTATGCAGACAATCTCGTTTGCATATTTCAGGGCACTAAGCCTATGTGAGATGATAATAATGGTTTTGAATGCGGGATTTCCGAAGAGGTGAGCATATATGGATTCTTCGCTTTTGGAGTCGATCTCTGATGTCGCTTCATCTATGATCAGCCATTCTGTGTTGCGCAATAGTGTTCTGCCTAGGGACAGTTTCTGTTTTTGTCCTCCTGATAGTTTTACGCCACCATCGCCGATCTTACGTAAAGCCCTTTTATGGTAGTCATTATTATCGGTAAAGATCCCTGATAGTTGGGCAGCCTCTACCAGCTCATTGTCGCCGGCATTTAATTTTCCGTAGCGTATATTTTCCAGGATGGTATCGTTGAACAGGAAGTATCCCTGGCTATTTACGGTCAGGTGATGCATCCAATCTTCCATATCGATTTCCTGCAGGTTTCTGCCGTTGACGAGTATTTGCCCTTTGTGCGGGATATTAAATTTGCATAGCAAGTCTACGATGGTAGATTTTCCGCCGCCGCTGGCGCCTACGATTGCATAATGCCGGCCGGTATGAAACGTAAAATCCAGGTTGTTGATCACTTGTTTGTCCTGATGCAGGAAGCTGACATTTTCCAGTTCGATCTTTTTGATGGGGCTATCGAGTTGCTGGTATGTACTGTCTTTTACTTCGATGGGATGATCCAGCAATTCGAAGATGCGTGATATTGATACGGATGTGTTTATCAGTTCTACATACAGTGATATGATATTCTGGAAGGGGTCGTATAGTTTGTTGGCGTATTGCAGGAATGCTACCAGCGTACCTATTGTCATCAGGCCGGCGATGACCTGCCAGCCCCCCAGCCCTAATGTAACGAGCGGTACGAGGGAGAGCAGGAAGATGCTGATCCCTTTTGAGACCGACAGCATGAGACCACCATCGATATTGAGTTTGACCAATTGCTTAAACCGGTTTTTGATCAGGTTTCCCTCATGATCATATGCATTGAACAATTTTATAAACCGGACGTTGGTTATTCTTTCTGTGAGATGGCCGAGTATTCCTGCTTCTTCTGCTTTCACGTTTTCCGCCAATTTTTTGATGCGGGGGTTGAATCGTTTTATGCTGAAGAACAGGAGGGGGTATAGCAGGCAGATAGCCAGAAAAAGTTTTGTATCCAGCACGCACATCACCACGATGAGCCCTATGATGGTGATAGCATTGTTGATGAAGTGAATGAGTACGCCTGTAAGTGATTTACGAACGTTATTCACTTCGTTATTCATCCTGTGGATCACGTCGCCGAGGCTTCTTTCTTTAAAGAAGTGCATGGGCAAGCGGATGATATGATTGAATAATTTCAGGGACAACGTGTTAAGGACCTGATTACTGATCCAGTTATACAGGTATTCTGACGCGATGCCCATTAATATCCGAGCGATATATGTGGCAAATATGAGGGATAGTATTTCGACCAGGAGTGAGACTTTTTTCTCTATCAATACCTGATCGATTATGACCTTCAGGTAGTAGGGAGAAGCCAGTGCCGCGGCATTTCCGAGCAGCATTAAAAGCAGCAGCAGGGCTTCATACTTAATATATGGCCGGAGGAAGGACAGCAGCCGCTTCCAGATCATTGTCTTTGGATTCATCTATGCTATTTGGGAGAGGGCAGCCGTGGTATTATTGCTGCTTATCCAGGTAAATACGGATGATGTCTTCCATTTTCTGTGCCGCATTTGTATATCCAACGCTATTGAAATATTGCAGCACATTAAGATAGTTGTCTTTATTGATAAAGTTCTCTGACAGGGCCAGCCCAGATTCGAGCACGTATGCCCAATGCCAGATGTTACCCGGGCAGTATATGAGTTCTCCTGGTTCCTGGATACATACAACAGGTGTAGTTTTGTAGAACAGCGGAAATCTGTCCGGATCTGCTGTTAACGGGTCTACTTCGCCATTATATAGCAGGTGTTCCTGTTCACGGGGAAAGAAGAGCCATAGTTTTCGTCCTTCGTACAATGCGTTCCAGAAGCTGGTACCCCATATGTCTTTATGCAAGGTACTTCTTGCGCCGCGAGGTCCGAAGTAGAGGCAAGAAAGTGTGATCTTCCGCGGTATATTCAAGGCTTTGTAATAGGCTTTGTACCAGCAACTAAAAGCCGGGTCTACCTGGTATTCCTCTTCCATACCGGTGCCGATGTGTAATGTTGATTTAGCGTAGTAAGGGTTTTCATCTGTCGTTTGGCGGATGTATTCGGCATATGTTGCTATTGTTGTGTGGATATATGTTGTGTCTTCGCCGATCTTATGATCTGCTGATATTTTTTGATGGCCGAATGTGTCGACCAGGTATTGGATGTTCCATTTGGGGTACGAAGCCCAATCATTCATCATACCATTGTATAGTACCGGCAAATGTTCATCTATCAGCTGACCGGGAGTTGCGGCACGCATTATCTCCTTCGTCTGGCGAAAGGCTGAAAGGATATTCATAAGTTATCTTTAGATACCTGGCGATATGCACCTGTTGATGACGGTGGCCATATGCCGGATGCTACTGAGAAAGAAGTAGTCGACTTCGTTGTCTGGAATGTTTATCTCAAACTTCTCTTCGATAAAGGCGACCCATTTAATAGCGGCGTCATCATCTCTGGAGAAAAGGTAGAGCAGGTTAAGTGTTATCAATTCGTCGGAAAAATGCTGGGGTATATGGATACGCTCCTTCAGCGCAGCAAGCAGGTAGCTTTCCAGCGTCTGTTGGGAAATCATGACGATATTTTTTAAGGCTAATTTTCTCTGAGTACGCGGGCAGGGTTGATGGTCTTCAACCGGATTGCATAAAAAAGGATGATTAATAAGATGAGTCCGGCCATTCCCAACAGGGGTATTGCGAATGACAGCGGGTTCATTTGTATCCTGTAGGGGAATTTCTCCAGCCAGTTGTGTAACAGCAGGTATGATACCGGTATAGCTACTACTGCCGCTACAGCTATCAGCTTAAGGAAATCCACGAATATGAGATTTACTATTTGTTGTTGTGTACTTCCGAATATTCTCCGGATGCTCATTTCTCTCATTCTTTTGATGATAGAGAAGTTTATCAGTCCGAAGAATCCGGATAAGGCGATCAATATGCATACGATGCTGAATATAAAGGATCGTTTGCCCAGGTTGGCCTCATCTTTATAGATAGTATTAAGTTGGTCTTCTACCCAGAAGTAGTTTTCGGTTTTTTTCGACGGATCTTTCCGACCCAGTGCTTCCATGAAGGCGATTGCATCGGTTTCTCTGCCGGGTATGGGTTGAATAAACAGGTATTCTGCTTCGGGTGGGAAGTCTGCTATGATGAGTGGTTCTATGGGATTGTAGAGGGAGCTGAAGTTAAAATCTTCAACGATACCTGTAACGCGGCCTTTTTCGCCGAAGACATCAATCATTTTATTGATGATTGCATCTTCGCCCCCCATTAGTTTTGCGGCTCTCCGATTGATCACGACTGCGAGGTCTGCGCTGAATTCGTCTCCGGGGTCTTTGGTTATCCGTTTTACTTTAAATGTTTTAACGAAGTCTTTGTCGGTATATAACACGGCAAACCTGACGCTATCATTCGGGGTCTTACCCGGCCAGTTGACGTCTCCGGTAACCGGGCAGCCGGTCACGAGGTTAGAGCTGGAGAAGGTACTGCTTGCGAGGAAGGACTTGGATTTGAGTTCTTCTTTAATCAGTGGCATCTTCTGTATTTCTTCTTCGGTCAGTTTTCTGCCCAGTATATGTTGTTTATCATATCCCAGGTCTTTATGCAGTAGGTATTGTACCTGGTTGTTGGTGGTAAAGGCGATATATATCAGTATGACAGATATAAAGAACTGTATTGTAAAGAGGATCTTTGTTACGCCGATGCCGCCTATCCTGGTACCTTTATTGTTTTTGAGTACGCTTATAGGGTCGAAGGAGGTCAGTATCAGGGCTGGGTATATGCTGGCAACCAGGCCTGTTATGCCAAAGATTACGGCGATGAACAACCAGAATTCCCATGAGGTGAGTGGGAACCGGAGTGTTTCTGCCAGGTAGGTATTGATAGTAGGCAGACAGAAGAAGACGATGAGCAGGCCTAGTACGATAGCAATGAACACGGTGAGATAAGCTTCCCCGATCAATTGCCTGATGAGAGACATTCTTCCTGCGCCCATCATTCTTTTTACACTTAATTCTTTTGTGCGTTTGAAAGAGCTGGCGATGTTCAGGTTCATAAAATTGATACATGCCATTGCCAGCAGGAAGATAGCTGCTATGGTAAAGAGGCGTACATATAAGATCCTGCCGCCGCTTACGGCACCGTTCTCAAAATTCGAGTAGAGGTGAATATCTTCGAAAGGTTGCAAATAGATACCGGCTTTTGAGAGGCCGGTTACTTTTTGATTTATTTTGGCCCTTATGTCTGCGATGTTGCTGTTAGGATTGAGTTTAAGATATGCTTCATAGTTATAGCTACCTATGTGTTCGTTGGTGTCTTTAGGCAGTGGGATAAAGAAGTCACTACGGAAGCTGGACTGTTCGGGGAAAGCTTCAAACACTCCTTTTACTTGCCATTCCCGGGTTTTATCGGTGGAGATCGTCAGTACGCCATTATCCATTCTTGTGCGCCATTCGGGGCCATATAACCTGTTGGCGACATCAGAGGATATGACAATTGCTGCCGGATCATTCAGGGCACCTTCGGGACTTCCTGTGAGGAATGGTCTGGGGAAGACTTTAAACAGGTCCGTGCTAGCATATCTTCCATTTGACCGTGTTTGTTTTTTGTCCATTTCGATGTCCACTTCGTCCATCGTTTTGGTAGTAACAATATTTTCGACACCGGGTATTCCCTGACTGATAGCGCGTATCAGCGGTAATGAGGTAGCGCGGGCTGATCTTATCTCGTTATTGACCGGGTAGTTTGTTACTACCTGAAACACCTGTTGATCTTTGAGGAAGCGGTTATATCCTTTCTCCCGGAATATCCACAGCATCAGTATGATGAACGATGCTATGCCGATGGAAAATCCGGAAATGTTTATGATGAATGTAAGTTTGTTCCTGCTGAAGATCCTAGAGGTTTTCTTTAAGATTGAAGTACTCATACTTTGATGATTAAATGGATAGTGTTTCCAAAATCACAATCTGCCCGTTAAATCTACTTCCGAATAAAAGTACTGTTTTTCTAATAACATTGGCTATGTATTCGTCAAAAACTAGGAAATTCCCATTATGTTCGATGAACTGGCGGATGAGGGTGTATCCGAAATATACATTCAACAGGTGTTTGTTGTCGAAGAAGTTACCTATAAGCAACGTATTGACCCGATTGAACATTTTTCCGGAAACGAGCGGTTTCAGATCCGGTATACCGGGATATTGGATCTCCGGGGTATTCCCCTGCAGAAAGTAGTTCATGTTGAACAGTAGTTGATCTGCCAATACAGCCGGATCTTTTACCGGTGTGTGATCGAGGGCATATGAGAGGCATTTCCACGCTTTATTTATTCCTGTTACGGGTATATGGGTGGTGGTTTCCTCCGGCTGATATTCTATCAGGTAATGAAGATTTAAAGTATTCGTTCCCCCCTGCCTGATATGATCATGTATATTGATGGTGTTATCTGCCGTTTCATTGATCAGCTTGTTGCACAAGATACCGGAGAATGCGGCGGTTGCGTAGCTGGTACCTCCCCGGAGGATATATTTATCGTTTTCATGTAGCAGGCGTTGGTGGATGCCTTTTGCGAGGATGTTAATGTATCCATCACCGAGATAGCTGTATTGGTTAATATCGCTTATCAAGCCGGCGCCTACACCATATACGAAAGGGAAGGCGGCGGGGTAGCATTTTTTCTCGCAGTTGAAGTGAGCGGCTGCCACCAGTATTTTCCCCTTCTGATGGCAGTACCGACAGCATTCGAATAGTTCCTGTGAATAGGTGTCTGTGCTTAGGATACCCAGGCTGATATTGATTACGTTAACGACCGGTAGTTCTGCGCAAAAGCGGAGTGCTTTGCACAGGAGGGGGACGTTGATCGTTTTGAGCGGTACCATTCTTACGGAGAGGATACTTGCGGAAGGGCATACCTGGAGTATAATGGAGGCTATATTCGTACCATGGAGGCGTTTGGTTGCCATATCCGCGATGTTATCCACATTTGTGTTGGTGGATTCGTAGATATTGATCTCCTGGACGGGAGTGGTTTGAGCTGCAAACCGATCCATCAGCAATCCTTCGTCAATAATGGCGACTACCGGTTGTCTGCTCATAATGCGGCCGGAGTTTTATTTATTGGCATGTGTTTGAAATTCGGCTGCCTGGGGAGCGGCGATGGCTATGTTGTCGGCATCTTCCTGCATGAGGTTGTACATTTTTTCGAAGTAGGCCGGTAGTTGGGATTTCCAGGCGGTACAGGGAAAGTTCCCTTCTTCTACGGCGTGTAGTGAGTCGTATGCGCAGGAAAGACCTTCGCATACGGGATTGAATTTACAATTGTAGCAAGTGGGATGTATGTTGGTGCGGGAGTAGTCGAGATATTTTTTAAAGTCGGCCGGATTCCAGGCTTCGAATACTTTTTTACCGGAGGAGATGTTGGTATCGTGAATGGTTTCCCAGCATTTGTGGATGTTTCCTTCCGGATCGAATGTAAAGGAGTATGGCGATACATAGGTCGCGCAGTCGCTTTGTTTTGTGGGGAATTTCCATTTTAGTTTGGGACGTTGCTTACCGGTATGCGCCGGCCAGCTTTGGAAGCGGTCTATCATGAGTTGACTGAATTCGTTTTCAGTATGGAAAAACTCTTCCTGTGTCATGAAGGCCATGTTCTCGGTGTCGGCACCTTTATAGGAGCGCAGCCAGGCCAATTTGATGGATATATTTTTATATCGCTGGGGCCATATTCCGTATGTCTGTAAGTCGTCGAGTAGGCGAGGTAGGGTAGCTGCTACTTTTTTATCGGTATTGACCCGGATGTTGGCGCTGACGCCCGGGGGCATGATAGAGAGGTTCTCCAGTATTTTCTCGTAGTTCTTACCATTTTGATTTTTCAGAGGCCGGTAGGCTTCGTGTACTTCTTTGGCACCATCGATCGTAATCTGTACATCTGTGACACGATTTTCTACCAGGAAATCCCAGTTTTCTTTGTCGAGTAATATTCCATTGGTGATGATAGACGCTTCATATGGAATGTTGTATTGCTCACACAGTGGGATAAAGTGTTCGGAGAGCAGGCGGATGGCTTCTTTATTGATCATGGGTTCGCCGCCATACCATATAATGGAGAGGCCGCCCCATTTTTTGACTGGTGCGCGCAGGATCATATCTTCTATGTAGTTGGCGATCCCTTCTACTACTTCTTTTTTTCGCAAGCTTTTGTTGGGTTTTATCAGCTCGAAGCAATATGGGCATCCCATATTGCAGGTGATGGTGGTACCTATTGTAAGGCCGATATGGGGGTTGTTCGTATATTTTCTCAGCTGGCTTTTGTGATAGTCTTCCTGGTAGGCCGCTATTTCATCGAGTTGGCTGTCGACGAAAAAGCCTAGTTCTGACAGGCCTGCCAGTTCTTCTTCCAGGGAGGGGTAGTCGGTGAGTTGAAAGGCTGGCAGCTCTTTCAGTGCGGTGACGGTCTGTCCCAGGTTATTTTCCAGCACTTGTAATCCACCGGTCAGGATATTATACAGGAGGAATTCGCCGGTACTTTTAATGGGTATTAACTCATTATAATAGCTAGACTTTATCATGTCTTAATTTTTACTGGTAAAAAGTTGTCAGTGATATTTTGCTAGTGAGCGGTATGTTATAGCCGGATCAACTGTAGTGCATGTTTCAGCAATTTGTCCTCATAGGGAGCGAGGTCTCTGGCATGTGTTTTAGCGACCCAGATATCCGGTTCTATACCTTTTCCTTCGGTATAGATGGCCGGATCGAATATGAATTGCCTGAAGTTGGTATGTAGTTGCAATGTTAATCCGGAGGGCAGGCGGAATATAGTAGCGCTGGCGACTGCCCCCATGGTAGGGGTATCTCCCAATACGAAGGTGCCAGGTCTTTTTTTCATGCCCAGTATAAATATTTCGGAGGCACAGGCGGTATTTTTATCTGTCAGGATAATCACTTTAGCAGCCCGGCATCTGAATTCTTTTCTTGCCGGTGAGATCAGGATGGATTCTTCGAACCAGGGGTAGTGTCTTCTGCCGAGGCTATATTCCTGGTTGGTGAACAGGGAAAGTGTTTTCAATACGTCTGCGCTGTAGCCACCGCCATTTCCCCGCAGGTCGATGATCATTCCTTTGATATCCTGTTGTGCGAAGAAGATATTCAGGAGTTTGTAGTAGGTTTCTCCTTTCCAGCTGGCGATGCGGAAGACCAGGGTATTATCCGGCAGTAGTCGTATTTCGGGTGCAGGCAGGAAGTTCTTTGTCATCCGGACAGGTGTGGTATATGGGATATGAAATGTCCGTAGGGAACGGTTGCTATCTGCCAGTATGCTGATGTTGAGTATTTCGGTTTCTTTCCTGAACAGGAGTTGATTAGGATCTCCACTGGTGGATACGGGTTTATCATCTATGGCTATTACTTTGGCTCCCAATGGGATTGAATCCCGATAGCGATCGTTCAGGATGGCTGCGACCACTACCTCTTCTCCGATAGTTTTGAGGCGCAGGGGGCCATTTTTGGGCCGGGCTACCGGTGCATCGGCAGCAGGGGTGGATGGTAGTATAATACCCAGATGCGGGTCGGGATACAGGCGTTTAAAATTTGCCTGCAGGTCGGCCAGCAGGGAGGCATAAGGACGGTTAGTGTTACTGAATATCTTATTGAAAGTAGCGATGGCTTCTTTTTTGTTGATCCCTCTCTGTTGATAGAAGGGATATAGTTCTGCGAATTTCTTCATCAAGGCTGCCAGTAATTTTCTTTCTTCCGCCTTTGTATCGGCGGGTATGAAGGTGACGTATCCTGACAGGTATCCATTCTCCCGTCCAAAGTCTTCGAAGGTGAGTGGCTTTGTATTCTCTTTTTCGGAAGTTTCCGGCTGTGCGTAGACGAACCGGGAATAGTCGTCGAACATCCTGGTGTAGGTTTCCTGCGGGTGTCCGGTGAGGCTATCGATCCACGCGAATACGTTCCGGGTGGGTGTATTATTGATCTCTCCGATAGTAAGGTCGCTGATGATAAGATCTGATCTTTCTGTGGGATGAGCCGGTTGGTATAGTATCGTCAGGCTATTAAAGGTAATATTGTCGTCACTGAACTCATGGCCGGTACTATGATCCCAGGTACTGATGAAGGAGGACAATGGCAACTGGAATCCATCCTGGTCGATGGTGATGTCCTTGAAGTGCCAGGTGGAATCATTTCCCATTAGAACGAGTAGCAGCTTTTTAACATTTCTGGTATAGCAGGAGATATTGGCCTTTGCTTTATCGTAGTTCAGTGTGGGTTTATTACTGGGGAGCAATTGCCGGAGGAAAAACGTATCCGTTTGCCAATCTGCGGCAGCGAGTATTGCCGTTGTGGCGGATGTTTTTGTACCTTTTTCATTTACGATGATGCCCTGACAATCTTTATGATCAGGAAAACATACGGGGCTTTGGACATAGGCGCCGGTAGTCGTTGTTAGATCCCATTTGGTAGTGAACCCGGAAGTATAGGATATAGCTTTCCATTGTGCGTGTGCGGTAGTGTAGCACAGACACAGGAGGAGGCACAGATAATTATGCCAGGGGCTTACTGACGAAGCACTATTGTTCATTTTACGGGGATGATTAAGACCAGACCGGTCTATTTGAGTTCAATTATTTCGCAGAAGTTTTTCATTACTATTCCCTTTCCGAAGCCTTCTTCATTTGCTCTGCAGTTGCCGCTTTTTCGCCGGTTCTTCATCATCTGGTAGTTACCGATAATGGATTTTCGGAGCAGGATATCGTTCCAGTCTTCGGAGCGGATCACTTCCCGGTATATTTCTTCGCCATGAACCAGTTGCGGAACATTGTGGGAGTGGTCTTCGAGGAATGTCCGTGTCTCCTCTCCTACTTCTTCTATGTGGATATGATTTCCGATGCTGTTCCAATGGCCTTTTCGCCAGCCACCTTCCTGAATAGACGGGAAATGATCTTCTGCTTTGATGAGGGTACCTGCTTCGATCTTTCCATCTTTGTACAGGAACAATACGCTACTGGTGCCAGGGTCTATTTTCCTGACGAATGCCCTTTGAAGGTGGTGGTAGTCGTAGCTGTTCTCAAACCGTCTGATATCGTCGTGGCTGACATAGTTATTAAAAAAGGTGTTGGGCAGGTATTTCAGATGTACGCCGGACATTTTCAGGCGCAAGCTGAGGTCGATATCTTCATATCCATATCCTTTGAAACTTTCGTCGAATCCTCCTACAGTATGAAAGTCGGCTGTTCTCAGGCAGATGCGTCCTATGTTGTCGCGATCTGCTCCGTTCAGGTCGGCGATCAGTGCCAGTGGGTCATTGACGGGTAATTCGTTGCTGACATATCCGAGTATGTTGTCTCCGACGTGGTAGTCGGCGTTGACATTGCAGATGATGTTGCCGGTGGCCAGTCTGAAGGCAATGTTTCTGGAATGGGCATGTGAAAAGTAGCGAGGTAGTGGGTCGATGATCCTGTAAAAGCTCAATATGCCCTCTTCTATGTACTGCAGGCAGTTTTCTTTCACCCAGGATTCCAGGCCATCTGAGGAGTTATAGTCCAGCAGGATGATCTCTGTATTGGGAAATCTTCTGCTGCAGGCGATGTTGCCAGGCAGTGTTTCTTTCAGTGTGAACAGTCTGTTCATCGACACGGTGCAAAGTGAAATTCTTGCAGGCGGTGTCATTGGGTGTAATTGTCTTATTGGGAATCGGTGGACAGTGGGACGTTGTTAACGTGTGTACAGTCTTCGATATCGTATATTTTGCTAAGTGCGTTTATCAGTTGTGTTTCTATGAATTCGCATTGATCATCGGGGGTATATCCACTTTTACGGGACCGGCAGATGGTGATCACCGGGGGATTGGTGATTTTGGCCTTCAGGAACCCGATGGTACGATCGATCCGTTGCTGAATGGTATCTGCGCTTACTTTCAGCGGAGATTCCCGGGGGTCTGCGATCCTGTTGAAGTAATAGTAGTATCGATCGTTCTCACATACAGCATCTACTCTTCCGAAGTCAAAAAAGCGGATGCGATGATAAGGCGTCTGGTGGAAATGTTTGTATTCTTCTTCGGTGATTTCAATACGAAGTTCTTTTTGCAAGGGGTTCTGGATGCAGGAGAAGTAGTCGAGATCGATATCCAGTACGACGGTACCAAACTTTTTGAGTTCATTGATATGTTGTTTATAGAAGCGGTAGCGGCGGGCGTCCTGGCTTTTGCTACCTGAGGCATCATCGTATTTATCTAGCAATCCTGCCTGTCCGCCGGCGAGGAAGGTACCCGCATTGTTTTGGGAGCGGATGTACATTTCATGGGCTTTCCTGTTGGTTTTGCCATGGCGATGTTTGATCCAGTAGACATCGTCGAATAAGCCTTCATAGACAGCGGGCAGGATAAAAGTAGCGATGGTCAGTTCTTTGTAGGTAAAGTCTTTGATCTGAGACAGGTCGCCATTCAGCTTGGGGGCTGGTATGTTGAGATATGGAATTCCCATATCGGAATGTTCGTCGATATGTATCAATATGTTGTTGCTTGGCTTGATACGTCCTTGTGCCACTGCATATTTCCAGATGAGGTATGCTTCGTGATGTTCTTCTACTATAAAAATCGTTGATTTCTTTCTCATATAGGCATTGATCAGTTTGTTTGTGATTGGCTAGGTGCGGCAAACAGTGTTTTTTGCTGGTCTGTCAGTGGTGTTGGCCTGGTTTGTTTTATATTTCTGTTGAGTATATCTATGGAAAGGTTGTCGAGGAGTAGTTTTCGGATACTATCTATCAGCTCATTTTCGGGTATTCCCTTGTGAATGAGGGAGAGGACGCTACGGCGTAGCAGGCTTTCGCTGGCCGCCAGGCTAACTACGTAATCGGATAATATCTTGGCCAGGGTGGTGTTATAGACGCCGGCGGTGATGTGGGCGGACATATCCGCGGAGGTTGCTGCTTCGTGTACGAAGCCCCTGGGCATATACAAGGTATCGCCGGCTTCCAGTTCTACGTCATAAAGCAGTTCGAGGCTATCGACATCAAACGGTACGGCGTTGTGGATACCCAGCGGGAGGATATAAGGGTTGCTGTATACTTTCCAGTGTTTTGCGCCGGCGATCTGCAGGACAAAGACATCATGCGAGTCATAATGGACATCGAATCCACAGGCATCCGGAGGTGTGATGTATACATTAGCGTTAGAGGTACAGTGGAAAGTATCGTTGATGGAAAGCAGTAAGCGGGATATAGCCGGCCACAGCTCTTTGATCTGTTCCAATATAAAAGTGGCTTTTTCTTCTTTAAACAAGCGATTTACCTCTTTTGTAAGCACTTTAGACTTTACTTCAACATTCCTCATCTTTTCTACCTGTATATATTGTTGTACGGGGACTGGTTTTCCCTCTTTCACCATTCTCATATTTGCCCTGTTCAGTATATCGTCCATATACAAGATCTTATCCACATCCTGTAGTTGTAGCAGCGAGGAAAAGAAGCTGCTATTTTCCCGTTTTATTACGAGGGGTTTCTTTTCAAAGTATTCGCTGAAAAAAGTGGTGCTATCCAGTGGATCGATGAGGTGATCGAAGTGGATCTCTGAAGGGCTGTGCATTTTTTTATATTGAGGAGGTGAATGGCGATGTATCGGTATCAGTGCTGTGCGGGTATGTGATCACTGATCAGTGCTGCCAGGGAAGGTATGGTCATAGCTGACGGTTTTGCGGTATTATGCCGGTGCTGGTAAAAAAAGGCCAGCAGTTCTTCTTCCGATATCTTTTGCAGCAATTGTTGTTTCAGACTGTTGATTTTATCCTCTTTATATTGTTGAGGTATATCCATGCCGGTGATATATGATCTTCTGAACAACGGGTCCTGGTATGCGAGATGGGTGATATAGTCTGCAAACCGTTTGATCCAGCTGGTATTTAGTATTCCTAATGTAACATGGCAGGACAGCACATCGGTCGTGATCACCTCGTGTACGTATCCTCTTGGGAGGTACAGCAGGTCGCCGGGTTCGAGGCATACGTCGTGTAATAGCGCGAGCCCGGAGAAATCTACTTGTTTCCGGTTTTGTGGTTCGAATGGCAGGTAGACGGCACTTTCGAATATTTTCCAATGTTTGTTGCCGGCGATCTGAATAATAAAGAGGTCGTGTTCATCGTAATGCCATTGGAAACATTGTGCGTTGGCGGGTGTTACGAATAGATTGACACCTGAGTTGCAGTTGAATTCCTGTTCCATACTTACCACCAGTTCGTTTAATGTTGCATGATAGCTGGCGGCGTTGTGTATGATCATGGTTGCTTTATCGTGTGTGAAGGTATTGAACAGTTTCTCCCGGTTTACGCCGGTCTGCATGCTTACTTTTTCGGTATGCCAGCTATTGGTATAATCTTCCGGAACTATTTTTTTCCCTGCGTGGCTCATTGTCAGTTTCAGGTCGGCATGCCGGGTACCTGCATCAATGATCTGATCTGTTGCTGCGAGGGTCAGCAGGTTATCGAAATAATGTTTATTATTTCTTTTTATGATCAGTGGTTTTTTCTCAAAGTATTCGCTTATAAACTCCCCTTTTTTCAGGGGAGCTATCAGCTGATGAAACCCGAATGTGGTATTCATATAGGGAGCTATTTTCAGTCGTTGGCGTGAAGGCTGGCGAGTGCAGTCAGCATCGCTTTTAGTGTTTGCGGATCACAGGAAGAGGGCCTGTTATGGGGGGGCCGTCGTTTTCCGGATAAGTTATCGAATGTGGTCGTATTAAATTGCGTTTCAATCTTTTCTCCCAGCAGGTTCGCTGCTTTTTTCAAGCTGTTATTATCTTCCAGGTCGTTGAGGAAGGCTGTTTCCCGTAATGTACCGGCGGTGTTGCCGATATCTTTCAGGATATCGAGTATTAGCCGCAGATAAGTGGGGAAGGTAAATTTAACGGCGGCGAATACGGCTGTTTGTTCCAGGGGGAATGATTCCCAGATGAATCCTCTGGGTATGTACAATGTATCGCCAGGTTGGGTGATACATTGGTGTATTAGTGATTGTTGGGACAGGTCAAACGGTTGATTGGCCTGGGATGGTAGTGGCAAGGAGATGGGCCCCTGATATATTTTCCATTTCCGGCTACCGGTTATCTGCAAGATGAACATGTCTGCAGTTTCATACCTAGGATATGTGGGGACGCCTGTTGGCGGTGTAAAGTACAGCTGGCTTTCGCAGGAGCAGTTCAGTTCTTCGGTGAGTGCTGCTGTGAGGTCATCCAGCATGGGCAGTTGCCCCTGTATGTTTTTGAAGGCTATATTCACTTTTCCTTCTGAGAAAAGCCGGAATACGGTTTCTATGTCGATACCATAATTAAGTCGGACATTACCAGGCAGGGCTCTTATATGCATGTATCTTGCTGCTGCAAGCGTTGTGGTATTATCTTCCAAGACGACCTGATAGGGCACGGGATCTACTGCATTTGCGAGCCATGCTGCGACTATATCGAGTGAGGAGCATTGATCAAAGGAATGAAGATCGTTTCTTTTGATATGAAGTATATTTTGCTCAAAATAGTCCTGGAGGAAGGACGTTTTTGCGCATGGGGATATGATCCAGGAAAAGTCATTTTTCATAGACAAGTATGCGTTTGGTGGAATTAAGGCGATCAGACGGCTTTGAGGTGTTGTCTTGCGATCACTGCCGTGACTACTTTTCCGAGCAGGTTGACGGTGACCATGACGTTTTTCTGTCTTTGTTTTATGACTTCGCAGCCTAGTCCTGAGAGTGGGCCTTCGCGGATCATCAGTTTCTGACCTTTCATCAACATCTCGTTTTCGACTTTGATATGCCGGCCTTGTGTGGTGATCAGTTTTAGTCTTTCGATGGTGTCGTGAGACAGTGTGGCCATTTCATTTCCGAACCTGACATACTTCGCATAGCCATCGATACCGGTGCTTTTATAGAAGGTGGCGGGCATATCCACGTATACAAAAACGTATGAAGGGAACATGGGTTTTTCTCTTATTACGATTACGTTTTTGCCGGTACCTGTTACTCTGATCATAGGCAGGTAGTGTTGGATATTACTATCGGATAGTTGCCTGGCTACCTTTTGTTCATGGTGGGCTTTGGTATACATCACATACCAACCTGCTACTAACTGTGGCATTAGTAAACGAGTTTAACAATGGTTATAAATTGGAAAGAAAGGATACGGCTGTCGCTACGGTAAAAGGGAATTTTACTTCAGGATCAATGAGTTGTAAAAAAAGTAAGGAGTTTAAAAGGAATTACATCTAAAGTTTCATAGTGCTTCTCATCAGAGCATATGTCGCCACTTGATCAAACGCTTCTCTATTAAAAGTAAAGAAAAATATTTTAAACTTTCAAAAAGATATTCGCCGAATTTGTTGATAAAAAAAATACAGTCTGCTGTAATATTGGTTTCAAGCCTGCTACTATTGGCCATTCCCACCTTTTAAGATCAGCCCTGTTTAAGTAATGTTAATATTCTACAGGCATTGTTATCAAGGGATGTCGTTTACACAATAAATCAGGAATAGGATTCTAGGCCAGCGCGCCAAGTGTATCATAGTATGCGATAGCTTTGGGCTCTGCGCCACTTTGCTTTAGTATCTCTTTTATATCTTCCGGCGCCAGGCTCCAGTCTACTGCATATGCAATAAAATGTTCGTCCAGCGGCACTTTTCCATCCCATCTATTTTCATTGAGTATCCTGGCAGCATCCCGGATCATTTCCATTGCCAGGTCATATTTTTCTTGTCCGACTATCATTTGCATAAATGCCACATACAGGTATTCATAGCTTTTGTTGTCAATAGCAATGGTCGGCCTTTCGGAAAAAAAGAGCGCGGACATCCTGTTTGTCTGATCATTGTCGCTGATGGCTATACGGAGCTCTTCTGTTGTCAGATAATAGGGATAAGGGTCATAGGAATCGCATTCCCGTATATTCAGTTCCAATTACCTGGGAGATTTTGCATACACGGTCTCGGTGGCTATTTCCACTTTTTCTGCTATTAGCGGATATTCACCCCAGGCTGCGATGAATCTGTGGATGAGGTTATTTTTAATTTCGGCGAGTGTCATGCGTATTGGAGCATTTTTTCTATACCTAAATTACTATTAATAGGCATAACCAGGTAAAAATATACTTCTGGTTATTCTTCGACGTAGTCGAGGTCTTCTAGAGAATGAGCATGCAACGTCTGTTCACGCTGGTGGCGTAAATCAAATACATTGGTGAAACACTCGGTTGGTTCTGGTCGGCGCTTTTCAGACATGGTTATGAAACTTGACGCGCAAATATATTGATGACTATTTGTCAAAAACAAATACTTTGTTTGCCCGGCTGGGGGAGATTAGTTCAATATGTTCAGACTTAGCATTATTTCTTCTTTGAGAGAGGAGTCTTTAGGATATATGCGGCGAGTGATATTGATCCCGTTCCAAAGGTTGAGCAGGTATCTGCCTAATATTTCAGGTTTGGTTTTATTGCGCATTAATTTTTTTGCCTGGGCGTCCCGGAGGGTATCGGTGAATACTTCTGCCAGTCCGGCCATCAGTCTGGTGATAACTTTTTTGGTATGCGGATCTTTGGTGGACATTTCGATCAATCCGTTACCGAGGTAGCAGCCTTGTGCCTGTTTGCGTTCGGATTCGTCGGTGAGGTTGAGGAAAAACTGTTTGATAAATTCTACGGGATTATTGCTACGTTGTATCTCTGCCCGTAGTTGTGTATGATAATGATCGGCGAAATATTCCAGTGATTTTTCATATAGTTCGCGTTTACCCTCTTTGAAAGCCAGGTAAAAGCTTCCTTTCCCGATGCCCATTGCGGCCAGGAGTTCTTCAGTGGAGGCGGCTTCATAGCCTTTATCCCAGAACACTTTGATCGCCTTCTGCAGTATCTCCTTATCATCAAATATCTTGGGCCTTCCCGCCATGATTGCTGTTTTTGACTAACAAGGATACGACTTTATTTTCAAATGGCTGCGATGCAGGCACATTACACCGTGCAGAAAATATATTTTGTACCAATTAGTACATTATATACCTTTACCCTATCAAACAGCCATGATGGGGTAGCGATGAGGGGGGTACCGCCTGATCGGGAGTTATGTGGTGCGGTCGTATCGGGACTGTGTTGAGGAAGCCGTTTTATATTTTGTACCAATTAGTACATTATCAATAATATATTCAACTAATATCTACATAAAACTAAAAGTTATGAAAGCAACCAATGCTACGTATGCTGTAAATGGTCGGAATGCGGCTGATATCAATGTGGTGCGACATGCCACGATCAACGTTGCCGGGCTTGATATCTTCTACCGGGAGGCAGGCGATCCTACGCATCCTACACTTTTATTGCTGCACGGGTTTCCTACTTCTTCGCATATGTTCAGGAACCTGATGATTGCGTTAGGTGGCAAGTATCATCTGGTGGCGCCGGATTATCCAGGTTTTGGGAACAGTGCCATGCCGGATGTTAGTGCCTTTGATTATACGTTTGATAACCTGGCGAATATTGTGGAGCAGTTTATTATTGCCAAGCGGCTGACACGTTATAGTCTGTATGTGATGGATTATGGGGCACCGGTGGGATTCCGGATATTTACGCGGCGGCCGACGGAGGTGCAGGCTTTTATCGTTCAGAATGGCAATGCATATGAGGAAGGGTTATCCCCGTTCTGGGATCCAATCAAACAGTTTTGGGCGGCGCCGGAAGATCCTGTTAACATTGCCAATATGAAAACTCAGCTGACACTGGAGGCTACCAAACAGCAGTACCTGATTGGTGTACGGGATGCGGAGGCCATCAGTCCTGATAACTGGATCGTTGCACAGGCAGGATTAGACCGGCCCGGCAACGATGCCATACAGCTGGCGCTTTTCTATTCTTATCGTACGAATCCCGAGTTGTATGAGACCTGGCATCGTTATTTCCGGCAGTACCAGCCACCGACGTTGATTACGTGGGGTAAGGGAGATCTTATTTTTCCTGTCTCGGGGGCATATCCTTACCAGCGGGATTTGAACAATGTGAGTCTTCACGTGCTTGACACCGGGCACTTTGCATTGGAAGAGGACGGTACGCTTATTGCGCAGCTGATTGACGAGTTTTTATCGCAACAGGATATACGGTAATGCAGGAGGCCCAAAGCATACTTCTTTCCCTGTTTATGCTTTGGGCCATTTTTATTTGCTGGTATTATATTGTAGGGATGGTTCCTCCATCGATGATATATTCTGTGCCGGTTAAGTATGCGGCGCGGGGGGATACTAGGAACCCTACCAAATCGGCTACTTCTGCTGGTTCTGCCGGGCGGCCCATGGGGATACCACCTAGTGCATCCATAACGCTTTGGGTCGCTGCATCCAACGATATATTACCGGACTGTGCAATCCGCTCCATCATTCTGATGGAGGCGCTTGTTTTGATCCATCCTGGTGAGACGGTCAGTACCCGTACACCTTTGGAAGCGACTTCGTTGGAGAGTGCTTTACTGTAATTCAGCAGGCCGGCTTTAGCTGCAGCGTAGGGCAATGTAGATTCATATAGCGGGAGTCTTGCCTGAATGGAAGCGATGTGAATAATAACGCCCCTTTTTCTTTCCAACATATACGGCAATAATGCTCTATCCAACCGAACCGGGGCCATGAGGTTTGTCTGCAGTACCTGTAGCCAGTCGTTGTCTGTCAACGCGGCGAAGCCGCCACCCGGTGTTTCCGACGCGCCCAGGTTATTGACCAATATATCTACGCCTCCATAGCTCTTTTTCAGTGCGGCGGCTACCGTATTGGTACCTGTTGCTGTACTCAGATCGGCTCCTATAAAATCCCATCCTGCGTCCAGCTGTTCCGGTTGATGACGTGCTGTAACGATCACTTTGGCTCCGGCGGCATGCAGGTGTGCAGCGATTGCCAGTCCTGTTCCTTTAGTGCCTCCGGTAATGAGCGCTATCTTATCTTTCAGCTCATATGTCTGCATAACATTTATTTTTATGCAAAGTTCCTTCCAAGCTACGTTTTAAACAATAACCGACAAATGATTCATATAGTGAACAATTTATCACTATTGCGTTCTGACGGCGTATTTTGCCTGTCACGTTAGGTATCCTGTTAAAAAAAATCCCAACATATAGATATATGTCGGGAATGTAAACAACTATACCCGTTAGGGCTGCTTGTAAACGGTCGTCTCAATTACCTTCTTTAGAAGTATTGCGGCAGGTTGGTTTGGCAATAACGTGGAACTTTTTCATCTACAAGCCGGACTATTTTCCTGTGTAGTGATCATACGGTATAGCTGTATGACAGCGATCATCAGCAATACCATACCACTCAGCCAGTTGAGCACACCCTGGTACTCTCCCAGGAGGTGAATGAGATACCAGCCGGCCAGGCCATATAATGTAAAGGCGATAGCGGCACCTATTCCAATTGCACACACGAAATAATTTTCTGTCCATGTCTCCGAGCCGAGCATTCCTTTAGATTTGAGGATTACGATCCAGCCTATCCAGAAGGGGATGTATAAAGGATTGGAGACACTGAGGAATACGGCAGAAAGTACCGGGTCTGCGAACGGCAATGTAATCTGAAAATGCGTGTTGGTATGGGATGCTGTAGTCAATGTCGTTACCCCTAATATGAATAACGTGAGGCAACCCAACCATTTCAATGTCCTTATATATTTTTCCCAACTTCCGATGTGGTCTGTTGCCAGTAATACCAGCCGTACCCCTATCAGTTCTATTATCAGGGCGCTGGCAGCGAAAGCCATTGCTGCTGTGATATTATGCCGGGTGGCTAAATAAGCGACACTCAAATTCAATATCCCTAATGGTAGTGAGCCAGTAAAGCTTATCGTCGCGGTGAGTAAGACCAATTTCCATTTTTTTCTCATACCTGTACTAATGATCTCAGATATTGTTTATGGTCCCTCAACATTCTGATTCCTGCGGCGAAGCTCATTGCGGGCAATTTATACCGGACTGCATTTTCTTTACTTATCTCATAGAGTAGTTTCCAGTGCCGGCAAATCTCTTTCCATGCATAAAAAATGGAATGCCCCGGATCGTAGATATGTGTGGGTTCACTTCCGGCTCCATTTAGTTCTATAATGGAGAAGTTACGTCCTTCCAGCAGTTCTGTCCAGTTTGTGAAGCGGATATCCAGCCGGCCATAGTAAAAATCTGGTATCTGTGTACAGATCTGATCGATGACAGCTGTCAGTTGTGGAGATATCTTATCACTTCTGTCTATAAACTTAGCGCCCCGGCTATGGTTGCCATAGGGTACCAGTTGCAGTTGTTGTCCGGCTGGCAGTACGGCATATAACATTTCTCCATGAGAAAACTGTAATGCCTGTAGCTGTAGCAATGAGCGGCTATCTTTTTTCAGCAGATCAATGACGGCAGATATCCCATCTCCTGTTACGGTCAGAAACTGTTTTTCTACTATTCCGGAGATGTTTCCGGTCTTTGCTCCCGGCAGGCGATAGTAAAATATGCCTACTTCCTGTTCGTAGTTGATAAACTCCTGTATCAGGAAGGGGACGCGGTTTTTTCTGTTATATGCTGTCAATTCGGTGAGGGACTTTACCAGTTTTACCTGTACGCCTCGTTCTCCGATGTCGGGTTTGGCGATTACCGGAAACTGCAGGCCATTGTCTTTCATTAATTGCATGATACTAATAATGGTCGTATCCGGCTCACAGTATACTGATACCGGGTAATATTGATCTGGTATCAGTTTATAGATATCGCTTTTACGTTCTTGGACAAAGCCTGCATACCTGATGCGGGGATTTGCGGTGTTGAAGAAGAAGAAAGATTTTGCTTTCAGGCTTAGCCAGCACCAATATAAAAACACCGGTGCATATATGAGGGCGGCTGGCCAGTATTCCCAATACTTTGTCCTTACGCGCCATATTTTCATGGTGTCGTAGTAGCGTTGCCATCCTTTGTTGTTAGCGGAGGAAGGAGCAAGTGCGTTAAACTTCTTCTGAAAGTCGGTATTACCCTGAAGATCTTTGTATCGAATCCATGATTGGTCTTTGGCGACGAGTATGGTTGTGATGCTTACTGTGTACATGCGTTGATCCCGATCCATGACGAGGTTATTCCGGATATCGCCATTACCGGCATGTTGATGAAAATAGAGGATATCTGCCATATCCGGCTCGGGTGTTTCCAACAACCAGCAATGGAACCATTTCTTTCTTTCGACGGCTGTAAGGGCGTCGTATAGGGTTGCTGACGACCATATATTGGGCCGGGTTGCATTTAGTTGTTTAACATATTTTCTCTTACTATCCCAGCGGGCTTCCAATAGTTTACCTCCGATAAAAAGAATCAAGGTAAACGGTTCTATATCGGTCAGGTCTGCCTGATGGAAAGCGTTATCCGGTTCATCTGTCTCCAGGAGTTGTAACATTATTACGCCTCTGCTTTCGCGATAGGACGGTTGCCGTTGATGATTTTCGAAGGCACCATTCATCAATACGGCTGCATCCCGTTTATTTTTCAACAGTATCCAGGTGCCTCCTGCGTCGGTATCCTTGGGATATACCATTTGATGTCCTTTGCGACAGTGTTCCTGTGGTGGTAAAGCCTGGCCTCTTTCTTTCTTTTCGTCCCGGTTAGCCGTCAGGTAGATGCCATTGGGCGTTGGGATAAATGTTACTGTGCACATGTGCTTCTATATTTTATAGTAGAGATGGCCACGCCAAAGTCCTTTGGCAGTTCCAGTCTATTGAACATATATATCCCTACCCTGATCAGTGCCATATGATGTACCGTATGTTCCAGGTTGTATGCCAGTTCGCGCATATAGTCTGTTTTAATTAGTTCAGCGGTGCTATCGATCGTACTATAGTCTGTCTCTAGTATCAGTGAAATATTTTCTTTCTCCAATTCTGCTATCAGCTGTTGTAGTTTATTGATAGCGCAGGTTCTGTCTACTTCAATACTATGATCACGTTTTCGTTTATCATAATTGATGATGCCGGATGCATATCCTGTATTCAGTTCGAGGTAGAATTCGATTATATGCCGTATATGTTGCCCTATTGTTGCGTCTGACAGTAGTGCTATCTTATTACTGTACTCTTTATCTGTCAATTGTTCTAACAGTTGCAGTATCTGAGACAACAGACTGGCAATGGGTGTGGTTAGTTGTTTCATTTTGTTGCATTTTCTTGCGCATTCTTTATCACTGTCCATTCAGTGCTGCACATCACGGACAATATGATGCAAGCTGTCCATACTATCAGTGCATAGCTAAAGAGCAGTCCATTATCATCCATTACGACGATTCCCAGTGCTGTGATATGAAAGTATAATGCACCGCTCATTAGTCCTATTCCCAGCAATGCGCCCCAGCGGGTATATTTAGGGATGAGTAGTAGTATAGCAGCGATCAGTTCCATGATGCCTATGCCAATACGCCCTGTGGGTTCCATATTTATCTTTGAAAAGATGTATACGGATTCGGGGGCTGCGGTAAATTTGAAGAAAAGTGTCTGTAGCATGATTATTGCTGCTATTACTCTTAACACCCACATTATGCCGTTCTTTATATTGACAGATCTGTTCATGATTTACTGTTGTATTGATTAGTTATTGCTGGTCTTTCACTGTTTTCCACTGTACATTTGCTTTATTGATAAAGTTCTGTTGGTTTTTACTCCAAGTTTCCTTGACCTTTTTGTTATAGTTGAAGTACAGTTTATCATTTACAATGCTCCAGGTATCTGTTTCGGTGGGTGCTTTGTGTCCTTCAGCGACGCCATAGGCGCAATATCCGCCATATTGCGGTGCGTAGTGTTCCGGATTGGCTTTGAATGTTTCCAGGTGTTCTTTGGAAGCGAAAAGCCATTCTGTTTCTTTCCAGGTCAGGGTGTATTGTGTTGTCCCTTTTATGGCTTTTCCTTCCTGAAAGAAGGCGACTACGTCGTATCCCCTGATTGCTTTTCCATCCGTGGAAAATATCTCTGCTTTTTGGGCGGAAGCTATATAGGAGCTAAATAGTAGCGCCAGCATTGACATCATTAGTTTCATATTTTTTTATTTTAGGATGATTTATACGGGTACTACTTTACTGGGACACTTTCGTCCAGTTCTGATCTGCTGCTGCTTTCAGGCGAGTTTCGTCTTTATTCCAGGTTTTGAGTGTATTGTTCAGGAACTTGTTATAGAAGAGGTATAGTTTTCCGTTTATGATCTTAAATGTTTCCGGATCTATCTCTACTTTTTCTCCTTTGGCGCCCATTGCGTAGGCGCACCATCCGCCATACTGGGGCTGATATTGCTCCGGATGAGCTGCAAATACTGCTTTATTGCCAGCGGAGGAGAAGCGGTAGGTGATTCCCTGGTAGGTAGTGCTGAGGCTTTTTTTTCCTTCTATCGCTTTATTCTCTGTGAAATATGCTACCGGGTCGTATCCTTCTATTGCCAATCCGGTTTTACTGACATTTAACCGGGGCTTTTGCTGTGCCATTGCGGACATGGCCACCAGGAGTAGTGAAGAGAGGAAGCCAATAAAAGACTTTTTCATGTTCATTTTTTTAGAATAAAATACTGTATTGGATATTGATAGTGGCTTTCCTGGTCAGGCCATCTGCGCGCACTTCACGTGCTACAAAGGGGGTAGCGACGATCAGTTCTAACCGGCTATTATTTGCAAACTGTCTGCTGACGGCGAGGCCGCCATTAATGGTAATACCTGCGGAGCCATTGATGGCATATCGGTTACCATCGGGCGCCTGAAAGGTATCTTCTCCGAGGTGGTATAGTCCCAGGACGGAAGGTTTAATAACGGTCCGCTGTGTAACCTGCCAGTTGTAAGCGGCTCTGAGCAGTGCATCTGGTTTGCGTCGGAACAGGTTTGTAGGCGCAAATTGTTTGGCTCTTGGATCGCTGTATTGTGTTGGCAAGAAGGTGTTGTTATTCTTTTGGATGACCGGTAGTTGTACTCCTGTGTTGAATTCCCATTGACGTTGATAGGTATAGGAAGCTCCCAGGATGAGGTCATAGGTACCTAGGCTGGCTTGATAGTCCAGTGGCAGGACACTTCCATCTGTTGCTTTTGTCCCTGCATTTGAGAGCGGGATCTTTACGCCGCCCAGCAATCTGACATTATTTTTCTGTGCGGGATGCAGGGTGTAGGTAAGTAAACCGAAGAAGTCGCCTAATCCTGCTCCACGGCCCAGGAATCCGCTGGCGTAGGTAGCGGTGACTTTACCTGACAAGGAGATGTGTTCATTTAAGTTACCGGTGTATTGTACATATGGATTGACTGTAAATGTCCGGCCCTCTCCTATTCCGATGTTAGTGCCCAGGTCCAGCTGGTTCTTTTTGCCTTTGGTGCCGCCAGGTTGCTTCAGGGCTGCCAGGCTACAGAATCCGGCATCACTGCAACCCTGTGCCAGCAGGTATTGTGTGAATAGCAGGCATAATATGCTTAAGCTGCTATATTTTATCCAGGAGGTATGTTTCATAGGTTTGTTATTTATTAACAGACAATGCCTTTTTGCCTAAGGCGATGAGTTTTGCGGCATCTATATATCCTATTGATTCTGCCACCTGTTTACCTTGCGGATCGAAGATAAGTAAGGTAGGAAGGGCCTTTATCTTCCACCGGGCAGTGAGTGCGGGCCCCTCCCCCTTTTCTACATCTATGGCCACGTTAATAAATTGCGTATTAAAAAAGTCCGCGGCGGCCTTATCTGTAAAGGTGGTTTGTTTTAGTACTTTACAAGGGCCGCACCAGACGGCATATGCATCTACCAGGATATATCTGCCTGTTTTCCGGGCTTGTTCCAATGCGGCATTCCATTTATCATCGACAAAATGTATGGCTGTTTTGCCATCACTTTTTTGTGCCGGGGTATGTATACGATCTGACTGGGCTTGTGTGCGCAGGGATATACTTATGAGCGACAGCGCGGGTAGCAGACCTTTTATCCCGTTGGTAATTATTTGCCTTGTCATCATCCGTTTATTGTTTAAGTATTTTTAGTCTGTGCTGTACACCTCCCCCTGTGTTGGCGGCGGGTGTATTAGTTGTCATTTATTATACAAAACAAACAAAACGGTATCTCAATAAGATTGCAGGATTATAACAAAAGTATCACGGTCATTATTGAGGGAGGTGCCTGGCATTTCCGTTGAGTCGGGAATAGCCGGAGCAATAAGCGAATTATAACAAAAGTATCACAGCGACGCTTTGGGGCTTTTTTTGTTGATTTTTGTATCCGGAAGTAATATGATCACTATGCGAAAAGTATTGATAATCGAAGACGACCCAAATATTGTAGCCCTGTTGACCATCCACCTGAATGATCTTGGTTGTACCGTTACCGCTCATCATAGTGGTGTCTAAATAGCTGTCAGTGCATGTGCTGAAGCGCATTTCATCTGCTGCAGGTTCGAACAGTTCTTGCCGGGAGGTTACGATTACCCCGGCACAATAACCGGCAATGCGTCCTATAGTGAACAATTTATCACTATTGACACTGGGCGGTATAATGGCTATCTTTATCTTATGTACACCAGAAAGAATCCTCCTACTTTAACCTGTGGCCTGGATGTCACCGGAGAGCTGCTTTACGGCAAGTGGAAAATGCGGCTGTTGTATTTCATACACGAAGGGCATCTGCGGCCAACGCAGCTGCAGAAGAAGATACCTGATGCATCGCCGCGGGTGCTGCTAATGCAATTACGCGAGCTGGAGCAGGCGCAGCTGGTCGTCAAGGAGACTTATGCACAAGTGCCACCGAAGGTGGAATACCGGCTGACTCCACTGGGGGCTTCGCTTATACCTGTGATAGAGACACTCGGCCTATGGGGAGATGCCCACCTGGAAGAACTAAGGGAGATGTTGATGGGGAGAGAGTAGCTTGGGCGATATGATCCCGGATAATTTTGTACCTTACAGGCTGCGTCCGGATAGCTACCATTATCTAATAGCATACTACACCGTATAATTGTACCCTGAGGAATTGAAATAATAGCTTATTCATCGCCGGTAATTCTGTAATCGTACCATAGAGGAATTCCTTATTTTATTGTTTACCTATGCAAGTTGTATGTAATGAGCGCCATCTGTTAATTATAGCTGACTTTTAGTGATCTCCTGACATTATATATATTTTTCTCTCCAAAAAAACAGGAAAATTCCCCTCTGACTTTCTGCAAAAAAAATGCTCATTTTGTATTGCATAAAATACAAACGCAAATAGTATGCTCATGAACTATATCTGACTTTAGATATAAATAATCTATTTGATTATGATTATAGAATTAAAGTTAACGTCCAAAAGCATGAGCCCCATAATACCGATCAACTATCCGTATCCTTTATCGGCGGCTATTTATAAGATATTATCGAAGGGGGACGCTGCGTACAGTGATTTTTTACATGGACAAGGGTATGGTAAGGGTTTCAAGCTATTCTCTTTTTCACAGATCAATTGTTCATTTAGCATCATTGGAGACAGAATGCATATACTTAAACCGGACATATCTATATATATCGCTTTTCACCTGCCTTTGGCGGCGGAGCACTTTATCAAGGGGCTTTTCCAGTCCTCGGAGATAGATATTGCGGACAGACAATCTAAGGCCTCCTTCATTGTGAGTGCTGTAGCGCGGATACCGGAGCCTCTGCAGCATCATGCAGAACAGGAAATTGTGCAAATAGTGGCGAAGCCGCTTTCTCCTGTTGTGGCAGGGCTTCCGGATCGGATGGGGTATTATGATTTCCTGTCTCCAGATAGTAATGATTTTGCAGGTAACATAGTGCATAACTGGCGAAATAAAATAGCTTCCTGTTATGATGCGGATACTGCCCGGGATGCGCTGTTGATTGTCAGTACATCCAATGGCTACCAAACACCACAGTGTCGGTTGATTACAATTAAAGCAGGGACACCTGCGGAGACGAAAATAAAAGGCTGGATGCAATTCGGGCTAAGGATAACGGCAGAGCGCCGCTTTTTGGATATTCTTTTGCATGCCGGCATCGGGCTGTATAATGCACAAGGCATGGGTATGATCACCGTGAACAAGCCCTTTCCCTATGAACGACAAAAAAAATCAGCATGATAAAAGAGCTTGTGAACTTCACCAGTTTGCTGGACGACTCCTTCAAGATGCAGAATACGTATCCTAAGGAAGGATTACATATCCGACTTAAGATCAAGGAGATCAATCAGCAGGTAAGTATTGATCTATCTGATATACAGCATGAGAGATTCTCTAAAAAGGCGAAGGACGATGTTTCATCGTTCCTGCATCAGTGCAAATTGCTACAGCAGCAAGCCTGGTGTATTGATACGAATAAGTGTTTCGATCTTCCTACCAAGGCTATACATACCTGTTCTCCTTTTGCCGTTGGATTTAAAAGGGAGCACTGGGCTGGTGGCAGTAAATACCAGAAAAACACAGGCACTAAAAATGCTTTATCTGCGCGTTTTGGCGTCTATTTCGGTAAAGCGTTTGAACTGTTTGTCCCTCCGGAGATAGCTGCGCAATATGTCCCTTTCCGGGATTTCTTCCTACAGGGACATTATTCCGCTATAATAGAAAAGATTGAACAGGACAATAAGACCCATAGCATATCTCTTCAGGAGCAAATAGCTGCTATTAACGAAGAGGCGAAGCAAACCAAAGAGAAAAGTGAAAAGGAGAAGGCGAAAGAGCAAGTGGCTGAACTGACAAAGGCATCGTACAAATACATGCCCTTAGAGGAAGGCAATTATATCATATTCTACCTGGATGTTACTCTTTCCCAATACCAGGAGGTTTATGACAGGTATCTGAATAATGCGCTATTTAACAGTGCCAAATATAATGTAACCTCAGACGAAGGAGGACCTGTATTCGGGACCAGCAACTTTATGAATAGCTATAATAGCACCATGCCATTCCTACTACATCATACTGCTCCTTTTGAGATTAGTGGCAGGATATCTGAAGGAGACGCGAGGTTGCTTCACGACCTTAAAAACATCTTCCCGAATAAAACTTTACCGAATCCCTTGCCTGTTTTTGTTTATCAGGAGGAATTGCAGCAGGAAGTCATTTCCATATACCAGGAAAGCGAGTTCAAATTTGGCTATAGGGAGATTATAGAGCGGGTGACAGAAAAGCATGCATCCGATGTCTCCAATTACTACCTTTTGCTTTGGCAGAATACTAAAGACGGGCTTGTATTCAAAGATTTTGATTTTGTGTCCCGATTTGAGTACCAGCTGGCCTCTCCAGTAGTCATACAAAACCTGTTCGGCGCCAAAGTAAATGAAGGAAAAGCATTTAAGCACTACTCTATTATTAAAGACATCTTTTCGTTGGAGCAGCAGGTATTTAAGCCCTTGCTGCAAAATGAGTATCATCGGTTAGA
This sequence comes from Chitinophaga pendula, assembly GCF_020386615.1. Taxonomy (NCBI): domain Bacteria; kingdom Pseudomonadati; phylum Bacteroidota; class Chitinophagia; order Chitinophagales; family Chitinophagaceae; genus Chitinophaga; species Chitinophaga pendula. Next base: position 4,306,987 of record NZ_CP077769.1, read on the forward strand.
TTACTTCGGAGAGTTAAGCAAGGATGGTTATACGAGTACTGACCGTGTTTTCCATTCCTACTGCAGGTACAGGAAGGTTGTGTATGACTACGTGTACAAATCTCATCGGCACTTTATTGATGGGCGTATGTTTGACGATATGGTATTCGGTGCCATCCTTGATGATATCAAAAACGATAAGGATGATGGCGTAAAAGACAAATTAAACATCTGGTATGGCGCATACCATTTATTTCATAACGAAAACGAAACAAAAATGTCAAACATGGTACCAGTATTTAGGGCATTTGTAAATGATTTAATTTCCGGGAACATACCCGACAATATCCAAGATGAGGAGTTTGCATTTGCTGCCGGGCAAGTAATTGATTATATGTTGAGCAAGAGTAAATCTTCAAAAAAAAATCGCGCTTTATTAGAACCATATTTACAGCATTCAAAGTGTTTGGAGTTTCAGAAAGCGATTAGCAACGACATGTTTCGTTATAAACATGGGGAATTCTCCGATGACTTTGAGACAGTAGCCAGTGTTGTACTCGGTCATAGAACAGATATTAATATGAAAGATTTACTCCCCAGCATACTTTCAGGAGTATTCTCTAAGAATCAACTATAGTTCAAAATCGTCAAAGTAAAACTAAGATAGTTATGTTCAGTAATCGTGTATATGGCGCTGCCATTATAAAATCTATTAACTCCAACTACAACGCTGATTTTTCGGGTCGTCCGCGTATGCTACCTAATGCGACCGCATATGCAACAGATAAAGCGTTGAAATACGCTATCAGAAACTATTGGAAGGACGTATTGGGGGAAAAGATCTTTTACTTTAAGTCACTAAGTGAGGAGATGACTCCCCGTAGCTTGCAGGAGACTTACAACCTACACTTTGGGGAATACAAGGCGAAGGGCAAGGCACAAGATGCTCAACTACGGCTGGAGGTATTAGGTAGCATTCTCCAATGCCTGGATGTCAGGTTATTTGGAGCCACCTATGCAGAGAAACCCAATATCTCTATTCACGGTACCTGCCAGATCACGCACGGGGTGAACAGGTTTCCCGAGAGTGTGATTTATTCTGAGCAAATCATGTCGCCGTTTCGTAACTCCAGCGAAGCCAGTGCAGATAATGCTATGACGACACTAGGTAGTCAATCGCGGTTGGAGGAAGGGCATTATGTACATCACTTTTCTGTGAATCCGAAAAATATTGAAGAGGATAGTCAGCGAGTGGGTGGAGGTGGATTGTCCTCAACAGACATTGACAAACTGAAAGAAGGCCTCAGAAAGGGCGCTACTTATTATGACTCCGCCGCTAAGGCCGGCACCGAAAACGAGTTATTACTCTGGGTACAACTGAAACCAGCATCAAAGGTGGTGCTGCCATCATTTGTAACACTGATCGATGTCAATAAAAACAAAGAGATTGACCTTTCCAAGGTAAGTGCTTTGTTGGCCGAGCCTCATATAAAAGGGGATATTGAGCGGATAGAGATCTATTATGACAAATCCAACACCATTGTACGTAGCGAGCCAACAGGGGCTATATTCTCAGAACTGTAAATAACGATCTATGAAGCTAGTCTCTTTCGACCTTAAAGCAGACTTTGCCTTTTTCCGGAAGCCGGACACCAATAATACCATTAACCTCTCTTATAATATTATCCACAAACCCGCTTTACTGGGGATATTGGGGGCTATACTAGGCCTGGAAGGCTATCGTGAAAAGGGGAAACTCCCGGCATACTATGAGATACTTAAGGACATTAAAGTTGGTATTGAACCATTACAACACGATAAGGGCAACTACAGCAAAACAGTTATTAAATATACCAATACCGTGGGCTATGCTAATGGCGGTGCTAACTTTTTGACGGAAGAGCTTACACTGCTTGCGCCGGCATATCGCATCTACCTTTTGCTAGATGTGAATATTGAAGCGCATATGCAGCTGGATCAATATTTAAAACAGGGGTATGCGGAGTATCTACCCTACTTTGGGAAAAATGAACATACTGCCTGGTGGGAAGCAACCAGCTATTGTGACTATCGATTTGGTCATGATGTGGCTGATCCGGAGGAAGTATATATCCGAAGTATCTTTCAAAAACAGCAGGTATTGAAAGATAATAGCGAAGCGCCTTTTCCTGATCTATTTAATGTTCAGGCAATAGAAGATCCCTTCCTCTATTTTGAACGGTTGCCATTGGGTTTTGATCTTACCCTGCTGCAATATAAGATGGGGGATTTCGCTTATTCTAACTATCGGATAAAAAATGCTCATCAACTGGAGAACCTGGTGTTTCTCGAAGCCTTAAATACTTATGTCCAATTGTTTTAAAACTGTCCGCGCGTGTCTGGAGACTTTGCCGGCTTTAGATAGTTATTTAACTGCTGCAGATAAATATTATGCCCACCTGCCGTTACCCAAGACCGGTGGGACTACCTTTGCGCCAGAGAAACTGGAAGAACATATCCGGCTGGTTAACGGGTATTTGCAACGACTGGTGGACCAACACCAGCTCGATATAGTTATAGACACCCTTATAAGAGATCTGGCGCCAGGCATTTCCGTTGAGACAGGGAATCATATCAAGCAGCTTTTTGTGAATGTTATTGTATTTCATGACTTTGGCAAGGTGAATACGGCATTCCAGGTTAAGAAAATGAAAAATCCCTGCTTTCCAGGCAGATCGGTAGCAGACAGTCCTATTGGCACCACTCATTCATCATTGGGAGCGTTCATCTATCTTGCCAGACATTTAAAAGATATCCATCTGCGGCAGAAAGATCGGTCATTACTGCTTACCTGTTGTTACTATCTCTCCTATGTTATATTCAAACATCACAATAGCCAGCTGGACAATGACAGTTTGCATACCGTGACCTTTGAAACGCTGAAGGCCCGTTTTGCAAGCGAAGCCATTGAAAAAGTGCTATCTGACTATGCCTGTCTCTATCATTGGGAGATCCCGGCAGCACTACTTAAGTCGATTGTCTATATCAAAAGTACCCATATATCGGCTGTTAGTACTTCTTTTAGCTCTTTTTCGCTCTATGCACTATGCAAACTCAGTTTTTCGCTGCTAACAGCAGCGGATTACCTGGCTACGCATGAATATATGCATCGTCAGCCGATTGCTAATATGGGTATATTAGATAAAATCAGAATAGAAGCGTTATATAAGTCTGCTACTACCAACGAGTGGCTCAACGAAGCGCTGGCAAAACGTAATTACAACAAAGATATTTACACGCTATTGGGGAAGGGCTATCTCTTTCAAAACCCCAGGGAGCGCAATGCAGACAACCTGAATATACTCAGATTAGAAATGGCTATGACGGTGATCCAGCGTATACGCCAGTATGCCGATCAGCAACTATTCTATCTGGAAGCGCCTACCGGTGGTGGTAAAAGCAACTTGTCTTTCCTGGCGACAATGGAGTTGCTGAAAATACATAAGGCCATTTACAATAAGGTATTTTATGTATTTCCTTTTACGACGCTCATCACCCAGACTTTTGATAGTATCAAAGAAACCCTGAGCCTGGAGGATGAAGAAATTATAGCATTACATTCAAAAGCCGGTTTTGCTGCTAACAATGCTTTAGGTACGGAAGATGATGACTATGGAGCCGACCGGCTCAATTATATCAGCCACCTGTTTGCTCAATTTCCGTTTTCGCTGCTTTCTCATATACGATTCTTTGATATCCTGAAGACCAATGAGAAAGAAAGTAATTATCTATTACACCGTATGGCGAATTCGATCGTGGTAATAGATGAGTTACAGTCTTATAATCCGGCGCATTGGGATAAGATCATTTACTTTATACGTCAGTATGCACGGTTGTTTAATATTAAGTTCATCCTTATGTCGGCGACCTTGCCTAAACTGAATCAGCTATCCGTCATACAGGATCAGGTACAGGATTTTGTGTACTTACTGCCTGACGCGAAAGCACTTTATTTCAACAATCCCAACTTCTCTGAAAGGGTACATTTCAATTTTGACCTGCTCCAACGTAAAGACTTGACCCTAAGGGAGCTGGCAGAAAAAGTAGTCGCTGCCTCCCGGGATTACGCGCAGTATGATCAGGGACCAGATAAACCAAAAGGGAGTGTATATACCGTCGTTGAATTTATCCATAAGCAGGCAGCTACTGATTTTTATAAAATAGTTTCTTCCGATAGATTTTTTGACGTGATCTTTGTCCTGTCCGGTACTATACTGGAACATCGCCGCAAAGAGATCATCCATTACCTAAAAGACAAAAACAACCGGCATAAAAAGATCTTACTGATCACCACTCAGGTAGTAGAAGCGGGTGTAGATATCGACATGGATATTGGTTTCAAGGATCGCTCCATCATCGACTCAGATGAACAACTGGCGGGGCGTATTAACCGAAATGCAAAAAAACACCACTGTGTGTTGTACCTATTCAGCTATAGCAAGGCCTCTGTTACCTATGGGAAAGATAAACGGTTTGAGCTCACCCGAGAAAAGATAAACATAGAGGAGTACAAAAGAATCTTACAACAAAAAGACTTCGACGTACTGTACAATCATGTATTCGACGCCCGCAACGATTGGAATACAAAAGCAATGGCTGCAGGATTTGCAGATTACGAGCGTAGCATTAAACAACTCCAGTTCAAATCTGTACATAAAGATTTCCAACTGATCGCGCAACAGCAAATCAGTTGTTTTGTACCTGTTAATATTCCATTATCAACGAATAGTGGTGCCTATAATACGTTTAGTGAGTCCGAGTTAAAGTTCCTTAAGCAACATCATGTGTATCCAGATCAAAATAACACCATCTCCGGGGCGGACATCTTCGATCTTTATATTGCCTCTATACACCACCGAATTGATTTCACCCAACAGCAGATCAGGCAGAAGATCTTACAAGGTCTCTTATCCAAGTATATATTTTCGATTTTTCATACCCCGGAGATGCTGTTGAAGCTAGTACACTTCTCAGACATGGAAAAGTCTGCATATGGGTACCAGTACCTATCGAGGTGGATTGACATCTACTCGGTAGAAAAAGGATTGGATGCTTGTCAATTAGGAGACCCTTCGAACACTCAATTTTTGTAGTTATGCATATTAATGCCACGCTCATTAATTTATATCATATCTGCGCGAGAGAATGTTGGCTGCATGCGAATGGTATCAGGATGGAACATACTTCAGATACTGTATATGATGGTAAGTTACTGCATGAAATGAGTTATCCACTAAGGGCTGACCGTCACACAGAAATATCACTTACTGCCGAGTTTTCCAACGAGATCGTACTTACCGGGAAAGTTGATTTTTATGACAGCAAAGCACGAACTATCCATGAAACCAAACGTAGTAACAAAACCGCTGCTGCTCATGAATGGCAATGTAAGTTCTATATCTGGCTATTTGCCTTAAATGGCATTGACGATGTACAGGCAATACTAGAGTATCCCAAATCGCGGGAGCGAACAAACATTTTTCTATCCGAGGCTGATAGTGTATATCTATCGAACACTGTTGATGAGGTTTATCATTTATTACGAAGCGATTTGTGTCCACCGAGATTAGATGAGAAAATATGTAAGCATTGTTCTTACCATGACCTTTGTTATTCAGGGGAAGATCTGTCATCCTACTAATATCTATTCATGAAAAAAAGCTATTACCTTTTCAATCCCGGCCGTATGAGCCGAAAGGATAATACACTGCAATTTATTCCGGTGGATGCAGCTGGCATAGAAGGTACCCCGAAGTATATTCCGGTAGAAAGTGTCGCCAATCTATATGCATTCGGGGCGTTGGATGCAAATAGCAGTATGTATAATTTCCTCGGAAAAGAGCAAATCTCTGTACACTTTTTTGATTACCATGAGCACTATACAGGCAGTTTCATGCCTAAAGACTATCTTCTTAGTGGGAAGGTATTAATCGCACAGACTCAGCACTACACTCATCAAAAGAAACGCCTACTACTGGCCCAAAAGTTTGTATCCGGTGCTACCGGCAATATGCTTAAAAACCTTAAATACTATCACAATCGCGATAAAGATACTTCCATACAGATCGATCGAATTGAAGATCTGTCATCACAAATATGGGAAACCGACAGCATCGAAATGTTAATGGGTATAGAGGGCAATATCCGGATCACCTATTACTCCTCGTTTGACACTATCATTAACGATTTTGAGATGGGCATCCGCAGCAAGCAACCTCCTTCCAATGAAGTCAATGCCCTGATATCGTTTATCAATAGCCTCTGTTATACGCTCTGCCTGGATGCTATATATCACACCCAACTGCATCCCACCATCAGTTTTCTTCATCAGCCTGGATTCCGCCGATATTCACTGGCATTAGACCTGGCTGAAATATTCAAACCTATTTTATCCGACCGCCTTATATTCACCTTACTCAATAAGAAAATAGTTACCAAAGGTGACTTTGATATTCAATTAAATAGTTGTCTACTGAAAGAAAGCGGACGGAAAAAAGTAGTAAAATCCTGGGATGAACGTCTATCAGAGACTATCATGCACCGCTCCTTAAAAAGGAATGTCAGCTACAAACACCTGGTAAAACTTGAATGTTATAAGTTGGTCAAACATATTCTGGACATGGAAGGCTATCAACCATTTAAAGCCTGGTGGTAAATGTATATTATACTTGTTTACGATATAGAACAACAACGTGTAGGAAAAATGCTCAAACTCTGCCGACGCTATCTCAACTGGATACAAAATAGCGTATTCGAAGGTGAAATAACCGAAGTAAAACTGAAAGAACTATTAGCAACAGCAAAAGATATCATGAACGTTCATAAAGACAGCATCATCATCTTCAGTAGCAGAGATGAAAAATGGCTGGAAAAGCAAGTCATAGGTATAGAGCGTAATGAACTTGACAACATACTCTAGTCGTCGAAGAAGTAATTCTATACTCCGACTAACCAGTTCTTTGACATACATTTATTGATAATTAATTGAATACTAAAGTATTATACAAGTCGTCGTTCTCCAGGCGAAATCTTACTATTTTAGTTCGACGACTTTTTACTTAAAAAGTTTATTGTTAGAAATGGAAAAAGGCCGTAAAATGGCCTTTTTTTGGTGCGCATTGAAACGGGTTTTAATTGGACTATTGAAGAATTGAAACAAATCTCTTTCCATGGTTCAGTTATTTGAAAGGTTAGGTTTTAATTGGACTATTGAAGAATTGAAACCATTCTAACATTTGACGAGCTTTTACATGTACCAAAGTTTTAATTGGACTATTGAAGAATTGAAACCTTGATTCTCTACCTGATTAGACACCTGATATCCCGTTTTAATTGGACTATTGAAGAATTGAAACGCAGTTATATACCATTTATAATCCCTTGGGCTTTCGTTTTAATTGGACTATTGAAGAATTGAAACTCCTTGGCATGAAAGCATTACGATCACCAGGCATCACGTTTTAATTGGACTATTGAAGAATTGAAACTTTTCTGAACCATACTTCTCTAATGTGAGCTTTGCAGTTTTAATTGGACTATTGAAGAATTGAAACTAGATACCGCTTCTTATTTCGTCGTTATTTTCCTCCGTTTTAATTGGACTATTGAAGAATTGAAACGCAAAAACGTAATATCCTTTAGCGAAGAGCAGCTTCGTTTTAATTGGACTATTGAAGAATTGAAACTTGTCGTTGACTACCTGCAACTGATGGGCGGAGTGAGTTTTAATTGGACTATTGAAGAATTGAAACCCTTTTCTACACTCTTGGCAATGGGCCAGGGCGTGTGTTTTAATTGGACTATTGAAGAATTGAAACGATAGACGTAATCATTAAGCCGCAATACATAGAATCCGTTTTAATTGGACTATTGAAGAATTGAAACTTTACTGTGGTCTTGTTGGCGACTACCGGGTGAATGTTTTAATTGGACTATTGAAGAATTGAAACTATCTGGCATTGGGCAGGCTGTCGGTAATCTGCTGGTTTTAATTGGACTATTGAAGAATTGAAACGCGGTTAAGATTACAATTTGGTGACATTATTCGTGGTTTTAATTGGACTATTGAAGAATTGAAACTACATATTACCCACAACTCCCCTATATGTGTTTGTAGTTTTAATTGGACTATTGAAGAATTGAAACGGATTATTATCGGGACAGATATAAAAATGGCCTATGGTTTTAATTGGACTATTGAAGAATTGAAACTGATCTACGTTATTGTTGTTAATCAAAGGGTTATTAGTTTTAATTGGACTATTGAAGAATTGAAACTGAGCGAAGTTCTAAGCGAGGTTGCATCGAACCGGTTGTTTTAATTGGACTATTGAAGAATTGAAACATTTCAAATTCGATTTCCGTTTCTATTTTTACTACGTTTTAATTGGACTATTGAAGAATTGAAACAGGCTGCCGGAGATTACGCTTTTGAAGCCCAGGGTGTTTTAATTGGACTATTGAAGAATTGAAACCAGAAGCTCAAATACTGACCTTTAAACGTTGCTTTAGTTTTAATTGGACTATTGAAGAATTGAAAAGTCTGACAGCAACATTACTGCCGGGGGGCCAACTAAGTTTTAATTGGACTATTGAAGAATTGAAACCCATGATTACCTCGTGGCGGAATTTACCGTCCTGATCGTTTTAATTGGACTATTGAAGAATTGAAACGTTAATCCGGCGAAAGTTGTAGCGCCACCTCCCAGTTTTAATTGGACTATTGAAGAATTGAAACATGAAATCGTCTCTGAATAAGTCTGTAGGCTGTTTTGTTTTAATTGGACTATTGAAGAATTGAAACATGAAATCGTCTCTGAATAATTCTGTAGGCTGTTTTGTTTTAATTGGACTATTGAAGAATTGAAACGTGTAATTGCCGGTATTTCTCATGCTGCTTGCACCAGTTTTAATTGGACTATTGAAGAATTGAAACTTGGTAGAGTTGATGCAGAGGCGGTTGCTACCAACCGTTTTAATTGGACTATTGAGTAATTGAAATCATCTTGATCATTGCGTCCATGTTGAATGCGATGGATTTAATTGTACCATACAGGAATTGAAATTCCATAGTTTCGTCGTCAGCCATCGTGGCAAGTAGCGTTGTAATTGAACCTATAGGAATTAAGACTGGACCGTTACATACCGGCCGATCGGGCGCGGGTAGATAGTTCTGCAGGGGAATAGCCGAATTGTTTTTTGAAGGCGAAAGAGAAATGCGACAGGTCTTCGAATCCTACTTCGAGGTATACATCTGAAGGGCGTTTTTTCTTTTCCTGCAGGTGATAGTGTGCCAGTGATAATCTTTTTTTTGTCAGCCAGCGCTGGGGTGTGGTGTTGTAGATCTTTCGGAAGTCGCGGTGGAAGGTAGAGAGACTTCTACCGGTGAGGTAGCCGAAACGTTCGAGAGGTAGATTGACCATGTAGTGCTGTTCCATATATCCTGCGAGGTCTATCTTACCCGGCTCTTCGAAATCGGCCAGTATGCTGTCGATATCTGGGTGTATGGTACGCAGTATGGTGATCGCTTCGTTGATCTTCATCGAGGCGATGTTTTCCGGGAAGGTACCTGGTATATCGAAATATGGGATCAATGAGGCCAGGCAACTTTCCAGCAGCGGATGTTTTTCAAAGCTGACAATGCCTTTTATGGGATTTCTGACTGCCACCGGTGGGTTCTCTTGGTAATATTGTTTCAGCCGTTCCGGCTCCAGGTGCATCACCACGGCTTTGTGGTTTTGTCCTTCTTTTGCATAGTTGATGAATGTCGCCACGTGATTCCTGGGGATCAGAAATATGGACCCTGTTCCCAGTGTAAAACTCTTATCTCCCTGTATGATCTTCGACTCTCCCAATATGTACCATATCAGGATATGGTGCTGAAAAGCCGCTTCCGCTTTATATACTTCTCCTTTGAATTCGGACAGCTTGATATCGGGTGTTATATATCGTATTTCGAAATCCATGTACTGTAAATTACTTTAATGCTGACAAAACCACAAAGACGCAGGTGCGTTTGTTATACTACCGGGAATTTAATACCTGTCATCTCTTCGGAGAGTGCCCATAGGCGCTGTGCATTAGCGACATCTACGGAATAGGGCATTACGCCTCTCAGGCTGGAAGGATCGTCGAAGTGGTGGTCGATGTCTCCATTATCCAGGTCTGCAATATCGGCATCTTCACAGTACACCCCTCCTATTTCATTGAGTGACGGACTTGTAGCACACCATACGGTGGTAGCGGCACCCTGTGGTATCGTCTTCAGGCGCTGTTCTACTTCGGGGATGATATTGCCCTCTTTGTCGTGTGTACCCATCTGGATGAACAGCTCCATAGGGGCTTCTCTGCCCAGGTCGGTGCCATTGATGGAACCCGGATGCAGGGAGTATGCCCTTACACCGAATGCCCTGGCGCGGTGATCCAATTCTACGGCGAACAGGTTATTAGCCGTTTTGGCTTGTCCATATCCCAGCAGGGTTTGGTACTCCCGCTGTTCGAAATTGGGATCTTCGAAATCAAAGGGAGCGATATGGTGTCCGTAGGAGGAGACTGCTACCACACGTGCGCCTTCCGCCGCTTTCAATGCCGGCCAGAGTCGAGCGGTAAGCCGGAAATGTCCCAGGTGGTTTGTTGATAGTTGTGATTCAAACCCTCTCGCATCGCGGCGCAGGGGTACCCACATAATACCGGCATTGTTGATGAGCAGGTGCAAGGGACTGCCGGTAGCCAGGAACTCTTCGGCAAAGCGATCGATAGAAGCGGGGTCCATCAGATCCAGCGGTTTGAGGGTGACACCGGTTACTCCTTCGAGGTTTTTAGCCGCCTTATCGATATCGCGGGCGGGTACCCATACTGTGGCGCCAGCCCGGGTGAGCGTCTTTACGGTTTCGAGACCGATGCCGGCATATCCGCCGGTAACGACGGCGACCTTACTAGTGAGGTCTATCCCCTTAATTACATCAGTAGTGGTGGTAGTAGCTGTATTACCGTTATGGAGGGGTCTTTGCAATGCTCCGTTGTAGTTGTCTGCGATTATTACGTTTTCCATTTTTTTGTCTTTGTATGACAAAGGTAGTATGGAAGCAGACTGGCGAGTTTGTTCAGCCTGTCAAAGATATTTTGTTTAGCGCGTCAGTTTTTTGTCGGGAATCACCCCCTAAGTTGTCTTTTTCATACCGTATTGCCTATTGCTATGCACCGTAGTTTTGTATTGTCAATAACATTTGTCTTTATTATAAACGCGAATACGATGAGAAAAATAACTGTATTAACGATGCTTTCCCTGGATGGTGTAATGCAAGCACCCGGTGGTCCAGAAGAAGATACTTCCGGTGGTTTCAAACATGGCGGCTGGACGGCTCCTTATAGTGACGAGCAGTTTGGTAAGATCCTGCAAGAAGAGCTGCAGCAAACGGATTACCTGCTGGGTAGAAAAACATATGATATTTTTGCTTCGTATTGGCCTCACCATGCGGAGTTCTGGCCTGGTATTAATGAAGGCAATAAATATGTGTTGTCGCAGACCCAACGATCATCTGACTGGAAAAACACCCAATTTGTCGGAGATGTGGAAGCCATCAAGCAGTTGAAAAATACGGAGGGCGC